>CANMLG010000022.1 GCA_947498765.1 uncultured Aquimarina sp.
GTAGTCAGTAGTCAGTAGTCAGTAGTCAGTAGTCAGTAGTCAGTAGTCAGTAGTCAGTAGTCAGTAGTCAGTAGTCAAAATAATTTTTAAATATGACAATACAAACAAATGAGCTAATTTAATTTGTTTAATAATAAACAAAAAAAATCCCACTAATAGTGGGATTTTTTATTTATCAAACTTACAGAAGCTTACTTTACATTTTTAGTAGCATCACCTGCTTTAGTAGAGTAATTTATTTTTAATTGATTTACTTCTCGTAATTGTTCTTTAACATCACCTATAAGACCCATATTAGTGTTTTTGTCAACTTTTAATGCTGCCATCAACTTCCCAATTTGATCTTCTGGTGTATTTGCTCTTGTTTCTTGCACAAAAGATTGCACCTCTTTTATATTAGATACAAATTTATCATTCAATTGCACCTTAGCTTCTGTACCAAATTTACGATATTCTTTACCAGGTTTCCCTGCGTATATATACATCACTAAACTACGGTTTTCAAGTTTTTCTACCTGATCTGCATAAGGCAATACATTTTCAATCATTAATGTACTATCACGCATAACAGTTGCCACCATAAAAAAGAACAAAAGCATGAATACGATATCTGGCAATGAAGCTGTCGAAATAGCTGGAAGTTCTTTTTTCCCTCCTTTATTAAACTTTGACATTTCTTATCTTTTTTTATGATTAATTATCCATCTTTCGATTCAGCTTCAGAAAGTTTTTCAGGGAACAGCTTTTTTACAGCATCTTTTTTCTCTTGAAATTGCTTTTCTTCGTCAGAATCTTTTTTTGCATCTTTTAAGCCTTGAAGAATATCAGGATACGTCATTTGATACAAACGCTTCGCTTCTCGATTACGCAAAAATGCATAAGCCGCCATCAACTCATTCTGGATTGCTATATACGTCCCGTAATTCGTTTCGCGACTATTCTGCAATGAAATTACCGCTTTTTCAGGGTTATCCGATGATTCTGGATTCTTTTTCCCTCTACAATAATTACATTTATTATTTGCTTCAGTTCCTCCACCGTTATCTAAAAAGTCAATAGCAGCCTGACGTAAGTCTTTCAGCTCCATATTTTGATCTTCGACCAATAACTGATTTTCTTTATTTACAATTACAGTAAACAAATTCTTCTCCTTTATTTTAGGAGCAGTAATATCTTCTGGAAGTTTCGGAGGCAGTTTCCTATTAATACCAGTATCTGACGCAATAGTCGTAGTTACCAGGAAGAAAATAAGAAGCAAGAATGCAATATCGGCCATGGACCCTGCATTTACCTCTGGTGCTGCTCTTTTTGCCATAATTAGTTACTTATTGATTTTTTAATTCCTGCTACTAGCATTGCTCCTACAGCCACTGCTGCAAAAATGTAAAATGCTATAATACCAGCCTCAACCCAACGTGTTGTACCTTCCGTAATTACTACCCCATCTCTGGTGATTACTTCTTTACCTTTTGATAAAGCAAAACTAATTCCTACTACAACCAAAAAGGCTCCAGCACCGACTAAGGTTTTTACTAAGCTTGAAGGATTCTTAATTAATCCACTTATGATGGTTATTATAGTTACAACCAATAGCACTGCAATAACAGCTAAAGATAAATTATAAAGTGGCGACACTAATTCTGTAGACTGTGCTAGAGGAAGCTCTCTAGCCTCTGTAGCACCAGCCTCTGTCATTAGGTCTGAAAAGCCACCATTCATCAGATACCACAATACTCCAGACAACAAGCCTACTGCTAGTACTACGTATGATATGATTTTTGAAATTTTCATTTGTTTCTTTGTTTTATACACTATCCATAAATGATAGTGTTGTATTAATAATCAGTTTCAAAAAGGATGTTTTACACATCCTTTTTCAACAAAATATTGATTATTTCTTTTTGTTAGCAACAAGAATATCAATTAATGAAATCGAAGCATCCTCCATATCATTAACGATAGAATCAATTTTTGCAACAATATAGTTGTAAAAAATTTGAAGAATAATTGCCACAACTAGTCCAAATACCGTTGTTAAAAGTGCTACTTTAATACCACCTGCCACTAATGCTGGATCCATATCTCCTGCTTGCTCAATTTTATCAAATGCTTGGATCATACCAATTACCGTTCCCATAAAACCAAGCATCGGCGCTAAGGCAATAAACAATGATAACCATGATACGTTTTTCTCTAATTGTCCCATTTGTACACCTCCGTAAGCAACTACAGCTTTTTCAGCGGCATCAATACTTTCGTCAGCTCTATCCAAACCTTGGTAGTAAATAGATGCTACAGGGCCCTTTGTGTTTCTACAAACTTCTTTTGCAGCTTCAACACCACCACTTGCTAGTGCATCTTCCACATTTTTTTGTAATTTTTTTGAATTCGAAGTAGAAAGGTTTAAATAAATAATTCTTTCAATAGCAATAGCTAAACCTAAAATTAAACAAATCAATACGATCCCCATAAATTCAGGACCTCCCTCGATGAAACGTTTTTTCAATCCTTGGTGAAATGATTCCTTTACTACCGGACCAGCGGTGTCCTCTTGTACCGAAGATACTGCCGCGGTTGTTGTAGCAGCTATTACTGCCGTGTTTGCATTTGCAACGTTACCAATCATCATTGCTGCTGCGATGGCTAAAATTGAAAAGATTTTTTTCATTAGTTCAAGTCTTAAGTTTACTAGTATTATTTAAGTTTTTAAAATCTGTGATAGATTAGGGGTTTTACCCAATAAAATTTTGTTTAAAGATATGTTTTTAAATTAAAAATAAAAAAACACATCAATCACTTTAGCAAATAAATAAAAAATTGATGGTTTTATAAAATAGAAAACGTTTTTTTAATACATCTCCCCGCTAAAATTTGTCTCAAAATGCTTTTTAAATTCATTTTTGCTTTTATTTTGCCCCAACAAACACATGGCTTTTGTTATAGCTGATTCGGTTGTCATGCCTTTAGCACTAATGATTCCCAAGGATTTTAATTGCTCACTACCTTCATAAATTCCTTGCTTTACTACCCCTGATATACACTGTGAACAATTAATAATGTTTTTTCCGTTTTTTAGTAATTTTTCTAACAAATGTGCCAACCAAGGTGCATTAAAAATTGTTCCAGACCCATAAGTCTCCATAATAAGCACTTCAAAATCGACAGTTTTACACAATTGTTCCAATACTTGCTGTGTAATACCTGGATGTATTTTCAATAAAAAAACCTTATCGCTTAATACTTCTGAAAATTTTGTAACTCTATTCAAATTAGCTTTAACAAGAACAGGGTCATTTACTTTAAGGCTTACGCCAGAAGTTACCAATGCTGGGAAATTAGGCGATGCAAATGCTTTAAAACGATCTGAACTTATTTTTGTACTTCGATTACCTCTAAACAATTGACTATCAAAATACACTCCAACTTCATTGATATAAGGCTCTCCATTTTCTTGCAATAAAGCAATCTGAATAGCTGTTAACACATTTTCTAAAGCATCAGTTCTAATATCACCTATAGGCAATTGAGATCCTGTAAAAATAATAGGCTTTTTTAAATTAGTAAACATAAAGCTCAAGGCTGAAGCCGTATATGACATCGTATCAGTACCATGTAATACCACAAAACCATCATACTGCATAAACTTACTATAAATAAGTTTACCCAAGAACTGCCAATCCTTAGGCTGCATATCTGCAGAATCCTTAGGTTGTGGAACACTTACTGCATCAATTTGTGCTTTGATTGCCTCCAATTGAGGAATCTGAGCCAATAAAGAATCAACATCAAAAGGCATTAACACCCCTGTTTTTTTATCCTTAACCATTCCTATGGTTCCTCCTGTATATACAAGTAAAAGTTTTTGTTGCATTCAGTAATTTAAAATGATCTTAAACCAAAAAGTGTAATCAGCTTAAAGAAAGTATTAAAATAGCAAAAAAAACTAACTTATAAAGGCATCGAGATCACATTCCATAAACAGCTTTTGAATTTTGTGTAGTCACCTCAGCTATTTTTTCAATAGGAAGCTGATAAATATCCGCTAATTTTTCGGCTACATTATAAATATAAGCAGATTCATTCCGTTTCCCTCGATAAGGAGTTGGTGACAAATAAGGTGCATCGGTTTCTAAGACTATATGCTTCAGGTCTATTTCCTTTAAAAATTGATCAATTTTTCCGTTTTTAAATGTAGCAACACCGCCTATCCCTAATTTCATTCCGCAATCAATAGCTTGTAATGCATGCTCATAAGTCCCGGTAAAACAATGAAAAATTCCGTGTAAATCTTTTCCCTTATGGGCTTCTAAAACTTCAAAAGTTTCATTAAAAGCATCACGACAGTGAATATTTATAGGCAGTTGATGCTTTTTTGCCAAGACTATCTGTTTTTCAAAGGCATTTTTTTGCTCATTTACATAAGTTTTATCCCAATATAAATCCATTCCAATTTCGCCAACTGCGCAAAACTGATGCTTTTCTAATTGCTGCTCCACATGAGCTAGTTCTTCTAAATAATTTTCTTTTACATGTGTTGGATGTAGTCCCATCATTAAAAAGACATTATCTGGAAAAGCTTGCTGCACCTCAAATAAAGCTTTTGTTGTTTCCGAATCTACCGAAGGCACAAATAAACGAGAAACACCTTTATCAATGGCACGTTGAATCATTTCATTTCTATCTTCGGCGAAAGCCTCACTATTTAAATGGGTATGGGTATCTGTTAAAATCATGCGCCAAAAATAATGATTTTTAATGCATAAAAATGTAACCTACTTTGATCTTATTGCTATGAAATTAAGTTATCAATTTCAATAAAAATTACACCAATTAACTTTATACCCGGATTACGCACTAGAACTTTGCAATGAGGTATTAAAGTACAACAAAGTGTTTGTTTTTGAAGTGATTTCATAACGTAATAAATTTTCTAATTCATAATTTGGGTTAAATTTCTATTTTAAAATAAGTTTTAATAATAGTTTTAATAATTTGCTCTTCGCGATCAGTTAGTACTGTTTGTGAATGATTACACTGAAATATTAGCCTTAACTCATTATACAGAGCAATTACTCTTTCTCGGGAAATGTCATTTAGGCTAATATAACGCCTTATTTTTCGGCGACTCACTACACTTTTATCATTTAGTATCTCCTCCAAATGTGTTTCAAATTTATGCTCACCAACGCTATCAATAATTAATCGACGCTTATCATTTCCCTGAACATTCTCTGCAAAACTAAAATACAGTAAGAAATATGTTTTAAAATCTAAATAGCTCCACATGTAAAATATCTATTTCCCATTTAAACCTGAATAATTTATGCTTTGCAAAAAAATCAGATTAATAAACAGCAGTAAAAAACTACATAAAAATAAATATTTTATTGAAAATCAGCGTTTTAAATTTAAAAAATAGCACTTTAACGTACTTTTAAACCCATATAAACTAAAAAAACTACTCTTTTTACAATAAAACCAAACTTCCCTATCCACCTCTTCAAATTATACAACATCAATTAACCTTAATTTAAATTTCGCTTTTCAATAAAAAAACGCTTTATCAATTGTTCGCATTCATTGGCCAATATTCCACCTACAAGTTCTGTTTTTGGATGTAAAGTAGTCCCCATTGCTTTACATCCTCGCTTAGGATCTGCGGCCCCATAAACAATTTTAGAAATTTGACTCCAATACAGTGCACCAGCACACATTTGACAAGGTTCGAGGGTTACATAAAGTGTACAATCGCGTAAATATTTACCTCCTAAAAAATTAGCTGCTGCAGTAATTGCTTGCATTTCGGCATGTGCTGTTACATCATTAAGCAGTTCGGTTAAATTATGTGCTCTAGCTATTACACGATCTTTTATTACAATAATTGCACCAACAGGAACCTCATCTTTATCAAAAGCTGCTTCTGCCTCCTGCAAAGCTTTTTTCATGTAGTATACATCATCAAAAACAGATTCCATAGTAAAGTATTTTCTCAAATGTAATTAAAAATTATTTGCAAAAATATCCACACCACTTCCTTTATAAATTCCAACATATAATTAACTGGAGCCTATTTTATAATTCTAATCGTATTATTTTTGCATTATGCAGAAACTATTAAATTCAATAATCTCACCTCATGATTTACGTAAGCTTAATAAAGCGCAGCTACCGCAATTAGCAAAAGAATTACGTGAATTTATTATTAATATAGTAGCTACTAAAGAAGGGCATTTAGGCGCCAGTCTTGGTGTTGTTGAATTAAGTATTGCTCTACACTATTGCTACCAAACCCCTACTGATAATTTAGTATGGGACGTAGGACACCAAGCTTATCCACATAAAATTTTAACAGATCGAAAGGCTATTTTTGATACCAATAGACAACTCAATGGCATTAGCGGCTTTCCAAAACGCAGTGAAAGTAATTATGATGCTTTTGGCACTGGACATTCATCCACATCCATTTCTGCTGTTTTAGGTATGGCCTTGGCATCTAAAATAAAACACGAAAACAGCAAACAACATATTGCTGTTATTGGTGACGCTTCTATTGCTAGCGGAATGGCATTTGAGGCTTTAAATCACGCAGGTGTTGCTGAAGCAAATCTTACAGTAATATTAAATGATAATGCCATTGGCATTGATCCAAGTATAGGAGCATTAAAAAACTACTTAACCAAAACTAAAAAAGGAATTTTTAATAGACAGCCAAATATTATTGAAGCCTTAAATTTTGAATATATTGGCCCTATTGACGGACACAATATTAATGAACTTATTATTCATTTAGAACAACTTAAAAAAATATCAGGCCCTAAATTACTACATATAGTAACCACAAAAGGAAAAGGGCTTAAAAAAGCCGAAGAAAATCAAGTCCGTTATCACGCCCCTGGAAAATTTGATGCTAAAACTGGAGAACTCATCCCCAAAAACACCTCACCTACTCCACCGAAATTTCCAGAAGTACTAGGAACTAGCTTAATTGACTTAGCAGCAAAAAATAAAAAAATCGTTACACTAACTCCAGCCATGCCAACAGGTAGTGGCTTAAATCAATTAATGCAGCAATTCCCAGAGCGCACTTTTGATGTTGGTATAGCCGAACAACATGCTGTTACACTTGCTGCTGGTATGGCTACGCAAGGCTTACTCCCTTTTTGTGTTATTTATTCTACTTTTTTACAACGTGCTTACGACCAGATAATCCACGATGTGGCTTTACAAAATTTACCTGTTGTTTTCTGTATTGATCGCGCAGGTCTTGTGGGGCATGATGGCGCTACCCATCACGGTGTTTTTGACATTGCTTATTTACGTTGCATTCCTAATTTAATTATTGCTGCTCCTGCTGATGAACTCGCCTTTAGAAATTTACTTTATACCGCTTCACTGGGAATAAAAAAGCCCATAGCCATTCGTTACCCTAGAGGAAAAGGCATTCATTTAAATTGGAGACAGCCTTTTGAAAAAATTGTTATTGGAAAAGGTAAACAATTATCCAAAGGAAATAAGCTAGCTATTTTAAGTCTTGGAAAAATGACACAACAAGTACATGGTGCCATAGACAAATCCGCTCATGATGTAGCACATTTTGATATGGGATTTGTAAAACCCTTAGACAACAAACTTCTCACGAAAGTGTTTAAAAATTACGCAACAATTATAACTATTGAAGATGGTGTAACCAAGGGTGGTTTTGGATCAGCCGTTTTAGAAGAAGCTCAGTTACAAAATTACAAAGGAACTATAGAACTTATGGGAGTTCCTGATCAATTCATTGACCATGGAAGTACCGAAGAGCTTTATCAACTTTGTGGTTTAGACGTAACTACTATAGTTCAAAAAATTGATCATTATTTAAGTTAATATAATCTTAGTTCTTTCATTTTTATAACTTTTTTAAATAGAGTCTAAATTGACTATACAAATCCTATATTTTTAGTATTTTGTTGAGCATTAATCACATAAATATAATGTTCCAATGAACGAATTATCTTTTGTTAAAAAAACAATCCTTTTTATTACTATTACCAGTATTACCGCTCTTTGCTCTTTTGCCCAGCCAACACCACCAAAAGGTAAAACATGGGAAGCAATCCCTGAACTTTCTGATGAATTTGACACCTGGGATGAAACCAAATGGCGCAAGGAACTTTGGGATTATCCTGTTCCTAATAAAATGAAGGCTGAAAACGCAGGAGTTTCCGATGGAAAATTATGGATAAAAGCTAGTTTGTCCTCTGATGAAACTACAGATCGATGGTTTGAAACGTCTAGGATATATTCCAAAACACAAATTTCATTTCCAATATATATTGAGTGTAGCATGAAAACCGCACATCTTTCGGCCTATAATACGTTTTGGTTAAATAATGGAAATGCCGAAGGCAGAGATGAAATTGATATTTGCGAGAACATGTCCAATCCTATTAATAATGATCCCGATTTAGCTTATTTAAGGCAATCACAATATTTTATTGTTGAAAACGGAAAAGCTGAAAGAAGCAAAGAAGTATTTCCTGAAATTGAAGATAACCATTTAAGAATAGCTGATTTCGATAATAGAAAGCTTTCAAACAACAACCCTGCTAAAGGCAAAAAATGGAACGAAGATTTTCAAACCTTTGGTTTGTATTGGAAAGATGCCCATACCATGATTTATTATATTAATGGTGAAAAATCGGGTATTGATATTTCCAAAACTGCTTTTACGCGTAAATTAGATGTTATTTGGGATCTATGGACTCATGATCACGACGGTGGAATGGAAACAAAGGAACGTTTTAAATCATTTACCGAAGAAGAAAAAACAATGTATATTGATTATGTCCGCACCTATACTTATGCTAAAAGTAATTAAAACTATAAACCTTGTGATATTGAAATATCACAAGGTTTTTTTAACTCCTTGGGTTTTCTTTGGAATTTAATTTTAAAACAATGTCAAATACTCTAAAAAACACAGCTAAAGGAACTATTCCATTTGAGATTGAATTCAAAAATTTAATTGCATCTCAACAAAAACTATTTTATAGCCATGCCACTAGATCAGTTTCTTTTAGAATTTTGCAATTAAAAAAACTTAAACAGCTGATTAAAAACAATGAAGATCAACTTCACAAGGCGGTTTATGAAGATCTTAAAAAATCTGAATTTGACAATTTAACTACAGAAATACTACCTATTTATAGTGAAATTGACTACGCTCTAAAAAATTTAAAAAAGTGGGTAAAACCAAAACGTGTTAAAACAAACCTTTTAAACTTCCCTTCCAAAAGCTATATTGTATCCGAACCTCTGGGGACTTCATTAATTATAAGTGCTTGGAACTTTCCATACAACCTAGCATTTATTCCCATTGTAGGCTCTATTGCCGCAGGAAACACTAGTATTTTAAAACCTAGTGAAATGGCACCGGCGACTAGTGCTATTATGGCTCAACTAATAAACGACAACTTTCCTTCGGATTACCTAAACGTTGTTCAAGGTGGTATTCCTGAAACTACTACACTATTAAAACAGCGTTTTGATAAAATTTTCTTTACGGGAAGCCCCCAAGTTGGAAAAATTGTAAACCAAGCTGCCGCACCACACCTAACTAACGTTACCTTAGAACTTGGCGGAAAAAATCCTGCTATTTTTACCCGAGATTGCTCTTTGAACATGTGTGTGAAACGTATGGTAGCTAGTAAATTTTTAAATGCAGGACAAATTTGTATTACAACTGACTATGTACTTGTTCAAAAAAGTATCAAAGAAAAATTTTTAGCACAAGTAGTTTCCGAAATTAAAAAACACAATTACAATATTGATAATGGAAATTTTGTTCAAATAATTAATGATAAAAATTTTGATAGAGTACGCTCTTTAATAAATACAAAAAACGTCTATTATGGTGGTAATTACTCCAAAGAAACTCGTTTTATTGAACCTACCATACTTACAGACATACGTATTGATGATGCAGTAATGCAAGAGGAAATATTTGGTCCAATATTACCCGTTATTGAATATGATACTATTGATGAAGCTTTTGCTATAATCAGAAAAATTGAAAAGCCTTTATCTGCTTACTTATTTTCAAACAATAAGGCTATTAAAAAGCGCTTTCTGAATGAAATTTCTTTTGGTAATGGAGCTATTAACGACTGTATAATGCAATTTACCAATCACAATTTACCTTTTGGGGGTGTAGGCAATAGTGGCACAGGAAGCTATCATGGTAAATTTAGTTTTGATTGTTTTTCGCACCAAAAAGCTATTTTAAGTAAATCTACTTGGACTGAACCCAACCTTAAATATTACGAACATACGGATGCTAAAATGAAGATTATCAAAAAATTGTTCTAAGCATTAAAATCTGTTCTTAAGGAAACCTTTGTTGATTAGAATTCCATTAATACAATCACTAAATTTGTAATTCCAAAACTTAAATTTGTCCCATGTACTTAATATTTGATACAGAAACTACAGGTTTACCTAAAAACTTTAAGGCTCCAATTACCGATACCGATAACTGGCCTAGATGTATTCAAATTGCATGGCAATTACATGACGAATTAGGAAATTGTATTGAACATGAGGACTATTTGGTACAACCCGAAGGTTTTAATATTCCCTACGATGCTGAAAAAATTCACGGAATATCTACCGAACTAGCAGAACAAGATGGTATTCCCTTAGCCGAGGTATTAGAAAAATTCAATACCGTACTAGCCAAATCAAAATTTGTAGTCGGTCAAAACGTAGGCTTTGATGTAAATATCATGGGCTGCGAGTTTTACCGTAATGGCATTGAAAGTCCTATGGCTAGCTTACCTGTACTGGATACCTGTACCGAACATACAGCTACTTTATGTCAAATCCCTGGTGGACGTGGTGGTAAATTCAAATTACCTACGCTAACCGAACTCCATCAATATTTATTTGGCACTGCCTTTGGTGAAGCACATAATGCTACTGCCGATGTGGAGGCTACCACCCGTTGTTTTTTAGAATTAGTACGTAAACAACAATATACTATTGAACAATTAGATGTAGACAACCAATACTATACGCGTTTTAAAGAAGCGAATCCCGAGCCTTTTAAACTGATAGGTTTAAAACACATCAATCTTAAAAAAGCTTCTGAAAAAATTAGAAAGGAACTAGAAAAATCATTGATTGATGATAGCCTTTCTGATGCTGATTTAAGTAGTAATCTAGCTTCGCTTGAAACCGCTAATTTTGCACATTTACACAATCACACGCAATTTTCCATATTACAATCGACCATTAGTGTCCCCGATTTAATAAAAGCAACGGCTAAACAAAAAATGCCTGCTGTTGCCATGACCGATCATGCGAATATGATGGGAGCTTTTCATTTTGTAAATGGAGTAATTAATCATAATAAAGGCGTAAAATCTAGAAACGAAGAAAACCAAGCACGTTACGAAGCCACCCAAAATGGCACTTTGGAAGAAGGTCAAGAGCCCTTAAATGTACTCCCAGAAATAGAACACGAAATTACCCCTATTGTTGGTTGCGAATTTCAAGTTTGCGAAGACCACACCAACAAATCGGTAAAGGATAATGGCTATCAAATTGTCATGTTTGCTAAAAACAAAAATGGCTATTTAAATTTGGCAAAAATGTCATCCATTGCCTTTGTTGATGGAAAATACTATGTACCTCGTATTGACAAAAAAGTGATTGAACAATACAAGGAAGATGTTATTGTCCTTACGGGAAACCTTTATGGTGAAGTCCCTAGTAAAGTTTTAAATATTGGTGAAAATCAGGCTGAAGAAGCCTTACTTTGGTGGAAAAACACCTTTGGTGATGATTTATATATCGAATTGATGCGTCATGGACAGGAGGATGAAGACCGTGTAAACCAAGTATTAATTCAATTTGCAAAAAAACACAACGTAAAACTTGTTGCCACTAATAACACCTATTATTGCGACAAGGAAAACGCCCATGCACATGATATTTTATTGTGTGTAAAAGATGGCGAAAAACAAGCCACCCCTATTGGTCGTGGACGTGGATACCGTTACGGATTACCAAATCAGGAATACTATTTTAAGTCTTCCGAGGAAATGAAAAAACTGTTTAAGGATATCCCTGAGGCAATTACCAATATTCAGGAAATTATAGACAAGGTCGAAACCTTTACCCTAGCTAGAGATGTATTGTTACCTGCCTTTGATATTCCTGAAGAGTTCCAATTTGAAGAAGATAAACTAGATGGCGGCAAACGTGGTGAAAATAAATTTTTACGCCATATTACTTACGAAGGTGCTAAAATTCGCTATGGCGAAATTACTCCCGAAATTGACGAGCGATTAGATTTTGAGCTAAAAGTAATTGAAAAAACAGGCTACCCTGGGTACTTTCTTATTGTGGAAGACTTTATTAGAGCGGCTCGAAAAATGGATGTTTCTGTAGGGCCCGGTCGAGGCTCGGCTGCAGGTTCTGCGGTGGCTTACTGTTTATGGATTACCAATTTAGATCCTATTAAATACGACTTACTTTTTGAGCGTTTTTTGAATCCCGATCGTGTAAGTATGCCCGATATCGATATTGACTTTGACGATGAAGGTCGGGGTCGCGTTATGGACTATGTAATTGATAAATATGGTGCCAATCAAGTAGCACAAATTATTACTTACGGTACCATGGCGGCAAAATCGTCCATACGTGATACTGCTCGTGCTTTAGATTTACCATTAATGGAAGCCGATCGGATGGCTAAGCTGATTCCGAACATGTCCAAGCTTAAAAAAATTATTGGCATTGATGAGGCTACTCTTCGGAAAAAGTTTAAGTCTGATGAAATGGAAAACATTAATCAGCTACTCAATATTACCGAAGGAGATGGTTTAGAGGCAGAAACACTAAATCAGGCTTATATTTTAGAAGGTTCAGTTCGTAACACCGGAATTCATGCTTGCGGTGTGATTATTACCCCCGATGATATTACCAAATTCGTTCCTGTGGCCTTGGCCAAGGATTCGGAAATGTATTGTACCCAGTTTGACAACTCGGTGGTGGAAGATGCTGGTCTGTTAAAAATGGACTTCTTGGGACTAAAGACCCTTACCCTTATTAAGGACACCGTAAAAATTGTAAAAGCAAAGCATGGTGTAGAATTAGACCCAGAAAACTTCCCGCTTGACGATGTAAAAACCTACGAGTTATTCCAACGTGGAGAAACCGTTGGTGTATTCCAATATGAATCTCCTGGGATGCAAAAACACATGAGATCCTTAAAGCCTACCGTTTTTGCCGATCTTATTGCCATGAATGCCTTGTACCGACCTGGACCTATGGAATACATTCCTAGTTTTGTGGCACGTAAACATGGTGATGAAGAAATTGTATATGACTTAGACGCCTGTGAAGAATACCTTGCCGAAACTTATGGGATTACGGTGTACCAAGAGCAAGTAATGTTGCTTTCGCAGAAGTTAGCTGACTTTAGTAAAGGTGAGGCCGATGTACTTCGTAAGGCTATGGGTAAAAAACAAAAAGCGGTACTGGACAAAATGAAACCTAAGTTTATTGAGCGTGCATCCGCCAAAGGGCATGCCGTGGATAAACTAGAAAAAATATGGAAAGACTGGGAGGCCTTTGCTGCCTACGCCTTTAACAAATCGCACTCCACTTGTTATGCTTGGATTGCTTACCAAACAGCCTATTGTAAAGCGCATTATCCTGCCGAATATATGGCTGCAGTACTTTCTAACAACATGAACGACATTAAACAGATTACATTTTTTATGGAAGAATGTAAGCGTATGGGATTGGAGGTTTTAGGACCAGATGTAAATGAATCTTTCCATAAATTTTCTGTAAATGACCAAGGAGCTGTTCGTTTTGGAATGGCCGCTATTAAAGGTGTTGGTAGTGGTGCTGTTTCCACTATTGTTGAAAACAGAAAGGAAGAAGGAAAATACACTTCAATCTTTGATCTAGCCAAACGAATCGATTTACGTGCTGCCAATAAAAAAGCTTTTGAAAGTTTAGCTTTAGCAGGTGGTTTCGACTCTTTAGGAGACACACATCGTGCACAATTTTTCCATGACGAAGGCAGTGGAGCCACTTTTTTAGAAAAAGCCATTAAGTTCGGAAGTAAATTCCAAGAAAGTGAAAACTCGGCTCAAGTAAGTTTATTTGGTGAAGCCAGCGAAGTACAAATTGAAGAACCCGTAGTTCCACCTTGTGAAGAATGGGGAACCATGGAAAAATTAGCCAAAGAAAAAGAAGTTGTAGGGATCTATATTTCGGGACATCCATTGGATGATCACAAGCATGCCTTAAAACATTTTTGTAGTGGAAAACTTCAAGATTTTCAGGATTTGAATGCCGTTGTAAATCGCGAGGTTTCATTTGGTGGTGTTGTTACCGTAGTTGATCACCGTACCTCAAAAGCCGGAAAAGGATGGGCTATGTTTACTATTGAGGACTATGATATGGCTTTCGAATTTCGTGTTTTTGGTGAGGAATACTTAAGATTCAGGCCCTTTTTAGTACAAAACACCTTTGTATACGTTAAAACCTTTGTAAAAGAAGGCTGGATTCAAAAAGACACTGGTAAACGTGGTGAACCAAGGATTCAATTTAATAGTTTTATGTTATTACATGATGTTATTGAACAATTTTCGCGCAAACTTACTCTACAATTAAGTGTAACAGATTTGAATGATCATTTTATCGACCAGATGCATGAAACTATTCTACAACATCCTGGATCAAAAAGCTTAAGCGTTCAAGTATTTGAACCTAAAGAAAAAGTGCAAATTACCATGCCCAGCCGAAAACTAAAAGTAGCTATTACTAGTGAATTACTGGAGTATTTAGAAAGTGAACAGGTGTATTTTAAGTTGAATTGAGTTGATGGTTGATGGTTGATGGTTGATGGTTGATGGTTGATGGTTGATGGTTGATGGTTGATGGTTGATGGTTGAT
>CANMLG010000023.1 GCA_947498765.1 uncultured Aquimarina sp.
CCACTATGCAATTGAGGCTTATTTGCTGCAGCACAAAAGTTAGAAACTTTATGTTACAGTAAAAAATGTCCTATAATTTGGGTTAAAAATAACGTAAAACAAAAAAGTCCCTTCAAAGCAAATTTGAAAGGACCGTATTTTATTTTAAAAATTAATAATGAGAACGTCTATAGTTCTCTATAATTATTGTTACTTTTTAATAAACTTATAAATTGAGTTTTCTTTATTATCTAAAATGATATAATATAAGCCTGTTACTAAATCAGATAAATTTATTTGTGAATCTGTTCCATTTACCATTTCAACACCTAATAAATTGTAAATTTTCCAAGATTTGAATGCACCTACAATATTCAAAAATTCATAGGTTGGGTTTGGATATACCATTATGTTATTAGTGTTAATTTCAAAATCAGTATTTGATAATGTTGCTCCTTCTTCTCTAATAATAACTTCGGTATTCGCTTCAGCAAAACCAGTTGAACTTTCATCTACCTGCATAAATATTAACAATAACAACTTATGCCCTACAGGTAAATTCTCTGTAGTTGGTATTTTTTCTGTAAATATGATTCCATTATCAGCTCCTGTCGTAAAATTTGTTGGTATGGTATAATCAACAGTAACAGTATTAGTATTCACTGCGGTATCTGGCACAACTTCTTCAAAGGCACTTGTCGCCACTACAGCACCAGCCGCATCTACT
Source organism: uncultured Aquimarina sp. (assembly GCA_947498765.1). Taxonomy (GTDB): domain Bacteria; phylum Bacteroidota; class Bacteroidia; order Flavobacteriales; family Flavobacteriaceae; genus Aquimarina. The sequence goes on from CANMLG010000023.1 coordinate 707, forward strand.
TGTCTCACCTGAACAGCTACATAGGTTAAGTCTTCTTCAACACCTCCTGCCAAGCCTGATGCATAGGTAACATCTAAAGAAATTTCGCTTGCCAAGGCAACTTCTGGCAATGCTCCACCAGAGGGTATAAAGGAATCTCTATTATTAAAACTAATTGCTCGTGTTCTTCCTTTTTTAATTACGATAGTATCATCGGCATTTGCAAAAGCATCGTCATTGTTTACCGACATAAACATTAATAAAACTAATTCATGTCCATCAGGTAAATTTTCTGTAGTTGGAATATTAGTTCCGTTTGGAAAAGTTGTTGGTACTGCATAATTATAGGTAATACGTCCTTGATTTGCTCCTTCTGTAGGGATTGCAGTTTGGAATTCACTTGTATTTACCTCTTCTCCATTTTCGTCCAGTTGCCTTATTTGAACAGCAACATAAGTTAAGTCTTCTTCAACTGCACCTGTTAATCCCGTTGCATAAGTAATATTTAATGGCACTACAGCACCTAAACTAAACGCTGGCTCGCTTTCTCCTACAGGAATAAAAGTATCCCTATTATCAAAACTTATAGCACGTATTCTATCACTTGTACCTGTACCGTCACTTACTGGTTTATAAGTTCGTACCCATTCTACTTCCATTAAATTTTTAATCCTATCCTCTAAATCCGCTCTAGGTGAAATTGGTCTGGCATGATGGCTCTCAATATCCATAATCATAAACACATCTCTAAATACCTGATTTTGAAATATGCCTTTGTCTATTGGTGGATTACCATCATTTGGAATGGGACTTTGCAATATTGCAGATTCGTAACTACCATCTAATAAAGAAGCTAAACGCCCTTCAACAAAATGATTTCCATTTTTTGCAGGCTCTCCATCAATAAAAAAGCTAATCTCATTTGGACTTTTCCAATACACACCAAATCTATGAAAATCATCGCGCCAAAAACCCGTATTGCTTGTTTGATAATTTGGTATATCTCTGTTTGTTTGAAAAAATGCTTGATAAGTATTATCTACATTTATTGGTCCATTTGGACCTTGTCTGTTAAAAATATGAAAGTTAGTAGACATCTGTTGACTAAAAAAATCATCTGCTGAACCACCATATACTTCTAATACATCAATTTCATTAAAACCACCTTCATCAAGCATCCAAAAATTAGAAGAGTTTTCAACATTTGCTACTTTTATATTTGCCTCCATAAAAATAGGAAACTTTACTTTTGTTTTTGAAGATACTACTCCACAGTTTACTCCTGTAACATTTCCGCTTCCATCTAATGTACGTGGTGTTGCTCTAATTTCTAATCGATCAGTAGCTGCATTAATTGCTGAATTTTCTGTAGTCCAATAAGTCTCCCCAGGGCCTTTAAAATCTCGATCTGGATTATATACATCATCCCATTTAGAAGTAAATAATGGACTTTGTTTCCCAAGACCATCAGCATAATTAAAATCATCTGAAAAATCATCTTGTAACTTCCATTCAAAGCCTGGATCTGGCGCTACAGGAACTGCTATTCCTTCAAATTCATAAATCCGTTGCGCATTTGTTGTAAAGGCAAATAAAGATGCTATTGCAGTTAATTGAAATACTCTTTTTTTCATAAATTAGGTTTAATTAAAAAACAAATAGTATTGTAAATACTACATTGATATTTGTAATCTAAAACTAAAATATAAAACTGATTCAAAATTTTGCAAAAGTAGTTTTCTTACATAAAAACATGTTTTTAGACATATGTACCTAGGTGCATTTCAAAAATTAAACTACTGTTCTTTTATAAATCCAATAGCATTTTTATTGAAAACATCGTGGCGTTCAACATTTACCACATGCCCGCAGTTAGGTATAATAAATAATTGTGCTCGCTTATGAATATTTACGATTTTTCTGATAATCGGCAAAAAAAGGTAATCCTCTTCTCCCATTATGTATAGCGTAGGAATATTAACATCTTTAGCCCTAAAAAACCGTAATAATGGATTAATTTCTGCTGTAAGTTTAAACCACTTTATAAATTCTTTTTGATATAATTTTTTTGCTTCGCGCACAAAAAGCAATCGTGATTTTTTATGGTTTTTACGCGGCATTATTATAAATGCAAACAATTGATATAGGTATATATAAGGAACAATTGATTTAAACCAAACTCCTAATCGCATTAGTACTTGCGATCGGAAATTCATTTTCATTATAGCGCCTCCCATAATCATACTTTTCACCTTTTCGGGTGACTTTTCTGCTAAATTCCGTATTAAAATGGTACCCAATGAAATTCCGATAAAATGCGATTTTTGTATTTTGAGGTAATCAATTACCTCAAAAATATCATCAGTTATTGCATCAAAAGTATATGTTGAAGCGTCAACTGTTAAAGTTGTAGACTTACTTTCGCCATGTCCGCGCAAATCTAATACCAATACATTAAAATGTTTTGAAAAAGAACGTAGCTGCTTAAACCAAATATTTGAACTTCCTCCTGCGCCATGAACAAAAGTAACCCACTCTGTAGTTGTCGGATGTAAATATGTAGTATGGTGTAACAATAGATTTTTTTAACAAATATAACTTAACTTTTAAATTTTGCCCTTAATAACAAAATCAGATTTAACTTCACAGCAAATTAAGTATACTTTCAAAAATAGCTTATTTAACTTAAAATATCAATAACTTTAATTTTACACACCACTAAAAAAACTAACTTCGTATTCTTATTTTTTTAACCTACCTAATGTAGGTCAACTATTTTAAAAAAAACAAATTTTATTATGCGTTGGTCCCTAAAGCCTAAACCTAGTTCAAAAAATGTTTCTACTTTACAGCAAGCTTTAGGTGTAAGTTCTAGTATAGCTGAATTACTTGTACAACGACACATAAAAAATTACGAAGAAGCTAAAGATTTTTTTAGACCTCAACTAACTCAATTACACGATCCTTTTTTAATGAAGGATATGAATTTGGCTGTCGCCAGAATTAAAACTGCCATTGCCAATAATGAACGTATTATGGTATATGGTGATTATGACGTTGATGGCACCACTAGTGTTGCTTTAATGTCATCTTACTTGATTACTTTACACCCTCATATAACCACTTATATTCCGGACAGGTATGCAGAAGGCTATGGCATATCTTATAAGGGAATTGACTTTGCCGATGATAATGAAATTAGTCTAATTATTGCTTTGGATTGTGGTATTAAAGCCATTGAAAAGGTAGCTTATGCCAAAGACAAAGGAGTTGATTTTATTATTTGTGACCACCATAGACCTGGTGATCAAATACCTAATGCCATTGCCGTTTTAGATCCAAAACGTACCGATTGTAACTACCCTTACAAAGAGCTTTGTGGCTGTGGTGTTGGCTTTAAACTTATACAAGCTTACCATAGCACATTACAAGCCGATTTTAAGGATATTATTCCTTATTTAGATCTTGTTGCTACTGCTATAGGTGCAGATATTGTTCCCATTACTGGAGAAAATAGAATATTGGCTTTTTATGGGCTACAAGTTATAAACAAACAACCTAGACCAGGCTTTAAAGCATTAATTGCACAAACTAAAAAACAAGAACTCAGTATTACCGATGTTGTATTTATGATTGCTCCTCGTATTAATGCTGCAGGCAGAATGAAACATGGCCTACATGCTGTTGAATTACTTACCGAAAAAGATTATGACACTGCTGTAAATTATGCAAAGGCTATTGAAAGTTACAATACTGATCGAAAAGAAGCCGATAAAAGAATTACTAAAGAAGCGCTCACTCAAATAGAAAAAAACAACGAAACCGAACAATTTTCAACCGTAGTATATCACCCCGAATGGCATAAAGGAGTTATAGGGATTGTAGCCTCTCGCCTAACCGAAACGTATTACCGTCCCACCTTAGTTTTTACTAAAAGTGGTAATAAATTAGCTGCTTCGGCCCGTTCGGTAATTGGTTATGATGTATACAATGCATTAGAGGCTAGCTCGGAGTTTATTGAACAATTTGGAGGGCATAAATATGCAGCAGGCTTGACCTTAACTGAAGAAAATTATCCCAAATTCAAATCTAAATTTGAACAAGTAGTTAAAACACAAATTGATCCTAAATTACTCTCGCCAGAAATAGAAATAGATCAAACCTTAGGTTTTCATCAAATTGATGCTAAATTTTATCGTATACTAAATCAATTTGCTCCTTTTGGACCAATGAATCGTGCCCCTGTTTTTATGACAAAAAATGTTGTTGATACTGGCTATGCCAAAACTGTTGGCGCCGATGATAAACATTTAAAATGTCATTTTAAGTGCCCTCAAAGCGGTATTAAATTTGCGGGTATTGGTTTTAATTTAGGTCATAAATTAGTCTTACTTCAAAACCAAGCTTTAGTAAACATAGTATATAATTTAGATGAAAATGAATGGAACGGAACTATAAGTCTTCAACTTCGTATTAAAGATATTAAAGAAAGTTAAATTCATTAATAACCTTTTGATGGACTGTAATTAAAGTTTTTCAGTCACATCTTCATAATTACGTAAAATTAAAAACTCCATGAATCAATATACATACCATAAAAATAATCCATCTGATATTTTAACACATATTCATCGTTTACACCTGTATCACTATTAATTTCATAAGCATAAGGTTTAATATTATGTTTTTTAAATTCTAGGAGCAATTTTTTATTACGATTACTTTGATCAATAAATCTTCTTGAAATCGCTATGTTTTTAATCCCCATTTTAGCAAAATCTTCAACATCTTCTTTATCGATCCCATTAATTACCGATTCTGAAGGCATAACAGATAAAATTTCAGCTTTTAAACCTAATTTTACTGCATTCATATCAAATAACTCCATTATTAATCTATTCTTAAACTTAAATTGAGATGCAAACTCTACAGGCTCATTAATTTTATCTGTAACTAAAATAGCATCCTTATGAAGAGAAAACCACTCATTAATTCTAGGCATATCTAAAGGTGTATACTTTTCATATATTTCACAACTAATAAATTCATCATATAAAGCAGGCAACTCTCCTTTGAATTTAGTTATTTTAGACCAGTTTTTCCAATCATGAGCAGCAACAAATTTTCCTTCTTTAGTTTTTATAATATCTAATTCAAATAATCTAAATCCTTTTCTGTAATTTAAATCAAGTGCTTCTTTCGAATTTGTATAAATTTTTCCATCAATCCCTCCTCCAGCATGTGCTATAAAACGCAAGGTATCTTTCTTGTAATTTTCGTAATCTTTAGATACTTCTTTTTTTTCAAAAGGTTTAGCATCAATTCTAAGTAAACCATTTGTATTTATTTCCGTTAATCCCAGTAAATTATCTTTTATGTATTGATTTTTATCCCCTTCAATATAATCCGTTAAAAACTTTAAGTTGTGCTCTATTTCTGCTCCATCAAGTATAATTTTTGGTAAATCAATTTGATATAGTTTTTCATTATCACTCTTTTTTAGGTTGTTATTCTTTGAATTACTAATAACATACAATCCTCTACCTCCTGTATTCTCAAACATTGATGGATCTCCCATTTTCAGATGATCTGGAAAAATATATACAACAGTATTTTCTAGTAGTTTTTTTTCTTTTAAATAAGAAATAAAATCTCCTATCATATAATCTACAGCTGCAACCATAAATTCTAATTCAGAGTTCTTTTTCGAAATAATAGATTCCATTCGATCATCATAAATTCCATTAGGAAAATGAGTATCAGTTGTTGAAATAAACATTGCAAATGGTTGATTAGATTTTTTTTGTAAATCAATTTCCCTTTTAGCCAATTCAAATAAGTCTTTATCTCTTAAACCATAAAAACTCTCATTCTTCTGTTTCCATACTTTTTTCTTATCGATTATTTTATCAAACTTAAATGCGTTTAACATTTGATCTACTCCCGAAAATGATGCATCGCCATTTAAAAAAATGGTATTATAGTTTGCTTTCTTTAATACATGTGATATACTGGATATTTCTGTACTATATACCTTATCAAATATAGTATTGGCCTGAACACCAAAAAAAGCTGGAAAACCAGTCAAGCAAGTATATAAAGATCCGCTAGTCCAATTACTACCTTCATTTTCTTCTAATTCAGAATAATTCCAACTATTCTTTAGTTTATTTAAATTAGGGGTTAATTCAGAAAATTTTTTAGATAAAAATGATTTTTCTAAAGATTCTATAGAAAGAATAACAATATTTTTTCCTGCTTTACTCTCAACCTTATCAGGAGTGGTATAATTAAGAATATTATTTTTACTTAAAACACTTTTAAAGCCTTCCCTATAATTAGAAGTATTAAAAACAGTAATTATAGATTTTGTATCATTTACAATACTACTTTTTTGTAAAATAACAGTAAAATTTACAATTACTATCAGCCATAAAACACTTAATCTTATTGGTCGGTTAATTTTAAATTTACTGTTAATTTTATCCGAAATATTTCCTGAAAAATAAAAAATAAGGAATAACCCAATAAAAAAAATTAAAATAAAAAAAATGTGTGGAATAAATAACCCTGAAATGCCTGTAACTGCTCCTATATTAAAATGAGTATAAAATTGATAATCAATAAATGATTGGGTAAAATAAAGAGAAATTAATTGTAACGAAATAAATAAAGCGAACAAAAAAGAAAAAAGAAATCTCACTTTTTTTATTCTAAATAATGTTACCATTAAAAAAAAAGAACTAATAAACATCAATATGACTATAACATTCTTTTTATCTCCAAATTCATGAATTAATTCTATCATTAAGTTATATTATTTCGGGTATTAGTATTCATGACAGCAAAATTTGGTAACCTTAGAGATAACATTTTTTAAAAATCTAAGTAGGTATCATACCATTGGTTTTAGACTCTTCTAAATCAATAGGTCTTCCTAAATAAGCTAAAATACTTCCATCTATATAATTATCAAGAATAGTATCTAATGAAGAAATAATATGAATTTCGCCATCGGGAACCCGAATAAACAATGGTACAATATATTCATCCTTTTGTGTAATATCCATAATACTATACAAATGTTCTTTGTTAACCAATGGAATTTCAGAAATTCCAGGATATCTAGTAGCTACTTCGGATAATTTATTAAAATCATGTGTACTAGAAAATAAACCTTTCTCGGGTAAAGCAACCTCCTTGTTCATTTCTTCTTCAGTAATCATTCGATAAGTTCCGTTTTCGCCAAATTCTTCTTTGAACTTAACAATTGCTTTTTCATTAATAGCATCATTTCCTGTTAAAGCCATTAAAAAACCGACATTACTTAATTCAATATTATCAATAAGGTAATCATTAAAAATATTAGCTTCAATAGCATCTAAACCTAAGCCTTTTGCTGTTTCAATATTATCTTGATTACTATCAACTAATACCAAATAACGTCCATTTTTTTGCAAATACAAAGCTATTAAACGCGATACTTTTGATGCACCAACAATTAAAATTCCTTCAGATTTTCGTTGAAAAACACCTACTAATTTTGCAAAGACTCGTGCTGTTGTTGCATTTAGCAATACGGTTCCTAATACTATCATAAATACCAAAGGCGTAATATATTCGGCTCCAGGCTCACCTGCAGCACTTAAACGTGTACCAAATAATGAAGCAATACCTGCTGCCACAATACCACGAGGTCCCATCCAGCTAATAAACAATTTCTCATTTAAACGCAATCCCGATTTTATTGAGCTTATAAAGACTCCAGCTGGTCTAACCAAAAATACTACTACCACAAATAAAATTACCGTTTGCCAATTGGCAATAAGCAACAAATCATCAATATTAATATTAGCCCCTAAAAGAATAAACAAAATAGAAATCAATAATACGCTAAGGGATTCTTTAAAATAAAGTAGCTCCTTTAAATTAGGAATATTTGTGTTTCCAAGTACCAAGCCCATAACTACTACAGCTAATAAACCCGATTCATGTGCAAAAGCATCTGATAATACAAACACCCCTAATACAGAGGCCAATGTAAATACATTTAACAAGTAATGTGGAATCACTTTTTTCTTAATAGCAAAACCTAATCCATGGGCAAAAGTAAAACCGAATGTACCTCCAAAAAGTAAAATTTTTCCAAATTCAACTAAAGCCGTTTGTGTAAATCCCGATTGATTTTCGACACTTATAAACTCAAATACTAAAACGGCTACTAAAGCACCAATAGGATCAATAAGTATTCCTTCCCACTTTAAAATGGCTGACAAATCCTTTTTTAAAGGAATATTTCGGAGTATTGGTGTAATCACCGTAGGTCCGGTTACAATAATTAATGCCGAAAATAAAAAAGAAATTTCCCAACTTAAACCTATTACATAATGAGCAGCAAACCCGGCTCCAAAAAAAGTAATAACTACGGCTAATGTAATTAACTTTAAAATTACTGGACCTACATTTAATATTTCGTCTCTTTTTAGAGTTAATCCCCCTTCAAACAGAATTATACTAATCGCCAATGACACAAAATAAAATAAACCATCACCAGGAAATAATCCATTTGTTCCATTCCAAATAGGCTCCAATAATTTACTGTGATCTGCTGTATAAAGTGTAGAAATTGGCCCAAATAAAAGACCAATTAATATTAATGGCAAAATTGCTGGTAGTTTTAATTTCCAACCTACCCATTGTGCTAAAATTCCCAAAATTACTATTCCAGCTAGCTCTATCATTGATTTTTCGTGTTAAGCATTAAAAATACAAAACCTACCCGAACTTTCAATGTTTAATTAAAGGATTGTAATTTTTAGCGTTTTTATCTGTATTTTTAATAATTATTGCTTTATCTAACTCCTTTTTCTTAATTAAAGATTAAATTCATGTAAAAAAACTTAAAACTGTTAATCTTAATCTAATCCTACTACAAATCATTTATGAAAATTTATCCTGTAGAAGCTGGTAACTTTAAACTCGACGGTGGTGCTATGTTTGGTGTTGTTCCTAAATCACTATGGCAAAAAACCAATCCAGCAGATGCTGATAATTTAATTGATATTGCCGCCAGGTGTTTACTAGTTGAAACAGAAAATAAACTTATTTTAGTTGATACTGGTATGGGAAACAAACAAAGTGATAAATTTTATAGTTATTATAAACCTTGGGGAAATTATTCATTGGAAAAGTCAATTACTAATTTAGGTTTTGGGTTAAATGACATTACCGATGTTTTTTTAACACACCTACATTTTGATCATGTCGGTGGGGCAACTATTAGAAACAAATCAACTTCAGTTATTGAACCCTTATTTAACCAAGCTACGTATTGGACAAATAAATCACACTGGCAGTGGGCTACACAACCTAATGCTAGAGAAAAGGCTTCATTTTTAAGTGAAAACCTACTCCCATTACAACAAAGCGGACAATTAGATTTTTTAGATATTACGGCCAAAAATTATAGTGTAGCCACTCAACTTCCTTTTTCTATTTGTTTTATTGATGGCCATACCGAAAAACAAATGCTCCCAATATTGCAATATCAAAACAAAACTATCGTATTTATGGCGGATTTATTACCAACAGTAGGTCATATTCCTTTACCTTATATTATGGGATATGACACACGTCCATTATTGACTTTAAATGAAAAATCCGAATTTTTAACTAAAGCCGCTGACAACAATTGGTATTTATTTTTGGAACATGATGCCCATAATGAAATTATAACTGTTGAACATACCGAAAAGGGAATTCGACTAAAAAACACCTATACTTTTAACGAACTATTTAATGCTTAGTTTATGAAACGAATTTTAAAAATAGTACCTATAACTTTGGGTACATCACTCCTTTTAACAAGTTGTTTTTCAACCAATCCAGCTTTTAAAACTACTACTGCCGAAAATGTAGATAATTTACCTTTAAAAATAACCTCCCTAACCGAAACACAACTTAAAAACTGGAATCAAAGTGACTTGTCATTAGATACCATTCCTGGAATGAGTGTTAATAGGGCATACAATGAATTACTTGCTGGTCGAAAAAGCAAAACTGTTATTGTAGCTGTAGTTGATAGTGGCATTGATATTAATCACGAAGATTTAAAAGGAAAAATATGGGTAAACAAAAAAGAGCGTCCTAACAACGGAAAAGACGATGACAAAAACGGTTATATTGACGATGTAAATGGATGGAATTTTTTAGGGGATATTGTTGCCGAAAATATGGAGTTTACACGAATTATTCGTGATAATCAAAGTAAATTCGAAGGAAAAACCATTGAATCTATTCCAGCAGCCGACAGAGAAGCTTACAAAACATACGAAGCGGCTAAAATGGAATACGCACAAAAAGTTGATCAAAATAATCAACGCATGGCACAATACAAACCTTTAGCCGAAAAGCTGCAAACAGCACATGATTATGCTACCAAACAATTTAAAACCGAAAAATATACTCAAAAAGATTTATTTGCATGGAAACCAACAACCGATGAAGCTACACAACATAAACAACTCCTAGCAGGAATGTACCCTAATGTGGAAGAAGGCAAATACTTCGGCTCTTTTGTAACAGAAATTAGTGAATATGTTGACTATTTTAAAGAACGTCAAGAATCCCATTTTAATCTTAATTTAAATGCGCGTAAAAAATTAAACGATGATGAAAATGACTTTAGCACTCGATACTACGGAAACAATAAAGTAGGTGGTCCTGACCCGAAATTAAAAGATTCCAAACACGGAACACATATAGCAGGAATTATAGCCGCTAACAGAAAAAACAGTATAGGTATGAAAGGTATTGCCGAAAATGTTAAAATTATGCCGGTAAGGGCAGTACCCGATGGCGATGAGTATGACAAAGATATTGCCTTAGCCATCCGATATGCCGTAGATAATGGAGCTAAGGTTATCAATGCCAGTTTCGGAAAATACTTTTCAGCACATCCGGAATGGGTACAAGAGGCTATTAAATATGCCGCAAGTAAAGATGTTTTAATTGTTAATGCTGCTGGTAATGAAGCTAAAAACTTAGACACAACTATCGTATATCCTAATGATCAAACTTTAACAGGCACCGAAATTTCAGATAACTTTATCACCATTGGTGCCCTAAACTACGAGTATGGCACCAGATTAGTTGCCGATTTTTCAAATTACGGAAAACAAAATGTAGATGTATTTGCCCCTGGAGTAAAAATTTATGCTACCACTCCACTAAATACGTACGAATATTTACAAGGAACTTCCATGGCAGCCCCAGCTGTATCGGGTGTGGCTGCAGTTTTACGTTCCTATTTCCCTAAGCTTTCTGCAAAACAAGTTAAAACTATTCTTATGGAAAGTGGAAATCCTACAAAAACGAATGTTATCCTTGGCCAAGGGGGCTCTATACCTTTTCAAGAAACTTCAAAATCTGGTAAAATGGTCAACTTATACAATGCCCTTTTACTAGCGCAACGCTATTAAAAAAAACCTAATATTCTCCTAAATTACTAATCTATTAGTAATTTAGGGGCATCTATTTTTTCCTCCTTTACGCAAGAATAAACCCCTGTATATGTCTAAAAATAAATTCTTTTTTTTTGCCTTCCTAAGTTCATTTATCTCATTAGCTCAACCACATCCCAACTACTGGCAACAACAAGCCAATTACAAAATGGATGTAGATGTTAATGTTAAAAATTACACCTACGCTGGCGAGCAAATTCTCAGTTATACTAACAATTCCCCCGACACATTACAACGCGTATTTTATCACCTGTACTTCAATGCCTTTCAACCTGGATCTGAAATGGATATTCGAAATCAGCATTTAAAAGATTCTGATAAACGAGTAAAAGGACGTATCAATAAATTAAAGAAAAATGAAATTGGCTTTTTAAAAGTTACTTCTCTTTTACAAAATGATAAAAAAGTATCCCACAACGTTGCGGGTACTATTTTAGAAGTAAGCCTACAAACTCCTATTTTACCTGGTGAAACCAGCATTTTAAAAATGAATTTTACAGGTCAAATACCTATACAAATCCGAAGATCTGGTCGAAACAACGCCGAAGGTGTTGCACTATCCATGACACAATGGTATCCAAAACTTGCCGAATATGATGTTGAAGGCTGGCATGCTGACCCCTATATTGGTCGAGAGTTTCATGGCGTTTGGGGAAATTATGATGTGCATATAAATATTAATGGAAAATATACTGTAGCAGGTTCTGGAGTATTACAAAACCCTAATCAAATTGGACATGGCTATAGTACAACTGCTATAGAAAAAAATTCGAAAAAACTAAATTGGCATTTTATTGCCAATAATGTACACGATTTTGCTTGGGCTGCTGATCCCGACTATATCCATGACTATCTTCCACTTGATGAAAATAAAAAATTACACTTTTTTTATAAAAATGACAAAGACATTATAGCCAATTGGAAAAAACTACAACCTATTGCTAAACAATTATTAACCTATTATGAAACACACATAGGCCCTTACCCTTATCCACAATATTCCATTATACAAGGAGGCGATGGTGGAATGGAATATGCCATGTGTACCTTAATTACAGGTAAACGTAAATTTGGCAGTTTAGTTGGTGTTACCGCGCATGAAATGGCTCATGCTTGGTTTCAGCATATATTAGCTACTAATGAGTCAAAAAACGAATGGATGGACGAAGGTTTTACCACTTACATTTCTAACCTTGCCGAAAATGAAGTACGACAAAATAACTTGAGTTTTCCTAATGAAGGAAGTTACCGTTCCTACCAAAAATTAGTAGAATCAGGCTTAGAACAACCCCAAACAACACATTCTGATAGGTATCGTTTAAATTTTGCATACGGTGTTTCAGCATATAGTAAAGGAGCTATTTTTATGGAACAATTAGGCTACATTATTGGTCAAGAAAATTTATCCAAAACTATAAAAGAATATTATACTCATTGGAAATTTAAACATCCAACTCCTAATGATTTTAAACGTATTGCCGAAAAGGTTTCGGGTATACAATTGGATTGGTATGTAACCGATTGGACAAAAACTACCAATACTATTGACTATGGAATTACTGCTGTAGAAAAAAAGAAGAAAAACACCCAAATTACTTTGGAACGTTTAGGCTTAATGCCAATGCCTATAGAGGTTTTAGTAAACTATGAAGACAACTCAAATCAGTTGTATTACATCCCTTTACAAATGATGCGTGCTCAAAAACCAGTAGACAAAACTACAAAGGTTTTAAAAGATTGGGCTTGGGCTTATCCTAGCTATACTTTTTCCATACCCAACAAAAAAAGTACGATTAAATCAATTCAACTTAACCCAACTAAAAAAATGGCAGATATAAATATAAAAAACAATACATATAACATGAGTAATTAAATTTTGATGTATCCTGGGTTATTTAAAATGATATAACTTTGCATTTATATGAATGAAACATTACCAAAACCATTTAAGTTAAAAAGCAAAAAGTTAATTGGTTCATTGTTTGAAAATGGTAGCTCTGTAAAAGCTTTTCCCTTACTTTTAGTATATAGAAATGTAATGGAAATAGATGTTGATTTTCAAGTAGGCTTTTCGGTAAGTAAACGAAATTTTAAACATGCAGTGGATCGAAATCGTATAAAACGCTTATTACGAGAATATTTCAGAAAAAATAAGTATATTTTTAGCAAACAAGACAAACAGTTTTTGTTCATGTTTATTTTTACAGGTAAAACCATGCCTACATATGATGATGTTAGCAAAGCTATGGATAAGATTGCCCGAAAATTAGAACAACAATTACAACAAAATCAAAAATCATGAAACGATCAATAATCATAGTATTAAGTAGCCTATTCATAGGCTTTGGTTTTTTAGGTTTTACTACTGATAATGACGGTTTTGAATTAAGTAAACAAATTGAAATATTTGTTACTTTTTACAAAAGATTAAACCAAAATTATGTAGATCAAACCAATCCTGCCGAGTTAATGAATATTGCTATAAAGGCAATTACCGACGAAATGGATCCCTATACCAAATTTTGGACGGAACAGGATATTATTGCTTCTAAAATAAGAAGTAGCGGACAGTATACCGGTATTGGTGCAGGTGTTTTTGAAAAAGATAAACGCCTATTTATATCAGAACCTTTTAAAGATTTTCCTGCTGATAAAAGCGGCTTAAAAGCTGGTGATGAAATAATTAAAATAGATGATATCCTTGTAAGTGATTTTGAAGGAGAAGCCAAAGAACTTTTAAAAGGAGAAGCAGGTTCAAAAGTAGTATTAACTTATAAAAGACAAGGAAAAACACAAATAACATCAGTTAACCGAAGTTTGGTAGATGTTGCTGCTGTTCCTTTTTACAAATTATTAAGCGACAATACTGCTTATATAGTACTTCAAAAATTTAATAAAAAAGCTTCTGCAGAAACTATTGCCGCTCTTAAAGAACTAAAAGCTCGTGGTGCCGATAAGGTAATTTTAGATTTACGTGGAAATCCCGGAGGACTTTTGGTTGAAGCTGTAAACGTGTGTAATATTTTTATTCCAAAAAATCAATTAGTGGTATATACCGAATCGGTAATAAAAGCCAGCAACAAAGTGTATAAAACTAAAAAAGAACCTATTGATACCGAAATCCCTTTAGTAGTACTTGTCAACGGCAGAAGCGCTTCTGCCAGTGAAATTGTAAGTGGTGTTATGCAAGACTTAGATAGAGGGGTAGTTGTTGGTGCGCGAAGCTTTGGTAAAGGCTTAGTACAAACCTACCGCCCTTTAGTATATAACACAAAATTAAAAGTAACCTCTTCACGTTATTTTATTCCTTCTAAACGTTGCATTCAAGCTTTAGATTACTGGCACAAAGACAAAAATGGAAAACCAAAGCGTATTAAAAACTCCGATTATAAAGCCTTTAAAACTTTAAATTCAAAACGTACTGTTTATGATGGTGGAGGTGTTTCTCCCGACATAGAAATAGAAGCTACTAAACGCAGTGGTTTAGCTAATGCATTAATTAAAGAAAAGGCAATCTTTAACTTTGCCACTCAATATCATCATAATAATAAGTTTGATCGTTTAACTGATTTTGATTTTAAAGATAGCGACTTTCAAGATTTTAAAAGCTACCTAAAAACTATCAACTTTACCTACGAAACAAAGACTGAAAAATCACTTGATGAGGCAATGACATATGCCATAAAGGAAAAAATGGATAAAAATATCAATAATGAATATCAATCACTTTTAAAACGTATTAATACATTTAAACAAAGTGCCTTAAAAACCCAGGAAAAAGAAATTAAAAATTTATTAATTAATGAAATTTTAAAACGCTATTTCTATCGTGAAGGTATGTATGAATATAATACTTTAAAAAGTGATGAAATAATAACTGCGCAGGCCGTGCTTAACAATACAACACGCTACAATAAAATTTTAGGAAAAAGTAATTAATTATGACACTAAATATCCAGTATGCATATATTTTATGTTAACAATTGTATTTGAAGATTTATTAGTTTGCCTTGTTTTAATAAAAAATTGTGCAATAACTGCTAATAAAATGGAAATTAGCAGTACCACTATTTTCCATTTGGCATTTTTTTTTATGTTTAATGAATACATGAGTTGTGTTTACTATTACAACTACTCAAGGTCTATTTACCCTAAAGATTTTGTGTTAAATTTATGAGAAATTAAACAATAATCATAAATCTTATAGATGATACATAATATGATTTATAAACAAAAAACCTGATCCATTATAGAATCAGGTTTTGTTTTATGTAAAAAATAATTTCTTTAATTATTCAAAGCTTCAGCTCCACCAACAATTTCTAAGATTTCATTAGTAATTGCCGCTTGTCTTGCTTTGTTGTATGATAACTTAAGTGAATCTCTTAATTCTGTTGCGTTATCTGTTGCTTTATGCATGGCTGTCATACGAGCACCGTGTTCGGATGCTACAGAGTCCCTTAATGCTTTAAAAAATTGTACTTTTAATGATTTAGGAATTAACTGCTCAACAATTTCTTCTTTTGATGGCTCAAAAACATAGTCTGCTACATTAGTATCTTCACCTTCAATTTCTTGAATTGGTAAAAATTGTTCTCTTGCCACATTCTGTGTAGCTGCATTTACAAACTGATTGTAAACTAAAATTATTTTATCATAAGTACCTGCAACAAAAATATTCATCAAATTTTGAGAAATTTTAGTCACATTATCAAAAGTTAAGTCATCAAAAATAGCATTGTTATTTTCAATAACAGAAAACTCTTTAGAAAGAATATCGTTAGCTTTTTTACCAATAGTTAATACATCAACTTTTTTACCAGCATAAGTTTCATTAATTAAGCCTTTGGTTGCCTTAATAATGTTAGAGTTAAATGCTCCTGCTAAACCTCTGTTTGATGAAATTGAAACAATTAATACATTTTCAATTTCGCGCTGTTCGCTATATGGACTTCCCTGCTCTCCTTCAAGCGAAGCACTCAAACTTTGTAGTAATTCCGTTAACTTTTCCGAATAAGGACGCATCACTTGTATGGCATCTTGTGCTTTACTCAACTTTGCTGCCGATACCATTTTCATGGCACTGGTAATTTGCATCGTTGACGATACCGACTTTATTCTATTTCTAAGTTCTTTTAAATTTGCCATTTTTTTGTAGTAATGAGTATCAAGTAATCAGTAGTAAGATTACTTATCTTCATAATTTTTTGACACTATAATAAAAAGTATTAAGCACAAAATTACTTTGTACTTAATACTTTGTACTTAATACTTATTGAAACTTCTTCGAAATCTCTTTAGCTGACTCAACTAATACATCAATCACTTCATCAGTTAATTTTCCTTTTTTCAAAGTATCTAATGAGTCTCTGTGCTTAGCATTCAAATATTCGATATAATCTTGCTCAAATTCTTTAACTTTTTCAACAGGAACATCCCTTAATAAGTTTTTAGAACCTGCATAAACAATAGCAATTTGATCTTCTACTGTGTAAGGATCATTTTGCGCTTGCTTTAAGATTTCAACGTTACGCTTTCCTTTTTCAATTACATTTAATGTAGCTGCATCAAGGTCCGAACCAAACTTAGCAAAAGCTTCCAATTCACGGAATTGAGCTTGGTCAAGCTTTAATGTACCCGCTACTTTTTTCATTGACTTAATCTGTGCTGATCCTCCTACACGAGATACCGAAATACCTACGTTAATTGCTGGACGTACACCCGAGTTAAATAAATCTGAAGTTAAGAAAATTTGCCCATCGGTAATCGAAATTACGTTTGTTGGGATATATGCCGAAACATCACCTGCCTGTGTTTCAATAATAGGTAAAGCCGTTAGTGATCCTCCACCTTTTACTTTTCCTTTTAATGAATCTGGTAAATCATTCATGTTTGCTGCAATAGCATCATCAGCAATTACCTTAGCAGAACGCTCTAATAAACGAGAGTGTAAGTAAAAAACATCTCCAGGATACGCCTCACGCCCTGGTGGACGACGTAATAATAATGATACCTCACGATAAGCTACGGCTTGCTTTGATAAATCATCAAATACAATTAACGCTGGTCTACCAGTATCACGGAAATACTCCCCAATAGCTGCACCAGCAAACGGTGCATATACTTGCATTGGAGCAGGATCCGATGCATTAGCAGCAACAATAGTGGTATACGCTAAAGCGCCTTTATCTTCTAATACTTTTGCAATATTTGCAACTGTAGATGCTTTCTGTCCAATAGCTACATATATACAATACACAGGCTCACCTGCATCGTAAAATTCTTTTTGATTTAGAATGGTATCAATACAAACTGTTGTTTTACCAGTTTGACGGTCACCAATAACCAATTCACGTTGTCCACGACCAACAGGTACCATGGCATCAATTGATTTAATTCCAGTTTGTAATGGTTCAGTTACCGGCTGACGGAAAACTACTCCAGGTGCTTTACGCTCTAAAGGCATTTCGAAAGTTTCTCCTTCGATAGGTCCTTTTCCATCAATTGGATTTCCTAAGGTATCAACTACACGTCCTACGATACCTTCACCAACATTAATCGATGCAATACGCTCTGTTCTTTTAACCGTATCTCCTTCTTTCACTCCTGTAGAAGGTCCTAATAATACTACACCAACGTTGTCTTCTTCAAGGTTTAATACGATTCCTTCTAGTCCGCTATCAAAAGCAACTAATTCCCCGTATTGAGCGTTAGACAAACCGTATACACGAGCAATACCATCACCCACTTGTAATACGCTACCTACTTCATTAAGTGAAGCCGTAGCTTCGAAGCTTGATAATTGTTGCTTTAAAATTGCTGATACTTCAGCAGGATTTACTTCAGCCATTACTAATTTGTTTTAAACTTTCATTTCCACGAAGGTGGAAATCTTTTATTATTAATTCCCCTTTTTCAAGGAAAAAAATTAATCCTATTTATTGAGATTTCCGCCTCCGCGGAAACGAAATTAATCTTATTATAATTTACTTACATAAGAGGTATCATTAAAAGACCTCTTTAAACCAGCCAACTGACCAGCTACACTTGCATTGTACTCTAAATCACCTATACGCAGTATAAAACCACCAATGATTGTTTCATCTACAATACTTTCTAATGTGGCATCTTTACCTGTTAACTCTTTTACTTTAGCTAAAATTTCTTTTTCTAAAGCTTCGGTTAATGGTACCGCTGTAGTTACTACCGCAACTTGCGAACCTTTATCTTGCTCATATAAAGCGATAAAGCTAAGTGCTACATCTGGTAATTTTTGAACGCGCTTGTTATCTACTAAAACATCAAATAAACTATGAGTAATAGTCCCTGCTTTAGCAAATATAGCTTTTAATGCTGCCTTTTTTTCTTCCGCTTTTACTAACGGACTTTGCAACATGTCCTTCAAGTCCTTACTTGCAGCTACAGTTTCTTTTACAGTATTCATTTCATTAAAAACTGCATCAGCAACATTTTGTTGTTTTGCTAAATCTAAAATCGCTTTTGCGTATCGTACGGCTGCTCTACTCATGTTAAAATTAGTTTAAGGTTACTTCTTTAAGTAAAGATGACACCAATTCTAATTGCTTATTTTTATCAGCTAACTCGTTTTTAACTACTTTTTCAGCAATTTCTACCGATATACCTGCTACTTGATTCTTTAAATCAGCCACGGCAGCTTTCTTTTCTGCTTTTATAGCTTCTTGCGCTTGTTTAATTACTTTATCAGCCTCAGCTTGTGCTTCTTCTTTTGCCGATGCAATCATAGATGCTTTTAACTCACGTGCTTCTTTAAGCATTCCATCACGCTCTGCACGTGCTTCATTTAAAATGCGTTCGTTATCTGCTTGTAAATCTTGTAATTCTTTTTTAGCATTCTCAGCAGCATCTAATGCATTTTGAATACCATCTTCACGATCATTAAGACTGTCTAAAATTGGTTTCCATGCAAATTTTCTCATTAATAAAATTAATATTAATAAGATTACTGCTTGCATTACAAACAAGCCTGGTGAAAAGTCATTTAATAAATTCATATTCTAAAAAAATAAAACTTATAATTTTTGTTCAATTACTTTAAAACATTTTCCTGTAACCAACCGTTACAGGAAATATGTTTGTTTTTTTGGTTATGCTCCTAAGATTAATGCACCGAATGCAAGACCTTCTAAAAGCGCTCCAATAATAATCATTGCAGTTTGGATTTTACCAGCTGCTTCAGGTTGGCGTGCGATAGCTTCCATTGCTGAACCACCGATTTTACCTAATCCTAATCCACCTCCGATTACGATTAATCCTGCTCCTACTAAATTTGGAATAGTCATACTAAAATAATTTATAAATAATTAAACAAATTCTCTTTTAAACAATAACAATTACGTTATCTCTTTTTCTAATGTCCTTCGGCATGGTCATGGTCATGCTCCTCCACTGCCATTCCTATGAATAGTGATGATAACATGGTGAAAATAAATGCCTGTAAAAACGCTACTAATATTTCAATAACAGAAATAAACAGTGATAATAATAATGATATTCCCGTAGATCCAACTGCACCAAATTGCGCCTTTAAAGTAATCATTAATGCTATTAAACTCATAACTACGAAATGACCAGCAGTTATATTTGCATACAACCTAACTAGCAACGAAAAAGGTTTAATTAACAAAAAACCAACTAATTCAATTAATGCTAAAACTGGCTTCAATAAAACAGGAACACCAGGCATCCATAAAGTGTGCTTCCAAAAATCTTTACTTCCGCTAAATAAATATATTATTGTCGTAAAAATTGCTAAACAAACTGTTACTGCAATATTTCCAGTTACATTAAACCCTAGTGGTGTTAATCCTAGTAAATTTAATATCCAGATAAAGAAAAAAACTGTCAGCAAGAAACTCATAAATTTCTTATATTTTTTCTCTCCAATATTTGGTTTAGCAATGTCATCACGCACATAGATCACTAAAGGCTCTAATACTCTTGAAAAACCAGTTGGAATTGGCCCTTTTTTGTAGCCTTTTGCCAAACTACTAAAGCCTAAAAGCATTAATAAACCTGTAATTAACATTCCAAAAACACTTTTGGTAATTGAAAAATCCCATACTTTATGTGCATTGGTAGCATGATGCTTATCATCGAACTGCACAGCACTTGCATTTGCGTCTAACTCATATATTTTGCTATGAATTTTGGCAAATTTCGCTCCTTTTTTACTTACCAATACGTTACCGTCATCATTGTGATGAAATTCAGATGACATGAAAGTTACTAGACCTTTACTCGACCAAACAATTACTGGTAACGAAAAACCAACATGTTTACGCTTACCATGACCATCAGTGTATGAAAACAACGAAAAATCATGAGAATCTGCCAAGTGATGCTTTTTGTAAGCATCAATTTTTGATTTGGTATCTATAAGATTTCCACCAGAATTATGCGATTCTGTTGTAGCATGATGTCCATGTCCATCATTATGCTGAGCGGGTGAAGTAGCGTTTTCAACATTCGAAAACATTACTGTACTTACTAAAGAAAAAACAAGTGCAAATAAACACTTCTTAAGTTGTTGTGCAATCATATACTTAATGCTAATACAATATGAGCTCTAAATTTGGCTGCAAAATTACATTTTTAATTGATAATTCACACTAAGAATGCGTTTTTTTTCGAATAACTTAAATTTTAGCCTTTTTTATAAGAATCTTGCCTTAAAAAAATACTAATGCCTGCATATTCACTAATAAGACTGTTTTTGTTTACAAATCAATCTTATTTTAATTTTATAAATAAAATACACTCATTAAAGCATTTATAAAAAAGCTTAGCTAATTAGTGTTTTGTGTAGAGTTATAGTTTAAACAATCTTCAAAAAGATTGTTTTGTTTCACAAAGTACTCTTTACTCTATATCCGGAGAAGAATCTTTTGTTGGCGTTATATTTATTATAGGAATAATTTTAATTAAAAGAAACACTAAGTAAACAAGATAAAAAGCTAATAATACATATTTTATTTTAGGGTCTGCCTTTATTTCAATACTATAGGCGTTAATAAAAATAGCTAGAAAAATCATTTTTAATAACAAAAAACCTAATACTCCAAAACCTACAACTGAAAAAAAATGTTTAGCAACAAATTGAGTTACTAAAAAAATAACTATTGAAAAACCTCCCAAAAGCAGATGCTGTAATACCACTGGAACAGTGTCTGAAATTTCTAAATAAGGAAGCAATACAAAATTATGTATAGCAAATAATATTAGCGTAAGTACTATAAAATGAATAACTTGTTTTAACACAGAATAACTACTTAGAAAATTTGATTACTTGTACTATTACTCCAACAACTGCGATAAATACTGCTGCTAAGGTAATCCAAGTTTCATAAAATGGCTCTGAAAAATTATTTTTGACATCAAGCCAAATACCTAATCGGGAACCTCCATAGATAAGTGCTCCCATTTGAATTCCAATACCTGTAAATACGGCAAAGTTTTTAAGCGGACTTTTCGCCATTTGATTTCTTATTCAATGATTTCACATGACCTTTCATGGCACATGAGGCATTGAAAGTAGCACCTGGCTCAACTGAAAGCTTTCCAATAACTACTTCGCCTTCAATATGGGCGGTAGCTTTTAATGAAAGTGTTTCAGTAATACTTAGTTTTCCAGAAAATTTACCTTCAAAATCTGCATTTGTACATTCTAAAGTTCCATTAATACTACCTGTACGACCAACAACTACTCGACCTTCCGTTTTGACATTACCTTCAATACTTCCTTCAATCCTAAAACCTCCTTTAGATATAATATCACCAATGATTTTTGTTCCTTCGGAAATTTTATTTTGATTTTTAGAGTAATCTATGGTCTCTTTTGATTTTTTATTATCTGAAAACATGACTTGAGGTGTATTTCAATTAATTAGTATATTGAGTCTTTTACTTTTAAATAATCGCTGTATTTTTTTTGCGATTGTATCACTCGATAATTATCTGTAGTAACAAACAATCCATCACGATCAACTTCAACTTCGCTATCTTCAGTATCTCTCAAAATACTATTCATAGCACGCACTTGTCTTTTCCCTTGAAGACCATGTACTACCACAAAAATTGTATCCTTTGAATAAAAATCGACGGAAGTTTTTAAGTAATTAAAATTACGCTTTTTAATCAGAGTATCCAACTCTGTTTTAAAATTCAAGGCACTTTCGTTGTTTTCTTGCTGATAATCATATACTAATTTATATTTTTTTACTCCAGAAGTATCTTGTGTAAATGTTAAATTTTCAAGATAAGGCACTGTATTTTCAATTAAAACTTGAGCTTTTTGTCCTTCTTCGGCTTGTGGATATGTTATTGCCAAATAATTTAGAAGTTCTTTCATTTTTGAAGCGCCATGGATTTTACCTAAAGTTAGTGCTTTTAATAATTGAAATTTAGCTGCCACTGGATCCCCATCATATTGTTTAATTCGCTTTTCTAATTTATCTAATACGGTATAATATTCTTGCTTTTCATACAACTTATAAATTTTTGTATAAATATCTTCAGGCGAAGCCCCGTCGGTTTCCGCCTTTTTAAAAGGATCTTTCACAATAGCTGCATACCTGGATTTTGGATGATTTTTTAGTATATCCTGACGCATTTGCTCCTCTCTAAACGTATTTCCGTTAGCCTGATAAATTTTATATAAATTATATTTTGAAGGCATAATGTAACGCTCCTCTGGGTTATTGGCCAATAAGGCTTCAAAATTATCGACAGCCTTGTCATAAGCTTTTAGTTGCTCTTTGTAAACGGTTCCTAAATTAAAATACGCCTCATTAATTGAAAGACCTAAGCTATCTAATACTTTTTTATCTGTAGGAATTTTATCTACATATTGAATAGGATTAAAAATAGGGTCTTTCTCAATATCATAATCATCGTCAATTTCTTGAATAGCTTCAGCTGCTTGACTAAATTGATTTAAGCTTGAAATTTTCCAATTATCAATTAATTCTCTTTTTCCAAATACATCTTCGAACTGTAATTTTCCGTTAGCTAATGTAATTGGATTGTAAAAATAAAATTGTTGTTCTTCGGTTGAATTTGCTACCCTTGAACGTGCTGCTACTGTTGGGTTATTTTGCAATGAGCGTGCTTTGAGCGATTTTTGGCGCTTTAGCTCTCCTTTTTTAATTTCGCGCAAGCTGTCTGTATATTTTTTATAATAGCTTAATTGTGCTTCGCGAGGTAGGGCAGCAATTTTTAAAATACTATCATTGTTACGCACAATGCCTTCGTACAAAATAACATCATCTAAATTGTCTCTTTTCTTTTTTATTACCCGGTAGCGCTTACTGTTTTCGTCAAGTAAAACCAAGGTGCTGTCCATATATTTACCTGCTACATCATAAAGTTCTTTATCAAACTTCATACGCCCTAAGGTTTCATAATTTAATGAACGTAAATAGTTGTCTTGGGTACCCGTTGCTAATGATTTTTTATAGTAATCTTCGGCAATATCTAAAGAATCTACACCAAAAAAGAATATGGCTTTTTCGTAGTATATTTTATCTAAAAATGGACGGTTTTCCCAATTTTTTTCTAGTTTGGTTAAAATATCTAAAAAAGCAACTTGGTCATCAGATTCTATTTCTAAATTTCTGGCTTTAGCCAAAAAAGCATTTATTAGATACTCTCTAGGAACTCTTCGATTCAGCTTTATTATTTTATCAAATTCGAAATTTGCGCTATCACGTTCACGTACTCTATTATACAATTGACCTAAAATATAGCGATAACGACCTTTTTCCTCGTTTATCTTCGTATTTTTAGCAGCTACCTTCATTGGGGCAATGGCACTGTCTTTATGTTTTAAATTTACATAAGCTTGGGCTAACATCGCAGAAGCATCGGCTAGTTCTTGATCAGTCATTTCAACTTTTTCTTTATACAATAGTCTTTTTAAACTGCGTATAGCCCCTTCATTATTATCTAATCTAATGTGTGTTTTCGCTTTCCAAACTCGCGCATTATTAATACTATTACACGTTGGATATTTATATAAAATATAATTAAAGGCTTCTAAAGCTTGTATAAAACGTTGATTAAAATAGCGTGATTTTCCTAAAAGCATAAAGGCTTCGTCAATTTGCGAATTACGTTCCCTATCCTTTATATTCATTGAGTGTTTTTGAATCGCTTTAGCCGCTTTTTCTTCAGCACGATCAAATGATGGGTTTGAAACCTCGCTTTGCAGAGCAACTTCTTCTCTAATTTCTAAACGCTCAATAGGTAATTGTTTCCAATAATTATCTTGATAAGATTCTACTAAAGCATTTTTGCCTTCAATAAAAGAAACATCTCCATTGTACAACGTGTTATATTTTGTAGTTAGGGCATGCCAATTTCGGTTAATAAACTTATCTTTTTTTCTGGAACAACTTATGGTTAACAAAATAACTAAACCAACAAGTAAAAAATGAGATGAATGTTGTTTTTTCAATCTAAAAAATTTAGTACTTAAATAACTAAAATAGGGATTATTTAGTATGTAATTGAGGCTGCAAAATACGTTTAAAACATAAAATTACATTAGTTTTTTAAAAAAACACATCAAAATATATCATAAATTTAAAAAAATGTACTCGATTTTGTAGTCCGTTTAATGGCATAGATTGTTGCTTTTACTATTTTTGCACCACAAAATTTTCTCTGCATTGCTATTATTAGGAGATTAAAAATAACTTATGTCAAAATTTGTAACGCTTACAATCAAAAAAGTAATTCAAGAAACCTCATCTGCAGTTTCTTTAGTTTTTGAGGTTCCTGTTGAAATGAAAAGTGATTTTCAGTTTATTCCTGGTCAATTTATTACCCTTAAGACTACGATAAATGGCGAAGAGTTACGAAGGGCTTATTCATTGAGTAGTAGTCCTAATGACTCGGATATAAAAGTGAGCGTTAAAAAAATTGCTGATGGTACTTTTTCTATTTATGCCAATGAACATTTAAAAGTTGGTGACTCCATAGAGGTAATGTTACCTGAAGGTAAATTTAAGTTACAACCCCAGCCTAATAAAAAGTTAAATTACATGGCTTTTGCTGCCGGAAGTGGTATTACACCAATC
This sequence comes from uncultured Aquimarina sp., assembly GCA_947498765.1. Classification (GTDB taxonomy): domain Bacteria; phylum Bacteroidota; class Bacteroidia; order Flavobacteriales; family Flavobacteriaceae; genus Aquimarina. The sequence continues at coordinate 26,328 of CANMLG010000023.1, forward strand.
ATGTCCATGATTAAATCCGTACTTACCGAAGAACATGATAGCAAATTTGTATTGATTTATGGAAATAAATCATCTTCTGAAACTATCTTTTTTAAAGAATTATTGCAGTTACAATCCATTTATCCAAATCGATTATTTTTAGAATTTATTTATAGCCGTGAAAATGCCGATGGCGCACTTTTTGGTCGTATTGATAAAAGTACCGTTAATTTTGCTGTAAAAAATAAATTTAAGAATATTGTATTTAATGATTTTTTCCTTTGTGGGCCCGAAGCGATGATTGCTACGGTTAAAGAGGTATTAGCTGAAAATAAAGTACCTAACGAATCTATTCATTTTGAACTTTTTACAACTACCGAAACTACAAATTCATCAGAAACTGGTCATGTAACTATTAATGTAGTACTTGACGATGAAACTGATCAAATTGAAGCAGATAAATCGATTACCATACTAGATAATTTACTTAAAGCTGACATCGACGTACCTTACTCGTGTAAAGGAGGAGTATGTAGTTCGTGCATTTGTCGCGTAGTAGAAGGTAAAGCCAATATGCCTGTAAATAATTTATTAACAGATGATGAAGTTGAAGAAGGTTTAGTATTGGCTTGTCAGGCTTATGCTGTTAGCGATTCTGTTAAAGTCGATTTTGATGATGCCTAAATACACAAATACTAAGCAAATTATGTAAATAACATTTCTATTATACTTATATTCCCAGCAATGGTTAATATATATAATGAACAATTATTTTGTTAAACAAGCGTTGGATTATTTCATATTCATTTACCCCCAAAATGATGAACTACACAATTTATGATTAAAGCTATTATTATAGCCATTTTATGGAGCCTTTCCCCTTTTGGAGAAGCTAAAGTTGGTATTCCATACGGCATATTAAACAACGTAAATATTTATGTTGTTTTTATTGTTTGTTTTATTGCTAATGTATTGGTGTTTCCTATAATGATGTTTTTTTTAGAACACATTAACAGACACCTTTTAAAATGGAATCCTTATAAAAAATCGGCCTTGTTTGTTGCCCGAAGAGCCAAAACTGGTTCTGGTGCACAAATTAAAAAATATGGTTTTTGGGGCCTTATCCTTTTTGTTATGATTCCATTACCTGGTACGGGTGTGTATGCTGGCAGTATTGCTTCATATATTTTTAAAATAGAAAAAAGAAAAGCTTTTTTAGGAAATGTAATTGGTATTTTCTTTTCTTCAGTAATTGTTTGGGTTGCTACTGTAGCTTCAATACAAGGTATGGGATAAAAGCTTAAATTCTATTTTTTCTTAAATAAAAAACATAGCTTTTATAAAGCACATATGCACTAATAACACAAATAACAATAGCCCACATCCAATAAAAACCAAATAAATTAGTGGCTATAACTTGAGTGTCCGAATTTACGGTTTGTCCAAATCGTTCAAAAGTACCTGTAAACAAATAGTCTATTTGTAAATAAGTACTAAATGTACACTGAATTCCTAAAAACAACAATGTCCATTTAGTAATTGATTTGTTTTTTAAGGAAGATAAAATCATTAATACCACAGCGATGAGCGATAATACTATAGCTCCTATTAATGATCGCACCCAAATTAATATTGAGGCTACTATTAATACAATAAATGCGCGTAATACCCAAACTGACCAATTAGTTTTAGCCGAAGAAATAATTAAAATTGCTCCAAAAATACTAGGTCCTAGAAGTCCTCCTGCTGCAGTTAGTGCGCGAGCAAGGCTATAAGGTAAACTACTATTGGAGGAAAACGATGTAAAGGCTACACCTCCTCCATTTTCATATATTTCTAAATGACTAAAATTGCCTCCTAATAATATTGCCGTAAGCCCATGTCCCATTTCGTGAAACCAAGTACCTAATAAAATAAAAGGATATCTTACTATACCCAAAGCAGGTAATTGCCATATAATAAAAACAAAAATAGCAATAATAAAAATTGACCAATTCTGTTTTTTTGCTGCCATTTATGTCACAAATTTGTTGACACGAAAAATAGTAATTTTAGTATACAATTGGCTACTTTTTTCAAACTCTGTATTAAAAAATTATAAATACATGTTTAAATTTTACTGTATGATAATATTACCTACAAGTAAACTCTAAAAAATATAAAGCTAACAATTAAAAGTAAATAGAGTATTAATACTTTTTACTTAAAGTTAGTAATTCACTATTTTGTTGTTCTATTCTTGGCGGAACTTAAATAGCTTTTTTAAAATTAAATAATTCGTGAAAAACATTCTGGTTTTCGATTAAAAATGTAGCTAAGCTGCTCTTGTTTCCTATCAATCTTAACTTTTCAGATATATTTCTTCTGTGCGCATCTATTGTTCTTTTACTATTACATAAAATATCTGCAATTTCATTAGTAGTTTTTCCTAATATAATGAGTTCCGATACTTTTAATTCTTTAAAAGTTAAAGATTTGAGTGATTTTACTACTCTATCTCTATCAAACAATGAATTATTCTGAAATGATTGTTTAAACTCTTCACTAACATAAGTATCCTGTTTATACATACTCAATATACAATCAATAATTGATTGCTGATCTGAATTTAAATATAAAAAGCCACGTACTCCTTTTGCATAATAGGCTTCGTAATCTTTTTCAGACATTGACTTAGCTACTAAAACTATATTTGTTTTTTCATAATTTTCACCAACATGCTCTATAAGTTGACTTGCTAGTAAATCATCAATATTGTCTAAATTAATTACAGTAAGATCTGGTTTATATGATTTTAATAATTGAGAACATTCTTTAAAATCCTTATCTCCAGCAATAATAAAATCAACGCAGCAGTAATTTGTTGCAATTTGCTCAAAACCAACTTGGGTCATTTTGCAATTATCTAAATGTAAAATCTTGTATGTCATTATAAAATTATTTAAAGGGGGTTCATATATAAGACGCTTGAAATAAAATAAACCCTACTCTAAAAAGTTTTTTCTTACAAAGAAAAACACAACTAAAAACAATTTTATTTTTAAAAACAAAATATTAACTGAACTTTAGTTGTATTCATATCTTATTCTTAATTTTAAGTATAAAATGCTTTTGTTTTTTTAATAAATAATTGACTATTGAATCTATATTTATTTCGACTACACTATAAAGGGTCATTTTTTAAGACTAAGAAACATTGTAACAAAAAAGAGAGCGTAAAATCATACAATTAAATGTGTTAAAACAAATTAATATAACTCGTTTATTTACAACCTCTTATTTATATTTATCGAGTTTATAAAAAATAATAATTTATAAAATGAATCAAAAAAACCTCGAAAGACGAGGTTTTTTTGGTATTAATTCCTATGTTAAACTAAAATTCAATGTCACTATTCAACAAGTAATTTATTGGTGTACGTATGCCCATTAATTTCAACTGTATAAATATAAACACCTGTAGTTAACTTAAAACTTTTTCCCTCCAATTGAATTTCTTTTGTTTCATTATTAATAATCTGACCTTGATACAAGGTCCCTAAATTCCCACCTGTTACATTCCATAAATTAACATTTATTTCAGCTGTTTTCTTAGCGGTAACATATATGGTTGTAGCTCCATTAACAGGCATTGGGTTTGGAAAGTTATATACACTTGGAGTATTAATAGCATAATCTAATTCTTTTAGAGCAACGTCCTCCAAATCAACTAATTGTTCATCAACACTTAGCTCCGAATTATTATTTAGTTTTTTATACCCATATTTTGAAACCGTATTTAAGCCCCATGCAATATTATTTACCGGATCCCCTATTGACCCTTCAATAAAACCTAATGGATCTGCTGACGAATGCACATCGGCTACAAAATCTATATCTAAAGTATTTCCATCTCCAAAAGCATCTCCTGGCAATACTCCAGATCGAGATATACTATCTGTAGCGTCCATTATTGACCTTGCTTCATTATCATCCAAAGTATGATCATTGCCTAAATAATGTCCTATCTCGTGCGATGCTATGTTACCTACAACTGTAGCTACTAGATCTTTCTTATCTGCTCCTTTTGCAAGAGGTATTGAATTTATGGAATTATTATCTGATTCATCAGCACTAAGTCTACCTAATAATACATAAGCAAAATCGTCCAAGCTATAATTCCCAACATCAACAATTGTTGCTCTTCCAATTCCTGACCCTGTTCTCCCATAACCAGTTTCATCATATGATCCTCCTATCATCATTGTACTGTAAGGGATATTAAAACGATCTAATATTTTTGGTATTTTTTTACCTAAAAAAGTGCTTGAATAATCGCTTACAAATAATATATCCGCATTAGGGTTTATATTAGAATCAATAACATCTCTAAAATTTTCTTTTATAACTTCTGTAATTTTAAATGCTAATTGAATTCTGTCTAATTTAGTATTTTCAAAACCCCAATTTTCCATATACTCACTAAGTGGAGATAAGGTTCTTGCTTTTAACTCTTCTTCAGTAAAATCCTTAAAACCTTCAATATAATCGGCGTGTGTAAATTCACCTCCTGTAAAATCAAGATAAACAATTTGTTTTTGTCCTTTGTTAATTTCTTGACCTGGTCTTGAAACGTTTACTTCGGCCATATAATCCCCCTTTTGGGTAGTGGAAAAAGCAAATGTATGTCTTCCAGATGTTGGGACAACATATGACAAGTATCTGTATAATCCTTCGTTATCATCTATTCTTTTTTGTACTAATGGGGCATCTTCTGCAAAAGGAGAAGTTCCAAAAGAGTTAAACCCTATTAAAAATTTATTATTAGGATCAAAAAGTTTTACTGTTTCAATAGGACCTTCAACACCCATTGAAATTACATCTCCTTTTTTTAAATTTACTGCATAAAAATCATTGTCCCCTAATTGTATTTCATTATTATCAAATGTAATTGTAAATGAGTAAGGACCTTCATTCATAGAAGGAAAACGAAGTTCTGGATTATCCGTTTTTGTTAAAAATGAATTTAAAGATTCCGTTAATGGTTGAAACAATGCTGGTAATGCTCCTATTAAATAAGAACCTAAAGTGACATAGTGAATACCATCATCGCTAGCGGTAAAATCCAATGAAACTGAATTTGAACTATCTTCTTGTGATTTAGGCTCTAATGTATCAAATGAAGTAACTGGTCTTCCTAAAAAAAAAGTCTCTGTAGGCGGTATAACAAAAAGTACGGGATTAATCAATTGATCTGGGTCTATTGATTCGATTTGTACATTGATTGTTTGACCTTTTTTTAAAAATATTTCGTAATAATCATGGTCTCCAAAACCAGATCTTCCAAATGAATTGGCACCATCACCTATAAACCCATTCCCTTTAACTGTTTGTGAGGTGTTTTCAAAATCAATTACAGTTGCTGTTGAAATGGTACCATTATCTTGATCATCAGCTTCTGACAAAGTCCCCAAATCAATTACAGGAATTTCTTCTACCTCAAAATTATTAAATGCTCCAGTAATACGTGCCCGACTAACTAAATTAGTAGTTGTATTTAAATTAGGTATAAATTGAGCCGTTTCGGAGGTATTATTAATTCTTTGTTCATCTGTTTCAGCTTCGGTTACTAAAATTTCTTTATTATTTGATGTATTTGAACTGGTTTGAGCATAAAAGCTTGAACCTATTAATGCAAATACTGTGCTAGCAAAAATATTTTGTGTTTTGTGTTTAATTGCTTTCTTCATTAGGTGTAAAATTCATTTATTATATAACGAATGAAATCAAATATACCCTACCTCTGTTCTTTATTTTTATTATATATTATTGTAATACTTTGATAATTAATACTTAAAAATCATAATTCAATCTAATTGCTCAGCTATTTCTTTAGCCTCTTTAATTATTTCTTTGGGGTAATTATTAATTTCGAGTATACGAATAGCATTTCTTTGCTTTAATTTCCCTTCTTTAAGTTTATAATCAAAACCTACACTTTTTTTATTTACTGTTTCACTAAAGTGATACAATTCGTATTCATTAGAAAGCATATCGGTAAGTTCAATATCATGAGTTGCTGCTATTACCGTATTATTATGATGTGCTAGTGATGATAATACGGCTTTACCAGCTGAAATTCGTTCCACAGTATTGGTTCCTTTAAATAATTCATCTAAAAGAAAAAGGTTTCTTTTACCACTAATGCTTTCGGATATCATTTGCTTAATGGTTAAAACTTCCTGAAAATAATAGCTTTTATCGTTTAATAAATCATCACTTATTCTAATAGCTGAAAATATATTTACTACTGGAAAGGCAAAAGCTTTTGCAAAACACGTATTCATAGTTAAACCTGTAATTACATTTAATCCAATGGCTCTAATAAAAGAGGTTTTACCCGACATGTTTGAACCTGTAAGTAATATTGATTTTTTGTGTATGTTCACTGTGTTGGTAACGCAATTATCAATTAAAGGATGCCTAATTTCAGAAGCTTTTATTTGATCGGTATCATGCATATTAGGCAAACAATAGGTTTCTAAACTGCTCCTTAAAGCAGCTATACACACAAGCATATCTACATGTCCAACAAAGGTAAATACAGCCTCAATTTCAGTTCTTTTTGTATCTAATTTTTTTAAAATTTTAAAGAGTAGTAAGGGCTCCAGTAAAAATACTATTTTAATTATTTCGAAAACAAGCCAAAATACCATCCCAACATCACTTTGCAACTTTGCTTCGAGCTGAAAAAAGGAGCTTTTATTTTTAACGCCATTAATTAATTTAATGGACTTGGGTAAGTTTGAGTTAATTTTTTTTAATATTCCATTGGCAAATAAGTGAGCCGCTACATTATTCAATTTTAAAAGTTGAGGAATTGAACTCATGTACTGAAAGACATTTCTTTTATTCCAAAAATGAATCACAAAATTGACACAAAATATTCCAATTAAAATAACAAAAAAGAAAGGTTCAAAAAAAGAAAGGATCGCTACTGTTAAACTTAAAAATGATAACATTTTAACCCAAAAAAAACCTTTTGGAGGAGACACATATTCTTGTTGAAATAAGCTTGCTATGTGGTAAACATCTCTTTTATTTAGTTTTTCTAATTGTTTTTGAATTGAAAGCCTTAAATCAACATTCTTTAATAATTCATCGATAATAATTTCGTCTAATTGAGTTTGTTGCTTATTTACTTTTATAGTACGAAGTTTATTATATAAATATTGTTGTCCAATTTTTGAATGTGTACGATCAATAAACATATATAAATCATCCATATCCAAGTCGTTACAAGTCCTATCGGACAACACTTGATCTACAGATGAATTATCTTTGTTCCGAAAATATGTAGCTATTAAATTAAAATCGAAAGTAGCCTCTTTAACTTGACCAAATGAATTTTTTAGTCTTTCAGTTGACTTCTTTTTTTTGAAAAAACTTTGAGAAATGACATAATTAAACTGATACAAAAGATATTTTACCATTAATACGATTACTTTATATTACACAAATAGCTTCCATAAATGTAGCTTTTTGCGCTTACAAAGTTCTATTTCATTTTATAAATCCATTGTTGGGGATTCAAAAATTTTGAACCTTGATATATAGAAAATTTAATGATAGATCGCCCTGTATTTGAATTGGTATGCACTTTACCTATAGCCTGTTTGGTAGTAACTTTGTCGCCTTCCTTAACCGAAATTTGATCAATATTATAATACGTGGTGATAAAATTTCCATGTCGAATTTGCACTAATTTACCTGCTCCTTTAATGGCTTGTACTGTAGAAACTTCGCCATCAAAAATAGCACGTGCTACTTGATTTTCCTCCGTTTCAATATCTACTCCACTATTATTAATTTCAATATTTTTTAACACCGGGTGACGTTGCCTTCCAAATCGCTTTATAACATCTCCTTTAATTACTGGCCAAGGTAATTTACCCCGGTTAGCAGTAAAGTTAGTCGCTAATTTTTTTGATTCGGCTGTTAACGTAAAAGTTTTAGTATTTTTTTTAATGCCCGCTTTTTTATTGGCTCTAGCAATGGCTTCTTTTATTAATTTTTCAATTTTTCGATCAATAGCTTTTGCCTTTTTTTGCTGTGCCCTTATTTGTTTGGCATATGTCGCTTGATCACTATTTATTTGAGCAATTAACTTTTGCTGCTCTAAGCGTTCTTTTTCTAAGTTTTTCTTGGTCTTTCTGTTTTCAACTACTAGTTTTTCTTTTTGCTTGCGCTGTTCTAAAAGCTGCACGTTAAGCTTAGTAAGTTTTTCGGTCTTGGTGGTAATTAAAGTTCCTTGCTTTTTTCTAAACTTAGTATATTGTTGCATATAACTAATACGCTTGTAGGCTTGTAAAAAACTTTCTGAAGAAAGCAAAAACATAACTCTATTTTGGCTTGATTTACTTTTATAAGACTTCTGTATCATTTTAGCATAGTCCTCTTTTAAATCGGCTAATTCTGTAGTTAAATTATCTATTTCGGTCGTATTCTCTTTGATTTTTCTATTAAGATAATTGGCTTGCCTATTGGTTAACTTTACTAAACGATTTAGCGCTGCTACTTGACGTGATAGGGCATTAACTTGCTCTAATAATGATTTTTCTTTTTGCTGACTTTTAGCCTTTAATTTTGCAATAGAAGCTATTTTGGATTGCAATGATTTACGCTCTTGCTCCAACTGCTCCTGACTTTGTTGTGCACAAACCAAATTAGCTACAAAAAATACTAGCCCTATAATTATATGTTTCAAATTATTCATGTATTATGGCCAAGCAATTTTACTATATCCCTCTGGTATTTCATACGGAAAAACTAGATCAGTATTTTTTTGTACCCCTTTAAAACCCACGTTTAATGCAACTTTTTTTGTTGGTTTAGTGGCTAAAAACTCCATGCTTTCTGGAAAAAATTGTTTATCAACCACTTGGTAATTTAAATAGTTAACAGTAACTTTTTTATCTTCTTGCGAAAGCTTATAATTAGCTACTCTCATATTTTTTTGAAAAAACTTAAGTATAAAATTATAACGCTCATCTTCTTTTTTAGGACTCAACACAAAAGTATCTGGAGCTTCCCAATTGGATTTGTATTTTTTAGCTTTTAAATCAAAAATACTTTGGCCAGTTAGTATATTTTGTACTTTTTTAAAATCTACTTCGGTTCCTAAAAATTGTGATAAGGCTTTAAAGTCACCATCAAAATAAGTTTTATTTAGTTTTACATAAAAAGAAACTCTATTAGGCGTAATGTAAGCCTTTCCCATACTAAAACCGAACACTTTAATGCTCATCCATATTTTGTTATCTTTTTCCATACGTAACGAAATGGATGGAGTTACGGATTTTTTACCGTCGTCAAAATTTACTCTTAAACGTGCTTGCAGTGTATTAAAATCAAAATCTGCGGCTTCATGAAGAGCAATTAATTGTTTTGTAGAAGTGTTCTTTTTTACCAAAGCTCCATTGGCTACTTTGGTTGTTTTACAAGAAACTATAAAAAGGAACAGTACGCTAAATACTATTTGATAAAATGAATGCTTATTCAATAAATATTTTTTCACCTTTGGATTGGTATTTTTTGGCTTTATCTAGAGCGCCTAATGCCTCATAAGAAACGGCCATTTTTAAATATAACGCACGCTCGTACTCTGGATTGTCCACAATATAATCTAATCCGTCCATATACGAAGTAATCGCTTTTTTGTGATCTGCTTCTTTTGCTAACAAATGCCCATTAATAAGATATAAAAATGGTTGTGCCGGATATTTTTCGATGGCTGAAGTTACCAAGGCTTTTGCTTTTTTATTTTTACCATAATACAATAACAATGGTAAGGTATCTTTTATTAAATTAAAATTGTTGGAATCGATATGTAAATTTTCTTCATATACTTTTAATAAACTTTCCGTTGATCCTTGTGCTAATTGAAAGGCAGAAAGTTCCATAAAAAACTTCATGTTTTCTTCTTCACTTAACGTAGAAGATTCCATACTATTTAAATCGGTAGTAAAATTAGGATTTTGTTTCCCATAGGTACGGTAATCATCCAATACTTTACTTTTTAACATATCGGATATGTTATTATTACTTGTTAGCTTTTTCATGATATCAGTAGCTTTGACTGTATCATTATTATGTAAATAATCTTTAAAAGTAAGATAATCCATTAATGGAGAATCGGGCATTTCCGCTTTAAAACGTGTTAACACTTTTGAAGCTTCTTTATGTTTGTTTAATCCCTTGTATACTTCTATTAATTTTACATAGGCATTTTCATTCTGTGGGTTTTTATCTAAAGCTTTTTCTAGATGAATAATTACATCTGTTTTGTCTTTAGAAATGGTATAAATTCTATTTCGTAATTCATCAATAGATGTATCATAACCAAAGGCACTTTCATAAGATGATAATACTTCTAATGATTTTCCGTATTGCTCAGTATATACATAAGCATGAGCAAGAGATTTTTTATATTTTGGATTAATGCTTACCAATTTAAGTAAGGTTGAAATTCTTTCGTCATATTTTCGCTGCACAAAATAAGTATTTTGCAAATTGGTTAAAATCACCTCATTTTTAGGCATTTTTTCCAAGGCAATTTCCAAATTATCCTGTGCTAAATCATAAGCTTTTAATTCAAAATAATTTTTAGCCTTTTCATAATACAAAATGGGTTTTGTATTATCGATTTTTAAACATTCATCAATGGCTTCAATGGCTTTTTTATTTTTTTCTATTAATCGGTAACTAAGTGCACTGTAAAACGAATCTTCAAAATCTTTGGTTACATTGGAAATATCATTTAAAGTCGATATATCCTGCTGCGGTCCTTCTTGCGCAAGCATAAAAGCTCCACAAAAAAAACTACATAATACATTATATATCGACTTTATATTTTTCATTTATTCAAAATGTGAATAATCACCAATGCTTATTTTGGTGTATTTTCCGTTATAGTGTACTTTATTTCCAATCATTGACTCTGTTAACACGGCATTTTCAATTCGTGTTTCATTTTGTACTAAACTATTATTGATAGTTACATCGATCAATTCACAATTGTTACCAATAGATACATTAGGCCCAACCTTGGTATTTATTAATTTTACATTACTTCCTATATAACAAGGCGCAATAATTTCAGAATTTTCTAAACTTACTGTTTTACAAACCAAATGCTCTTCACCATCTTGGTGAATAAAGTTAAGCATTTTGGAATTAGTTTCGACCGTTACGGTTTTATTTCCGCAATCCATCCACTCATTTACCTTGCCAGTTTTAAATATTTTTCCTTGGGCCATAAGACCTTTAATACCATCATTAATTTGGTATTCACCTCCGTGCATTAAATTAGCATCCAATACTTTTTGTAATGCATCTTTTAAAGCTTCTCCACTTTTAAAATAATAAATACCAATTACCGCTAGGTCAGATACCTTTTCTTTTGGTTTTTCAACAAGCTCTACAATTTCGCTAGCTTGATTTAATTTAACTACTCCGTATTGCTCTGGCTGATCCACTTGTTTTACCCAAATAACAGCATCTGCGCTTGGGTCTAACTCAAAATCGGCTTTAAATAGTGTATCGGCATAAGCTACAATACATGGACCCGATAGTGATTCCTTAGCACACATAATAGCGTGGCCAGTACCTAAGGGTTCATCTTGATAATATATTGAAGCTTTGGCACCTAAACTTTTTGCTATGTCCGTTAGTTGTTGCTCCACTCCAAAAGAACGATCAGTTACAAAAGCAACTTCATCAATTGGTTCGTTAACTACTTTTGCAATATCTTCTACTAAACGTTGTACAATTGGTTTTCCCGCTATGGGTATTAATGGTTTAGGAACTGTTAATGTATGTGGACGTAAACGTGAACCACGTCCTGCCATGGGTACTATAATTTTCATTTTCAGTTGGTTTTTTGAATATTCAAACTAAATATATATCTGTATCTTATCTTTTATTTATTTCACTCCTGTACTTCCAAATCCTCCACTTCCGCGAGAAGTTTCTGATAATTCAGCAACGGCATTCCATTCGGCCCTTTCGTATTTAGCAATCACCATTTGGGCAATACGATCTCCATTTTCAATAGTAAACTCATCTTTTGATAAATTGACTAAAATTACACCTACTTCTCCTCGATAATCCGCATCAATAGTACCTGGCGCATTTAAAACCGTAATTCCTTTTTTAGCGGCTAACCCACTACGTGGCCTTACCTGAGCTTCATACCCAGCGGGCAAGGCCATAAACAATCCCGTTTTTACAATTACGCGCTCCAATGGCTCTAATTTTATTGGAGTATTGGTTACGGCTCGTAAGTCCATACCAGCAGACAATAAAGTTTCATAACTAGGCAATGCATGCCCCGAAGTATTTACAATATCAATTTTCATGCAAAAATTTAATTTTTAAAAGCTAAATTACTTTATATAATATTATATCAACGCTTTAACAAACGTTTGATACTATTTTTTTCAAAAGTAATGATTATAGCTAAATATAAAAGTATTACTATTACTTTAACGAAAAAAGCTTGTGGTAATACCTCAGCACTTAGCCAACTTAACCCAAGTGCCACTCCTAAATACAAAAGTAATTGAGGTACATTATAGGGTATTTTGTAAAAACGCTGTCCAAAAAAATAGGAGAGTAACATCATACCAGCGTAGGCTATTAAAGTGGCATAAGCCGCTGCCATAAACCCTATTTTGGGAATTAACATATAATTGATCAATAAGGTCACTACTGCTCCAAAAATGGTAAAGTACATGCCATATTTGGTATTATCGGTTACTTTATACCAAACCGATAAACTTTGATATACGCCTAAACACCAATTAGCTACTAAAATTATAGGTACTATTTTTATGGCTGTTAAATAACTAGCATCTTTAATAATAATTTTAGTAAACAACTCCTGAAAAGTAAGTACTACTAAAATGCCTAAAGAGGCAAAAATGACAAAAAATTTAAGCACCACGGCATAACTAGCTTTGGCATCCGTTTTATCGGCTTGACTAAAAAAGAAAGGCTCGATCCCCATACGGAATGCCTGTATAAAAAGCATTAAAAACACGCCAAATTTATAACAAGCACTATAGGCTCCCATGACATCCTTACCTAACATGTCCCTTACAATCAATTTGTCGATATTTTCGATAACCAAAAAGGCAATCCCTGCTACCAAAATAGGCAAGCCATACTGCTGCATTTGTTTAAAAATAGCTTTATCAAATTTCCAGGGAAACCTAAAGTAATTAGGAAAAACCAATACAACCATTAAGGCATTGGCTATAAAATTGGCTAAAAACACATAACTCTCTTTAGCCTCAAATACTAGCAAATTAGGTAATGAAATCTGATAGGCATCTACCCATTTTAAAAAAAACAAATTAAGTAATCCATTAACTATAACTAATGTAAATACCCGAATACCTGCATAAGCTATTGCTTTGCCTTTAATACGGTAATAGGCAAATGGAATAACCACCAAAATATCAAAAGCTACTAAACCTATTAACATTAAAAGCACAGGCACACTTACTTTACACCACAAAGCAATTTCACTTTTAAAAACAAAAACAATACCTATAAATACTAGTAATGACACTAATAAGCTTATTAATGCTGTGGTGTATACCACTTTTTTATTTTCGGACTTGTTATAAAACCGAAAAAAGGCGGTTTCCATTCCGTAAGTAAGTATCACATTTATAAAACCTGCATACACATAAAAACTAGTTATTTCGGAATATTGACTGGTTTGTAACACATCGGTATACAAGCCATTCAAAAGAAGATTAACCAATTTGGGCAATACCATGGCTAATCCATAAATAAAGGTGTCCTTAAAAAGGGTTTTGAAAATACTCAATGTTACTTATTTGTGTACTGGGTAAATGTAGTGAAATAATTGGGGGGAATAAAAACAACAAAAGCTATCAAATTGATAGCTTTTGAAAATTTTTATGTTAGAAATAGTTAGTTTTTAATCAATTTAGTGATTGAAAATGAGTTATCTGAGAATGTAGTTTTTAAAATATACAAATCAGATCCCAAACCTTCTAAATCAATTTTAGTTTGAGAAACCTCATTATTACTTTTATCACTCATTACAAGCTTTCCATTTATATCCATTAATTCCCATGATGAAATTAATTTTCCACTCGATATAGTAACAAACCTACTTGTTGGATTTGGATAAATTGTAACGCTTATTGATTCATCTACTAAAGCAGTGCTAACAATTTCTGTATTTTCAGTTAATTGTTTTGCTGCAAGACCGGTAGTACTACTTCCACATCCATCTATAAAAGCTTTAAAAGATGATCCATTTGCCGCTTTAAACCCTGGTTTTAACCTAACTTTTTCGCCTGCGTTATATTTAGCTGAAGCACCTATAAAAATTATGTTAGTAGCAGTAATTGTTTTGCTAGCTTTCTGAATATCATTTTGATTCTCATTTACATTCAAATCAACGGCAAGGTGATCTTTACAAGTATTTTTAATCGAATTCCTGGGTAAATCATCTCCTAAATCATCTATAATATCTTCAATAGGAATTCCTGCATTTGGACAGTTAGCACAATGATGAAGCGCAACAACCAAATTATCATTATAACTAATCACTGGAGAACCTGATGATCCTCCTCGTGTATCTGCAAAGTAACCTATATCAGGGCCAGGTCTACCGTCACATCCTGACAAAGAAAGCGAAAATATTCTTGGAACACCTCCTTGATCATTAGGATCACTTGACAAAACAGCAATTTGTTTACCCCATCCAAAAGGGTGTTGTGGAATATAAATACGCTCATTTAATTCTGCTCCACTTTCCCTTAATTGTAAAAATCCATACTCTGTTGATACGTTTTCAGGTAGCTTAAGTAAAGCATAATCTAATGAAAAATTTCCTTTAATAAATGTGGCACTTGTAGCTTCGATTTTTCCTGAACAAGCTAACCTAGATCTACAATCTGAATCACAATCTGTTCCTTCAGCCATAAACTCTATGGTAACATTATCTGCATCAGATTGATTTCTAATATTACAATGTTCATTTGTAATTAAATGTCCATCATCTCCAATTAACCAGCCCGTACACAATCCGACTCCATTAATCAACAATCTAGCTACTGTTCTAGATTTATTATATACATCAGGCTCAGTATTGGAATAACATTTTGCGTTTTCTGAATTATCTATACCACATATAGCTTCTTGATTACGATTAAATGATTCCGAAAAAAATCCTTTGGCTATTTTATCAATTTTATAGCCATAACCTCCTGATGAATTTTTACTAAAAATTTCAATTATAACTCTCTCATCGTAAATAGGTATACTCCAAAAACTATTTCCTCTTTTTTTAATTTCTGAATCTCTATATGTCCAAGATCTAGTAGCATCAACATCACGAACAACAACGTAATCATCTGATGATAAACTAATTCTACTAAAATGTAACGCAATGTAACTTGCACCAGATCTAAATACCTCTTGACTCCAAACTAACTTCGAAAAATTATTTCCATTATGTTCATAAGGATGAGGTGATTCATAATTAGCTACTATTTCTTCACCAACTTTTTCTTGTGCCAATACCCAAAAAGGGAATAACAAAAAAAATATTTTTAAAAACTTCATTATAATAAATTATTTAATTAACAAAGCTTCTAACTTAGCCAAACGCACTTCTAAAGCTTTATTTTGTTTTTTTAAGTCTTGTATCTCATCTAACTTTTTTTCCTGCTCAATAGTGTACAGGGTAAGTTCCTCAATTTTTTGCAGTAATCTGTTTGTCATTTCCGATACTTTCATGTCATTGGCTCTAAAATCATTAGCTGACGGCATTTCAGGCAAATGCTTGTTTCTTTTTATAAAAGCTTCCACTTCTGCTAATGGTTTTAAATTGTAATCCTCTTCAAAAACCCAATCAGCCCCATCTTCTAAACTTACAATTACTTCTTTTGCCCAAATGGTGCCATTAACTGAAAGTTCGTTCTGAGGATCATCTGTACCTATACCTATTTTTCCTTGAAGTTCTATCGTATCTTTTCTTAAAGTAATTCTACTATCGCCACCTAATTGTTGTATGTTTAAAGCCGGAATATCTGAATTACCTGCTCCATTCCCCATATAAAAATCAGGTAATCCTTTACCATTATAAAAAAGCATTCCAGTACTAAAAGCTCCAGTGTTCTCATTTCCTTTTGGTTGAAATAATAAAAAGGATTCTAAAATTACACCTGAAAATGTTTCAAATTGTGAATACCCGAAAAAACTAGATAAAAAAAGACTGAATACTAAAATTTTTGTTCTCATTGTGTTGAAATTTAAATTGTTAATGATTTATATATCCAAAATTCAACAAAATAAGTCTGGAAAAAATCCCTGTAAACAGTGAAAAATGAAACCTTAATAAAAAAAGCGCATTAAAATTAATTTTAACACACTTTACAACACAAGTAATGACTAATTGCTTTAATCAATAACAGATATATATTTTTCTTTAATCAAATCCTCCACAAACGCATCAATATGCTGCTTAGTAATATTTGGCATACATAAAATATGAGTAATACCTGCTACAGTGGCTAACTGCCATCGCTTTTTTATATCTAACGAAGTTTCTTTAAAAAAAACGGTTATTGCCCCTGGGTTTACCCAGCTTTCTATTCCGATTTTAGCTAATTCGGCTACACAATATTCCGTAACCTCTAAACAATTGTAGTAGCGTTGTTTTAAGCCATCTACACCCATTTTTTCCATATTATACCATAAAAATAATGGAGTATGCCCGTTTCTGGAACCTGTTACGGTGGAATCGTAAGAATCGATAACTTCCATGGGTCTTAAAATTTTATCTCTTATCGATTTTTTGGTTATAAATACACCTGCTGGCATTGGCGATCCCAAAAATTTATGAGCGCTTAAACACATACTATCTACGCCATCAGAAAAATCAAAAGGAATTCGCGGTTCAATAAAAGCGCCATAGCTACCTGATAAAGCCCCATCAATATGTATGTAATAAGATTCGATTCCGCAAGCAGTTAATTTTTCCTTTACTATAGCTACGTTATCTTTGGCTTCGGTCATAGTTGTACCAAAATTTAGATTCAATACCGCTGGCTTATCTTTATTTGCTGCTAATTTTTTTTCTAAATCAGCATAATCCATTTCGCCATTAAAGGTAGTGGCTATTACGCAGGATTTCATGTTTAAAATATCAACACTTTTGGGTACACTATAATGTGTTGCCTCGGAATAATACACTATACCCTCTGGGTATAACTTTCGAGCCGTATGTAAACCACATAAATTATTTTCCGATCCTCCATTGGTAATATATCCCCAATAATCATTGGGATCGGCATTAAAAAGTGAGGCAAAAAAACCTATTACCTCGCGCTCTAAATTTGTTGTTTGTACCCGATAATTACAATCTTCAAATGGATCTCCGATATTGTTTATTGAAAACTTTAAAAAAGAATACAACTCTGTAAAATCAAAATCAGATGAAATTGGATACCCCAGTACCTTATTTTCGTAATGAGTAAGTTGATCTTTTAATACACTTAGTTGTTGTTCTTGTCGTGTTAAAATTAAGTTATTCATGTGGTTCAGTTTAAAGTTTCTTAAATTTAACACTTAATAGAATGCAATTTTGTTTGATTACTTTATTCAAAAAATAAAACTGTTTTTATTATATAATTAAGTTTTAATTTTTTTATTTAATTAACTTCAAACGATTTCAAAGAATATACTTATGGATTCCATTGACCTAAAAATTATAAAAGCACTTAAAAAAAATGCCAAACAAAACACAAAAGAGATCGCTGATAGTGTTGGTCTGTCTGTTTCGCCCACTTTTCAGCGTATAAAAAAGCTTGAAAAACAAAAAATAATTAAAGGCTATGTAGCTATTGTTGATCAAAAAAAATTAGGCAATGGTATCATTGCGTTTTGTCAAATTACTATTGCAAAACATTCAAAAAAAACCATTGATACTTTTAAAAATGAAATTGATAAAATAAACGAAGTATTAGAATGTAGCCATGTTTCTGGAAATTTTGATTTTTTACTTAAAATAGCAGTTACCGATATGGATCATTATCACAAAATTGTTGTAGAAAAATTAACCTTAGTTGCTGGGGTTTTAAATATTAAAAGCAATTTTATTATTGAAAAAAGTAAAGATGAATACCTCACTTTGTAAAATTAGTCTTCATTTGTTAAAATAACAGTGTCCATTTTTTTAACAAGTAATACTTATTAAAAAACGTTATAGCCAGTAGTTTACCCGCTTTTTTTTTGGTATGTTTGTTTGCTTTTTAACAATATTTTTAGTTTGCTTGTAAATTATTCACATTCAATGTTTTGTGTTTTACTTACTTGCTTAGGTTAAGTTATGTTAAAATGTTAGACATATAAAACTATTATTAAACTATAAAATTTTTATGAATTCGTATAAAAGAAATGCATTTACCTATGCCACTATTGTAGCATTAGGTGGGTTTGTCTTTGGACTAGATGCGGCTGTAATTTCAGGTGCCACCAAATTTATAACCAAAGAATTTAATTTATCGGCTATTCAAATTGGAACAGCGGTATCATCACCTGCTATAGGGGTACTTTTTGCACTTCCGTTAGCAGGTATTTTTAGTGATAAATTTGGTCGTAAAAAGGTATTAATTGGTATTGCTACCATTTATCTATTATCAGCTGTGTTTTCTGCTTTAGCTACCAGTTTTAACGGATTGGTTGCCGCTCGTTTTTTAGGAGGTCTGGCTTTTAGTTCTTTATCTTTAGCTTCTATGTATATTGGTGAAATCGCTCCTTCAAAATGGCGAGGAAAATTGGTATCAATGAACCAAATTAATATTGTGGTTGGTCTTTCCGCTGCCTATTTTATAAACTATCTTATTTTACAATTAGCTGGATCTGGTGAAGCTTGGGTACAAAACATTGGCCTTGCCGATAATACATGGAGATTTATGGTTGGATCTGAAATTATTCCAGCATTTATATGGTTAGTTTTATTATTCTTTATTCCTGAAAGTCCATCATGGTTAGTGTATAAAAACAGAAGTGAAGAAGCTGCAGTAGTTTTAGAAAAAATATACGATAAGAGTGAAATTCCTGCCCAAATTGCTGACATGAAAGAAAGTATAGAAACTTCCGTTTCTAGTGAAAATAAACAATCTATTCTTTCGCAGTTAAAAGAAATGTTTTCTTCTCGATACAGTAAAATTGTAATTATTGCAACCACTATAGCCATTGCACAACAAGTATCTGGTATTAATGTAGTGTTATTTTACGCACCAACTATATTTGAACAATTAGGTAACGGAACTGATGCCGCTTTTATGCAATCTATTTATACGGGATTAGTAGGTATTGTATTTACTATACTAGGTTTACTATTAATTGATAGAATTGGCCGTAGACCAATTACCATTTGGGGATTAGTTTGGACAGGAGTAAGTCTTTTAATTTGTGCTTATGGTTTTTCGCAAGCGCGTTATACATTGACACAAGAGCATATAGCCGAAATAAAACAAGAAAATGTAATTGATACCACACAATTACAAAGCCTTGTTGGTGTTGAATTTGATAGTGATAAGGCATTCAAAGCTGCTTTAGTGAAAACTATTGGTGAAAAAAATACACGTGATTACTCAAGTACACTTATTCAAAAAGCAGGTATAATTAGCGCTGGTTTAATATTATTTGGAATTTTAAGTTTTATTGCTGCTTTCCACTTTTCGATAGGACCCGTTATGTGGGTTTTATTTTCGGAAATATTCCCAATATCACTCCGTAGTATTGCTATTCCAACCTTTGCCTTTGTCACTAGTATTTCAAGTTTATTGGTACAATTCTTTTTCCCTTGGCAGTTAGAAAATATGGGAGCAACCACTGTATTTGCTAGTTATGCGGTTATGGTACTTATCGGATTTGTAATTCTTTATTTTTATTTAATAGAAACTAAAAATATGTCTATTGAAGAAATACAACAAAAATTAATTAAAGAGTAACACTCATTGAGTGCTTTATTATTCGTTATAGTAAACTTATAATAGTATTTTCATAGCATAAAACATTAGATTATGTCAATGAAAATATCCAATCAAAATCCCAAATCACAAAGTGTTCTTATAACAGGAGCAAATCGTGGTTTGGGATTTGGTTTTTTAACGCATTATTTAACTCAAGGGGATACCGTAATTGCTACCGGCAGAAATGATGAAACTTTAGTTTTTGATAGGCTTAAAAAAGACTTTCCAAATCAATTATATATTGAAAATTTAGAACTTACTAACGAACAATCAATTATTGATTTTGCTCAAAAAATAAAAGAAAATGAAATCAAGTTTGATCTGATTATTAATAATGCGGGAGTTTCTATAGAAGAAAACTTTGGAAATTGGACTTCTGCTACTTTTGAAGCTAATTTTAAAGTAAATACTATTGGACCAGCGCTTTTAATACAGTCTATTTGTCCTTACTTAAACCAAAATAGTAAATTGGTTCAATTATCATCTGGTTTGGGTGCTATAGCACTTAATATTAATCCTGAAGGTCCTTATGATGCCTATGCCGTAAGTAAAACCGGATTAAATATACTTACCAAGCGTATAGCTACTAAGCTTTATGCTCAAAAAATTATTGTAGTTGCTATTAACCCTGGTTGGGTACAAACGGATATGGGTGGGGCAGAGGCCACCTCAACTATTGACGAGGCTATTAAAAATATGACTTCGACTATTAGTCTTTTAAGCTTAAAAGACTCGGGTACCTTTATGTCAGATACTGGCGAATTGCTTCCTTGGTAGGGATGAAAAGATTATAAAAATACTTTTAATATATGTAGGTAGAGTGCTTAACACATCATTTTATCCACTCGCCTTTGGTGTCTACCGCCTTCAAATTCGGTATTTAAAAAAGTATCTACCATTTCAATGGCTTGCTTTTCGGCAGTAAATCGAGCAGGTATTCCTAAAATATTAGCATCATTATGTAAACGTACTATAGCAGCAATTTCTTTATTCCAACACAATCCAGCACGTACTTTAGGGTATTTATTAGCCGTCATCATAACTCCATTGGCACTACCACAAAGTAAAATACCTAAATCTACTTCGGCATCATTTACTTGCTTAGCTACTAAATGCGCAAAATCTGGATAATCCACACTACTATCGCCATCGGTTCCATGATTAATCACTTGATGCCCTAAAGCTTCTAAATGTGCTATAATAGCTTTTTTGTAACCTGTTCCCGCGTGATCATTCCCTATAGCAATTTTCATAAATGTCTTTTTATAGTTGCACAAAGTTAGGAAAAAAGATGTTCGTTTTATATTTCACCTTTAAATTAAACAACCACCCCTAATTTAATAGAAGTGGCTGTGTATTATTCTCATTGTTGGCACTCGTCAAAGACGAAGCGCTAGTATCATTCGGGCTCCATCTGGGATTAATTACAATCTCCTCAAATAAAACTTACAAGGCATTAATTTTTTAAATAAATTATTCTTTAACAAACAACTTAGCAGTATCTCCTTTATCAGTTTTAACAGTTACCATATAAGTTCCATTAGCTAAATCTACTATTGGTATATATATATTACTTATCGAATTAATTACTTTTTTAGTAAGTAAAACTCCTTGTAAATCATATATACTTACTTCATTTATTTTTAAGGTACTATTTACCATTTGTAAAATATTTGATGTTGGATTAGGATAAAATACCAATTCCAAATCATCAACACTTGTTACATCAGTTACACTCAATATAGTATCATTGGTAGTTAATACTTGTACGCGTCCAACATTATCAATTGCACCATTATCAAAACCGGGGGTACCCACGGCTAAAACATCACCTGTAGCATTTAAACTTACCGACCTACCAGATTGATCACTTTCGGTGGTACCTTCAACATTATTTTCAACTTGTACCCAAGTATTTGCGTTATTTTCAAAAACACGTGTTACACCAGAATTACTATTTCCATTAGTTTCATTTCCAGGTTCGCCAATAGCAATTGTAGTTCCTGCAGCATTTAAACTTACCGAACTTCCTAACAATCTAGTTCCTAAAGCAGGGATAGCGTTACCAATTCTTGACCAAGTATTGGCTTCATTTTTATATACTTTAGCTTCACCTGTAAAACCACCAATAGCTATAACATCTCCAACAGCATTTAAATCAACTGATAAACCTATGCCCGATAATGCGGGTGCTTCAAAATCATCACCTATTAAAGTCCAAGTATTACTATCATTCCTATACACATTAACTTTTCCTGCAGCAATTCCCTTTTCAGAATTTCGTGGAGCGCCTACCGCTATAATAGTACCATTATCATTTAAACTTACCGATACACCAAAAAGATTACCTAGTGCTGCACCTGAAATAGTATTCCCTATTTGAGTCCAAGTACCACTATCGTTTCTATATATTTTTAACTCTCCAGATGTATCACTATTTCCATTTAAAAAATCAATCGTTCCTGGCGCACCAATGGCTAACACTGTTCCATTACTACTTAAACTTATGGAAGATCCAAAAAACTGATTTGCTATACTACCATTAATTGTATTTCCTATTTGTGTCCAAGTACCCCCATTATTTTCAAAAATACGCACACTACCCGTATTTACTAAACCTGTATTATCACTAAACGGAGCACTCACGGCCACTATACTACCATTAAAATTTAAGCTTACGGCTCCGCCTAAACGGTCATCGGCATTATCACCATTAATAGTATTTCCTATTTGTGTCCAAGTACCCCCATTATTTTCATATACTTTTAGTTCTCCAGCATTATCATTTCCGTTTACATCTCCAAACGGAGCTCCAACAGCTATTATAGAACCTTCAGCATTTAAACTTACCGAAAAACCAGATTCATCTCCGGTGGTTTCTCCAATAATATCATTATTAATTAATTCCCAACTTTGAGAATATAACATACTATTACAAAACAATGCCCCAATTATAATTTTTCTAAACATGATTTTAAATTTTAAATGATTACACATATAACACATTAATACTTGTGTACCCTATTATTATTTTTTGTCGGCTACCTATATATACATTAATTTAATTAACCAAATACAATAAAATTACTACAATTAACTCATAATGAGTTAATTAAATATTTAAATGAATAGTTAAAAAAATATGATCTGAATTTTATTACTATAAAAAACCACCCACTGTAATAAATGTTAATAAATAACTAATTCTGTGAATAGCTATTGTTGTTAAAATGTGAATAACTTGTAAAACTATTTTTGGAAAATCGAATTAAAAATTCAATACAAGGAACAACTCATACAAAGCAAATTTTTCTTTGATTTTAAATCTTACAATTATGAAATCAAATTATGGGGTTTTTCACACCAGGTTTAGATAAAACTTTTAAAAATTATACTATAAAAATAGGTTATTAACAGCTGTTAATAATTATATATTTTTCCTTTATTTACAATAAATTAACACTCCAATAACTTGTTAATAGCCTATCAAAAAAAGACGAAAACTAATAAAACAATTGAAAATTAAAAAAGTTATACCTGTTATTAACAGACTATAATAACTATCATTTTTTTTTTAATTTTTTAAAAGAAAAAGATATATATAATAAATAATGTGAATAAGTAAAAAATGAATTGAAGTTTAAATTTTAAAGTAAAAATGAATAGTATTATAAAAGTTTGTTTTATAAGTTAAAAAATAAATAAAAATTGGTTGATGAATTATACTAGCTATAGCTATGGAAGTTTGATAGGTAAAATACATTTAAAAAATAAGAAGGTACTATTGTTTTAGAGGTAAGCCTTGGAAAAAGTATAGTCTTTAGCGGTGCCAATAAAAGAGCTTTTTTAAAAAATTATAAGTAGCTAGGTTTAGGTCTAAGTTTATTTAAACAATTCGTAAATCTGCTTGTTCGGTATTCAAATCTTCCAAAATTTTTAAAGCTTTTTCTTTATCATTTTGGTGTACTAAAAGTATAATACCACCTAAAGCATTGGAATAAAAAGGAACCATGCCTATCATAGTTTCATTTTTAAAAAAATATTGAATATTAGCTTGTTCCAATAAATGCTTTAAAATTGAATATTCATGCTCATATGTAAATTTTGCAATAGGTGTAAAGTCGTTCATGGATAAAAAATTAATTTTACTATTGTTTATTTTTAATTAAAGTATATAAATAATTTAAAATGGCTGTGTTAATTATAAATGGATAATCCTTTTTTGTTATTTTTTTAATAAAATTTTATTAAAAATACTTATATCTTACATTTTAAATAATTTGTACTTAAACTTCTTAGTAAGAAGTAATTAATTCAACAATATACAAGATTTACTTATAAATAACATAAACTACAAAGAATAGCTGTATTTTTAGCGAAAATCATCACTTAGATACATGGGAAGAAGAAGTAATAGTCAAAAGAAACAATCTAAGAGAGTAGAAAATTTGTCAGTAAAAATTCTTCAGATTTTGAAGAAAAGTGGAAAAATTGCTCTTAATTATAAACAAATTTCTGCCAAGTTACATTTAACCGACGCCAGTAGTAGAAATCAAATTATTAAAGGCTTAGCTAAACTAGCTGCTCAACAACAAATTAATGAAATTGCTCCTGGTAAATTTATTATCGAAATATCTAGTCATACCTATACAGGAATTGTAGATGTGACCACAAAAGGACATGCTTATGTTATTGTTGAAGATTTAGAGGAAGATATTTTTATTCCAAAAAATAGTTTAAACAAAGCATTACATGGCGATGAAGTAGAGGTATACATGTATCGCAGGCGTAGACGCGGAAAAAACGAAGGCGAAATTACCAGCGTACTCAAAAGAAAAAGGACTGAATTTATTGGAATCATTCAGATAAAAGAAAAATTTGCTTTTGTAAGTACACAAGATCCAAAAATGTATACTGATTTTTTCGTTCCAAAAGATCGAATTAACGGAGCAAAAGATGGTGAATTAGTTTTAGTAACCATGGATGATTGGCCAGAAAAAGCAGATTCTCCTTTTGGAACTGTTAAAGAAGTTTTAGGAACACCAGGGGAACATGAAACTGAAATTCATGCCATTTTATTACAATATGGTTTGCCGTATGAGTTTCCTAAAAAAGTAGAAGACTATGCTAATGAGCTTGATACTTCAATTCAACCAGAAGAAATAGCCAATCGTAGGGACATGCGTAAAACTTTAACTTTTACCATTGATCCTAAAGATGCCAAAGATTTTGATGATGCTCTTTCATTTAAAAAACTTGACAATGGTAATTTTGAAATAGGTATTCACATAGCCGATGTTTCGCATTACGTTAAGCCTGGTACTATTTTAGATGATGAAGCTTATGAAAGAGCTACATCGGTATATTTAGTAGATAGAGTAGTGCCGATGCTGCCAGAAGTACTATCAAATAATGCCTGTTCACTTAGACCACTTGAAGAAAAATATACTTTTTCGGCAGTTTTTGAAATAGCTCCTAATACTAAAATTGTAAATGAATGGTTTGGTCGTACTGTAACCTATTCTGATGCTCGTTTTGCTTACGAAGAAGCACAACAAATTATTGAAACAGGTACATCAAGTATTCCAGCTGATATATCCCTTACGGGAGAAGCTTACAAAGCAAGTGCCGAAATAACTGAAGCTGTTTTAAAATTAGACGAGTTAGCAAAAATAATGCGCGAAGCCAGAATGAAATCTGGCGCCTTATCATTTGATAAAACCGAAGTTAAATTTCAATTGAATGAGGATAATGAACCCGTAGGAGTGTTTTTTAAGACTTCTAAGGATGCCAATAAACTTATAGAAGAGTTTATGTTACTTGCCAATAAAAAAGTATCCGAGTTTATAGGAAAACAAACTCCTAAAAAAACATTTGTATACCGAATACACGATGAACCTAATGAAGAAAAATTAGTAGCCTTACAAAACATTGTTTCGCAATTTGGCCACAGTTTAAATTTACAGAATAAAAAAACAGTAACTTCTTCCTTAAATAAATTACTAAGTGATGTACAAGGTAAAAAGGAGCAAAATATGGTGGATACCTTAGCTATCCGAACCATGAGTAAAGCTGTTTATACCACACAGAATATAGGACATTACGGTTTGTCATTTGATTATTATTCACATTTTACATCGCCAATAAGGAGGTATCCAGATGTAATGGCACATCGTTTATTACAACATTATTTAGATGCTGGTAAATCGGTTGATGAAACTGAATATGAAGAAAAATGTAAGCATAGTAGTGAAATGGAAGCTTTAGCGGCTAATGCCGAAAGAGATTCTATTAAATTTATGCAGATTAAATTTATGCAAGACCATCAAAATGAAATTTTTGCTGGGGTAATTTCTGGGGTAACCGAATGGGGTATTTATGTTGAAATTACTGAAAATAAATGCGAAGGAATGATTAGACTACGTGATTTAACCGATGATCATTACCTATTTATTCAAGAAAAATATGCCATTGTAGGTAAAAAAACAGGAAAAGAATATCAATTAGGTGATACTGTATATGTACGTGTTAAAAATGCTGATTTAATTAAACGTCATTTAGATTTTACCTTTGTTGATCCAAACGAACTAGAAGAATTGGTATTTAGTACAAACTAGTTAATCATGTATTTAGAAGATTTAAGAGAAGCAATAATTATAGGATTGTTTTTAGCAATCTTACTAGGACCTGCTTTTTTTGCGCTATTAGAAACTGCCGCTATAAAGGGATTTAGAGCGGCAATTTCTTTTGATTTAGGTGTTATTTTTGCCGATGTAATTTTTATATGTATCGCGTATTTAAGTACCAATAAATTGCTTGATAAAATAAAAGATGATCCATCACTATTTATTTTTGGTGGTGTTTTATTAACTGCCTATGGAGTAATAACTTTAATAAAAGAAAAAAAATCATTTAACGATCAGCGTGCTATTGATGTTGAATTAATTAATAAACACAATTACTTTAAATTATTTTTAAAGGGTTTTTTATTAAACTTTATCAATATTGGTGTATTAGGTTTTTGGCTTACTATTATAATTACTATTAGTCCACAATTGGAAATGGATCAAAATCGTATAATTTTCTTTTTTGGTGCGGTATTATTTGTATACTTATTAGCCGATATTTTAAAAATACTATTAGCTAAAACTTTGAAAAAGAAATTAACTCCAACTCGTATTTACAATTTAAAGCGCCTTGTAAGTATACTTATGATATTTTTTGGAGGTGTTTTATTAAGCAAAGGTTTGTTTCCGTCAAGTGCTCAAAAAATTCAAAATAGGATTGAAAAAGTAACTTCTTAAGTTTATGTTATAATTTATAAAATTTAGTTTCTTATTTAATAATTATAGTAGTTTTAGTTTATAAAACCACTATAATTATGAACATAGCAAATCAACAATCAATTGCCACTAATCTTACTGTAAAGGATTTAAAATTTATGCCTCAATATTTTGATAGGTATATTAATTTAGTTGATCACCAAACTACTTTACTGCATGGTTTAAAAAATTCAAGTCAAGAATTTTATGATTGTCAAGAATTACTAGAAAAATATCAAGATTATAGTTATGAGAAAGGGAAGTGGACACCTAAAGATATTTTGCAGCACATTATTGATAATGAAAGAATTCAAATGTACCGTGCTTTAGCATTTACAAGAAATGATAAAAGTACCTTACCAGGTTATGACCAAGATCTTTATGCTAATCATTCAAATGCTAGTAATAGAAGTATATCCGATTTATTAAAAGAATTTGAAGTTGTAAGTGCGTCAACAGTTCTATTTTTTGAAAGCTTAACCGAAGAAATGTTTCATAAAAAAGGAGTCTGTTTTGAAGTTGAAGTAACTCCATTAGCTATAGGATTTTTAAATATTGGCCATGCAAAACATCATTTAAATGTATTAAAAGAAAAGTATTTTAAATAATTAGTTTAAAGAAAGTATAAATAAAAAAGTCTCTTAAAATTAAGAGACTTTTTCTGAGGTGTCGAGCGGATTCGAACCGCTGTAGATGGTGTTGCAGACCACTGCCTAGCCACTCGGCCACGACACCCTGTTGTAGGACGGCAAATATAATACAATTTTGCAGTATTTAGCAAAAACTAAATACTCATTATTACAGAAAAACTCATTATTTAGTTAAATATTAAAAAAAGCAGCTATATACAGGTAGTTTTTAGGTAGATTAAATGCAAGCTTATAATATTCCTATAGTATTACCTCGTCTTAGATCGTTCAATAGTAACCATTTGCACATCACCTCCAATAGGTGGGTTTATTTTTGATACAGCTACTGTAGCTTGGGTAACTAAAATAAGTTCATTAAAAATTCTATTTAAAATACGCTCAGCTACATGTTCTAATAATTTAGAACGAATAGCCATTTCTTCTTTTATAATTAAATTTAGGTGTACATAGTCAACAGTATCAGCTAACTCATCACTTTGAGCCGATGCATTTAAATTGGCAGTAACCGTTAAATCAACACGGTAATCAGAACCTATTTTTGATTCTTCAACCAAGCAGCCATGGTTAGTATGTATTTTTATATTGTGAAGTTTTATTATTCCCATTTTACTATTGGTTATTAATTATTTACCCAAAATTATTACAATTTGTAGTATTATACGAAATCATTATTAACAAATCGTATTAAATAAGGCTTATGCAAATTACAAAGTTTTGTGATCATTTTTTAAAATATAATTTACTATGCTTTTTTAGGATATTTTATTGGTGATGAAATTTTATAAATACATTAAATTTTAGAGGCTAAAGTGTTAAAAGGAGCATTTAAATTTTAATAACTTTACGCTTTAAATTATACCGAATATGTCAGAGCATAAATCATTAAATTTTATAGAGCAGATTATTGAAGAGGATTTAAAAAATGGCTATACTCAAGATAAGCTGCGTTTTCGTTTTCCACCAGAACCTAATGGGTATTTACATATAGGACATACTAAAGCCCTAGGGATTAGTTTTGGAATGGGTGAAAAATATAATGCGCCTGTAAACTTACGTTTTGATGATACTAATCCGGCAAAAGAAGAGCAAGAATATGTAGATGCTATTAAAAAAGATGTTAGCTGGATGGGGTATAAATGGGATAAAATATGTTATTCTTCTGATTATTTTCAGCAATTATATGATTGGGCAGTTCAATTAATTAAGGATGGAAAAGCTTATGTGGATTCACAATCAAGTGAAGCCATGGCTGAACAAAAAGGAACGCCAACTCAGCCAGGAGTTTCCGGACCCTATAGAGATCGTTCTGTTGAAGAAAACTTAGCGCTTTTTGAAGCAATGAAAGCGGGTAAATACAATGAAGGTGAACATATTTTAAGGGCTAAGATTGATATGGAATCGCCCAATATGTTAATGCGTGATCCCTTAATGTATCGTATTTTAAAAAAGGAACATCACCGAACAGGAAATGATTGGTGTATTTATCCAATGTACGATTGGACTCATGGCGAAAGTGATTACATTGAAGAGATTACACATTCATTATGTTCATTAGAATTTAAGCCACATAGAGAGCTTTATAATTGGTTTTTAGCCCAAATAGATACAAAGCATAGATTACCAAAACAACGTGAATTTGCAAGGCTTAATTTGAATTATACAGTAATGAGTAAGCGTAAATTACTACAGCTTGTTGAACAAAATATAGTATCTGGCTGGGATGATCCTCGTATGCCTACCATTTCGGGTTTGCGTAGAAGAGGATATACGCCCAAAGCCATCAAAAATTTTGTAGAAACGGTAGGTGTTGCTAAACGCGAAAATGTTATTGAATTATCACTCTTAGAATTTTGTATTAGAGAGGATTTAAATAAAATAGCTACTCGTGTTATGGGAGTTTTAGATCCTGTAAAATTGGTGATCACTAATTATCCCGAAGACAAAGAAGAAATTTTGATAGCAGAAAATAATCCAGAAGATGCTAATTCTGGTACGCATGAAATTTCATTTTCAAGAGAATTATATATTGAAAGAGAAGATTTTAAAGAAGCTGCCAATAGCAAATATTTCCGTTTAAGTTTAGGTAAAGAAGTACGATTAAAAAGTGCTTATATCATTAAAGGAGAATCGGTAGTAAAAGATGCCAAAGGCAATATTATCGAAATTCATTGTACTTATGATCCCGATAGTAAATCGGGTAGTGGGAGTGAGGCTTCATTACGAAAAGTGAAAGGGACATTGCATTGGGTTTCTATAAAACATGCTATTCCTGCAGAAATACGTGTTTATGATCGTTTATTTTCTGATGAGGCACCAGATGCACATAAAGATAAAAGCTTTATGGAATTTGTAAATAAAGATTCATTAAAAGTAGTACATGCTTTTGTCGAACCTTATTTAAAAAATGCTGAATTAGGATCACATTTTCAATTTCAGCGTTTGGGTTATTTTACTTTGGACTTAGATACTTCTGCAGAAGCATTAGTATTTAATAAAACTGTAGGTTTAAAGGATAGTTGGGCAAAGCAAAAGCCAAAACCACAACAAGCTCAAGCTCAAAATTCGCAACAAAATAGAGGAGGACAAGCCAAAAATCCAATTAGTGAAATTCAAAAATTAGGTAAAAAGTATACCAACCTTCCGGTAGAAAAACAACTAGTTACCAAGGCTAAAATTAAAGAATTAGCAAAAGATGTAGCTTATGATGAATTTGCTCCATTGTTTGGAACAGCAAAAAAGAAAGTAGGTACTCGTATTGCAGTACTATTAATTTTAGGTGAATATTTAGCAAGTAATCCAATAACTGACGCCGCTAAACAATTTATTGATGAAACTTTAGAGGATAGTAATGAATTATTAGTTGCCGAAGCAAAACAGTTAAAATTAGATTAAATCAATCTGCTATTTAAAGTTATATTATTTAGTTTGTAACCAATTTTAAATTCTACAATTCAATGAATAGCGAACTACTAAACGTTAAATTATTATCACTTGATAATATTGAAGAAATGATTCCTTTAGCATTACAGTTAGGTGATTATAAAGAAGATCAAATATACAATTATATCAATGAAATGTTTAATTATGGTAATTATGTATGTTTTGGTCTATTTGTATCTAATGAGCTTATCGGATTAACAAGTGGTTGGACCTCTACTAGATTTTATTGTGGAAAACAGCTTGAAATTGATAATGTAGTTATCGATGCTAAACACCAATCAAAAGGTTATGGTCGTATTTTTGAGTCTGAAATAAAAGCTTGGTGTTTTGAAAGAGATTACGATACCATTGAATTAAATTCATATGTGTTTAATTCACGCTCTCATAAATTTTATTTTAATCAAGATTATAAAATAATAGGCTATCATTTTCAAAAGAAAATTAAATAATTTATTGAATGAAATTTAAAAAAGAAGTTTTTGAAAATATTAAATTTCATTTAATATTAAATTTTATTTTCTTAATAAGCATAACATTAGCTTCTTATATTCATATTCCTTTAACAGGTTTTAAAGAAACTTTATTTTATTTTATACACATGTGTATACTGCAATCTTGTTTTGCTGGTATATTATATTTTATAAGTTTAAACAAGGTAGTTTTTAAAGTTTTTTTTAGTATAATTTATCTACTATTGGGCATAGTTGCCTTTTGGGTTTATAGCATAGATATATCTATTTCTCCTTTTTTAATTGATGCTTCATTACAAACAGAAATTGAATTAATGAAGGATTTAATTTCTATTCCTTTAATTATTTATATAGTTATATTATTAATTTGTTTGTTTATTATTTTAAAGCTTTATAATAAACTAAAAGTAAAAGCTTTTAAAGTATCATCAATACTAAGTTTAATATTAATTTTATTCATTTTTATAGGAGAAAAAATAAGATATCAAACATTTCAATTTAAATTACCATATCAGTTTTTTTGTAGTGTTTATGGCTATTTTAATAAGTATTCATTAGAGTTAGAGGATATTAGTGATTTAAGTTTTTCGTCAGATTTAAAGAATGATCTTCAAGTAACTTTTGTTTTAGGAGAAACTGTTCGCGCAGATCATTTAGGTATTAATGGGTATAAGCGAAATACAACGCCTAATCTTTCTAAAATAGATAAAAACTTTTTCAGTTTTAAAAATACTTATACTAATAAAGTATACACTTCAGGGAGTATCCCTCAAATTTTATCAAATCAAAGCATTTATGATACCACTAATTATAAAATAAGAAGTGTATATGACGTTTTAAAAAAATCAGATATAAACTGTACTTGGATAGGAAATCAGTTCTTAGAATGGGGTTATAAATCAATAGCAACTAGTAATAATGAGGTTATTTTGATAGATAAATCTAAATCATATGATAGTTACCATAAATCTAAAGATGAAGAGTTACTTCCTTATTTAAAAAAGGAGTTAGAAAAAAAGAGAAAAAAAAATATGACAACTCTACATATGATAGGCAGTCATTGGTGGTATGATAATAGGTATGATGAGCGGCATAGAAAGTATAAGCCTGTAATAGATTCTAAATACATGCCTTCATTAACAAGTGAACAAATTATTAATTCATATGATAATACTATTTTATATTTTGATTATTTTTTAAATGAAGTTATTAATTATCATAAAAATCTAGATAGGCCTTCAATTGTTATTTATATATCTGATCATGGAGAATCTTTAGGAGAAAACGGAAAATGGTTGCATGGTCACGAATCTAAATATGTAGCTAATCCAGCGTTTATAATTTGGTATTCTGAAAAATTTAAAAAATTATATCCTAATCAAGTAACTTTCATAAATCAAATGGAATTAAACGATCTAACCACAGATATTATCTACAATTTAATTTTAAATTTATTTAAAATAAAATGATTAATTTAATTAAAAAGAACCTATTGTTCAAGTTATTAATTTTATCAATTTTTGTTTTTGGTATTTATTATTATTTCCCCTACCGAGTTGAATTTTTAGGACATTATGATAAAGTATTAGCGCATAGATGTAATAGTGTAGATCGTTTAAACGCTGCTTTAAATTATTATAAAGGTGTAGAATTAGATCTTGTTTATTATCCCAAAACTAATGTTTTGGATGTAAATCATCCTCCATCTGAATCTACTAATTTAAATTTTACAACTTATATGAATGGGTTGATTTCTAAAGAACAACCTTTTATTTGGTTAGATATTAAAAACTTAAATGCAGATAATGCTTCTTTAATTTTTGAAAAAATAACAGCTATTTTATCAGCTAAAAATTATAAACTTAATAAAGTATTAATTGAAACTAGACATCCCGAGGCATTGCCAATTTTTACCGAGGCTGGATTTAAAACTTGTTATTATTTGCCCAAAAGGCTTTATTTAAAATCTCCGAATGAACTTAAAAAATATATCAGTAGAATAACTAAAGTGCTAAAAAAGCAACCTAGGATTGGAATATCTACAGATTTTCAAGATTATGATATAATGAACGAATATTTTCCAGAAAGAGAAAAATATACATGGGTCTTAGTTTTTCCAATCAATAAACATTTACTAATAACAAAAAGAATATTAAATGATCCTATGGTTAAAATTGTTTTGACTAAATATAATTCTTTATTACATCCAAGAATTTGAAAATAGCTATCACCTATTTTAAATAAAATTTGATAGTTTTTTCTTATCAAATTTAACTTTTATAAATCCATTATATTTAATGATTTTATAAAAGTGAATAAAATATATTATTATAAAATGAAACCCGCTTAAATCAATGTTTAAACGGGTTTTTTGATTTTTATTGATTGAGTATTAAATTTCAGTATCAGGTTTGCGTTTCGAACTTGATTTTTTGTTAGTAATTCCTTTTGCCGCATTTTGTTCCTTCATAGCTTCTCCAATTTGATTGGAAGCCGTAAATGAAGCAATCATATTATTTAACATATCGCTACCAGCCTGTGGTGAGTTGGGTAATAAAATTAAATTACTTCCAGTATGTTCACCAATAGATTGTAACGTATCATAGTGTTGAGTAACTACAATTAGGGCAGAGGCTTCCTGGCTATTAATACCTACATTGTTTAATACATCTACTGATTCTTCTAATCCACGTGCAATTTCTCTACGTTGATCGGCTATACCTTGTCCTTGTAAACGCTTACTCTCAGCTTCAGCCTTAGCCTTTTCCACAATTAAAATACGTTGTGCGTCACCTTCATATTGTGCTGCTATTTTTTCGCGTTCTGAAGCATTTATTCGGTTCATAGCTTCTTTTACTTGTTCATCTGGATCAATATCAGTAACTAAGGTTTTAATAATGTCATAACCATAATCCATCATAGCATCATTAAGTTCACCTTTAACAGCAATGGCAATATCGTCCTTACGTTCAAACACATCATCTAATTTCATTTTTGGAACTTCGGCACGAACCACATCAAAAACATAGGATGTGATTTGATCGTGTGGGTAATCTAGTTTATAAAAAGCCTCATATACTTTTTCTTTAATAACCTTAAATTGTACAGATACTTTAAGTTTTACAAAAACATCATCTTTAGTTTTAGTTTCAACAATTACATCCAATTGCTGAATTTTTAAACTTAAACGACCAGAAATTTTATCAATTAAAGGGATCTTAAAATGCAGACCAGATTGTCGAATGCTATGGAATTTTCCAAAGCGTTCAATAATAGCAGCGGTTTGTTGTTTCACGGTAAACACACCTGCAGCAATAAGTACTACAAGTAAAAAAATAACAATGGGTAAAAATGGAATGCCAAACATATAGATTGATTTTTAGTTTAAAATTTTTAGTGCATAAAAGATACAAAAAAAGAGGCATTGCCTCTTTTTAAAAATTATGATTTTGATTGCATCTTTTTTTCAAGATCCTTTACTCGATTTTTATTCCGTTTATCCACAAGTGATGCCACTGCCCAAATAGAAGCTGGGATCCAGCCTATAAGTGTTATTTGTAGTAATAAGCATAAAATACCAGTAAGTATTTTACCGCGTAACATAAAAGATAACCAGGGGAGGAGTACGGCTACTAAAATCATAATTATAAGTTTTTTATAGCATTTTCAAGTCTATTAATAGTCTCATTTTGACCAAGCATAGCAGCAATTTCATATACATCGGGCCCCATAAGTGAACCTACTAAAGCCAAACGTAGTGGCATCATTACTTTTCCAAAACCAATCTCCTTACTGGTAATCCAAGCTTTAATTTCTGTAGTAGCATTTGCTGCTGAAAAGTCAGTGATGTTCTTTATTACTTCAACAAGCTCTTGCATTAATTCGGCAGTACCTTCTTTCCAAGCTTTCTTGGTTGCTTTTGGATCATATGCGGTAGGTGCTTCAAAAAAGAACTTTCCTAAATCATATAAATCAGCAGGGAAAATAGCACGCTCTTTTAGCATGCTCACTATTTTTTCTAGCGGAAGCGATGTAGTAATTCCTTTACTAGTTAAAATAGATTCAAAGGTTTTGGCTAAATCTGTGTCATTTTGTTGTTGTAAATATTGTTGTTGAAACCACTTGTTTTTTTCTGGATCAAATTTAGCTCCAGATTTATTCACACGTTTTAAATCAAAAGCTTCAATTAATTCTACTAGGCTAAAAATTTCTTGTTCTGTACCAGGGTTCCAACCTAGTAGTGCTAGAAAGTTGACTACAGTTTCCGGATAAAAACCTGCTTCTCTATAACCAGATGATACTTCATTAGTTTTAGGATCAGTCCAATTCAAAGGGAATACTGGAAAACCTAATTTATCACCATCACGCTTACTTAATTTTCCTTTTCCAACAGGTTTAAGTAATAAGGATAAATGTGCAAATTTTGGTGCTTGCCATTCAAATGCTCTATACAATAAAATATGTAATGCCATGGAGGGTAACCATTCTTCACCACGGATAACATGAGTAATTTCCATTAAATGATCATCAACAATATTGGCTAGGTGATAGGTAGGCATGCCATCACTTTTAAATAATACTTTATCGTCTAATACATTGGTGTCAATAGTAATTGTTCCACGTATTTCATCGTGCATTTCTAAAGTTTCTCCTTCGGGTGTTTTAAAACGAATTACGTATGGATCACCAGCTGCAATTTTCGCCTTAGTTTCTTCTACCGAAAGGCTTAAAGAATTTTTAAGTTTTAAACGATTATGCCAATTATAAATAAATGTTTTGCCTTTAGTTTCATGATCTTTTCTATGTAAATCTAATTCATCGGCAGTATCAAAAGCATAATAGGCATTACCGTTAGCAATTAATTTATCGGCATATTTTTTATATAAACTTTTGCGTTCACTTTGTTTATAGGGACCAAACTTTTCGTTTTTCCCTGGGCCTTCATCATATGATATACCACACCAATCCAATGCTTCTTTTATATAATTTTCTGCGCCTTCAACAAAACGGGTTTGATCGGTATCTTCAATGCGTAATACAAAAGTTCCGTTGTGTTTTTTGGCAAATAGATAATTATACAAAGCAGTACGTAAGCCTCCAATATGTAAAGGTCCAGTTGGACTAGGAGCAAAGCGAACTCTAACAGGTGTAGACATAATAAAAGTTTTTTGGCAAATATACTATAGTTGTGTTAATTGATAGGATTTGAAATGGAACATTTGAAGCCTTTTTACAGCTTTATTTTATGACATATTTATGGGTTTTAAGGTGTCTTTAAAGTGAGTTTTCATTTTTTCTATGTTCTAAGCTTATTTGTGTAAATTTATAGTTCTAAGAATTTCGTATGTCAGATAATTTAAATATCATTCTAAAAAAGCTTACTAGCTTTATAAAGCGTTATTATATTAACGAATTAATTAAAGGAACACTCCTTTTTTTAGCCATTGGTTTGGTTTATTTTTTAGTAGTGCTATTGTTGGAAAATTTCCTTTGGTTGTCTACTCAAGGTAGAAGAATTTTGTTTTGGACCTTTATAGGAATAGAGGGGCTTTTGTTTGTTAAGTTTATTGGTATATCCTTAGCAAAATTGGCCAAATTTGGAAAGCGTATTTCAAGTATAGAAGCTTCCAAGATTATAGGAAATCATTTTCCTGAAATAAAGGATCAATTAGTCAATCTACTTCAGTTAAGTTCCAATGATCAAAAATCGGAATTGCTCGAAGCTAGTATTGCCCAAAAATCTGCACAATTATCGCCTATACCTTTTAATTTGGCGATCAATTTTAAAAAGAGTTTTTCATATGCTAAGTACGCTTTAATCCCAGTGGTAGCTTTTTTACTTTTTACTTTAGTAAACGGAAAAGATTGGTTTGGTAAAAGTTTTACTCGCGTAGTAAATTACAATACGGCATATGAGCCACCAGCACCATTTCATTTTAAAATTTTAAATGAATCTATTTCGGTTATACAACAGCAGGATTTTACATTAAATGTAACCACTAACGGAAGTATAGTTCCAAATCAAGTAGCTATTAATTATGCGAATGAAACTTATTTTTTAAAGAAAAAGGGACATAACCAATTTTCGTATACATTTAAAAATCCTATTAATGATATTCCTTTTAGGCTTACTTCGGGTGATGAAAGTAGCCGAGAGTATAATTTATTGGTTAATGCAGCACCGAGTATTAATAAATTTAAAATGATTGTTAAAGCGCCTTGGCATGTAAAGCAAAAAGAAAAAACTTATGATAATACAGGGAATGCCATTGTTGCCGAAGGTTCAACAATAAGTTGGTATATACGTTCGGCTAATGCAAATAATGTCCGATTTACAGCGGAAGAAAAGCAAGAAATTTTTAAAAAGAATATAGCCGATTTTAATTTCGAAAAGAAGATCTCCAATACATTCGATTATCAAATTACCACTTCAAATAAATATGTTGAGGAGTATGAAAAATTAGCTTTTTCAATTGATGTAATAAAGGATAAATCTCCAACTATTGCAGTACAATCAACTATAGATACAACAAAGATAAATACACAATTATTTTATGGTCAAGTATCAGATGATTATGGGTTACGTAAATTAGAAGTGGTCTATTTTAAGCAAGATGATCCAGAGCAAATAAAGCGATATGATCTAGCTATTCAAAAGGCTACATTTTCAGAATTTACATATCAATTTCCGAATCAACTCGACTTAGAAGATGCCACCAGTTATTCCTTTTATTTTGAAGTTTTTGATAATGATAGTTTCAATGGATCAAAATCTAGTAAAAGCGAAACCTATAATTACAGGAAATTATCAAAGGTTGAAGCCGAACAATCGGAGTTTAAAAATGAGCAACAGCAATTAGATCAATTCTCAAAATCATTGGATCAATTTCAAAAATCTGACTTAGATTTAGAATCCTTTTCAAAATTACAAAAGCAAAAGAATTCACTTTCGTTTAAAGAAAAACAGAAGTTGTCTGATGTGCTAGAAAAACAATCCAAACAACAAAAATCATTAGATAAGCTTTCAGAAAAATTAAAGAAGACCCTAGATAAGTTAGATGAGAATAAAAATTCTGAAGCTATAAAAGAACAGCTAGAGCGTACCAAAAAAGAGTTAGAAAAGAACAAAAAATTAATAGATGAAATTAAAAAAGCCTTAGAAAAGTTAAGCCCTAAAGAGCTTCAGGAAAAGGTAGATGAATTACAGAAAGATAACAAAAAGCTTAAAAAGAATTTAAGTCAAATATTAGAATTAACTAAGCGCCATTATGTAATAGATAAGCATCAGCGTATTGTTCAAATGCTTGAATTACTTTCGGACAAAGAATCAAAGTTAGCCGATAGTGTTGATCCTTTAGAGAAAGAAAAGCAGGTCCAAATTAATAGTGAATGGAAAATTATTCAAGATGAATTAAATGATTTAAGAAGACATAATTTGGAATTAAAAAAGCCAATGAAGTTAGATGACGATCCTGCTTATGAAGAAGCCATAAAAAAAGAATTAGACGCAGCGCTTAATGAATTGGATAAAAGCAATAATTCAGAAGCCACAAAAAAGCAGAAAACAGCAGCAACGATGCTAAAAAATTTAGCTGATAAAATGTCATCAGAGGCCGGTGGCGGAGGCGGAGGAGATATGGAACAGCTTGAGGAAGATTTAGAAATGCTAAGACAAATACTTGATAACTTAGTATTATTTTCTTTGAATCAAGAAGACACCATGAATTCATTTAGAAAAAGTACTTCAAATGATCCTAATTACTCAAATCATGTACGTAGACAAAATGTACTACGAGAGCATTTTGAACATATTGATGATAGTTTGTTTGCTGTATCCTCTCGTAATCCCAAAATGGGTTTAGAAATAAATGATTTAATATCAGATATTGATTACGATATAGCATTAGCTTTAGATAAAATTACCGATAATCACACAGGACAAGGAGTAACAAGTTTACAATTTGCCGTAACACATTCGAATGATTTAGCACTGCTTTTGTCTAAATCATTACAAGAAATGGATCAGCAATCAAAGCCTGGTAAATCGGGAGAAAGTAAGAAAAAAAATAATGGATTTCAATTACCAGATATTATAAAAAAACAAGAGTCTTTAAATAAAGCGATAGAGCAGATGTTACAGTCACAACAAAAGCAAGCTGGTGATTCAAAAAAAGAACAATCTGGTGGAGAAAAAAAGCCGGGTGATAAAGGAGAATCTGGAGAGCAGGGAGAAAAAGGAAAAGAAGGAGACAAAGGTGAAGATGGTGATAAAGGAAAAGATGGCAAGTCAGGTGAAAATGGCGAGAAAGGCGAGAATGGTAAATCTGGAAAAGGAGAAGGAAAAGGCGGAGAAGGTCAAGGAGAAAGTGGTGATGGGGAAAGTGGAAAGGGAAAGGGAAAAGGAAAAAATGGAAAGCAAGGAAATCAACCTGGTGAAGGTGAAGAGGGAAAAGAAGGAAAGGGAGATAAGGGAAAAAATGGGAAAGATGGAGATGGAAAAAATGGAAAGCAAGGTGATGGAAAAAATGGAAAAGAAGGTAAGGGTAAAGATGGAAAGAAAGGAAAAGGAACTGGAGGTAATGGTGAGCAAGGAGAGCCAGGTGATGATGAATCCGATTATGAGCAATTATTCGAAATATATAAACAGCAGCAAGATTTAAGAAATCAACTAGAAGATAAAATGAGAGAAGATGGTATTGCACCAAATGAAAAAAGAATTTTGGATCAAATGGAACAAGTTGAAGATGATTTATTAGAACGTGGATTTACTGAAGAAACTATGAAACGAATGATCGATTTGAAGCACCAATTATTTAAATTGGATAAGGCACAATTTCAACAAGGGAAAGATAACAAGCGTAAGAGTACTACAAACAAAAAAGAATTTGAAGCTATAAAAGTAAGTACACCAGAACAGATAAAACAATATTTTAATACTACTGAAATATTAAACAGACAAGTACTACCTTTGCAGCCTGAATTTAAGAAGCGAGTACAAGAATATTTTCTTGAAAAGTAACTAGTATAAAGCGTGTAATGATAGTATTTAATTTTAATGAAGTAGGCTTTGATTTTAATGAAGATGAGCACAGGTCTTGGTTGCAAAAGGTGATTATTTCTGAGAATAAAAGCGAAGGTGAAATTAATTATATATTTTGTAACGATGATTATCTCCTTGACTTGAATAAGCAATTTTTAGACCATGATACTTTAACAGATATTATCACTTTTGACAATACTTTAGGATCACTGCTCGGAGCTGATATTTTTATATCAACCGAAAGAGTAGCCGATAATGCCAAAGACTTTAAGGTTAGTTTTGATGAAGAATTGCGCAGAGTGCTTGTACATGGTGTGCTTCATTTATGTGGTTATAAAGATAAATCTGATTCAGATCAAGAGTTAATGACGAATAAAGAAAATGAAAAGATGCATATGTTCCACGTGGAACTTTAATAATTTTCATAATCAAGTGTTCCACGTGGAACAGTGTAATTTTTAATATAAATATATAACGTTCCACGTGGAACGTTTTTATATAATGTCAATGCCACGTTCCACGTGGAACAATATATAAATTATGTTTGGACAAGAGTATGATGTAATAGTAGTTGGTGCTGGTCACGCAGGGAGTGAAGCAGCAGCAGCAGCAGCAAATATGGGATGTAGTACTTTGTTGATTACAATGAATCTACAGAACATTGCTCAAATGAGTTGTAATCCTGCTATGGGTGGTATAGCAAAAGGACAAATTGTTAGAGAGATTGATGCCATTGGTGGATACAGTGGAATCATAAGTGACCTTTCGGCTATCCAGTTCAAAATGTTGAACAAGTCAAAAGGACCTGCTATGTGGAGTCCACGTGTGCAATCTGACAGAATGCGTTTTGCCGAAGAGTGGCGCCTGAAATTAGAAGCTACAGAAAATTTGGATTTCTATCAAGAAATGGTATCGGGATTGATAGTTGAAAATGGAAAGGTGTGTGGCGTTAAAACTACACTTGGAATTGAAGTTAGAGCAAAGTCCGTTGTGTTAACTAATGGTACTTTTTTGAATGGTCTAATTCATATTGGTGAAAAACAATTTGGTGGAGGTAGAGCTGGTGAAAGAGCTGCTACAGGAATAACTGAACAATTAGTTGATTTAGGTTTTGAATCAGGTAGAATGAAAACAGGAACACCCCCGAGAGTGGATGGTCGTTCTTTGGATTTTTCTAAAATGATCGAACAGCCAGGTGATATGAATCCTGAAAAGTTTAGTTATTCAAATGCTACAAGGGTTTTAAAAGAACAGCGTTCATGTCATATGACCTACACTTCAAATTTAGTACATGATTTATTACGAGAAGGCTTTGATCGTTCACCAATGTTCAATGGCGCTATAAAAAGTTTAGGGCCTCGTTATTGCCCATCCATTGAAGATAAAATAAATCGTTTTGCAGATAAAGATCGTCATCAATTATTTGTTGAGCCCGAAGGTTGGAATACTTGTGAGGTATACGTAAATGGTTTTTCAACATCTCTGCCCGAGGATGTACAATTTAAAGCATTACGCTCGGTAGTTGGTTTTGAAAATGTAAAATTCTTTAGACCGGGTTATGCCATCGAATATGATTATTTTCCACCCACACAGTTAACACATACTTTAGAAACTAAATTAATTTCGGGACTATTTTTTGCTGGTCAAATTAATGGAACTACAGGTTATGAAGAAGCAGCTTCTCAAGGTTTAATGGCAGGGATAAATGCTGCGTTAAAAGTAAAAGAACAAGATCCATTTATACTAACACGTAGTGAAGCCTATATAGGTGTGTTAATCGATGATTTAATTACAAAAGGAACCGAAGAACCTTATCGTATGTTTACTTCGCGTGCAGAGTACCGTACTTTGCTTAGACAGGATAATGCCGACTTCCGTTTAACTCCATTATCTCATAAAATTGGATTAGCGTCCGAGGATAGATTGCGTGCTATGGAAATAAAGAAAAACAAATCTAATGCCTTTATTAGCTTTTTGAAAAAGACGAGTATTTCGGAAAAGGATGCGAATCCAATTTTAGAAGAAAAAGGATCTTCGGTAATGAAGCATAGTGATAAAATATTTAAAGTATTGTCACGTCCACAAATTGCTTTATCCGATATAAGTCAAGTTGATATTATAAAAGATTACATCGAAGAAAATGAATTGAATCAAGAAATTCTTGATCAAGCAGAAATTCAAGTGAAGTATTCGGGCTATATAGATAAGGAAAAAAATAATGCAGATAAATTGTCACGTTTGGAGCATGTAAAGATTCCTGCAGACTTTGATTATAAAAAATTAAAATCATTATCGTACGAAGCTGGCGAAAAAATGAGTAAAATACGCCCTGCAACTATTGCACAAGCTTCACGAATTAGTGGAGTGTCTCCAAGTGATATTTCAGTTTTGTTAGTTTATTTAGGGAGGTAATTAGTTAAATATTTTTATATTAGAAGTATATAACTAATCAACTATATATAATGGGAATATTTGATTTTTCGAGCTCAAAAAATAGCAACAATTCAAATTTTAATAAGTCTGAACTTATTGAATTAGCTAAAACATTGTATCATGAAAACAATCGTGATTTTTCGATTGTGAAAAAAATATTAATCGCCAATGGTGTTAAAAGTGATCTTTCAAATTCAATTATTGAAAACTTGAAAGCGCTAAATTCAAAGGAAATTAAAGACTTTGACGATGAATTAAAATCAAGGGGAATTGAAAATATTGAGTTTTCACCTAATTCAACTAATAAGAACACTACCACAAAAGAAGAGGTGGACAAGTATATTGGTTATGGGGCTTTTCAAATAGATAGGGGTAATTTTACTAATGCATTGGAGCTTTTGGATAAAGCTATTGAATTAGATGATAAAGCTACATTGGCATACGCTAACAAAGGAACTTTGTATTCTAAACAAGGAGATATGCATAAAGCAGTTTACTTTTTTGATAAGGCTTTAGAATTAAGTCCAGAAAATATTAAAATTCATGAATCTAAAATAACATGTATGTTGGAAATTTTACCAACTATAGCACAACATAAATTTATCGAATCTTTAAAAGATTGTTTAAAAATAGATAAGAGCAATTTTATGGCTAATATTTATAGCATTCAATATTATTTACAAATGAATGATGTAAACAATTGTTTAAAATCGCTTAAAGTTATTTTACCCGAACATTATTCAGATGATTTACTTTTTCATTGTCTACAACATACTTTTGCTTTAATTAATGATAAGGATATTGCTTTAAAGGAATTTGATAAATTAGAAGAAGGATTAAATACAAGTGGTAAGTATCGACTTAATTATTTTAGAGCATTATATTTAAAAGAAATAATGGATTATGAAGAATCAATTGAATTATTTGCTCGACTAAATAATATGAAAGTATTTTCTTGGAATTATTATCAAATTGCAATAATTAAGAATTTACAGCATAAAATTGATGAATGTTTATTTTTCTTAGCTAAAACATTTG
Source organism: uncultured Aquimarina sp. (assembly GCA_947498765.1). Classification (GTDB taxonomy): domain Bacteria; phylum Bacteroidota; class Bacteroidia; order Flavobacteriales; family Flavobacteriaceae; genus Aquimarina. The sequence continues at coordinate 70,269 of CANMLG010000023.1, forward strand.
AATTAGATCCTAATTTAAAAGCTGATGCTGCAGAGTTTCCAGAATTAGAAAACCTTCGATATAATTCTCAATTTATAAAATTAATAAGCTAATTTTTTATTTTATAGATCAACACTTTCTATTTCCAAAATAGTTCCACGTGGAACACAGCATATGAATCGTATAAAAACCAAAGATTTTTCAATTTCTCAGCAGGACTTCGAATTAGTATATGACGAGAAGTACGATTTGTATAAAACCACACCTATTCCTGAAAATTTGGAAAGTTATTATGAAAGCGAGGATTATATTTCGCATACCGACGCCAAAACAAGTTTATTTGATAAACTATATCAAGCAGTAAAAACAATTACCATTAAAAGTAAAACAAGTTTACTTTCAAAAATAGTAGAAGGATCAAATAGGTCAATTGTAGATATTGGTTGTGGGACAGGATCATTGTTACAAAATTTACAAGCAAATTCATGGAATGCAAAAGGCATTGAACCCAATAAAGGAGCAAGGACTAGGGCAGCGGAAAAAGGAGTTGCCTGTTTTCCGAATAGTGGACAACTGAACGAAAAATTTGATGTACTTACCATGTGGCATGTATTGGAACATGTGCCTAATCTCGAAATTCAGCTTAATGAATTTAAGCGTTTGTTAAAACCAAACGGAAAAGTAATTATAGCTGTTCCTAATTTTAAAAGTTACGATGCGTCATTTTATGGAAAATTTTGGGCTGCTTTTGATGTTCCTAGACATATTTGGCATTTTTCTGAAAACGCTATTTCTAAATTAGCAGAAGAACATCATTTTAAATTGATACAAACAAAACCCATGTGGTTCGATGCTTTTTATGTTTCCTTACTTTCTGAAAAGTATAAATACAAAAAAGTAAATTATTTACGTGCTTTTGGTGTTGGTGTACTTTCTAACTTAAAAGCAATCAAAAATGGAGAGTTTTCATCAAAAATTTACATTTTAGAAGTTAAAAACTAAAATAAAGCGATTTAAGAGACTTTTAAGTCGTATGATGTCTAATTATATTGGAGATTTTTATTTCTGCAGCAGCAAAAACCTATGAGAGCCATTTTTAATTAGGAATAACTATTGTTATTTAATTTTAGAATAATAAATTCTTATATTAACTTTTTAGTCACTTTTTTATAAAAAAGGCGTCTTTTTTCAAGATGAATAAAAAATCCAGCTTTTAATAATTAGGTGTTGAATTTTAAAAAAAATAGTAGAAAAGGAATGTGCATTTATAAATTTTAAAAGAGTTAAAAAATCTTTCGTTTCCTGTTAGGCCTTATCGAAATGAAAAAACAAACTTATGTATATTTGTGATCTATATAACCAATGGAAGCACTAAACAAAAAAAAAGGAAAAATAGCAACAAAATTACTGAACAAGTATCGTTTGGTAATTTTGAATGAAAATACATTTGAGGAACAAGTTTCATTTAAGTTGACACGACTAAATGTATTTGTTTTAGTAATGATAACTTCGTTGTTATTAATTACAGGAACTATTTTTTTAATTGCCTTTTCTTCGTTACGTGAATATATTCCTGGATATTCTTCTTCTGAATTATCCGAAAAAGCAAATAGATTGGCTTACGAAACTGATTCAATTTTAGATGAAGTTCGTTACAATGAAAAATATTATGAATCCATAAAAAAAGTATTAACTGGTCAGGTTTCAGCCGAAACTTTTAATAAAGATTCTGTTGATAAGGATATTAAAAAAGAGCTTTCTTCGGTAAATTTAAAACCCTCGGCTCAAGATATTGAATTGAGAAAAGAGGTGGAGAAAAAAGAAAAATATGCGGTTAAAAATGCTAGTGATTTAGATCAAGAATTTTTATTTATTCCTCCAGTTAAAGGTTCTGTAACCAGTAAATTTAATTATAAATTAAAGCATTATGCAGTTGATATTGCTGTAGCCAAGGATACTCCAGTAAAGGCAGCTGGTCAAGGAGTTGTTGTTTTTTCCGAATGGACACCCGATACTGGATATGTACTGTTATTAAAGCATAAATCAGGTTTACTTTCGGTGTATAAACACAATGCAAAATTGTTAAAAAAACAGGGTGATATGGTACTAGCAGGTGAGGTAATAGCTATTGCCGGATCAACTGGAGAGTTAAGTACTGGACCACATTTACATTTTGAACTTTGGGATAAGGGACAAGCGTTAAACCCAGCCGATTATATTGATTTTGAAAAATAATTTTATGTCAGTAAAAGCTTTTGCAGCTAAATTATTTGCTAAAAAAATTCAACGTAAAGTTGATCAATGGGCTAAAAACCCTGTAGCTACACAAGAAAAAGTATTCGAATACCTTATTGAGAAAGCTAAAAACACGGTTTTTGGTCAGGATCATCAATTTTCGGACATAAAATCACATAAGGATTTTGTGGCTAAAGTGCCTATTAGAGATTATGAAGCCTTACGGCCTTATGTAGATCGTATGGTTGCGGGGGAGTCAAATATTTTATGGCCTAAAAAACCATTGTATTACGCGAAAACTTCGGGTACTACAAGTGGTTCAAAATACATTCCAATTACGCATGAGTCCATGCCTACACATACAGAAGGGGCAAGGAATGCTATTTTGAGTTATATTAATGAAACTGGGGAGGCAGGTTTTGTAGATAATAAAATGATTTTTTTACAAGGAAGCCCTGAATTATCAGACAAAAATGGAGTGCATTTAGGAAGGCTTTCGGGTATTGTGGCACATTACATCCCTAAATATTTACAAAAAAATAGAATGCCTAGTTGGGAAACCAATTGTATTGACGATTGGGAGCAAAAAGTGGAAGCTATAATTGATGAAACCTTACCCGAACCTATGGGAATCATAAGTGGTATACCACCATGGGTACAAATGTATTTTGAACGTATTGTTGAGCGAACAGGGAAGCCTATTAAAGAGGTTTTTCCAAAGTTTGAACTCTTTATATATGGTGGTGTTAATTATGAGCCATACAGAGCTATTTTTGAGAAATTAATTGGCAAAAGTATACCAAGTATTGAATTATATCCCGCATCCGAAGGTTTTTTTGCTTATCAAGACAAACAAAATAAGCAAGGTATGTTGCTTCAACTCAATTCTGGAATATTTTATGAATTTGTAAAAGCAGATGAATTTTTTAACGAAAACCCTAAAAGAATTACCATTAAGGATGTGCAGGTAGGAGTAAATTATGTGATGCTAATTTCAACTACTGCTGGACTTTGGTGTTATAATATTGGGGATACAATCAAATTTACCGAAACAGCTCCCTACCGTATAGTAGTTTCTGGTCGAATTAAACATTTTATATCGGCTTTTGGTGAGCATGTTATAGGAAAAGAAGTAGAGGAGGCCTTGCAGGAAGCAAGTATCAAAACCAATCATGTTATACAGGAATTTACTGTAGCGCCTCAGGTAAATCCAACCGAAGGCTTACCTTATCACGAATGGTTTATTGAATTTGCTGAAATTCCAAAAGATATAAAAGCCTTAGCGCATGAAATTGATTTGAGTTTACAAGAGCAAAATTCATATTACAAGGATTTGATTACAGGAAAAATTCTTCAGCCATTAAAAATACAGGTGATCCAAACAGGTGGATTTACTAATTATATGAAATCAATTGGAAAATTAGGAGGTCAAAATAAGTTGCCTAGGCTTTCAAACGATCGTAACATAGCTGAAGCACTAGCGCAGTTTCATGCTCATTAAAAAATATAAAGATTAAAATGCAAAATTATATAGCTAAAAATGAGCAAACCAGAGCTCAGGAGAGTACCAATGCCATTGAGCGATTATATATTGGTATGCGCCATTTATTTAATCGTGGTTATTATAAACCTATGGGTGTTTCGGGAGAAACTTTAAGAGAAGCTATGCTTGTTCTGAGGCCCGAAATTTATGGTTCTATAAACGAAGATAAAGTAGAATTAAATGGGTTGCTTTATGTTTTGGATCGTTTGCCTGAAGGGATTGAGGAATGCCGATTCGTGAATTTAACTAGTGAAGAAGGCTATAAAAATGCACATTTTGAAGTAATAATTCCTAAAAAACGACGTCGTAATTGCTATCGAGTTGATGAAGATCAAATGAATATTGAAATTACACGTGGACGTTCCGAAATTTATGATATTCTTACGCATTTGACATTCATGTATATGGAGTCTGAAAAAATACGAAAACAGATTCAGCAAGAAGATGATTTATGTTTTACGCGCGATTGGAATAAATTAGTGAAGTTTGCGGAACAAAAAACACTTTCTGATAAGGATCGGGATATTGCCATGGCACATTTAGCGAATATATTAGGACGCAGTTTTAATGAAATTATTGAGGTGTATGATAAGTTTGCTAGTTCTCAAAATCCAGATCGATTTATTGATGTTATCCATGGTTTAGGTAAACTATCATTAGAAGAAATTACCGAAAAAAATAAACGAGAAATTACATTTAGCCCCGTACTTAGAGAGCGTATAGGGCATCATATTCACTCTTCATTTTGGGCATATCAAATTAAAAAACGCATTCATAATTTAAATTTATTTGAGCGTCCATTGCATATTATTAGTTCAAATATGCATAGTGTAATGAACACCTTGTTTGCAAAAGAAGCTTTTGGAATTGATTATGCCAATAAAACGGATATGGAAATTTATGAGCTGCTGAGTAATGATCATAGTAAGGACTTACGCAATACAGTAAAATCATATGCTTTAAAACATGGAATGGTAATGTTAGAAGACAGTAGTAGTTCCCATATAAATGTTCAACTTTTTGATACCAGTAAAATAGCACATTTACCTACATATAATAATCCAAAATCTCCTGTAATTTTAGTAATGGATTACGCCTTTGGAGAACAAGCTTTTGAAGCTATGGATGAGTTGTTAAAGCCCTACAAGGCACCTAATGAAACCTTATTTTACATGAATGTGGTTTCGGTTTCTATTATGGGAAAAGCGGGCATTTTACAAGGTGGTAAAGGTGATTTAATGATACCAACAGCGCATATTTTAGAAGGAACGTCGGGTAATTACCCTTTTAAAAACGAGCTTTCATTAAAAGATTTCGAAGGGACTGATATTGATTGTTATGAAGGAAGTATGGTCACGGTGTTAGGGACTTCACTTCAAAATCGTGATTTATTGCAATTTTTTCATGATTCTACCTGGAAAGTCATTGGTTTGGAAATGGAAGGTGCTCACTACCAAAAAGCAATTCAAGCGGCTTCAAAAATTAGAAAAAGTATTACCGAAAATATTCAGGTACGGTATGCTTACTATGCCTCGGATAATCCTTTAGAAACGGGTAGCACATTAGCCTCAGGTGGTTTAGGAACTTCTGGTGTAAAACCAACCTATACGATTACAAAAAAAATAATTGAACAAATTTTAGAAACGTCTTAGTAGTATATATAATTCTATGAATAGCGTTTTAAAATTTATTATTATTTGATATCTAATATATTAGGTTGTTTTTTTAAATCTTTAAGGGGTGAAATCGATAAAAAAAATAGCTAAAACAATCATTTGAAAAAAGCTTTAAGAACATTAAAATACACTTAGTTTTTGTATTTTCGGAAAAACAAAAATAATTGTTAATGTCTCAGAGTAAAAAGCGAGTTTTAATTACTGGTGCAGCTGGTTTTTTGGGGTCACACTTATGCGATCGTTTTGTAAAAGAAGGTTATGAGGTAATTGGAATGGATAACTTTATTACTGGAAGTTATAATAATATTAAACATTTAGCAGATCATCCCGATTTTAGGTTTATAGAGCACGATGTATGTAACCATATTTCCATAGAAGGGAAATTGGATTATATTTTACATTTTGCCTCACCTGCAAGTCCTATTGATTATTTAAAAATTCCAATTCAAACTTTAAAAGTAGGTTCATTAGGGACTCATAATTGTTTAGGTTTAGCATTAGCAAAAGAGGCTACTATTTTAATAGCTTCTACAAGTGAAATTTATGGAGACCCTTTAGTACATCCTCAAACCGAAGACTATTATGGAAATGTAAATTCAGTAGGGCCAAGAGGGGTTTATGATGAGGCCAAACGCTTTCAAGAAGCCATTACAATGGCGTATCATACGTTTCATAAAGTACCTGTACGTATTGCGCGTATATTTAACACCTATGGTCCTCGTATGCGATTAAATGATGGTCGTGTAATTCCAGCTTTTATTGGACAAGCTTTACGGGGTGAAGATTTAACTGTATTTGGTGATGGTTCGCAAACACGTTCCTTTTGTTTTATTGATGATCAAGTAGAAGGGCTTTATAGATTGTTACTTTCAAAGTATTCACAACCCGTAAATATTGGAAATCCTTCAGAGATAAGTATACGTGATTTTGCCAGTGAAATTATTAGTTTAACAGGTATTACCCAAAAAGTAATTTATAAAGATTTACCAGTTAATGATCCACTACAGCGCCGACCAGATATTTCGTTAGCTAAAAAAGTATTAGGATGGGAACCTAAAGTGGAGAGAACTATTGGTTTACAAAAAACATACGAATATTTTAAAGGTTTATCTTCGGAAATGTTGCATAAAAAGGAACATAAGTCGTTTGATGATTATATAAAAACAAAAAAAGCTTAAATGCCTAAAGCTTTAAAAGGATATTCATTTTTAATACGACCACTAATCGTTTTATTTGATTTGGTGGCATTGTGTTTTTGTGCTTATTTTTTATTGGGTAAATCTACAAGTTTATTCTTTTATCTATATCTTTCTTTTGGTTGGTTGGCTTCATCAATTTGGGTACGTTTTTATAAAGTTTATCGATTTACTTCGGTATTAAAAATTATTCGATTAATAGTAAAACAAGCCTTTCTACTTATGCTTGTTTTGTATTCTTATTACGGTATTGTAAAGAGTAGAACTATAACAGGGGTAGAAACACTACTATTTTTAGGAGTAACAATGTTTATAATTTCATTGGCAAAGCTTACGGTTTATTTTTTATTGCAAAAATACCGTCAGTACTTTGGGGGTAATAAGCGTTGGGTACTTGTGTTTGGAAGCTCTGCGCAAACACAGGAATTACTTAATTATTTCGAATCTAAACCCGAAATGGGGTATTATATTCAAGGAGTATTTGCCGATAGTTTGGACAAAAAAATTGTTGAAGGAATTAAATTTTTAAAAGAAAATAGAATTGATGAAGTGTATTGTGCACTACATGAAGTTTCAAATACGGAGACTAACGAAATCGTAAACTTCTGCGAAAGCAATGGTATTGTATTAAAATTTATTCCCAATGTAGAAAAAGTACCTGTTTCTAATTTGAAAACAGATTACTACGAGTACCTTCCAGTGTTATCAATTCCAAATATGCCATTGCATGATTCCGCAAACGTTATTGTAAAGCGTTTTATTGATATTATAATTTCCTTTTTGGTTATTATGGGAATTCTATCCTGGTTAATTCCTTTAATGTATGTACTTATTAAATTAGAAAGTAAGGGGCCTTTATTTTATAAACATAAACGCAATGGCGTAAACTATGGAGAGTTTATGTGTTATAAATTTAGATCACTTAGCATAGAAGGTAATGAACAACGTTTACATGTATCTGAAAAAGATGAGCGTGTTACTAAAATAGGACGCTTTTTAAGAAGAACAAGTATTGATGAAATTCCACAATTTATAAACGTTTTAAAAGGCGAAATGTCTGTGGTTGGTCCAAGGCCTCATATACCACGCTATACTACAGCATACGCTGAAAAAATAGACAAATATCAATTTGTATTCAGGCATTCTGTTAGACCAGGTATCACAGGTTTAGCTCAAATAAAAGGCTATCGAGGTGAAATAAAATCGGACGAAGACATTATTAATAGGATCAAATTTGATGTTTTTTATATTGAAAACTGGTCCATACTTATGGATATCAAAATTATGTTCGATACCCTTTTAATATTATTAAAAGGGCATGATAAGGCGTATTAGATAATTTGTAGTTAATAAAATTGGATAGTGTTATGAAGCCAATAGATAATTTTTATTTTGATAAAGATGAGCCTGTTAAAAGTTGTTTGTTAGCCCTAAAAGAAATTATTGCAAATTATCATACCGAATTTGAGCACAGATGGTATTATAAATTGCCTTGTTTTATGTACCAAAACCAAATTTTTTGTTACCTATGGGTAGATAAAAAATCGGGATTCCCATACATAGCTATTGGAAAGGGAATTCAAATTGAACACCCAGATTTAATTAAAGGGAAACGAACATTTACCTCTTTATTAATGATAAATCCGAATAAGGATATTCCACTAGATAAAATTTACCAAATATTTGATCAAGTTATAGCACTTTACAATTGAATACAAATGAGTACTTTTGCATTTTAAAACTAAAAGAACTCCAAAACATTTATAATGAATATTCTTATTGTAGGATCGGGTGGAAGAGAGCACACTTTTGCATACAAATTGGCTCAAAGTGATTTATGTTCAAAGCTATTTGTAGCGCCAGGAAACGCAGGAACCGCAAGCATTGCGACTAACTTAGACATAAGTGTAACTGATTTTGATAAAATTAAAGAAGTAGTACTAGCCGAAAATATTGAAATGCTTGTAGTAGGGCCCGAAGTGCCTTTGGTGGCAGGAATTACTGACTTTTTCAAAAAAGATGCTCAATTAGCTCACGTAAAAGTGATTGGTCCTTCAGCTGAAGGTGCACAATTGGAAGGAAGTAAGGAATATGCTAAGGAGTTTTTAATGCGTTATGATATTCCAACAGCCGCTTATGAAAGTTTTACTGCTGAAACCGTTGAAAAAGGACATGCTTTTTTAGAAACTTTGAAGCCTCCATATGTTTTAAAAGCGGATGGTTTAGCAGCAGGTAAAGGCGTATTGATTTTAGAAGATTTAGCCGAGGCTAAAGGCGAATTAACCGATATGTTGACCAACGAAAAATTTGGAGAGGCTAGTCAAAAAGTAGTTATTGAAGAGTTTTTAGATGGAATCGAATTAAGTGTTTTTGTACTTACCGATGGTAAAAATTACATTACTCTACCTACTGCTAAAGATTATAAGCGTATTGGAGAAGGAGATACCGGATTAAATACCGGGGGAATGGGAGCTATATCGCCCGTACCTTTTGCCAATGACGAATTTATGGCTAAAATAGAAAATAAGGTGATAAAGCCTACCGTAGCCGGTTTAGCTAAAGAAAATATAGATTACAAAGGTTTTATTTTTATTGGTTTAATAAAAGTTGGCAACGAGCCTAAGGTGATCGAATATAATGTACGTATGGGTGACCCCGAAACAGAAGCAGTGTTACCACGCGTTAAAAATGATTTGGTAGACTTATTTGTACATGTAGGTAATCAAACCTTAGATCAGGTTTCATTGGATTTAGATCCTCGTACCGCTGTTACAGTAATGACAGTGGCAGGGGGGTATCCTGAGGCGTATAACAAAGGTGATGAAATAAAAGGTATTGAAACTATCGAAGATTCTATTGTTTTTCAAGCAGGAACCACATTAAAAGATGGTAATGTAGTCACTAACGGAGGTAGAGTGTTAACAATTACTTCGTTCGGAAATGATTTTAAAGAAGCTTTGGCTACTTCTTACAAAAACGTAAAGAAAATACAATTTAAAGATATGTATTATCGTACCGATTTAGGTTTCGATTTATAAGGAATACTTTTTTTAGTAAAAGATGCTGTTGCTTTTATGATACAATAGCATTAATTTAAAAACACCCCGGTTTTAAACTTTAAAACTGGGGTGTTTTAGTTTCTGATGTGATCTAAAAAAGACTTTTTTATGAATTTTGAGATATTATTTAAGGTAAGTTACCTAACATTTAGTTAACAAAAGTAAAATTCAATATTCAAAATTATTTTTTTAAAACACTGATTTGTAGGGTTTTAATTTTTTTTTAATTTTTTTGGTTAGTTTTTTGAAATGTTTCTGACCTATTCAGCAAGTGAAAAATAGATAAATGTTTTTAAAGCTGGCCAGCATAATAGTTTTTATTTATTTAATGTAGATAATAAAAAAAGTTAGAGATGAAAAATAGAAATAGATTATTCGTAAGTGCAGTTTTGGCCAGTATGGTTTTAATGAGTTGTGGTGATGATGATGCAGTAGTAGATCAGCCAGATAATGGAGTAGAAGTAGCCTCACCAGTAGAAGAAGCAAATTTACTTTTAGAAAGTATAAGAACTGATGGAGGGGTGCCTTATAATGCAGCAGATCCTGCACTTACGTTTAAAGATGATGAAAACGTATTTATACCTAGTGTTTTAGGTTTAGATTACCGAGTTGATAGAGCTGTAGTACCTGCAGGACCCACAGTAAGATTACCACTTTTTCAAGGTTGGGAAACATTAAGTAATGGAGAAAGAAGAGAAGGCTATTATATTATAACAGAATCTTCTGATAGAGCACAAGCAGAACAACTGGGAGTAATTTACTCACCACGTATGGCAGCCGCTGCTACTAGTGATGGAGTTCAGAATGCTACATGGACAGAAGATGGAAGATTAATTTTTGAAGGTTCGGTAGATTTTTCTCCTAAAAGGTCCTTAGTTGCAGGAGCCGAAGATGGATTATTATTTGGCTTCCCTCCAGCCGAGGTAAATCCTGGAGCTATAGCAGATGCTAATTGGTCATCATATGTAGTATTGCCTAGTGGTGTGGTTATTAATGCACAATTGATGGCAAATGCAACAGGTATTCATGACCGAATTCCTAATCCAGCAGGAAACTCACAAGCCCAAGAAGATGATTTAAATAATATAAACTTAGATATTGATGGCGCTGCAGTAGTATTGCAACTGTTAGATGGATGGCACGATGGAAGAGCCTATTATTTCCATATCGTAACAGATACTTCTGCTCGAGGACCAGCAGCTATAGAATTAGGTGTACTTGCTCCTAAATTGGCAAACCTACCAACGTTTGGTTTATTTCCAGAAGGTTCAATGTTGCCTTTTAGCCCTACAGCTAATGGAGTAGTGCCAGAAGCTAACAATCCATTAGGATTCCAAGGTTTAAATACGGCTTCTTTGAGTGAAAGACAAGTAAATGATCCAACAAATACGTTCCCAATTGATCCTAGTGATACAATGTATGCACCAATGTGGGATGCGCATGTAACAGAATTTACTGTACCAGCAGAAGATAGAGTAATTTTAAGAAGTTTTGATCAAATAAATGATCTTTTAGCAGATGGTACGTTAATTCCTTTTAGAGGAAATGCTAACCCAAGTCCTTTAGCAAACTCATTATCAAAAATGTTAACTGCTACAGGAGCAATTATTAACTGTCCAGTAATTTCTCAACCTTTAGCAACCGCAATAGGAAGAGTAATTGGTCAGCCAGAAAATAACAAATAATAATTTTTTTTATTATGTTTTTTAAGCAGTTATTCTTTTGTGGAATAACTGCTTATTTTTTTGTTCGCTTATTTAACCGAAAAACGTTTTTTAATTTTATTTGTAGAGTTTGAAGTTTTTACTTGAACTTCATAAATCCCTTTTTTAGCATCGGGCACAGGAATTTTAATTTGTCCCTTAAAAAAAGAAACCTTTCTACGTATTCTTTTACCCGTTTTTACATTTACAATGCGTACAACACCGGTATCTCTTAAATCGCTATCTAAAACAATTTCAATTTTATCATCTTCAATATTAAGTACATTTAAATCAATAAGACCACGAATATCATCAGAGGCAACAACAGCTTCAGCACTTTCACTAGTGGCTAAAAATTTCATATAATCGTCTGTATTTGAACTTAATGTGGTAGCAATATCTTGACTAAATATGTGTAGTGTTGTAAATAAAAATCCTAAAAATAGTAAATTGATCTTTTTCATAATTAAGCCTGTAAAGTTGGTAAGTAAAAGTTAATACAAAATAAGCTTGTTAAATTTGTTTTTAAAAGAACTTTCAATCCTTTTCGATCAATTAGAATAATAGCAGATCAAACACATGCTATTTGGGAATAGTTTAACACGAAAAGAAAGAAAAAAGCTACAAAATGAATAGAAAAAGTAGTTTGTGGTAGTACATTTTATAAAAAAAACAGTAGCCAAAACACAAAAAAGCCTTTACTTTTTAAAGTAAAGGCTTTTTTGTGTTTGTATTTTAACTGCTAAAATTTAAAAAAAGGATTAGATAAGTTAACCCACTTTTTAAAAACTAACGGAAATTTAATTATTGCTTATCTTCAGCTAAAAAAGAATGAGAAACTACATATCTGCGTTCTTCTTTATTGTCATTAAATCCTTTTAATTGTTTCATCCAATATACAAATGCAGCCATTCCTACTAGCATAAATCCCCAGTTTAAAATGTTTGCACCAAACCAACTTTCTAATTCTAAGGCTCTTAATGCATTCAAAGGTGCAAAAGCAACTTCTTCCATAAAATATTGAAATCCTTCGAAAAACTTTTTCATAATAAATAGTATTAAGGTAAGTCACCTAATTTATAAGCAAAAATATAAAACACACTACGTATTGGCAAGTATGGAGGCTAAAAATGTAAATAACTAGTTATTTATGCCACAAGGATCTATTGGAATTTAATAATTAACTTTTGAAAACTAAAAAATAGTATACAGCAGTGTTTAAAGTAGTTTAAGTTTAAAGTATAAATAGTCATAAAAGCGAATTATAACAATATAGGCGCATATAGCGTAAAAACAATATCTTTGTGCTGTAATAACAAGCATAAATAATATGATTACTACAACTGCCAATACAATTTTTCAAGAAGTAATTGCTAAATACCATGTGTTAGATACGGTGGAGCAAGCTTTTGAAAACCCTTATAAAAGTGAAGATGATTTATTTTCACATTTATTATATCGTAAATGTTGGATTGACACAGTACAATGGCATTATGAGGATATTATTCGAGATCCACAAATTGATCCAGTAGCAGCACTTACTTTGAAACGTCAAATTGATGCTTCAAATCAGGATCGTACCGATATGGTGGAGTATTTAGATGGTTATTTTTTAGATTTATATGAGTCAGTTGTTGTAAAAGAAAATGCGACTATAAATTCCGAAAGTCCAGCTTGGGCCTTTGATCGTTTGTCTATTTTGGCTCTAAAAATATATCACATGACAGAAGAGGCTACACGTACTGATGCTTCAGATGCGCACCGTGCTGCTTGCCAAACAAAACTTGATGTTTTATTGGAACAACGTGTGGATTTATCAACAGCAATTGAGCAATTATTGAGTGATATTGAAACAGGGAATAAATTCATGAAAGTATACAAACAAATGAAAATGTATAATGATGATGAATTAAACCCTGTATTAAGAGGTCAGAAGTAAATACCAAAAATGACAAAATTAATAGCACACATTCTTGTAATTCGTTTATCGGCTATGGGCGATGTGGCTATGACAGTTCCCGTATTAAAAGCATTTACCAAAGCATATCCCAACACCAAAATCACCATACTAACACGTGCTTTTTTTGCTCCTTTTTTTGCTCAATTGCCTAATGTAAGCGTTAAAGTGATTGAAATAAATGGCAAGCATAAAGGAGTTTTTGGTTTGCGAAAATTATATGTTGAACTAAAAAAACAAGAAATAGATGCCGTAGCCGATTTACATAATGTATTGCGATCTAATGTGCTAAAACAATTTTTTAAATTAGCTAGTATACCTTTTGAGCAAATTCATAAAGGGCGCGATGAGAAAAAAGCACTTACAAGTTGGAAAAATAAAATTTTCAAAGCATTAAAAACAACGCATCAACGTTATGTAGACGTTTTTGAGGCATTGGGATTTCCTTTAAGTCTTTCGGCAGAAGACATACTTAGTAGAGAAACACTAGATAAGGCCACAAATGAAATTGCTGGTATAAATACCCAAAAATGGATTGGAATTGCTCCCTTTGCGCAGCACGAAGGAAAGGAGTATAAGTATGACTTAATGTTGCAAATTATAGATGAACTTAATAAAAAAAAGATCTATAATATTTTATTATTTGGTGGTGGAAAAAAAGAAATTCAACTATTGCAAAATACGGCCCAAAAATTTGGACATGCCACCTGTGTAGCAGGAGAACTTACTATTAGACAAGAGTTAGACCTAATTTCAAATTTAGATGTTATGTTATCCATGGATAGCGGTAATGGTCATTTAGCGGCTATGTACGGTATTCCTGTAGTTAGTATTTGGGGGGTAACACATCCTTATGCAGGCTTTGCTCCCTTTGGGCAACCCGAATCTAATAATATTTTACCCGACTTAGTAACCTATGATAAAATACCCACTTCTGTGTATGGAAATAAAATTCCAGAGGGTTACGAAAATGTAATGCATAGTATTTTACCAGAAACGGTATTAGAACGTATTATAGAAATTGTTGGTTAAAAAAATAAGGCCTTCAATTCTGTAGCATCATCAGCTTGCATACGACCAGCAAGCACCAGGCTTAATTGTTTTCTGCGTAAAGCAGCTATGTAATTTTCTTTTTCTTTGTCAGTTTCAGGTATAATTTCAGGAACTGGAACTGGTTTTTTATTTTCATCAACGGCCACAAACGTATAAATACCTTGGTTAGCATGCGTTTTTAAGCCTGTTTTAGGGTTTTCTACTAAAACATCTATGATCACCTCCATTGAGGTTTTAAAAGCGCGTGAAACCTTAGCAGATACGTTTACTACACTATCTAAAGGAATTGGGAAATTAAACGAGACATGATTTACTGAAGCGGTAACCACAATTTCATTGCAGTGTCTACGTGCCGAAATACTAGCAGCCCTATCCATTCGTGCTAATAATTCGCCGCCAAACATATGATTTAATGAATTTGTTTCACTAGGTAGTACAATATCGGTTAGTAAGGTGTGGGATGCTGATGGGTGTTTAGGTTTCATTCTATAAAAATATAAAACGCATTTGTTTAATCAAACAAATGCGTTTTATATTAATTGTAATTGCTTTTACAAAGCCTTTATTTTTGAACTAACAACCAAGCGCTTCTGTTTTCGTGGCGCTTAATTGAATTTAATGTATTAATCGCTTCGTTTTTGGTGGCATGGCTGCTATAAATTACTTGGTGTAACCCATAGTTGTTTTTTCCAATGTAACTAGGTGAAAATCCTTTGCGTTTTAATTGGGCTATTTTTTTATTTACATTTTCAAATTCTCTAAAAGCACCAGCAACAATGTGGTATTTTTTTAAGGATTCAATGTCTGCCGAGTTGTCTTCTGTAAATTGCTTTACTTTAACAGATATGCTTGGTAAAGGGTTCGGAATATCTAAAACAAATGAAGCACTTTGTATTTCCTCTTTAATCAACTCTTCGGCTTCAATGGCTTCGACTACATTATGCTGAATAATATGGTTTTTGTATGAGTTTAAACCAACACCACTTAGCACAAGAGCAATAGCTGCTGCAGCTGCGTATTTAACAAACACAGATTTTTTGCGTTTTTCGGGAGTAAATGCTATTGGAGCTTTTTCTTCTAAACTTTGTACTTCTTCTTTTAAAGTTTCTCGTAAAACAGTATCAGAGGTTAAGGTAGCTAAGCCGAAAGCTTCAGGTAAGTAGTTTGAAGTATGTAAAGGTTCAAAAACTAAATTATTTTCAAAATTGACATTAAAAAATCCGATATCCGAAAATGTTAATCTCCCTTTTTTTTCCAATTCAATTTTGACTTGCTGTACAAATGACTGAATTTTTTCCAGCGCCTTATCATAAGTTATTTGTTCACTGCTAACAATATAATTAGCTAATAAACCATCATTACTAATAATTTGCTGATTAAAAGAAATCTGCTTTTGAGGCGGATACATTAAATGTTTATCATCAGAAAAATGTGCCGCAGCACGTTTGGTTAAAAAGGCACCAAAATCCGGTACAATTACACAATCGTATCGGTATAATAAGTCGCAGATGTAATTTGTTATTGTCATTATAGCAAAAATAAGAAAGAGTCCGTTTTTAAAAAATTCTTTATCCAATACTTATTAACAAGATTGCTGTTTTTATTTTATATTGCTGAATACCAATAGTTACATTGTTATGGATTCTTTTAGAAATAAAAATACTTTTTTGAAAGTAGACTTTGTAATTTACACAAATATTATATTGATTCATTGAATTTTAACTTAACTATGACAGAACTTCAAGCGTTACTTTGTTTGCAACATGTCCCTAATTTGGGAGATGCTTCTATTAAAAAAATGGTTCAAATTGTAGGAAGCGCAACGGGAGTTTTAAAAGAAAAAAAATCCAATCTGTTAAAAATAGATGGTATAGGGCAAGCTAGGTTAGCATCACTTTATAACGAAACTCATAGTAAAGCTGCTGAAGAGGAATTAAAATTTATTGAGAATAATGCTATTAAGGCTACATCATATTTAGATCCAGAGTATCCAACTCATTTAGCTCAATGCATTGATGGACCAGTGGTACTTTTTGAATCTGGAGCCATAAGGTTAAAAGATCAATTAGTTTTAAGTATTGTGGGAACTCGGAAAATAACTCGTTACGGAACACAGTTTTGCGAAGATTTAATAGCGGAATTAGTTCCATTTAATCCAGTAATAGTTTCAGGTTTTGCATATGGAGTTGATATTACTGCTCATAAAGCAGCTATAGCTAATAATTTACAAACAGTGGGATGCCTGGCTCATGGATTAAATCAAATATACCCCAAGGTGCATAAGAAATATATGAAGTCTATGGAAGAAAACGGAGGTTTTTTTACGGATTTTTGGAGTACAGATGCATTTAATCCTCAAAACTTTTTGAGAAGAAACCGAATTATTGCTGGATTATCTAAAGCAACAATTGTTATTGAAAGCGCAGATAAAGGCGGTTCATTGGTTACCGCACAAATAGCCAACTCCTATTACAGAGATGTGTTTGCCGTACCAGGAAAAACAACAGATCCTTTAAGTAAAGGCTGTAATATGCTCATTAAGACTCAGCAAGCCCATATGCTTACTAGTATAGCAGACTTGGTATATATATTGAATTTAAAACAAGAGGAAACCAAAAAAGAACAGCTCATTCAAAAAGAGTTATTTGTTCATTTAGAAGGGAATGAGCAACGGATATTTGAATTTTTACAGAAAGAAGGCAAACAGGATTTAGACAGTATAGCCCTGCATTGTAATATACCCACGTATCAATTAGCAGGGATGTTATTAAATCTGGAACTCAAAGGGGTTTTACAGCCTTTACCAGGGAAGATTTTTCAAGTAGCATAATGTAAAGAGCTACTGAAATTAATATAGTTTTAATCTTTAACTTTAGTAAAAAGTATTTTTGTACTAATTCTTAATCTAATTTTTCGGTAAGTTTATTAAATATTTTTTTAGGATTCTTATTTTCATAAAGAACTTCGTAAACGGCATCAATAATAGGAGTTCGGGTTTCTTTATTATTTAAATTATAGGCACTTTTTGTAGCATAATAGCCTTCGGCAACCATGTTCATTTCCATCATGGCACTTTTAACGGTATAACCTTTACCTATCATGTTTCCAAACATACGATTACGCGAAAATATGGAGTATCCAGTTACTAACAAATCCCCTAAATAGGCAGAGTTATTAATATTTCGTTTCATTTTATGGCGTTTTTTAATAAAGCGTTTCATTTCTCTGATAGCATTACTCATCAGTACACTTTGGAAATTATCACCATAACCTAAACCATGTGCAATACCCGCGGCTATGGAGTATATATTTTTTAACACTGCAGCATATTCGGTACCAATAATATCATCACTAGTGGTACATTTAATGTAATCGCCTTTTAAATGTTGAGCTACTACACAAGCTTTGTCTTTGTCGCTACAGGCAATAGTAAGGTAAGATAGTTTTTCAAGAGCAACTTCTTCAGCATGGCAAGGACCAGTAATTACACCAATATTTTCAAAAGGAATTTTGTATAAATCATGAAAATGCTCTCCAACAATAAGACTTGTTTCGGGAACAATGCCTTTGATAGCAGAAAAAATAACTTTTTTGGTTAAATCAATAGTTAGTTTTTGTAATTCACTATGCAAAAAGGCAGAAGGAATAGCAAAAATGATATAATCAGCTTTTTCTATTACCGTATTTATGTTCGAGCTAATTAAAAGTTTGTCTGAATCAAATTCTACTGAGCTTAAATAGTTTGGATTATGCTTATGTGTTTTTATATGATCAATAGCTTCTTCGCTACGCATATACCAGCTTAAACTAGTTAGGTTTTCGCAAAGCATTTTTACAATAGCTGTAGCCCAGCTACCTCCACCTATTACAGCAAAATGAGTAGTGTTGTCCATAGTTAGTAATTACATTGCAAAAATATATAAATCTATATAAATAGAAGCTCTATTTTTCGTTTAGCTTTATTATGATTTTGATGGATTTAAGCCTATATAATTAAGTATTTTAACGCTAAAAGAATAGGAAGTAAAGCTATAAACATAGTTTTGGCATATTCTTTGTGTTATATAGGTTGTTAGTTTATATTTTAGTTAGTTATATTGTTGTGTTAGATGCCGTTTTACTTAAAGTAAAACGGCATTTATTTTAGAATAAAAGGCTACCAAAAAAATATTGATAGCCTTAAAAAAACAGTTAGTTTGGTTATTATTGGTTTAGCGTTCTTTACCTCCATCTAAATAATCCTGAAGATCTTTAAGCTCTTGCCATTTTCCTTCAAAGGCCAAGCCAGCCTGTTGTGGCCATGTATTAGGCTTGTGTATTTCAAAGCGTTTGCCTCCAGTATTTAAAATTTCTTGGCAACGTTCCACACTGGCTTTACTTAATTGATACCAGGTTTTTATTCCATTATCGTTAAATAATTCTGAAATTTTAGGTCCGATTCCTTCTACAACTTTTAAATCGTCTGCAACAATTTTTTTACCAAAAATTGTTTTAGCTAAGCCAGCATTAAAGCTTAGGCTTGGTTCAATTTCAATATCACTAGTATCTATTGAACGTGCGGCAAAGCCACTTGTAGTGGTATTAGCTAATGGTTCATGGGATTGTAATGAAATAGCTTTATCCTTTTCTGATAAGCAAGCTTGTAATTCTGCTTCTAATTTTCGGTTTTTATCTCGTAATCTTTCAATTTCTTTTAAATCGTCATCGCAGTTGCAAGTTAGATGGCGTAACAGCCATCCTAATAAAGCGCCTATAAGTGCAGCTACTATTGGAATGATAATACAAGGATTCATATGTTTGTATTTTTAAGTTTGTTAATTGGATTTATTTAAGTGTTACTATAACACGTCTGTTTTTTGCTCTACCTTCGGCAGTGGAATTAGTAGTTATAGGTTGATTTTGACCTTTACTGAGGGTTTCTATTTTGCTTGCCAAAATTTGATTACGAACTAAATACTCTTTAATAGTATTTGCTCTATCAAGTCCGAGTTTCATATTTGCAGTAGCATCACCAGTATTATCTGTGTGACCAACAACTAATACTTTACCATCAGTAACTTTATCTAGGTATTTAGCAATGTCGGCCATTTCTTGTCGTTGTTCTTGTGTAAGCCTTATGCTACTTGAATTTGTGGCAAAATGAAGTTCTAATGGATGTGCCATAATTTCTTTGTGTAAGGCTTCTAATTCTTCAGCCGCTTTTTTGGTCCCCTCGTCACTTAAATCCATAGATTCAAATCCATACTCTATGGGGCCTTGGTAGATAGTTCCATTTGGTACCATGCCGTCATCTAATTTTCCAAAAGTGTTAATTTGTTTAGAAGAAATCCCTTTAGCAACTAAATAATTTTTAACTGCATTAGCACGGGCTAATCCTAAATTAGGATAAGCAGAAGTGTTTTTTTCAGTACTTTTAAACAATCCAGTAATATCAATGACTTTGCTTGGATTTGCTTCTAAATAGTCTTTCAATTTTAGTACTCCTTCATCTACTTTAGTAGATACAGGTTTAAGAATAGAAAAATCAGATCCTTCAAAATTAAAATTATCATTAACAGAATAATTAAAATCTGAATTGTCGTTAAATGCCAAACCATAGGAGGTTGGTGAGGGAGTTGTAGGTGATACTACAGGAGCAACTGCGGGTGTTTCAATGGTTGTTTTTCCTTCTGAAGGACAACAAAACAGCCAATTTAAATACGCACCAATAATTGCGGTTAGCAGTATGCCTAAAAAGTAAAGTCTTTTTGACATGAGTTAGATTATTAATTGATTAATTAGTATCAAGTTAACAATTAATCACTTATTTTTTTAACAACTCGCTCACTTT
This sequence comes from uncultured Aquimarina sp., assembly GCA_947498765.1. Lineage (GTDB taxonomy): Bacteria > Bacteroidota > Bacteroidia > Flavobacteriales > Flavobacteriaceae > Aquimarina. Next base: position 90,500 of record CANMLG010000023.1, read on the forward strand.
AAGTGTATTATTCGATAAAAAGTGGATAAAAATATATAAAAAACATAAAAGACCGATAAAATACATTTTTTGTTGTGCTTTTAAATGTGCCTATAAGGTTTTTTTATGTTTAATTTTTTTTTTAGGTTAAAACACTGGTAATTATGTTGTTGGTATTAATCAAATGTTAAATTTAATTCCCTGAGCTAAAGGCAGTTCAGTGGAATAATTGATAGTATTTGTTTGTCTACGCATATAAGCTTTCCAGGCATCAGAGCCAGATTCTCTACCTCCGCCAGTTTCTTTTTCGCCTCCAAAAGCACCGCCAATTTCAGCTCCCGAAGTTCCAATATTTACGTTGGCAATACCGCAATCTGATCCTTGTGCTGATAGGAATAATTCCGTTTCTCGTAGGTTTTCACTCATAATGGTGGATGACAAACCTTGTGGCACAGTATTTTGAATAGCAATAGCGTCATCAATATTACCCGAATAAGGAATTATAAATAACAGAGGGGCAAAGGTTTCGGTTTGAACTATTGGAAATTCATTTTCTGCTAAGTAAATAGCCGGATTAACATAGCATCCGCTTTTGTAAGCTTTGTCTTCTAAAACACTTCCTTCAACAATTGGAATGGCTCCTTGTTTTTTAGCTTCGTTAAGTGCAATAGTGTAGTTATTTACAGCTTCTGTATCAATTAAGGGGCCCATATGGTTGTTTTCATCAAGAGGTGAACCTATTTTTAATTGTTGGTAAGCCGATGTTAGTTTAGTAACAACATCATCTAAAATGCTTTTATGAACAATAAGTCTTCGGGTGGTGGTGCAACGTTGTCCCGCAGTTCCAATAGCTCCAAAAACTAAGCCTGTAAGTGCCAATGTTAAGTTGGCATTAGGGGTAATAATCATGGCATTGTTACCACCAAGCTCTAATAATGATTTTCCTAAACGAGCAGCAACTGCAGTGGCAACACTTTTTCCCATTCTGGTAGAACCAGTTGCTGAAATCAATGCTACACGGGTATCATTAGCTAATAATTTACCTAATTCTGCATCACCAGTTAATAGGGATGAGATGGCTTTAGATAAATTGTTATTGTCCAAAACTTGGGCAATAATTTTTTGGCAAGCTAAGGCACATAAGGGTGTTTTTTCTGAAGGTTTCCAAACCGTAACATTACCGCAAATCCAAGCCAATGCGGTATTCCAGGCCCAAACCGCCACAGGGAAATTAAAAGCAGAAATAATACCAACTACACCCAAAGGGTGGTATTGTTCGTACATGCGATGTTGTGGTCTTTCGGAATGCATAGTAAATCCATGTAGCTGACGCGAAAGTCCTACAGCAAAATCACATATATCAATCATTTCTTGTACCTCACCTAATCCTTCTTGCAGTGATTTTCCCATTTCATAAGCTACAAGTACGCCTAAGTCTTGTTTTTTTTCGCGTAAAGCCATACCAAATTCACGTACCATATCGCCTCGCTTAGGCGCAGGAATAGTTCGCCATTGCATAAATGCTTCTTGAGCTTTTTGAATAATTTGGTCATAGCTTTCGCTAGAAGTACAACTAATAGTTCCTATTTGATTTCCATCAACTGGAGAGTAAGAAGTGAGTATTTTTTTTTCAGAAATAAAAGAGCTTCCAAATGCAGTTCCGTGTTCTGAATTACTAATTCCTAGGTTATTTAGGTGTTTTTGTATTTGAGTATGAGTCATTGTTATTTTACAAATCGTTGGTCAACAGGCATAATTTCATTACAGTTGTTACAAGTGCGTAGTTTCTCATTGCCATAAAAAGCTTTGAAGTGTTTTAAAAAATCAACTTCAATATCTTCTAATTTAAAATATACCTCGTGTAATTTTGTGTTACAATTATCGCAAAACCAAAGTAAGCCATCGTCCATGGGTAGTTCTTTGCGTTTACGTTCTATAACTAATCCAATAGAGTCTTTATGTCTCACAGGTGAATGAGGTACCTTTGCAGGGTGTAAGTACATATCACCTGGGCCTAATTCCATGGTTCTTTTCTGACCGTTTTCTTGGATGTGGACTTCAATAGTACCTTCTAATTGGTAAAAAAGCTCTTCAGTTTCATTGTAATGATAATCCTTTCGGGCGTTTGGTCCAGCAACAATCATTACTATATAATCACCAGCATCCTTGTACAAATTTTTATTTCCAACAGGTGGTTTTAGTAAATCTCTGTTTGCTTCAATCCACTTGTTAAGGTTGAAAGGTGCTTGTATTTTCATAAGAGCCAATTTTAAGAGTTACAAAGTTACGTATAGTTCCTTTAATTAGAAATTTTACCTAAGTTTAGATTAAAGCTTTATAGTATATGTGGTGTTGAATTATTTTTTGAGTGTAAGTATTATAGTTATTTGTGTTAGTTTTAGACCACCCCTTTTCTTAAAATTTTAGACGATTATTCTTACATCAATATATTCTTTTAGGGTTAAACACAACACTTAGTAGGAATATTCTGTACTAGATGTTTTTAATATTTAATATTTCTGTTTTCCAGCCTTTTGGGATTTATGTTAACTGTTTTTTTTTGATAATTTTAAGACCAATTAACATTAGGTACTTAGTGAAAAATAGAATTATCTTTTTGTGTCATTTATGGTTGTTTATTACGGCATTAACTTTTGCCCAATCGGCCGAGCCATTTATTCAAATAACGGATCAACTAGATAATGAAGAGGTGTTAATTGATTGTAGTTATCCTTTGGATACTGATCGATGTTTTGAATTAAAAGCTACGTTTACCGAAATTAAAGAAACTACTTCATACGAAGTGGAATCAATTCCTTACTCAAATCCAATATCAGGTGTTACCGGAGGAACTCAAATTTTAATAGCTAATGATGATCGCTGGCAAGATGCCCCAGAGGTGTTGCCATTTACCTTTTGTTTTTATAATACGCCTTTTACCGAATTTATTGTTGGGGATAATGGTTTATTAAGTTTTAAAACAGATGTGGCTAGTGGGGCACAAACTATGGCATCATTTAAATTACCAGATTCTCGTTTTGGTGATAATATAATTTTTGGAGCTTTACATGATATGGTGGTTCAAAGAGGTCAAAATGGGTGTGTTAACAAAGATGATCCACTTACGCCTGTGAATGAATGTGGAGAAATTATGTATTATATAACGGGTATTGCTCCAGGTAGGAAAGCTATTATTTCGTTTGAAAACATGAGTCATTTTGATTGTTTCGATTCTAAGTCTACATTTCAAATAGTGCTTTATGAAACCTCAAATATTATTGATATTTATATTGAAAAGAAGCCTGAAAATTGTGAGGTAATTAGAGTTGGAGAGGATAATACAAGTATTATTAATCGAAAAAACACATTAGTTGGGATTCAGAAAGATGGTACCGAGGCGGTAACGCCTCCTAATCGAAATAATGAAGTATGGGAAACGATTAACGAGGCTTGGCGATTTACACCTAATGGGGCTGCATTAACGGAATTAGTTTGGAAGGATGAAAGTGACCGTATTATTCAAAGAGGTGGTAGTTTAAAAGTATGTCCCGAAATGACTACCGAATATAAAGCAGAAGTAACCTATAATTTATGTTTAGGAGGTGTTATTACATTAGAGGATACTATACCGATTACTATTGATACCGAATTTCCAGTAGCTACGGATATTGAAAAAATTATTTGTGATCCTCCTGTTTTTAATGAAGAAACTATAGATATTACAATTTATGAAAGCGAAGTTTCGGTAGGACAAACAGGTTTAACATTTAGTTATTATAGGAGCGAAGCAGATGCTAGAACAAGTTTAAATCCTATTAGTGCGCCTGATAATTTAAAACTTGAAAATAAAGTAACAGATGTTTATGTGCGTTTGCAGCGAGGGATTTCTTGTTTTGATGTAGGTAAAATTAGATTGCTCTTAGAAGCTACAGGCAAATCAGCCATTTCAAAAATATCGCTTTGTGATGTTGCTAATGATGGAGAGGAAGACATTATGCTTACAGATTATACGTCCGCAGTTAGAGGGGGGCAATCATCATTGCTAAATATATCATATCATAAATCATTTAATGATGCTGATAATAACTTAGATCCAATATTACTTTTTACTGAAGCGAAAGATGGAGATCCTGTTTTTATTCGTTTTACTATTGGAGCAGATGAGCTTTGTAAAATTGTTGAAGAAATCCCCATTGAATTAAAGCCAGAACCTGTGGTAATGGATATACCCGTTGAGGTGTGTGATGATGTTAAAATATATGATTTAACAACAAAAGAAGCTGAAATCACTAGCATGAACCCCTTGTTGAATCTTGATTTTACTTACTTTGAAAGCACTCGAGGCAGAAGACCAATTAAGGAAGAAGATATTAAACAGTATGTATTAAATAGAAGAGCTACGGTATATGTTCGTACTATAGATCCATCTCAAAATTGTTTAAAAGAATATGAACTAAATTTTACGTATAAGAAAGGAATTCCGGCAACTGATGATACTCAAGCACAAATTAATGATCCGAGTTTTGATTTAACGGAATCTATAGCAAATATGATTGCTGATGATACCAATATTAATGTTCGGTATTTTGATTGTGATACGGATGTTGCTATTGCCGATCCTGCTAATTATACCTTAACAGGAAATGAAGGGATGGTCTGTGTGGAATTTGAAAATACGATTTCGGGGTGTAAAAGCAATGCCGAAATTAATCTTGAAAATGCCAGTGGAGGAGCATCTGGTGGCGGAGGTGGAGGCGGTGGTTGTGACCAGAATAATGATGGGTCAGAAACCATAGTTTTAGATGAATATTCGGATCAAATTATTGAAGATACCGTATTCGATTTTAAAAAATATTTACAAATTTCTTACTTCCAAACGGAAACCGAAGCTAATTCGGATACCGCCGAAATTGCTCAAATTACGATAACAGCAACCACTACAGTGTTTGTTCGCCGAAGAGTGATTTTTAAAGGTAAAGAAATTGATTTTGATGTGTTTCCTTTTGAAATTGAATTTAAACCAACCACACAATATAAAGATCAAAAAATAGGTATATGCGATGTGCGTAATGATGGCTTTGAACAGTATGATTTAACACAATTAGAAACCGATATATTAAATGGTATTCCAGGGACTATTAGTGGTTATGAAGATGATCGTGAAAATGAAATTACTACTCCCGAAAGGTATTTTTTTAGAGGACCTTCAAAAGAAGTATTTGCCATAGTGGTATCTCCTAATGGATGTGAGAATAAAACAAAAATTGAAATTTCGTTTGATGATCCCATACCCTCAAACAATATTACTTATAGTTTATGTGATTTTGATAATGATAGAGAAGAAGTTTTTGATTTAGATTCAAAGCTTCCAGAGATTAATGTGGATTATACAAGTTTTTCAGTTACTTATTACAACACTCAAAATGGAGCCGATAATGAATTAGCTATTGATAAAATTACTTCGCCATTTACCTACAGAGGTAGTAGGCGTTTTGTGTATGTTCGGTTGGAAGGAACTGAGGATTGTTTTACCACAGCTCAAATTCTTTTAACTGTAGAGCGTACACCGGTAATTGAATCCACAGAAATTGCTATTTGTGATTTTGATAATAATGCTATTGAATTAGAGCAAACAGTATCAGATTTTAATTCAGAAATAATAGGAACACAACGAGGTGTTGAGGTAGTGTATTATGCTTCTGAAAAAGAGGCGGAAGATGAAATAAATCCTATCACTGAATTTGATATAACACCAACTACAGAGCTGTATGTAAGTATAAAATTTAATAGAAGTGATTGTATACAACGTTTTCCAATAACTTTTGATTTTGAAGAAACCCCAAATTATAAAGATGTTGAAATTACAGTTTGTGATAATTTAGAGCTTGGCACGGAGCCTTTTGATTTAACCAGTTTAACTGCCGAAATTACATCAGAAACAAGTTCAATAATTACCTATCATGCGTCTATTGATGATGCCAACACTAATTTACGAGCCATTGCTAGGCCTTCGGATTACAGTATAGATACGACTAACCCGTTTTCTTTGTATGCTAGAATTAATAGCGATACAAATAGTTGTTATTCGGTTGCTAAAATGAGTTTTGATTTTACATTACCAGATATAATTTCGGAAACAACATTAAATGTATGTGGATCAAACAATGTGGGTATTTTTAATTTAACAGAAGCCATTCCAAATATGACCACATCACCAGAGGATTTTGATATTTCTTTTTATTATAAGGACATTCAAAATGCGATAAATGAGGATGCTGCTTTTTTGGTTTCCGAAGCCGAAAAATATGATTCTAATCTTTCCGATTTGGTGTTTGCGCGTTTTAATAGCAAAGCCTCAAGTTGCTTTGTGGTAAAAAAGATAACACTTTTAGTACGCGATAAGCCTAAATTAGTTCGTGGAGATTTTGATTTGTGTGATAGTGACTTTGATGGTGATTTTACCTTGTCTTTAACTAGTTTAAACGAATTTACTAGTGCACAAAGTGATGAGTTTACATACACTTATTTTACTTCTTTTGATAATGCCGAAAATGATACTAATCCTATAACAGAGATTGCAAATTTTAAAGTAACAGAGCCCATAACCACTATTTATTTAAAAGCATTGAATAAAGCTGAGTGTACCGATATTTCTTTTGTAAATATTATAATTGATGAGCAAGTACAAGTAAATACAGTTACCGAGGTTTTGGAGTCTTGTGATGAAGACCGAGATGGGGTGGCTATGTTTGATTTAACAGCGTTCGAAGATAAGTTAACGGATGAGGTTAACCCATCTTTTGAGTACTATTTAACAAAAGAGGAAGCTGATAAGGAAGAAAATAATATACCAAATACCTCAAATTGGCTAAATATAGATAAAGTAGGTCATACCATATTTGTTAGAGTTCATGTAGAAGGCAAGTGTGATAATATTACTAGTTTCAATTTAAAACCTATTAGTGTTAATGCGGCTCCTAAAAATGTTACTTTTTGTGCAGGCGATAAAGCTATGCTTGATGCTGGATCAGGTTTTAAAAGTTATTTATGGAATACAGGAGAAACAACATCAACTATTGAGATTTCTACACCTGGAAAGTATTCAGTTGAAATAACAGATGCTAAAGATTGTACAAACGCTTTTGAAATAGAAGCTACTGAATTAGCATTACCAACAGTAGTGCCCCAAGAGGTTACAGTTTGTGATGAAGATGGTACACTTGACGGTTTTTTTGAATTTGATCTTGCTAACTACGTTAATGAATTAAAAGCAGATGCCTTAGAAAGAGAAGTAAGTTTTTATGTCTTAGAGGATGAAGCCATTTCTAATACAAATAACTTGGCCATGGAATTTATTAATACAGTAAATCCACAAACAGTATATATAAGAGTTGAAAATACGTTAACAAATTGTTTTAGTATTACCACCTTAAAATTAGAAGTAAGTGTATTAGATAGTAAAAAAGCAATATTAAAAGGATGTGATGAACAAGGGTCCGAAGATGGTTTGTCGGAGTTTACATTAAGTAATGCCGATGCAACAGTTTTAAATGGGCAATCTTTTTCGGTAAGTTATTATAAAACAGAAGCGGATGCGGAAGCTGCAACAAATGTGTTAGCCGATACTTATCGTAATGAAACGGCATATAATCAAACTATTTATTCGCGGATAGAAAATGCAAACGAATGTGTATCGATAAAAGAAGTGGATTTAATAGTAGAAAAACTGCCTACAATACAAGACGAAGAAGAAGTGTTGTACTGCATTCATAGTTTTCCAGATACTATTGAGCTAGTAAGTGATATTCCAGAAAGTGAGCAGGCGGACTATACTTATTTATGGAGTACTGGCGAAACTTCAGCTTCCATCAATGTAAATACAGCAGGTATTTATACTGTAATAGTGACTAATGCGGAGGACTGTTCAAAAACAAAAACCATTACAGTTAAGGAAACTGAAATTGTAGTGAACCCTATTATTGAAGATATTCAGTGTGATACGGATGGCATTTTGGATGGTTTTTTAGAATTTGATTTAACAAAGTACTTGTCCGAAATAAAAAATAATATTACCGAAAGGGAAGTTTCTTTTTATGCTTCTGAAATGGATGTAGAGTCAAAAATAAATGAATTGCCTTCAAAATTTACCAACACAACAAATCCGCAAGTGTTGAGTGTTCGCGTGGAAAACACACTAACAAATTGTTACAGAATAATAGATTTACAATTAGAGGTAAGTGTATTGAATAGTACAGTTGCAGTATTAAAAGTATGTGATGAGCAAGGATCAGAAGATGGTTTATCGGAATTTACATTAAGTAATGCTGATGCAACAGTTTTAAATGGGCAATCTTTTTCGGTAAGTTATTATAAAAAAGAAGTGGATGCGGAAGCTGCAACAAATGTGTTAGCCGATACTTACCGTAATGAAACGGCATATAATCAAACTATTTATTCTCGAATAGAAAACGCAAACGAATGTGTGTCGATAAAAGAAGTGGATTTAATAGTAGAGAAGCTTCCTAAAATACAAGATGAAGAAGAAGTGTTGTACTGCATTCATAGTTTTCCAGATACTATTGAGCTAGTAAGTGATATCCCAGAAAGTGAACAGGCGGACTATACTTATTTATGGAGTACTGGAGAAGCTTCAGCTTCCATCAATGTAAATACAACAGGTATTTATACTGTGATAGTGACTAATGCGGAGGACTGTTCAAAAACAAAAACCATTACAGTTAAGGAAACTGAAATAGCAATTGATAAAAATGTAACGGATATACTATGTGATGATACAGATAATTCATCTGATGGTTTTTTAAGTATTCAGTTGTCAAATTATATTGATCAAATAACCTTAAATAATGAAAATTTGAAGGTTGAGTTTTTTGAAGGTTTAGAAGCTTTAAATGCTGGAAGGACACTTAATGCTGATCGCTATAAAAATATCAGTAACCCACAAACTATTCTAACTAAAGTAACAGATAGGCTAACCAATTGCTCGGATCAAGGCCTAGTTACTTTAACGATTAGTACACTCAATATTAATAATGCATTATTAGAGCTTTGTGATGAGGTAGATTCCGAAGATGGTTTAAATGCATTTGACCTAACCTTAGCCGATGAACAGGTGTTAAATGGGACTTCATATGCTGTGAACTATTACGAAAGTTTTGATAATGCAGAGAAAGACATAAATCCATTGAGTGGAAATTATAATAATATTGAAGCTTATGATCAAGACCTAGTAGCAAAGGTGATTAATGAAAATGGATGTGTAGCATACAGTGTAGTTTCATTAAGTGTTAATGAATTACCAGCTATAGAAAGTAAAGCAACGCGTATTTATTGTTTAGATACGTTCCCTAATACAATTTCATTAAACAGTGATACAGTAGGAAGGGAATCTGAATTCACCTATTTATGGAATACCGGAGCCACTACTGCAACGCTTGATATTAATCAAGTTGGGGAATACAATGTTATAGTTAAAGATAGAAAAGCTTGTGAAAAACAACGATTCATTACAGTAATTTCATCAGAAAAGCCAAGAATTGATAAAATTGATATCGAAGACGGTGAAACCGTAAATACAGTAACTGTTTTTGCTTCTGGATCAGGGATATATCAATATGCAATTGATGGTGGAAGTTTTCAAGACAGCAATGTGTTTACGGAAATAGGTGGAGGATTACATGAAATTACGGTAAGTGATACTTCCATATGTGGATCGGTAAGTCAAACTATTGCAGTGGTATCTTTTCCAAAGTCATTTACCCCAAATGGAGATGGTATTAATGAAAAATGGTACCCTAGAGGGTTTTCTAAACAGTATCAAGAAATGCAAGAAGTGTCTATTTTTAATAGGTATGGTAAATTATTATCAAAACCCAATTTAGATTCTGGTGGCTGGGACGGTACACATAACGGAGCCAATATGCCAACAGATGCATACTGGTATTTGGTTACATATAAAGAGCTTTTTAGTGGAAAAACACGCCAGGCAAAAGGCTATTTTGAATTGAAAAGGTAAATAATTTTTAAAGTCACTTTGTTTCTATTACAGGAAAACTTTAAGATGTTGTACCTTAATTAATAGGAGTCTTTTTAGATTTTTAAATCATTATTACTAGAATATTGTTTTTTGTCGATTTTTTTGACACTATTATAAAAAGTGTTAATTATTAAAATTTATTGTTCTCAACATTTAAAAGGGTTTTAGTGATTTTTAATTGATTAAGTAAATTTTTTAATTTCATTTTATGTTAATATTAGTAGGAATATTTTGACAATACGATAAAAAATACTATGTTTGCATAACAATTAATCATAAAACAAACAACTATGCCCCAGTTTACGTTTTCGAAAAATAACCCAATGGGTTTATTTTCGCAATTAGCTCTAATTGCTTTTATATGTTTTTTTAGTGTTGCAAATGCCAAAACCTGGTATATCAATAAAAATCAAGGTAGAAATGTGCTTCAGTCACTTATTAATAATGCTTCCGATGGTGATTTAATTTATTTTGTTGATGGAGGTGAAGGAAATGATTATGATATGAGTGGCCCGCCTATTTTAGTCAATAAGGCCATTACTTTTCAAGGTGCTTATTCTGGAAATTACAACTCAAACGTTGTAGGAGCTTCAGGAATACTAACTAATTTAGCTAACACAGTGTCTTTTTTAATCCGTTCAAATGGAGTTAAATTTAGAAATATCAAAATTACTGCCGTAAATAATGAAGTAGTGCTTATGGATGCGCGTTCAGAACGTTACAATACTAATTTTACAAATCCAGGATATACTGTTAATGACCAGTATGAGGATATTGAGTTTACTAATGTAGAATTAAAAAGTGGTTTTTACAGTTGTTTTGCTGGTAATGGAATGCAAGCAGATTTTAAAAATGTATCATTTATAGATTTTGGAAGAATCGGATATATCAATGACCGTCGAACTCGAGTAAACGGGATGAAAAAGGTAACCTTTAATCGTTGTAAATTTAAGCCTTTGCCTCCAAGTGGTGATTTTGGATTTGATTCAAGAGGAATTTCATTAGATGCCGGTAACACATCGTACCCAGTGGTGTGGAGTGGAAATGGGACTTACATAAACGAATGTAATTTTGAAAATACAGGAGTAGCCTTTTCTAGAATTAGAAACATAGTGGTATCAAATAATAAATTTACCGATGATACTGCCTTAGTTGACATGATCCATGCCGAAGAATTTTCAAATGATTTTACCATTACTGGTAATGAATTTGTTTGTAGTGCCACACCTGAAGCACCTAGAACTTACGAAAGAAGTAGAATAATTACTCTAGATAGCGAATTGCAAGCAGTGACAGATTTTACAATAAGTAATAATGTAGTTACCGGTGAATATAATTTTTTTATAAATGGCTATGCACCTACTAACATAACGATAAAAGATAATAATTTGTCAAATGCTTATCCTTATAATGAGAGTTATATTGATTTTCAGTACTATGAAAATAGATTTAAAACAGGTGAAGGTATTGATGCAAATCAAGAGTTTGTTTCAAGAGCCATTACAATAACAGGTAATACGGGCTTTAAAAATTGGGATAAAGAATGTAGAATTAATGTGCCTAAAAATGGAGGGTCAATTAATATTGATAATTCGCAGTTTACTAGTGGAAAAGTGCTTTTAAATGCAATTAATGAGCCTGTTGCGCTAAGAAATAATGGAATTTATAAAATTGTAAATGCAGGGAACATAAATAAAAGTCTTGCTTCAAATGGAGCGGGGAGTTATGGTTTAGTAACTAAAGAAGGCGTAACTAATAACTCAGTTAAATGGGAATTTGAATGGGTGCCACCATATTATTACCATATTAAAAATGTGGATACTGGTATGTATTTAGAAACGCATAAAGGTTATACAGAAACTGAAATTAGAGAGAATAAACCTGAAAATGTATACCCTTTTGTTAATTATGCAGGGAGTGCTAAGCCAAAATGGATTTTAAGAAAAACAGATTATGATGGTTTGTTTAAAATATTACCAGCTGGTAATGAAAAGCAATCTGTTCTTTCATTAGAAGGTGGAGTTTATCCAAAACTAATCAAGCATAAAAAATTTAATGCTGACGCAACACGATCTATTAAAGAACCAGATAATTTTGGTAAGTGGTGGATAAACCCAAGCTTTAGTTCAAGTTCATCAGGAGCAAAGCAAATTGCTATTGAAGACACGAAAACCTTTGAGGGGATGAATGTGTTTCCAAACCCAGCTACAGATATAGTTTCTTTGTATTACGAAGATGATAGTCAGCCAGTGTTAAGTGTTGAAATTTATAATGCTGTTGGAGGCTTAGTTCAAACAGAAAAAATTAATTCACACACAAATACATCGCTGGATATTTCAAAGCTTACTACAGGTGTTTATTTTGTAAAAGCTTCAAATGGTATGGTTAAAAAGTTATTAGTTCAGTAGTAATTACTGCAGCGTAAATAGAGTTAACCAACATTGATAAGAACCGTCTAAATTTATATTTAGACGGTTTTGTTTTATTTAAGTGTGTTTCTAAGAGGTATTTAGCTGCTATTTTTTGATATGAGTTCTGTGTATTTAATCTGATTTTTTATGCGTATTGTGGTTTTTTTATTAACCTTACAAACTATATATGATGTATTTGTATGTTTATATAATTTATTTTCAGCATATTATAAATTTTAGTAAGAATTTAAAAAAATTAATTTTAGGTAAGAATAATATTACTTTAATTTTAAATAGCGTATGTTTGCACGATAAAATTTAAAATAAGCGACTATGCCCCAGTCTACGTTTTTGAAAAATAACTCAATGAGTTTATTTTCGCAATTAGTTTTAATTGCTTTTATATGTTTATTTAGCGTTGCAAATGCCAAAACTTGGTATATCAATAAAGATCAAGGAAATGATATTCTTCAAAAGCTAATTAATAACGCCACTGATGGTGATGTAATATATTTTATTGATAAAGGTACAGGGAATGATTATGATATGAGTGGTCCCCCTATTTTGGTTAATAAAGCGATTACTTTTCAAGGTGCTTTTTCTGGAACGTATAGTCCAAGTGTTCGGGGAGCTTTTGGTGATGTAACTAATTTGACTAATGTGGTTTCTTTTTTGATTCGTTCAAATAATGTAAAGTTTCAGAATATGAAAATTACTGCTGTAAGTAATGAAGTGATACTTATAGATGCACGTTCTGAACTTTATAATGATAATTTTACTAATCCTGGTTACATAGTAGATGATCAGTACGAAGGAATTTTATTTGAAAACATTGAATTAAATGGTGGTTTTTACAGTTGTTTTGCTGGTAATGGAATGCAAGCAGATTTTAAAAATGTATCTTTTATAGATTTTGGAAGAATCGGATATATCAACGATCGCCGAACTCGAATAAATGGAATGAAAAAAGTAACTTTTAATCGTTGTAAATTTAAGCCTTTGCCTCCAAGTGGTGATTTTGGATTTGATTCAAGAGGAATTTCATTAGATGCAGGTAATACATCGTACCCAGTGGTGTGGAGTGGTAATGGTACATATATAAACGAATGTAATTTCGAAAATACAGGAGTAGCCTTTTCTAGAATTAGAAACATAGTGGTATCAAATAATAAATTTACCGATGATACTGCCTTAGTTGATATGATACATGCAGAAGAGTTTTCAAATGATTTTATCATAAAAGGAAATACATTTATTTGTGAGGCAAAACCAACAGGTGATAGGGTAAACGAAAGAAGTAGAATAATTACATTAGATAGTGAATTACAGGCGGTAACAAATTTTACAATAAGTAATAATGTAGTTAAAGGTGAATATAATTTTTTTGTTAATGGATTTGCGCCAACAAATATTACTATAACTAATAATAATTTGTCAAAAGGATATCCTTATGGATCAAGTTATGTAGATTTTAGATATTACGAAAATAGATTTAAAACAGGCGAAGGCATTGATGAAAATCAAGAGTTTATTTCCAGAGCTATTACAATAACAGGTAATACAGGCTTTAAAAATTGGGATAAAGAATGTAGGATCAATGTGCCTAATACAGGAGGAGCTATTAATATTGATTATTCGCAATTTACTAGTGGTAAAGTGCTTTTAAATGCTATTAATAAGCCTGTTGCATTAAGAAGTAATGGGATTTATAAAATTGTAAATGCAGGAGATATTAATAAAAATCTTGCTTCAAATGGCGCTAGTACTTATAGTTTAATAACCAAAGAAGGGGTAAATAATAACTCAGTTAAATGGGAATTTGAATGGGTGCCACCATATTATTACCATATTAAAAATGTGGATACTGGTATGTATTTAGAAACGCACAAAGGTTATACAGAAACTGAAATTAGAGAGAATAAACCCGAAAATGTATATCCTTTTCTGAATTATGCAGGCAGTGCAATTCCAAAATGGATTTTAAGAAAAACGGATTATGATGGTTTATTTAAAATATTACCGGCAGGTAATGAAAAGCAATCGGTGCTTACATTAGATAATGGAGCTTATCCAAAATTAATAAAGCATAAAAAATTTAATGCTGATGCAACAAGATCTATTAAGGAGCCTGATAATTTTGGTAAGTGGTGGATTAATCCTAGTTTTAGTTCAAGTTCATCGAGTGCTAAACAATTAACTGTTAGTAATTCAGAAAATACTAAAGACTTAATTATTTACCCTAATCCAGCTACAGACATAGTTTCTGTATATTATGAAGATGCTAATCAACTAGTACAAAATGTTGAAATTTATAATGCGTATGGTGTTTTAACTAAAACTGTACAAATTAATTCTTTTACAAGTACATCATTAGATATTTCAAATTTGAATACAGGAGTATACTTTTTAAAATTATTTAATGGAAAGGTTGAAAAATTAACCATTCAATAAAGAATAAAAATAAGAAAATATAGTAGTGCGAACTATTATTAAAAAAGGCTGTTAAATCTAGATTTAACAGCCTTTTTTTGTATGTTTTTACCCTTAATTATGTGCTAGAACTTCGTTATGAGGTTGTGAAATCAAAAAACTCAGTGTACGTTAGTATTTGAAGTAGATTGCAGCCGTAATAGATTTTCTAGTACATAATTCGGGTTTAACTAAGCTTCAAGTGCCGGAATACGTAATACTTGTCCTGGATAAATTTTATCTGGGTGAGTTAACATAGGTTTATTAGCTTCAAAAATAACAGGGTATTTCATAGCATTTCCGTATACTTTTTTAGCTATTTTACTTAAAGTATCACCACTTACAACGGTATGGAAAATAGCTTCAGGTTCTTGTATTTCAACTTCCATTTGGTCATCAACTTGTGCAATACCAGCGGTGTTACCAACTACTAAAACTACTTTTTCTTTTGTTGCTTGATCCGCAGCTAAACCACTAACAATGGCAGTATCATCATTAATAATTACCTGCATATTTTGAACCTCTAACCCAAGGTCCGACGCTGTTTGTACCATTTTTGCTGCCGCTGCTTCATTTGCTGCTGCAATTGCTTCAGCTTTTTCGGCAGCTTCTTCAGCTGTAGACTTTCCAATCCCGATAGCTGCACCAGCATTTTTGATAAATGAAAATAATCCCATAGTATGTGTTTTATGTATTAAAATTATAAGCTCAAGTTATAAAAATTTGTTGATATTTTTTATACAAGTGTTAATTTTTAAATTTTCAAAAAACAAAAACACTGATTTTAAAATAGAGATGACATAATTTTAATAAAAATTCAATATTCTGATATAAAGAGAGTTGCATAACTGTCAGCAAATCTAATTCCTACCGCGTTCATTCGGATAAAGTAAATGAACAGGCTCACTTTGGAAAATTTCTTTAGTATTTATATCAATGGCTGTTAATGAACCTTTAAATGCTGCTCCAGTGTCCACATTCCATACGCAAGCAGCATTAATAGGAACTGTTTTGTTGATACGTGTAACAGGGGTGTGTCCAATATATACTTCTTCAAAAAGGTTTAGGCGTTTGGGGTATAAAAGATCATCTTTAGAAAGTTTCGGATCAACTGAAAGTGCTAATTCCCAAAGTGTACGATCCCAATAATAAAGTTCTTCAAAATATTCTTTATGTGGTCCATGTAAATTAGTGAACCCTGCATGCAGAAAAAGTTTATTTTCGTTTAATATGATATAATTTTCTAAGCCTTCAAAAAATTCAAATTGAGTTTTTATTTCATTTTCAGAAAATTTAGAATAACTATCCATAGTGGCTTGTCCGCCATGAATAATCCATTGATCAGTATGTACGCCCGTTTTTAACCATTCATAGCATAAGGCGTCGTGATTTCCTTTTATAAATGTGCATTTATGTCTAGTAGATAATTCCATTAAAAAGAAAATAGTTTCGGCACTTTGACTCCATCCGTCTACATAGTCTCCTAAAAAAATAAGGTGATCTTCTGGCGTAAGCTTTAATTTTAAGAGTAATTGTTCTAGGGCTTTAAGTCCTCCGTGGATATCGCCAATAGCAAAAGTTCGGTGTGTTAACATAAATTAATTATAACGTATTTTTCTAATGACACGCATAGTGTCCTTGTAAAGTTTATAAATTTCTGCTGAGTGTTTTTTAAGAATGGGTTTAGCTCCGTTTAGTTTGTCTAATGCTGAGGTTACACCGTTTAGATAACAAATCAAATAAGTAGTGGGTAGCTCTTTTAGCCAATTTTTTTCTTTGTGAGCTAAAGTGATATTATTATTTAGTTTAGTAAGTATAGCTTCATTTTTTTTAATCAAAAAGTCTGTGACTGAGGGAGCAAATGTAGGAGGCTCAAATAAAAGTTCGTAACCCATTTCGTAGGAAACGTTGTCTTTAAATTGAATACGCATTTTTTCAAAGGGATAATATTTATGAGTGCCATCGTAACCTAAGCTAATAAATTCGGTAATGATAAATTCATTTTCTGTCATTTCAATGCTTACCTCGTCAAATTCAGAATAAAATAGCCGTACTTGTTCGTTAATAAGTTCGATATCTACTCTGGAATAATAGGTGTTGTTTTTAACACGTTTTTCTTTACCTGCCCAGCAAACCACAAAATACTCTTTAAAAACCTTGTAATTTGGTTTGTATTTTTTTCGTGTTTTCATAAAGTCAAAAACTCCATCTAAGGTGTATTCTATATTGTTTTGCGAATGACTTTCAATAGCAGCAACTAATTTAGAATTAAAATCTTTCAATTCAATAGTTTCATTTTTGGGCATACTCATACTGCCATCTCTTGAAAAAGCAGCATTTTTAGGGTATTTCCATATATTTTTTTTGAGTTTACATACCTTGGTATTGGTGGGGTGTATAGTTACTAATCCAACAACTTTATCTGGTGGTAGGTGTGGAAAGGCAATATTTTCATAAGAAACCATGGGTGGGTTTTCCAAATAAGCATTAATTAAATTTTGAATTTTGCTATCGTCAAAAAAATCAACCCCTATAATTTGATTATCTTCATCCTTAACTCCAATAACAATAAAAGAATTATTTTTTGGGTTAGAGTTAGAAAGTGCGCAAACGTGTTTTAAAAATTTAGCTTTTCCTTCTTTTTCTAATAACTGTATACGTAATTTTTTATCATAAAAACTATTTTCATTATTGTGGGCTAGTAAATTTTTGATTAAGAGCCTTTTGTTAATCATGGGAAAAAGAAATCACTATTATTAAAGAAATTTATTGAAAAAAATGCAACACACATTTTATGTATTCGTTTACTATTAGGTGTTTACCTAATAGCAAAATTATATGAGTACTATACTACCAAAAGTATAGGCTTTAAAATAATTTTGAATGTAGTAAACTGTTGTAAAATAATACAACCTCAATATAGTATAAAATATAAAATTGACCCCTGTTTTAAATCAGTAATGTGTTTGTTGGCATATTTGCTACTTGCAGGGTTAAAATAGGAATAGTAAATTCACGACATTAAAATTAATCAATAATGGAACAAACCGCTACAGTTGATATTAGAATGATAAATGAACAGATTGAAAAAGAATCAGCATTTATCGATTTGCTAACGATAGAGTTAAATAAAGTAATTGTTGGACAAAAGTATATGATTGAGCGTTTGCTAATCGGGCTTTTGGGCGAAGGGCATATTTTATTAGAAGGGGTACCAGGATTGGCAAAAACTTTGGCAATTAATACACTTTCAAAAGCAGTGCAAGGAAGCTTTAGTAGAGTGCAATTTACACCAGACTTATTGCCGGCAGATGTAGTAGGTACACTTATTTACAACATGAAGGAAAATGATTTCCTGATTAAAAAAGGACCTATTTTTGCCAATTTTGTATTGGCCGATGAGATCAACCGTGCTCCTGCCAAAGTGCAGAGTGCTTTGCTTGAAGCCATGCAGGAAAAGCAAGTAACCATTGGTGATGAAACTTTTAAATTAGATAAGCCATTTTTAGTAATGGCAACTCAAAATCCAGTAGATCAAGAAGGAACTTACCCCTTGCCAGAGGCACAAATGGACCGTTTTATGCTTAAAGTGGTTATTGATTATCCTAAGTTAGAAGAGGAGCAATTGATCATGCGTGCCAACTTATCGGGTAGTTTTGAAACCGTAAACGCCGTGGTAAGTACAGAACAAATTTTGAAAGCACAAAAAGCAGTTCGTACGGTTTACATGGACGAAAAAATTGAAAAATACATTTTGGATATTGTGTTTGCCACACGTTATCCTGAAAAATATAACCTTCCAGATTTAAAACCATTAATCAATTTTGGATCTTCGCCACGTGGTAGTATTAGTTTAGCAACAGCAGCAAAATGTTATGCATTTATCAAGCGACGTGGGTATGTGATTCCCGAAGATGTCCGTGCTGTAGTAACCGATGTATTACGTCATCGTATTGGAATTACTTATGAAGCTGAAGCCGAAAATATCACCACCGAGGATATTATTAGCCAAATTGTAAATGAAATTGAAGTACCTTAAAAATAGTTGTCAGTTGTCAGTTGTCCGTTGGTAGTAAAATACAACCTCACAACTCACAACTTTTAACTCACAACTAAAAGATGGACACAAAAGAATTATTAAAAAAAGTTCGAAAAATTGAGATCAAAACACGCCGTGTAAGTGATCATGTTTTTGGAGGGGAATACCATTCTACCTTCAAAGGTCGTGGTATGACATTTAGCGAAGTACGCCAATATCAATTTGGCGACGATGTTCGTGCCATTGATTGGAATGTTACAGCACGTTATAACGAACCTTATATAAAAGTTTTTGAAGAAGAACGCGAGCTCACCTTAATGCTTATGGTGGATGTTTCTGGATCTCAGTTGTTTGGAACCGAAAACCAGTTCAAAAAAGAAACCTTAACTGAAATTGCAGCTACATTAGCTTTTTCGGCAACACAGAATAATGATAAGGTAGGTTTGATTTTGTTTACAGACGATATCGAGTTGTTTATTCCTCCCAAAAAAGGGCGATCACATGTGTTACGAATTATTAGGGAATTGATCGAATTTAAACCTCAGAGTAATAAAACCGATGTTTCGCAGGCATTAAAATACCTGAGTAATGTGCAAAAAAAGAAAGCCATTGTATTTGTGCTATCCGATTTTATTGCTGATGATTACCTACAAACTTTAAAAATAGTTTCGGGTAGGCATGATGTAACAGGTATTCGAGTATTTGACAAATCAGAGATAGAAATTCCTAATTTAGGTATAGTTCAAATGCATGATCAGGAAACAGGTCAAATACAATTAGTCAATACATCATCAAGGACTATGCGTAAAAACTATGCTAAATACTATGCCGATAAGGTAGCCTATTTTGAACAAGGTTTTAGTAAAAGTGGATCAGGAGCAGTAAGCTGTGGTACAAACGAAAATTACGTTAAAAAGCTGTTAGGCTATTTTAAACGAAGAAATTAAAGATGCAATATAACTTCAGAACATATCATAAAGAGAAAATAGTAGTAAAGGTATTATGCTGTATATTGTTTTTTGGTTTTTCAATACTGAATGCTCAAAATCAATTTCAGGTACGTAATGCTATTGATTCTACGTCCATAAAAATAGGGTCGATAGTTAATTATGCCATTCAAGTAGAGGGAAATAAAGGAAAAAATATAGTGTTTCCCGAAGGTGATAGTTTTAATCCATTAGAGGTATTAGAGTCTTTTAAGATCGACACCTTGGACGAAGGTGGAAAATATCGTTTATTAAAACAATATGCCTTAACACAATTTGATTCGGGGCACTATTATATTCCAAGGCAAAAAGTAATTATAGGTGATAAAACATTTTATACAGATTCGCTTGCGCTAGAAGTAAGAGATGTAGTAGTAGATACCTCCAAAACTAAGTTGTATGATGTGAAAGGAATTATGTCTGTGGAGGATCATTCAGAAGCAAATTGGATAAGAATTCTTTATTGGGTTTTGGGAGCGTTGTTTTTAATTGGTTTAGCCATTTTTGTAATTTCTAAAGTGAGTAATGCCAATAAAGATGGTGAAGAATTACTACCGGCATTTGACCGAGCTATTTTGGGTCTACAGCGTATTGATAGTGAAGAATTATTACTTCAAAATAATTATAAAGAATACTATTCGAAACTTACTGACTTGGCTAAAGGTTATTTAGATGAAGAATTAACCCATAATGCCTTAGAAAGTACAACGGATGAGTTAATGATTTCGTTAAAAGAAAAAGTAAAATCGGAAGAGGTTTTTATTGAAAAGGAAAAATTAGAAGAATTTAACGAAATACTTAAAAATGCCGATTTTGCAAAATTCGCAGCCATCAATCCTTCTGAAGAAGTGGCAAAGAGCGATAAAGGTAAAGTTGAAGAATTTATTCAGTTAGTTCACCAAGGCAAACCAGACTTATCTGAAGAAGAGCGTATGCAAAACGAAGCATATCGTTTAGAGCAAGAAAAAAAGAAAAAACAAGCCAAGGTAAACAGTATGGTTGCAGCAAGTTTAGTAATACTAGCTTGGGTAGCATTATTATTTTTTGGAATGAACGGGTTTTCGAAAATTAAAAGCATGGTTTTTAAAGAATCGGGCTATGCTTTGCTTAAAAAAGAATGGATTACTAGTAGCTATGGAGTACCAGGAGTATCGGTAAGTACTCCCGAAATTTTAACTCGAAATCCTGTTAAAATTGAAGGACAACAGCAACAAGTGTTGAGTGGAAATCAAGTGTATCTTTTTGGTGAGTTAAAAAGTAAATTTAATATTATAGTAAACACGCTATCCTTCCGTCAGGATATTGGTTATACCGTAGAGCAAGGAGTAGAAAGTGTATTCAAACAAATTGAACAGCAAGGCGGAACTAATATTTTAGTTAAGGACGAAGATTTTGAAACGCTGAGCGGCACCAAAGGGAAAAAAGTATTTGGAAGTTTTGATTATCCAATTCCCGAAACAGAAAAAATAATCAATTTTGAATACAGCATTTTGATCTTTGCAGAAAGTCAAGGAGCACAGCAAGTCTTTGTTTTTTATGAAAAAGATGATAAAGATTCGAAAAAGGTAATGGAGCGTATTATAAATTCAGTTGAAATAAATAAAAGCGATAACTAATGTTTTCAAAATATACATTTGAAAGTCCTGCATTTTTTTGGTTGTTGCTATGTATTCCAGCAGCCATTGCATGGTACTTGTGGAGGAAAAATAATCAGCAGGCGTCATTAAAAATAGGAACAACCGAGGGGTTTAAAGTAACTTCGGATATATTATCTCGTTTAAAACCTTTGTTATTTGGTCTGCAAATGTTAGCATTAGCATCGTTAATTGTGGCATTAGCGCGACCACAAAATGTAGATGTTACCACACAGACTAAAACAACAAAAGGAATTGATATTGCTATGGCAATTGATATTTCGGGGAGTATGTTAGCAAAAGATTTAAAACCAAACAGGCTCGAAGCCTTAAAAAGAGTTGCTGCCAATTTTATAAAAGGCCGACAAAGTGATCGTATAGGTTTGGTGGTATATGCCGGAGAAAGTTTTACCAAAACACCAGTGACCAGTGATAAAACTATCGTGTTAAGTGCGCTAAACTCTTTAAAATTTACACAACAGCTGGAAGGTGGAACAGCTATTGGAATGGGACTAGCCACGGCAGTAAATCGTTTAAAGGATAGTAAAGCAAAAAGTAAAGTCATTATTTTGTTAACAGATGGAACAAATAATGCAGGTTTTATAGATCCTTCTATAGCTGCCGAATTAGCCTTAGAATATGGCATAAAAGTATATACCATAGGTGTGGGTACCAATGGTACGGCATTATCACCAGTTGCTATTCGAAGTGATGGGTCGTTTCAATATGGAAATGTACAGGTTGAAATTGATGAAAAATTATTAAAGCAAATTGCTAAAACAACCAATGGAAAGTATTTTAGAGCTACAAATAATAAAAAATTAAAACAGATTTATGCCGAGATTGATAAGCTTGAAAAAACCGATGTAGAAGAAATCAAGTTTACAAAATACGAAGAAAAATATCGGTTTTTTGCACTATTTGCCTTTGGCCTTTCGGCATTGGTGTTTTTATTAAAACAAACACTATTCAAAAGTTTTATATAAACTATGGGAATTTATTTTTTAGAACATAAAATATACTTTTGGTTATTGGTAATTATACCAGTACTGGTAGTAATTGCTATATTAAATTTTTGGTGGCGTAAGCGAACTCAAAAAAAGTTTGCTAATACAGGCTTATTGGATCGTTTAGCGCCAAATCGATCCGTTTTTAAGCCTATTTTAAAGCTGATTTTTATCAGTTTGGCTTTGGCGTGTTTAGCTATAGCTTTGGTCAATCCCAAAATGGGAAATAAAATGGAAACGGTAAAGCGAGAGGGAGTGGATTTGGTATTTGCGCTCGATGTTTCAAAAAGTATGTTAGCCGAAGATATTGCACCAAATCGTTTAGCAAAATCACAGCGTTTGGTATCGCAAATTATTGATAATTTAGTAGGTGATCGTATTGGTATTATTGCTTACGCAGGAAGTGCCTTTCCGCAATTGCCAATTACTACAGATTATGCTTCTGGTAAAACTTTTTTACAAGCATTAAATACAGATATGGTTTCTTCGCAAGGAACGGCTATAACCGATGCGATTGATTTAGCAAAAACCTATTATAATGATGCCGAACAAACCAATCGGGTTTTGGTATTAATTAGTGATGGTGAAGATCATGATAGTGGTGATGTAGGCGATGTGGCTGAAGAAGCCGCAAAAGAGGGAATAAAAATTATTACTATTGGTGTGGGAACACCAAAAGGAGGACCCATTCCTTTAAAACGAAATGGAATTGTACAGAGTTATAAAAAGGATAAAAGTGGCGAAACGGTTATTACTCGTTTAAATCCCGAAACCTTGAAGGATATTGCCTCTGAAGCTAATGGAGAATATATCGATGGTACAAATACGCAACAAGCCGTAAATAAAATTATAAGCTTGTTACAAAATATGGATAAAAAAGAGTTCGAAGCCAAACAATATGCAGATTTTAAAGATCAATTTCAGTGGTTTTTAGGGGCAGCTTTACTCTTTTTATTGCTCGATATTTTTGTGCTGGACCGCAGAACACTGTGGGTTAAAAAATTGGATTTATTTAAAGAAAAGAAGGGCTAATGAAAACTCTAATTAACTATTTATTTGCCGCATTATTTTTTTGCAATGCCTTAGTTGGCTTTGCGCAGAAAAAAAAGCAGTTACCTAAACACGAAAAAGAAGCGCTTCAGTTTGTTTTTGATGGTAATGATAAGTTATTAAAGGGAAATGTGCTTGAAGGTGAAAAATCATACCGAAAAGCCATAGCAAAAGATCCAAATAATGGAAAGGCAAAATATAATTTAGGCTATTCGTATTATAAAACAAAGAGCTTTCAAGAGGCAGTACAACGTAACAAACAAGCTGCAGAGTTGGCTAAAAATAAAGCTGAAAAGCATATAGCTTATCATAATTTAGGGAATTCTTATTTACAAATGCAAAAGCCCGATGAGGCTATTGAAGCTTATAAAAATGCATTGCGTAATAATCCCATGGATGATGAAACAAGGTATAATTTAGCGGTAGCTAAACAAGCTAAAAAACAGCAGGACCAACAAAATAAAGATCAGAATAAGGATCAAAAGAATAGTAAGGATAATAAGGACGGTAAGGATAAACAGGATAAGAAAGATCAAGACAAAAAAGACGACAATAAAGATAATAAGGATAACAAAGACGAAAAAAATAAAGACAAAGGCGATAAAGAGGAGGATAAAAAAGATAAGGAAGAAGAGGGTGATGATGCCGATAAGGATAAAGAAGATAACGCCAAGGATGAGAAAGATAAGAATGGTGATAAAGGAGATGAAAAAGATGATAAAGGAAAACAACCTAAGCCAGCTAAAGGGAAGTTGTCTCCAGAGCAAGTAAAAAGCTTATTGGAAGCTATGGAAAACCAAGAAAAGAAAGTGCAAGATAAAATGAATGCACAAAAAGTACGTGGCCCTAAAATAAAATCAGATAAAGACTGGTAGGTTTGTTAGTATTGGCGGTACTGTTTTAAGTATAGAGTAGTTAGTTTTGATGTGATATACTATTTTTGCTAAAATAGACAGTTGATAACAGACAACGAACAATAAAAAAGAAAATGATATTGAAAAAATTACTGACTGGAATATTGCTTTTGCTATCAAGTATATTGATGGCGCAAGTAAATTTTGTAGCTAAAGTAAATAAGAAAAAATTAGGAATGAATGAACGCCTTAAGATGGTGTTTGAAATGAATGCTGATGGTGATAATTTTTCACAACCTAATTTTAATGGTTTTCGAGTAAGTTCAGGGCCAAGTCAGTCAGTGAGTCGTTCGTGGATCAATGGAAAAAGTTCATACAAAAAAACATTTACTTATTTTTTAACTCCTACAAAAGTGGGGACTTTTAAAATAGGTCAGGCAAGTATACAAGTAAAAGGAGAAACATATAAAACCCAACCTATCTCCATACAAGTTACATCGGCAGTGGAAAACCCTACCGAAGGCGAAAGTCCTGATTATGTAGCAGATCGTAGTTTACATTTAGTAGCAAAAGTTTCTAATCCTAATCCTTATTTAAATGAAGCGGTAACTTTAGAGTATCGTTTGTATTGGGATCCTGAAGTGACTATTAATATGCCACAGGAAATTGATAGTCCTAAATTTCGTGATTTTTGGAGTCAAAATATCGAAATTAAACAATTACGTGCCGAGAATGGTACTTATAAAGGAAAGCAAAGTGCTTTTGTGGTGTTAAAAAAAGTGGTGTTGTATCCCCAAAAAACAGGAAAACTAAAATTAACACCATTAACCCTTTCAGTACCCGTACAAGTGCCAACTAATCGTAGGGATATTTTTGGAAGGCGACTAACAAATACAGTAAATAAAAATGTTTCTGCTGGAAATACTATTATTAATGTAAAATCATTACCATCTAATGCACCAGAAGGTTTTGATGGCGCAGTGGGAAGTTTTAATTTCAGGGTTTCTCAAACCAAAAACAACTTAAAAGCATCCGAATCATTACAAGTAAAAGTAGAGGTTCAGGGTAATGGGAATTTAAAGTTATTCAAGCTTCCTAAATTAAAAGTACCAAGGTCTATTGAGATATATGATCCAGAACATAAAGAAAATGTTAGGACTCGTTTATCGGGTATGTCGGGAAGTATTTCTGATACATATACATTAGTACCGGAATACAAAGGCAATTATCCAATACCAACACTTAAATTCTCTTATTTTGACCCCAAAGCAGGGGTATATAAAACCAAAGCAGCTCCAAGTTTGTCAGTAAATGTATTGGAAGGGCCAACGCCTCAGACAGGTATTGCAAATCAGGCTCCAACAAGCGCAAATACTAATGAACCAATAGTAACCAAGCAAAAAGTTGCTACAGCATCAGCTCAGTTTAGTTTTATAAGAACAAGCGCAAACTTAAAACCCAAAACACAAACAACGTTTTTTAAAACTACTTTATATTGGTTATTGTTTTTGTTACCACTTTTAGTAGTTCCTGTAATTATTTTATTGACCAAAAGATCGGCAGCTTATGCAAGTGATACCGATGGAAATAAAGCAAGACAAGCCAATAAATTAGCTAAAAAATACTTGTCTTCGGCAAAAAAGAATTTAGGGGACTCCACCAATTTTTACGTGGCTTTAGAAAAAGCATTACATAATTATTTAAAAGCCAAATTGCGTATTGAAACTAGCGAAATGAACAAAGAGCGTATACATGAATTACTTGCAAGTAAATCAGTAGATGATGAGGCCATTGAAGGTTACGTACAGTTATTAGGCACCTGTGATATGGCTCGTTATACACCAAGTACACAACAAACTATGGAGCAGGATTATAAAAAAGCATCAGAAGTAATTGCTAAAATTGATAAACAGTTATAGGATGAAAAAGTTAATTTTTAGTTTTTTAAGTGTTTTATTGCCACTATTTGTGGTAGCTCAACAAAACGAAGTACTGTTTTCGCAAGCCAACGAGGCGTATAATAAAGGCGATTATGCTAAATCAATTGAATTATATGAAACGATTGAAAAAACAGGAAACGTATCTGCAAATTTGTATTTTAACTTAGCCAATAGTTATTATAAAATGCAAAAGGTAGCGCCTAGTATTTACAATTACGAAAAAGCACTAGAGTTGACACCCAATGATAAAGATATTCAAACCAATTATTCCTTTGCAAAGAGCACCAGAATCGATAAAATTGATGTATTACCTCAAGGCTTTTTAAGTAGGTTGTATAAAAAATTGATTACTTTATTTAAGGTAGATACTTGGGCTTGGTTATCAGTAGGCTTAATGTTTATGTTTGCTATTTGTTTTGTGGTATTCTACAGGGCGGTAAGTTCGGCTCAGAGGAAAATGTTTTTTGCTGGTTGGACATTTTCGCTTTTTTTAAGTGTTTTTTGTATGCTTTTTGCCTTTTTAACGGCTTCATATACAGTAAATAATCGTTTTGGGATCGTGTATGTGAGTGAAATAAAAGTACAAAGTGAACCTAATTTGCGTAGCGAAAAGCTATTTACATTACACGAAGGGACTAAAGTGAAATTACTTGAAGAAGTTGATAATTGGAAAAAAATCAAATTGACAGACGGTAAAGTAGGCTGGTTACCGAAAAAGCAGGTGAAGGAGCTGTAGTGTGTAATAAATACATTTGCAGTGTGGAATTAATATAGAAAAGCTTAGACATGTTTTTCAAAACCAGTTTGCTCTTGATTTTGTGCAATAGCAACCTCATTTAAGCTAAAAAGTTAGGGGGTACAACGGTTACATTTTTGAGGATTGAATGTTTTTTTATGGGAAAATATGTTAGTTCGAGTGAAATTCTGGAAGAATTTTGTATCGAGAACCATATTTTTCAAACTAAAAGAAATTATACACTACGATCTTCCTGCTTTTCATCCTCCTTTTTAAACTCTTTCATTATTTTAGGAAGTATTAAAGGCGCAAAAGCAGCTACTTTTTCGTAAAGTACGGAGCTTTCAATAGTTTCTTTTTTAATAAGTTCTAATTTATTATTCAAGGGCCCTAAAAACATAATGATAGCACTGGCAATAAACCCCATTTTTAAAAAGCCAAAAGCAGCTCCCAATAGTTTATTGACAATTCCTAAAGCTGCAAAATCAGCAATTTTGGTCAATATTTTTCCTAAAGCAGAAACGGCTAAAATGATGACCACAAAAGTTATAGCAAAAGCAGCAAGTTTGGTGTATTGTGGTTCCCAGGTAACGGATTTTTCTAAAAAATTACCAGCATAGTCCGAAAAATGAGTAGCGCCATATATGCCTGCTATAAGGGCAATAAGTGATGATAATTCGACAAAAAGACCTTTCATAATTCCCTTTACAAGGCCATATAAAAGTAAAATCCCTAAAATTATGTCAAGATAATTCATATGTTATTTTTAATAAAAGTAGGAAAAAAAATGAAATTCATTATAAAAATAAGGTTGCCTATTATTAAAACAGACAACCTTATTGATATAAATATTTATTTAGTGCTAATCAATTTTAACAAATGGTACTGAAAATGTTCCTAAATTAGATTTTACAGTCATAAAATGAATATTGGCAAATAAATAACTTAAATCCATAGTTCTAGAATTATTTCCAGGGAAATAACCAACTAGATTTCCTCCAAGGTCATCTATTCTTATATATTCAATTATTATATTTGGTTGTTTGGTCAAAAGTGTAATTTTTCCTTTTGTCGGATTTTGAGAAAGCGCAAAAAACCTATCAAAATAAGCATTTCTATCAACAGGGTTAGTTATAGTTACTCGTTGTGTATTTGTAATTATAGGGGAATTAAAATCAAAATAGATAGCAGCTTTATTATCTATAAAATTACCAATAGACAAGTTTTGTTTAGTCTTAATTTTAAACAATACATAACCATCGTTGTTAGCATCATCAAAAGGGAGATTGATATTGTTAAATAGAAACTCAACTTGTTTTTTATTATTTATTTTAGTAGTGAAAGGGTGGCTTCCTTCTAAAGGAATAAAAGAATCAATATCTAATCTACTTGTATCTATATCATCTTCAATTCTAATATTTATGGCTGAAGCAGTTCCTTTATTTTCAAATCTAATCATATAGTGTAAGTACCCGCCGACAGATGTACTTAGTATTTCATTCCCTTCCAAACAAATTTTATCGTTTGGATCAAAAGAATTAACTACTGTTTGATTTAATGTAATACTATTATTTTCGGGTGTTTCATCTGTTGTTGAGCCATTAACTATTGCATTATAGCTTAAAATATCTCCAGTATTTACAGCTGGATTATCTGTAGGTTTGTTTATAGAAAAACTTAAGTTAATTTTACGAATTTCTGAAGGTCTTAAATTAGTGAAAACCCATGTTAATTTATTCCCATTTCTACGAGTAACACTAGGTACAGAAGATTTAAAATTAAGTATTTCTTGAAAATAATCTAAGGTTACAGTTCCTGATTGTGTAGTAGTTCCTTTGTTTTTGTAGGTTATTGTATATGATGCTTCAAAACCAGGTCTAGCATCTTTTCCAGTAGGAATTAATATAATTTCTAAGTCGTTAAAGCCTCCTTTAGGTGTTATACAAAAGTTTTTTGTTACATTAGTTCCATCTTGAGGAAATCTTATCGATTGAGGGGGGAACGTTGGTCTCGGGTTAATATTAAAGTAATTCGGGTTCTCTATGATAGGTATTAGGGAATAAGAACCTTGAGAAACATCTGCAATAAATTGACCAGAATTATCTGGGAAAATTTCTAATGGAGCATTTGAAAGACTTGTAACAAGATATTTAATTGAAGTAAATCCAATGTTATTTATGTTGCAATTACTTTCCGTGGTAGCATAGGTAGACTTTCCTATAATACCATAATCACAAAACTCGTTTATTCGAGGATTGGTATTAGGTGAGTATTCGTTCAATCTTTCTTTTAAAGGCGTTATAAATTCATTATCAATACAAACTGAAGATAAATTTGGGCAATCTTCTAAGTTAACCTCTATGTCAAAAGGTTCTCGATTTGGTATTTTAAATTTTTGACCAGTTAATTGGGCAAGCGTTAAGTTTGGATTATTCTCTAGACTTATGCTGTTTAGTGAGCAATTTCTGGCATCAATACTGTTTAATTTGTTTTGGCCAGCATAAAGCTTTTCTAAATTTATATTGTTTAACAGATTAATGTTAATTAATCTGTTATTTGAAAAGGCTAATACTTTTAGATTAATTGCTTTTGTTACATCTAATGCTTCAATTTTGTTAACATTACAATGTAAAGATGTTAATTTTCTAGAGTTTAAAGTTAATTTATTTATTTCATTATTATTACAGTGTAGAGTTTCAATATTAATATTATTTGAAAGATCTAAATTAGTTATTTCATTATGGTCGCATACTAGAAATTTAAGTTTTGTATTGTTACTAAGGTTTAGTGTAGTTAGTTTGTTAAACATACAATTCATTCTGTATAGTTCTGTGTTTTCATCCAAATTAATGCTTGTTAATGAGCATGACACAGCGTCAAAACTTTTTAATTTTGTGTTGTTTCTTAAATCTAAACTTGTTAAATTATTACCACTACAGGAAAACCTTTCAAGGTTGATAAAATATTTGATGTCGGA
This sequence comes from uncultured Aquimarina sp., assembly GCA_947498765.1. Classification (GTDB taxonomy): domain Bacteria; phylum Bacteroidota; class Bacteroidia; order Flavobacteriales; family Flavobacteriaceae; genus Aquimarina. The sequence goes on from CANMLG010000023.1 coordinate 120,636, forward strand.
TAAATTTCTAATATTTTTACCTGAAACATTAAAACCTTTTACTAAATGAGCTTCTTGTGTTGTAATTTGACCATCTCTATTTAAGTCAATAGCAGGACTATGATTTAGTAATGCTGTTTTAAAATTGCTATCGGAAAAATTGATTATTTGCGCATGACTAATTAGGCTTAGGCATAGAAATAAGCCTAGAAAAAAAATTTTTTTCATTTTTTTATTTTAAGTTGGTTAAATTTTTTGCAGTTTGTTTTGATTCGTTTACTGCTATCGAAAATTTTTGCGCAAAAATGATTTCAAAAGAATTTACAGATCTGCTGTTTTACATGAATGTAAATTCTATTAAAAAACAAATCAAACTTATGTTGTTGTTTTTCAGTAGTACTAAGTTATTAAAATAGATGAGCTATAACTATGTTAAGTGAATTTTTGCACATATTTTTCAGAAACTATTAAAGTATTGCGAATATCTATTATTTCTAAATGTAATTATGTTAATCCTTTGGTAATTAGGATTTTTTAATGGGTTTATATGTTTTTGAAAGAATAAAGATTTCAAATTGCGTAATTTTGAACTATTATGAGTAGAGATATACAATTAAAAGAACGTTGGGAAGCTGTAGTAGAAAAACTTTCTAATCAATTTGCCGATGGGGATCAATTAGATCTAGATGCCATAATATATTTAGTAGGAGTGCAAGAGTTAGGTCAACCCCACAGATCATTTAAAAAAGACGAAAAATTAGATTTAATGCACATTGCCATTTGCCGGCTTTTAGAACCCTATGGGTATTATGAGTTTGAGTATATTGATGAACAAGGCTGGCCACACTACAAAGTAAAAGAGGCACTTCCTAATTTAAAAGCAGGAGAGCAATCCGTGCTAATGAAAGAAGCCATTGTAGAATATTTTTATACCAATGAATATATCGATTAGTTACCATAATAGATATACCATATACATATATACAGAATAATCATTGTTGTATTTTTGATTAATATCAAGTCAAAACCAAAATACAGATAAAAAATTAGGACAAGTAAAAAACTGTTTTTTTTCCAAAAAGAACATATAAAACACCAAATGGATCATTTTAAGTTCACTAGATTAAAACACAGCATTTGACGATAAAATGCAGTTTTTTAGGTCTTTTTTGCAAAAAAAACTGAAAAACAGGCGTCTGCTATTGATTTTCTTCCTATTTTAGTACGTTCATAAAAAGTTATTAAACATTTACTAACATAGCCCAAACTAGTTAGTTGCCTACAAATCAATGTTATGCACGTTAAAAATATCAAAATAGTAGCTAGATTTTGCGTTTTAGTTGTTGCGTTATTTGCTAATGTGTCAATTTTTTCTCAGACTATAGGAGAACCTAATCTAAATGTGTCAACGGCATGTCCGAATGATGGTTTGACACCTTTTAATGAATATACTATAGCTGCAAATATAACAGGCGGTTTATTCCCGGTAGGAGCAACTTTTACATTGCAACTTTCAAATAAAAATGGCAGCTTTCCAGATGGTGGTACAGTAAATATAACTAGCACAACAGCTACTGGTGAAACCATATCATTTGTGGATTTTGCTTTTCCAGAAGTTGATGCTTCGGGTGATACTTTAGGTAGTGAAACATATAGACTAAGGATACTAGTCGATGGAACCTCAGAGGTAAGTCAACGATCAAAAAGTTTTAAAGCATATTATTTTGATGGACGAAAATTTGTGTTGTTGCCTTCAAATGCTCTTTGTGAAATAGGTGGTACGCTTACCGCAGAAAATGATCTTGACAGATATTTATGGTATAAAGATGATGTTATAATTCCTGGAGAAAACGAATCGATGTTTACTCCAACTTCTACAGGATCGTATTATTATACACCAGATTTTGGTTCTTGTAATCCTTTTTTAGACGATGATATTCGTTCTAATGTAGTTAAGGTGTTAAATACTACTCCAATTCCAATTTCAATAACTAATGTTGGTCCAACAGTAATTTGTGCAAAAGATAGTGTTGTTTTGGAATCTGATCTAACTGATCCTAATTTAGCATATCAATGGGTGAAAGATGGTTTGATTTTACCTGGCGAAACTGGTACAAGTATAACTGTTTCTGGAATCACTGCTGAAGGTAATTATAGAATTGAAGTGGCTGATAGTTCAACCAGTCTTTCAGATCGTTGTACTTCTCAATCAAATGAAATTTTTGTTGATTTATTAAACCCATCTATAAAAATAATTTCACCATTAATGGTCGTAGATATTCCGGGTCAGGATGAAATTTTAAGCGTTGAGGTGTCTAGTGGTAGCCCAGTAGTTACTTGGTTTAAAGATGGGGTTGAAATTGAAAATAGTAATACAACAAGTTTAGTGGCTACTGGTTTGGGAGTGTATACGGCAAAAGTAGTTGATGATACAACTACTTGTGATATTAAAGAAGTATTTACAGAAAATGAAATTCAGGTACTTCCTATATCAAATTTAACTTTCTCAATTACGGCTTCTGATGATCAAGTGTCCGATTGTATACTCGAGTCAGTTGATTTGAGTGTATCCGATATTAGGGTATTTGGTGCAACCGATGCAGTGCCTATTGAAAGTATTTCGGGATTGGATTTTATATGGTATAGGAATGATACAGTGGTAGAAGGGGAATCAGATGAAATTATTAGATTGAGTGAACTTGCCAATAATGGAAGCTACCGAGCTGAAATAGATGTTAATGGAACGATTTTTGATTCTGATAATACTATTGATGTACAATTAAACTTAGAATCCTTGAATATTTCGCAAGACCCAGAAGAGTTAACTATTGGTGGTTCGGTGGATCTTATATTGGAATTGCCATTAGATATTCCAGTAAGTGAATTTGCAATTCAATGGATACGAGGTGCGAATTTTGAAATACCTGGTGAAACTAGTGAGAGACTTACTATAACAAACCCAGGTTCGTATAGTGCTAGGGTGAGTTTGTCTGGTTGTACCACACAGGTAGTAGGGCCAATTAATGTACAATCAGGATCGGCGGTAATACCCAATGTATTATCTAGAGATATTGATGCGTTAAATAATGATTGGATTATACCAACGCAATTGAGTTTGGATCCAGAAATTAAGGTTGAAATTTATACGAATAGCGGTCAGTTAGATTATACATCAGAAGGAGATTTAGAAGGTTACAGTGACCAATGGCCATCGGAATCTAAATCCCAATTGAAAGAGTCTATTTACTATTATGTAATTAGTAAGAATAATAATCCTGTTGAAAAGGGATCAATAACAATTATTAGGTAAATGCATAGGATGCGAAAATTATTTTTTTTAGCAGTTGTATGTATCAGCATACAAAGCATCGTAGGGCAACAAGACCAAATTGTTGGACCGCCAGATGAAACCACTCATACAGCGATGAAATATAATCGCTTTTTATTTAATCCTGCTTTTTCTTTTGATCGAGAAGCGGCAGACTCAGGAGATAAAAATGGGTATATTTCAGCTTTTGGTCGTTTGGAAAAATCAGGTTTTGATGATGCGCCATCCGATTATAGAGTTTCTTATAATAAGACCATTAGAGAAAATATGGGAATTGGAGCAGCCTTGTTTCAACGAAATATTGGAATTATAACAAATTTTGGAGCGGTGCTTAATTATGCTTACAATGTAAAATTTACACGTGATGTAAATATGACATTTGGAGCCAATTTAAGATATCAAAAAGCAGGTTTAAAATCAGAAGTACGTACACAATCACCAATAGCTTCCGACCCTATTTTAACAGATTTTGATAATACGTCTTTAATACGTCTTTCTCCTGGAGTAAATGTAAGTTATAACGAATTTGATTTTGGAGTAGCGGCACGGAATATTCTAAACCTACAATTAGGAGGTGATAATAGGGTGTTTGATTCTAGTGTTATCGTATTGCATGGAATGTATTCTAAACCGTTTAGGCGACGTTCACCAAATACGTTTCGAGGAATGTTATATGTGGAGCAGGAAACTGGAGGAGCTGAAATTGGTTATGGTTTTAATGCCATGGTTGAAAATAATAAATATGGTTTTGCGCAACTAGGTTATAATGCCACTTATGGAGCTTCATTAGGTTTGGGCTTTAATATTGCGCCTTATGCAACTATTGGGTATGCTATTGAACGTGGTTTTGGAAATGCAGATATATTTGGTTTAACACATGAGATAACCTTAGCGTATAACTTTATTGAGCCTCAGCGTCGTCCTAAGAAAAGAAGAAATACACCAAAACCTTCACGTAAATTACCAGAAAGAGAAGAGTTATCTAAAGCAGAAAAAATTGCTGCTTTACAACAAGCACGTGATGAGCAGAAAAATAAACAAGACGCCTTGGCCGAAATTAGAGCTAAAGCCGAATTGTTGAGAACAACAGAAGAGCAAAAAATTAAAGACGAGGCTGTGGCTAGTGAGCTTATACGTATTATGAATACGCAAATAGCAAACAACGACTTGGAAGGAGCTAAAGCCACTTTGATTAAAATAGAGAGTAATCCTTATATTTCAGAGGATCAAAAAAATAGTGTAATTACCCGATTTACAAAAAAAGAAGAGTTAGCTGAGGATATTGAAAAAGAAGCGGTGCTTATAGCTGCCGAAACGGAAGCTAAAGATAAAGCTCGTGCTTTGTTGGCCAGAACATCAAGATTAATAGCCAACAAAGATATAGAAAGTGCTACGGCTACGTTAGAGCGTATTCAGACTAATAAATACATTACTGAAGAGGAAAAGCAACGCATTAGCACAGATCTTAATCGTATTATACAAGAAAAAGAAGCGGCTGATTTAGCTGTTATAGAAGAGGAGAAGTCCAAAAAAGCTGCTGCAGAATTAATGCGAGTTACCAACACATTAATTGATGCTAATGATATTGAAAAGGCACAGGCTAATGCTACATTAATTCGTCAAAGCAAATTTATTCCTAATGAGCAAAAAGAAGAAATTTTAGGGAAGCTTGATCGAGTAATTTTAGCAAAAGAAAGAGAAGCGGCTGATTTGGCTATAGCTGAAGAGGAGGAATCCAAAAAAGCTGCTGCAGAATTAATGCGAGTTACCAATACATTAATAGAGGCTAATAATGTAGAAGAAGCAAAAGCAAAAGCGACATTAATCCGTCAGAGTAAATTTATTCCTAATGAACAAAAAGAGGAGATTTTAAACAGAATAGCTCAGGTAGTTCAAGAAAAAGAGGCGGCTGATTTAGTCATTGCTGAAGAAGAAAAATCTAGGAAAGCTGCTGCCGAATTATTGCGTGTAACAAATACTTTATTAGATGCTGATAATATTGAAGAGGCACAAGCTAAAGCGGATTTAATACGTGGAAATGCTTTTATTTCTGATGAAGAAAAAGAAAAAGTATTGAGTAGATTGGAGCGTATTGTAGTTACAAAAGAGGCAGAAACTGTAGCTGAAGAAGCAAAAATAAAGAGTGCTTTAGAAAGAGTAGTTACTACCGATACTTCCGAACAAGAACGAATAGCCGAAGAAGCAAGATTGGCGGCAGAGGCAGCAGCAAAAGCCGAGCAAGAGCGTTTAGCTGAAGAGGCAAGATTGGCAGCCGAGGCAGCAGCAAAAGCTGAGCAAGAGCGTTTAGCTGAAGAGGCAAGATTAGCAGCTGATGTAGCAGCAAAAGCCGAGCAAGAGCGTTTAGCTGAAGAGGCAAGATTGGCAGCCGAGGCAGCTGCAAAAGCCGAGCAAGAGCGTTTAGCTGAAGAGGCGAGATTAGCAGCCGAGGCAGCAGCAAAAGCCGAGCAAGAGCGTTTAGCTGAAGAGGCAAGATTAGCAGCTGAAAATCAGAAAAAGAAATCTGAGTTAATGCGTATTACCAATACGGTAATTGATAGTGGTAATGCTGAAGATGCCAAGAAGAGAATGGAATTGATTAGAAAAAGTACATTAATTACTGATGCTGAAAAGCAATCCATATTAAGCAATTTAGAAAGAGTAGTTAAGGTAGATGAGGAGCGTAAAGCTGAACAAGAGAAAAAGAAATCTGAGTTAATGCGTATTACCAATACGGTAATTGATAGTGGTAATGCTGATGATGCTAAAAAGCGAATGGAGCTTATCATGAAAAGTACGTTGATTACAGATGCTGAAAAGACAAAAATAATAAGCAGTTTGCAGCGTGTTATTGATACGGATGCGGCTAAAAAAGCAGAAGAGGCAGCACGTATAGCTGAGGAAAAGCGTTTAGCTGAAGAGGCACGATTGGCTGAAGAAGCTAAAA
>CANMLG010000024.1 GCA_947498765.1 uncultured Aquimarina sp.
ATGTAAAATTCTTCCTCTACAGGTTAACTAAATTATATGCTTAATTTTGGCTACTCCCCAATAATATTACTTGATCCACTTTCTCTTTTAAATTAAGGGCTTATGCAACGGTTATTAGTATAGCACAGGCTTCTACAAAACAAAAAATCCCCACTAACTAAATAGTGAGGATTTAAAGTGAGCCCTGAAGGATTCGAACCTTCGACCGCCTCCTTAGAAGGGAGGTGCTCTATCCAGCTGAGCTAAGAGCCCGTAGTTTTTATGTTTCTACGAAAAACAGTGTCGGGGTGGCAGGATTCGAACCTGCGACCTCCTCGTCCCAAACGAGGCGCGATGACCGGGCTACGCTACACCCCGAGGTGTACTTATATTTGATACAAAAATACTAAAAAATTGCGGAGAGACGGGGACTCGAACCCCGGCAGCACTTGCGCGCTGACAGATTAGCAATCTGCTCCATTACCACTCTGGCACCTCTCCTAAAAAATGTATCTTATTAAAGAACGTTAACACTTCTTGCGAAGCGGTTGCAAATTTAATCTATTATTGGAATTACACGAAGAAAAAAACACTTTTTTTTATATTTTTTTTTAACCCATTGTAAATTAACGAAATGAAATCTAATCTTTTTTTCAATAAAGTTTAAAATCATTATTAGGCTATTCTTTTAAATGGATTTTGTAGACTAATCTATTTTTCATTTACCAAAATCAGCTTTTACAAGCTTCATTATACTTCAAATTATACAAAAACAATTAGCATTAAAAACTATTCGCTATTTTTAATTTAGGTTCATTACTTTTATTTTTAAAATATAACCAAAAGTAAAACCTTTGTATTACTAAATAAACAGCTCATAAAAACACTTTTCAAATGGTGTTAAAAGTAAAAATTATAACATAAGATGTAAATTTTACACTTAAAATAAAAAATCAAAAAGAGTTCTCCCTATATTATGCAATAGTTTTTATATTTTGCAGCCAAACAACCAATTTATGAAAACCTACTTTTTATTTGTTTTTAGTTTATATTCATTAAACCTTATTGCCCAAAAACCAATTATTACTGATGACTTTAATTTATCCGTGGGTAACAAATACAAACGCGTAACTGGAATTGATGAATTTCATTTTAATCATGGACAAAAACTACTTTCATTAAAAAAGCTAAAAAAAGGATTTGTTATTGAACGATATAATCTAGGTGACTTATCTAAAAAACCAAAAAATACTAGCTTTCCTGATAAAGGTACCTTTGTAAGTGTAATGCAATTAAAAGACTCCGTTTGGGTTTATTACAGACAAAAAAATAAACTACTTGCACAAAAACTAAGAATTAGTCAAAATACTATTGAAAAACCAATAACTATTATTGATTCTGAAGATGATATAGCTGATGATTTTGGTTTTTCTGGACGTTTTGGTTACGAAGCTGGTGGTAGGATTAATGCATTTGCCATAAAAAAGTCAGTTGACGAATCTAAATTTTTGATTTTGCATCGTAAAAAAGAAAAATCTAACGAAAGTGGTAAAGCTAAAAATGTAATAGAAATACAAATTTACAACGCAGACATGAGTTTGGATTGGAAACGTATTATGGAAATCCCCTATTTTTTCAAACAAGTCAATACCGATGATTTTATGGTTGATCACAACGGAAATTTCTTTGTCTTAGCTTCAAAATTTGAAAAAGAAAGAGTATCTGTAGGTAAACGAAATAAATTAGATACCGACTTTCATATGGAGCTATTCAAAGCTTCAAAGGATAACGAACAATGGTCCATTAGTCAATTGGATACCGACTACCCTATTGAAGATGCTGTATTATATGCATCAGGTAAAAATGAGCCTGTTGCTATTGGTTTTTTTGGTGATGAAAACTTTAAAGGTCAAATTGTAGGTGCTTTTGTAGCTAAACTTGATGGCAAGGAAAATATAAAACCTGTTTTACACCATATTCCAAATGACACTTTAGTTACCTACGAAAATAGAAGACAAAGTCAAATATCAAGAGGTAAAAGAGGTCAAGATGATTTATATGATTTAGAAAAAATTCACATCAATAAAGTTATAGCAAATCCCGATGGTAGCTATGCCATTTTTGCAGAACAACGTTATGTATTGCAATCATCTAGCTATATAAATGGTGTAAATCATATTTATTATACTAATTACTATCGTAACGCATATGGGTGTAAAATTGATGGTTCTGGAACCCTAAATTGGTTTAATCAATTACCTAAAAATCAAATGGGTCTAAAAGGTAAACAAAGTATGTCATATGTACATCAATACTTTGGGGGTAATCATTATGTATTATGTTGGGATAAATTTAAAAACCTTCGTAAATCCGTAGGTGATTTTGCCCAACAATTAGTTATGGGCAAACAAAGTTATATGTTTATGACTGCCTATCGTGTAAATGACCTTACTGGTTTGGTAGATAAACTGCCTGTAATTAATGCTAATGAAGTGGGTAAACATCGTCTCTCACATTTTGAAATGGGAAAAGTAGTTCCAATTAGTAACAATGATCTGGTTATTCAAGGGCATTATGGGTCTAAAAGTTATTTGTTTCGCTTACGCGAGAAGTAAAGTATTATAAAAATGTCATCCTTTATTTTTATTCTATGAATTCAACTAAGATTCTTTTTTAATTCAGAATAGCATGAATTTCAAAATTAAAAAAAATGAACTGGCAGAAAATGGTTATACTATTCTAGAACATTTTTATAGTAATGAAGAAGTGAATGAAATAGTTAATCGTATTGATCATACCATCAATAACAGCAATAGTGAATTTATTAAAACTAAAGACTTAATTGCTATTCGGCAATTACTCAACCATATTCCAGAATTAAAGAAACTTATTTTTAATAATAACATTACATCATTATTATCCACATTATTTGATACAAATTACTTTTTAACAAAAGCTATTTATTTTGATAAACCTAAAAATTCAAATTGGTTTGTTGCTTTTCATCAAGACTTAAGTATTTCCGTTGATCAAAAATCTACTATTGACAATTATAAAAATTGGACTTTTAAAAAAGGTCAGTACGGAGTTCAACCTCCTGTAAGTATTTTACAGGATACTATAACACTTCGAATTCATTTAGATGATACTAATAAATATAATGGTGCTTTAAAAATAATCCCTAAATCCCATTTAAAAGGAATTATTCGAACTGATTCAAAAAATTGGAATACTGAAGACAAATATACCTGCGAAGTTAAAAAAGGAGGCATTATGCTAATGAAACCCCTAATCCTACATGCTTCTAACAAAAACACTAATTATAAACAACGTAGAGTAATACATTTAGAATTTAATACTAAACAACTAGAATCTCCTTTACAATGGCTTGAACTAGAAAATATTTAAATGTTTTTTTTACAAAATAATTACTCAAAATAAAGCTTACTTAAAAGGAGAACATTAAAAATTTTATTTTCTTTCCTATAACTACATTTTATAGTCTCGACTTACTCGAATTAATAAAGTAAACCCCCACCAATAAAATAAAAGCAGCAAGTAACAACTGATATGACATTCTTTCGTCCAATATATACCAACCTAAAACAAGTGCAATCACGGGGTTTACATAACCGGATGTTGCTACTTTTTCTGGGGAAACACTCCGTAGTAAATAATTAAATGCAGTGAAAGCAACAATACTTCCAAAAAATGTAAGTAGATACATCGAAAATTTCACTTTTGAAGTCCATTGAGAAAATGGTAAATGTATTTCTCCAAAAAGAAAACTAATCAGTAATAAAAATAAGCCCCCGGTGAGCATTTGTATTCCCGTATCTAGTAATGATTTTTTAGGAAAATTTCGTTTGGAAACAAAAATACTCGCAAAACTCCAACTTAGGATACATGTAAAAATCATTAAAATTCCAATCAAGCTCCCCGAAGTATAAGTAAGACCTTGCTCAGCAACTAGAATAGTAACTCCTATAATTCCTAAGATGATCCCAATAATAGATTTTAATTGAATTTTTTGTTGGTACATCACATTCATTAAAAGTAATATTACCAAAGGCTGTATAGCTACTAGTAATGAAGCAAAACCACTATCAACATATTTTAAAGCCCAAACAAAAACACCATTCCCATAGGTTAAAAACAAAAAGCCAGCAATTATAGAATTTAATATTTCCTTTTTACGAATACCTTTTAAATATCCCAAAAAACTAGAAATAACAAGTAATATAGTTCCCGCTATTATAAAACGAATGCTAGCCAAATAAAAAGGAGCAATTTGAGATACTGCAATTTTGTTTAATAAGTAAGTTGACCCCCAAATTACATAAATAGCAAAAAAAGCAAGTACTATTAAAAAAGTCTTTTTAGTAAAGTTCATTCAATTTTTGCTAGTCATTTAATAAAGAAACTCCATTTAAATCTGTAGTAAGTACATCACTCATATAATCAAAATAAGGGCGTAATAATTCAAAACAATGAACCACTTTATTTGAAAAATTAGCTGTTACAATTTCTTTATCTGTAAATTTCTTTTCAAAAAAGAAGGACTTATTCTTTATCAAGTCAATAGCAGGATGTTCCTTCGAAAACCCTTTTGGAGCTGTTTTTACTTGAGCATAGGGTACAAATTCAGATCCATAAACCTCAGAAAATTCCTTATCAGCCATAATTGCTCTAATTTCCTGATCATCCATTTCAAACTCTTTACGAATGCGTAATAAATCGGCTGGATTAGGCGCAAAAAAACCGCCACCTAAATAGGTATTCCCTGGTTCAACATGCAAAAAGTACCCACCACGTAATGCTGCTCCGTCCCTACTAAAACTTAGAGATCTATTCGTTTTATATGGTGTTTTATCTTTACTAAAACGAACATCTTTATAAATGCGAAAAACCTTCATTTTTTCGATATGATCCGTTTTACTTAATCCTTCTAAAATTTGTGCTCCAAAAGAAGTTTTAAAATCATTATCTAGCTTTTTAAAAGTAGCTTTATTAAGCTCAAACCATTCCCTATTATTATTTTCTTTAAGATCGTTTAAAAAATTAAGTAAATCAGTAGCAACTCCTGCCATAAGCTATCTTTTAATATGAAAGTATTCTTACAAAAAAACGTCTACTCTCACGTAGTTTTAATGGATTAAAACTACAATTTTAAAAATGATTAAAAGCATGTAAACCTTACAAGTTTATTTAAATAAATCTTAAAAATAAGATTTTTATTTTTTTAAGATTTTACATTAGTCGTATAAAAAATGCTGCCACTATAAGTGATTAAATAAGTATATTTACCCTCATAAGATTACCAAACTAATGAATTCATTAAAAACCGCTGTAATAAAGCAAATTGAATCTCAAAAAAAAGATTTAAATCTACCCATTCGTTTAAAAGAACGTACAGAATACTTTACTTCGTTACTTTTCGAAACTCTTTTTGATACAGAAGCTTCAGTAGAAACTAATATTGACAAATTGGCTCAAACATTTGATGAGTTAGTAAATTTAGCCTGCTGGAAGCACGACAAATCTTGTAGTGAAATTTGGATGGATTATTTAGGCACTTTTCCTAATATTTTAAACAAATTACAATTAGACGCTCAAGCCTTTTTGGATAGTGATCCTGCAGCAAATTCTATTGAAGAAGTTTATTTAGCTTATCCTGGATTTTATGCCATAGCTGTATACAGATTTAGTCATGAATTATATATAATGGGCTTACCACTAGTGCCACGTTTAATGACAGAATATGCGCATAGATTAACTGGAACTGAAATTAATGCTGGTGCTCAAATTGGAGATTCTTTTTTTATTGATCATGCTACAGGAACCATTATTGGTGAAACAGTTATTATTAAAAACAATGTAAAGATTTATCAAGGAGTTACCCTTGGCGCTAAATATGTTACCAGAGACTTAAAAGGTTCAAAACGTCATCCAACTGTTGAGGATAACGTAATTATTTATGCCAATGCAACCATTTTAGGGGGAGATACTGTAATAGGTGCTAATAGTATTATTGGAGGGAATGTTTGGCTAACTAAATCCGTACCTGAAAATTCAGTAATATCAAACACAAAAGAAGTAAAAATTAAAACTGCTAGTGATTATGACAAATAGTATTTTGAACCTTATAGGAAATACACCTTTAGTACAAGCTAAAAATGTTATAACAAATCCTAATATTACACTTTTACTTAAATTAGAAGGAAACAATCCTGGCGGTAGTGTTAAAGATCGTGCAGCTTACAATATGATTAAATCGGCTTTGGATCGTGGTGATATTGATAAAAACACTCAACTTATTGAAGCTACCAGTGGAAATACTGGTATCGCTTTAGCTATGATTGCTGGTTTATTTGATTTAAATATAGAATTAGTAATGCCCGAAAATGCCACCAAAGAGCGTGTTCAAACCATGAGAGCTTATGGAGCTACAGTAACATTAACATCTCAAGATGTGGGTATCGAAGGCGCTAGAGATTATGCTGAAGCTAAAGTAAAAAATGAAGGTTTTGTAATGCTAAACCAATTTGGAAATGATGATAATTGGAAAGCACACTATAAAACAACAGGACCTGAAATTTGGAGAGATACCGAACAAAAAATCACTCATTTTGTTTCAGCAATGGGTACTACTGGTACTATAATGGGGACTTCCACTTTTTTAAAAGAGCAAAATACAGATATACAAATTGTAGGGGCACAACCTACCGATGGATCTAGTATTCCTGGAATTAGAAAATGGCCTAAAGAATATTTACCAAGTATTTTTAATGCTGAAAAAGTTGATCAAGTAATTGAAGTAAGTCAAAAAGAGGCAACCATTATGGCCAAACGCTTAGCTAAAGAAGAAGGAGTATTTGCTGGTATGAGTAGTGGAGGCTCTGTTTGTGCTGCACTAAAACTTGCCGATACTATAGAAAGTGGTGTTATTGTTGCCATTATTTGTGACCGAGGAGATCGCTATTTATCGTCTGATTTATTTGTATAAATATTAATATTATTTGCAGTATCACATTTAAAAAAATTAATTACTTTTAATTTCACTTACGTTAGAGGCTGCACTTATGAACCCTGTTGAAACTTACATTTATAAGCAAAGCGAAAACAAACAACAAATTCTAACTTTTTTTCACGACCTTTTCGTCAATCAGTATAGATTAACTGCACATTTGAAATGGAAAATACCTGCCTACTATGGTAAAACATGGGTAACCTATCTCAATCCTGATAAAAAAAAAGATGGAATACATATCTGTTTTGTTCGAGGTAATGAACTTTCAGAAAAGCATAGCATACTAAAAACAGAAGGACGGAAAATGGTAAAAAGTATTTATATTGATAAATTAGACAAAATACCTTATAAACAATTTATTGATTGTATTGAAGAAGCGGTTACCTTGGATCAAACTGTCAAATACAAAGCTCCAAATTCAAAAAAATAATGGAGTTAAAAGATTTAATTTTAATTTTAGTTGGCACCTTAACTGGTTTTATTAATACCGTTGCCGGGGGTGGTTCTGTAATTATTTTACCTGTACTTATTCTTTATTTTGGTCTCCCTCCTACTCTGGCTAATGGAACAAATAGAATTGGTATTTTTATTCAAACTATATTTTCTGCTTGGGGCTTTAAAAGCAAAGGTATATCTCCTTTTGTATTTGGGTTTTGGAAATCTATTTTTGTAGGAATCATTGCATTAATTGGAGCTGTGATTGGTTCAAAGATTGCGCTCGAAATACCAGATGATTTATTTACTAAAATTTTATCCATAGTAATGATCGGTGTTTTGATACTAACATTAGTTAAACCCAAACCACCTCAGTTAATAAAAAACAACCCAAAATTAGCTTATATATTAACTCTTATTGCCTTCTTTTTTATTGGTATATACGGAGGGTTTATACAAGCAGGTACAGGTTTGCTCTTAATTTTGGCTCTTTCAGTTTTAAATGACTTAAGCTTAGTAAAATCAAATGCTCTAAAAACTATTATTGTATTTATTTTTACTATTGGAACCATTACTGTTTTTGCTATGGATGACCAAATAAACTATAAATACGGTTTATTATTGGGTATTGGAAATGCCGTTGGTGGGTGGACAGCTAGCCGATGGTCTGTTAAAAAAGGAGATAGAGCCATCCAAATTTTTATGGTGGTTGCTGTTATATTAATGGCTATAAAGCTTTGGGTATTTTAATATTTTCTAGACATTCCAAAATGATTCCAATATCGCAAAGTTAATAGTTCAAATAACTAGATTATGTTATAAAATAGGTCATCAAATTCATGTATTTGATGACCTATTTATTTCTATTTATATAAGCTAAATAAACTTGGCTTTTATTTTAAAGGAATCTCTTTCAATACTGCTTCAACTAATTTCCAATACTTTTGTACCGAACTTATGGATACCCGTTCATCAGGCGAATGAGCTCCTAGTATGGTTGGACCAAAAGAAACCATATCCATATTAGGATAATGCTCTCCAATAATTCCACATTCTAAACCGGCATGACAAGCCATTATATGTGCTTTTTCATTGTTTAATTTATAATAAGTATCATCTAATACCTTTAATATAGGTGAATTTCTATTTGGTTTCCAACCTGGGTAAGCACCACCAAAACCAACTTCGCAACCAGATAGTTCAAATGCTGATCGCAAACTATTTGCTACATCTGTTCTGGATGATATTACACTACTTCTTGTTAAACAATCAATTTTTAATGTCCCATTTCCTATTTGAACTTTTGCTATATTATTGGACGCCTCTACTAGACCTTTTACTTCTGGAGACATTCTAAATACACCATTATGTGCCGTATGTAGTGACTTTATTATTCCTTCTTGTACTCCTAAATCCATTACTTTATTTGGAGTCTCTATTTTTTTTAAATCAATAGTTAAATTAGGATCCATTTGTATTTGTTCTGCTTTTATAGCAGTGATTAACAAATTGATTTCTAATAAAAAAACATCTTCATTAATAGCATCAATAGCTACAATGGCTTCACTTTCTCTTGGTATGGCGTTACGTAAACTCCCTCCTACTATACTTGAAATTTGTAAACCAAAATTTTCATAGGCATCTAAAAGCAAACGATTCATTATTTTATTAGCATTCCCTAAACCTTTATGAATTTCAATACCAGAATGGCCTCCTTCAAGTCCTTTTACACTTATTTGATACCCTATTTTGGTATTATCGGTATCTACTTCATTATAATTCCTTTCTGCTGTTACATCTACTCCTCCAGCGCATCCAATACCAATTTCATTATCCTCTTCAGTATCTAAGTTTAAAAGAATATTTCCTGTTAACAAATCATTGCTCAAATTCATAGCACCTGTCATTCCAGTTTCTTCATCAATAGTAAACAGCGCTTCGATTTTAGGATGTTTCATTTCATTTGACGCCAAAATAGCCATAATTGTAGCCACTCCAATTCCATTATCTGCCCCAAGAGTAGTTCCTTTTGCCTTTACCCAATCATCTTCTATAAACATTTCGATTCCCTGAGTAGCAAAATCAAATTGGGTATCATTATTTTTTTGATGTACCATGTCCAAATGAGACTGTAAAACAACCGTTTTCCTATCTTCCATTCCTACTGAAGCTGGCTTAACAACAACAATATTACCAATAGCATCCTGCTTTACTTCTAACGAAAGTGAAGCCCCAAAAGCTTTCATAAAAGCAATTACTTCTTCTTCTTTTTTTGAAGCTCTGGGTACTGCATTAAGGTCTGCAAAATGATTCCACAGTGATTTAGGTTCTAATGATCTTATGGCTGAATTCATAAATAAGTCTTTTTCTCAAATATAACCATTAGCTTATTTTTTTATCAAGTGATTTTACTATTTTTAACCTTATGCAAATAAAAAAATGGATTATACCACTATTGCTACCCGTTCAAATTCTATTTATTAAATGGATTAGCAATTATCCCGAATGGATAGAGACCAATTACAGTTTAGGATTTTATCCTAAAATATCTCAATTTTTACGTAGGGTTTTCGGGTACTTTGATAGCTCTATTGGTGATATTATATACATTATAGTTGCTATAAATATCATTGCTTTTTTATGGAAAAAAGTATACAAACGAAGAGCCAACTGGCAAAACGTTATAAATAGTACATTAAAGTTGGCTTCTATTATTTATTTTTTATTCCATATACTTTGGGGTCTTAATTATTACCGACAACCCTTACATAAAGTGCTAAATATTGCGCACAAGTATAGTACCGAGGAGTTAGAAAAAGTAACCTATCAGCTTATTGAAAAATCCAATAATGCACACAAAAAATTAGAGAAAAACGATAGCTTAGCTATAGTAATCCCTTACAGTACTGAAGATATTTTTGAACGAACCAGTGAAGCCTATGTAGGGTTACAACAAATTTTTCCTAAATTAAAGTATACTCCCAAAAGTATTAAAAAGTCTTTTTTAAGCCTACCATTAGCCTATATGGGATTTAGCGGGTATTTGAACCCATTTACCAATGAAGCACAAGTAAATAAATTAATTGTTCCTTACAAGATGTTTACAACTAGTTGTCATGAAGAAGCACATCAATTAGGTTTTGCAAAAGAAAATGAAGCTAATTTTATTGGTGCTATGGCTAGTATGCATAGTCCCGATCCTTATTTTCAATATTCGGGTTACACATTTGCACTTCGTTATTGTTTGCACGAATTATATGCCAGTGATGAACAAAAATTTTATTGTGCTCTAGAAAAAGTACGCCCGGGCATTCGTAAAAATTATCAACAAACTCGAGATTTTTGGAAACAATACCAGAACCCTACCGAGCCTTTATTTAAAGCTTTTTATAATCAATTTTTAAAAGTTAATAATCAATCAGCTGGTATTAGAAGTTATAATTATGTAGTGGCACTTTTAGTAAATTACATGAAATAGTGCTTTTTAAATATAGATTTATTTAATCTACAATAATAAAAAAGGTAGCAATTTTTAATTGCTACCTTTTTCAATTATTATATAATTTTTGTAATGCTTATTCAGAACATTACACTATTATCAGTTATTTATTATAAACAGCTTCTTTTCCAAAATGCTTAGTTAATAAATAATATACAACCGCTCTGTATTTTGATCTATTTGATTTTCCATAAGCTTCCATAACAGATTCAATAGCCGAATCTAATTCTGGTCCGTCTGACAATCCTAATTTTTTAATTAAAAAATTATTTTTAACCGTAGCAATTTCTGTTTCATCACTTCCTGAAACAGTTGAAGCATCTTTATTATAAATTGATGGTCCACAACCAATAGTTACTTTAGTTAGCAAATCCATATCTGGAGTTTGATTTAATTTATCCTTAAGATCAGCTGCGTACTTTGTGATTAATTCGTCTCTTTTACTCATTTTTAATGGTTTAATTAAATACTTAGTGTTATACTCAAATATAACGTTTATTCATGCTAAACAAAAGAAAATTATTAAATTCTGATATTATTCTCTAATTTTTGAGAAATATTTTAGAAGAACTGCATCGTTTACCAGACGAGGCGTATGAATCTCTAATATTTGTTTGCCCTTTGCATTAAAAAAAGCAGTTAATTTTGAACTTAAATCTTCTCCATTAGTAAAGTTATAATTGAAGTTAAACATCGCTGCTAATTTATCTGCTTTCAGTTGGTGTGTTGTCTCTAAAAATGTAGAAAAATAAGTAGCCTCTTTATTCCCAGGCAAGATTCTAAAAATTCCACCTCCGTCATTATTTATAATGATAATTTTAAAATTTTTGGGTATATAATTATTCCACAAGGCATTACTATCGTAAAAAAAGCTTAAATCGCCTGTAATTAAAATTGGTAATTTAGGGTTAATAATTGAGGCTCCTACAGCTGTACTTGTACTGCCATCAATACCACTGGTTCCTCTATTACAAAATACATCTACTCCTTTAGGTAATTTAAACAATTGTGTATAACGAATGGTTGAACTATTACTAAGTTGCAAATGCGCTTCTTGGGGAAACTGATTAAAAATTTGATTAAAAACCGACAAATCTGAATAAGGAATACTCTTTATATATTTATTATGCCCTTGTAAGCGTTGTCTATATTGGGCTAACCAATAGCTCTGGTAACTTGAGGCTGAAATTTCATGATTATCCTCCAGTATTGAATCAAGAAAAAATTGAGGGTTAGTTTTTATATGTAATGTTAAGCAACCGTATGTATCATAAGCTTTTTTAGAATTTACATGCCAATGTATTTTTGGCGTATATTCTCGAAGAAAGGCTTTTATTTTTTTTGAAACAATAAGTCCTCCAAAGGTTAATAAAAGTTCTGGACGTAATTGTTTAAATTCTTCATCAGTCAATTTAGCTATTAATTGATCAATACTTGGTATAGCTTTGTTATGATGTAAATTTGAAGTAGTTTCGGTTAATACCAATACACTGGGATCATTAAGTAAACGATCAAGGCAAGCGTCACTTATTTGATTAGGTGCTAATACACCGACTAAAACTAATTTTCTATTAGCTTTATTCCAAATGGATTGTGTTTCCTTATTACCGTTGTAAGGACTAACATCATTCTTAAATTCATATTCATGCTCATCCTTTTTATCAATTTCAATTGTATTATATAAAGGCTCATAAAAAGGAATATTTATGTGTACAGGTCCTTTTTGATTTCCAGCAACATCAATAGCTTTAATTATTTTACTAAAATTAGTATTTAATAAATTATCTGAATAGCCGCTATTGTTAAATAAATTAGCTTCATGTAAAATATGATTTTTAAACACTCCTTCCTGCCTAATAGTTTGGCCATCTCCAATATCAATATGTTCTTTAGGTCTATCGGCACTTAAAATTACCAAAGGAATATCGCTATAATAAGCTTCAGCAATAGCTGGGTAATAATTAAGTAAAGCACTCCCCGATGTACAAATCAAAGCTACGGCTTCATTTGTTTGTTGTGCAATACCTAAAGCAAAAAAAGCAGCACATCGTTCATCAACAATACTATAACATTTAAAAAAAGGATCATTACTAAAACTAATGGTTAGTGGTGCGTTTCTAGATCCAGGTGAAATAACAATATGCTTAAGATTTTTAGACTTACTTATTGCTATTATTTGTTGCGCTAGAGGAATAGCTGAAATTATTTTTTTACTCATAATTTAGAATTGCTCAAAAATACAATCCTACAAAATAGAATACTATTTTTTGCTTAAAATTTATAAAACAGCTTTCATTATTTTTGATTTGTTTACTGTTTCCTCCCATTCTAAAACCGGATCAGAAGCCGTAGTAATGCCTCCTCCCACATATATTTTCACTTGCTTTTCCGCTACTTCCATACAACGTAAATTTACATACAATTCAGTATTTTCCTCTGGCTTATATTCACCCAAATAACCTGTATAAAAATTTCGATTATAACCTTCATTAGCTAAAATAAATGCTTGAGCTTTTAATTGGGGTAAACCACATACTGCCGAAGTTGGATGTAATATTTCAACTAATTCCCCTAATTGATTTGCTTTTTTTAGGCTTCCTTTAATTATAGTTTTTAAATGTAATAAGCTGCCTGCTTTTTGAGTAACAGTTTCCCCTTTTTCAATAGTTGACACAACAGATTTTAATACATTTAACATGGAATCTACAACCATTTGCTGTTCTTCCTTTTCCTTGGCACCCCATTGTACATTTGTTGTTCCTTGATATGCCATAGTACCTGCTAAAGCAATAGTTTTAAAAGAATTTTTATGTAAAGAAATTAAGGTTTCGGGGCTAGCTCCTAACCACATACCTACTTTTGGATGATACCAGCAATAACAATATGTATTAGGATATAAGCTACACATGTTTTTAAACCATTCAATAGGAGTTTGTTTGTCTATAATTAATGTTTCAACTCTTGAAATAACAACTTTTTGTAATGCTCCAGAGCTAAGTTTTTTTAAAGACTTTTCTATTCTAGATATATGTTTCTCTTTATTATCATCAGTTTCATTAAAATGAGTTACTGATCTATTTACAAATTCATTGCTATTTAATTCGGCAGTAAATATATCTGATGAAGCGGCAGAAAACCAAATTGCATTTTTACTTGAGTCTACAAAAGGACTAAATACAAAACCGGCTTCTTTAAACTCATTTCCCTTTATTACTTCGCTTGATTTATTTAAATAAGCTGATATGTTTTTTTCATTAGGTTTTTTAAAAATCACAAACGGAAGTTTATCGTTCCAGTGTGTAGATATTCTCTCGAAAAAATGTTCTAATAGCATATTACTTTTTTGGAAGCGCAATAGTAGTTAGCTTTATAATTGAAATTAATTCATCAGCTTCATTAGTAATTTTTATTTGCCATAATTGAGTTGTTCTTCCCTTGTGTATAGGTGTCGCTTTGCCATAAACAAATCCTTCACGTACACTTTTTACATGATTCGCACTTATTTCTAAACCACGAATCATAAATTTAGTATAGTCTACAAAAACATAAGCCGCAACACTTCCTACTGATTCTGCTAAAGCAACCATAGCGCCACCATGCAACACTCCATCAGGTTGATATACTCGAGAATTTACTGGCATTTTTGCTATCAAATAATCATCCCCCACATCAATGTAAGAAATATCTAAGGTTTCCATTAATGTGTTTTTACATCCCGCATTACACGTTTTTAATATCAGTTGCTTTTGTTCTTCTGTCATAGGAAAAATTATTATATGATAACCTAATATATTTCAAAAATACATATTCATCCATAAATTAATCTCTCTTACGAAACTTTATTGATTTATTCTCTTAAGTTTTTTCATTTTAGGATGTAAAAGTTTTTCTATTTCAACGCAACTAAATTTTAGTATGTGCGTTCTTTAATAAATGTTTTATATGAAAACTGTTATTATTTTAGGGAGTTCTAACAATTGTGGATATACTAAGTTACTAACTGATAGTATTGTTAATCAAGCCAATCATTCTATTGATGTAATTAATTTAAATGATTACCAAATAACTTATTTTGATTATGAACATAAAAACAAGAGTGATGATTTTCTTAAAATTATTAACAAAATAGTGCATGAGTATGATAATTTACTGTTTGCTACCCCTGTATATTGGTATGCCATGAGTGGAATTATGAAGGTGTTTTTTGATAGGTTAACTGATATTATTACAATTGAGAAAAATTTAGGTCAAAAACTTAAAGGTAAAAACATGGCGGTAGTAACTACATCAATCGGAAATCATTTAAATGAATTATTTTGGCTTCCTTTTTCTAAAACCGCGTATTATTTAGGAATGGATTTTTTAGGAGGCGTCCACACAATTAATGATCAAAAAAATAACGAGGATATAGACAAAATTTTAAAATTATTAAATATCCCCAATTTAATTGAAAAAGAATTATTTAAATAATCTTATTTTCATAGTTTAATACATAGACGTAAAAGTAATTTATTTATTTTTATGTAATGACATAGCAATTTCCCTTTTAAAAAGGAAAATTGCTATTTTTATTTAAATAATTAATTCTAAAAAAATGAAAAATCCATTTCTAAGACATACCCTTTCCACTATTTTATACCGGTTTAAAAAATCATTAAGTACCACCGAAACCAGTTTTGGTCTATTTAATGTAGGAGGCGAAGCCAGAACTCCAAACAATATTATTGATCATATGTATGATGTTTTATGTTATTCAAGAACATTAATTAGTTTAGATAAATACGAAGCTCCTTCTATAAAAGATGCCAATGACATTACAGATAAGACCAATTTATTTGTAAGTGAATTAGCCAAACTTGATACCTTATTAGCAGATAAAGAACTTTCGTTTAATGAATCTAAGCCTTTAATTCAAGGACCTTTTTCAGATATTCTAACTCATATTGGTCAGCTATCCATGTTGAGCCGTTTACATGGTGCTCCTATAGAAGGGGAAGATTTTTCGACAGCTCCAATTATTACAGGTATTTCATAATGCAAAAACAAGTTACCTACAGTTCAACAAATACTTATGACACCCTAAATGAGCTTACCCATCAAACAAAAAATGTTTGGATAGTGTTTCATGGTATTGGTTACTTAAGCCAATTTTTTATTAGGCATTTTTCATCTCTTAATACAAAAGAAAATTATATCATTTGCCCCCAAGCCCCCTCTAAATATTATAAAGATGATCAATATCGAAGAGTTGGTGCCAGTTGGTTGACTAAAGAAAATACACTGATTGATACCGAAAATGTATTAAATTATATTGATGCCGTAATGGAATATGAAAAAATTCCATCAAATTGCAAATTAATTGTATTAGGCTATTCGCAAGGGGTTAGCATAGCAAGTCGCTGGATTGCTAAAAAAAAACAGGATTGTAATCGATTAATTTTAATTTCTGGTGTTTTTCCAAAAGAATTAACAGCGAATGATTTTAATCATCTTAATAAGCAAGTTATTTTTCATCATTCTGTAGGGTCTAATGATCCAATTTTTGACAAAAAAAATGTTTTAAAGCAAGAAGAACGGATCAAGCTCATATTTCCAACTATAAATATTACCAATCATAATGGAGGACATGAACTAAATACTACATTATTTGACACTTATATAAAATGAATTTACCCCCTACTTAGATATCTTTATTTATATAATTTTAACCTATAACAAATGGTTAAAAATGCTATTCATACTGCTAAAGAATAGTTTTACTATACTTTACAGTTTTAAACATTAATCAAAAAAGATTATTTTCATGAATAGCTTAAAATATATATAAATGTACAGTATTGGGTATGATATCGGAAGCTCATCCATAAAAGCCGCTTTAGTTGATAAAAAAACAGGAAATAACATACATGTTATACAAGAACCTGAAAATGAAATGCATATTACTGCATTACAAAATGGATGGGCCGAACAAGATCCCGAAATTTGGTTTTCACATGTATGTACAGCCACTAAACGACTACTCAATGAAAATAATGTAGCTCCAAAAGAAATTACAACTATAGGTATTGCCTATCAAATGCATGGACTTGTTTTAGTTGACAAAAATGGAAAGGTACTAAGGCCCTCTATAATTTGGTGTGATAGTCGAGCTGTTACTATTGGACAAAAAGCATTTAATATCCTTGGTTCCTCTTATTGTAAAGAATCATTATTGAATTCCCCAGCAAATTTCACGGCATCAAAACTAAAGTGGGTGAAAGAAAATGAACCTGAAATTTTTAAACAAATTCATAAGTTTATGCTTCCAGGAGATTATATAGCTTATCGCCTTACGGGAAAAATAAATACCACTATTACTGGCCTATCCGAAGGTGTTTTTTGGGACTTTAAAACTCACTGTATTTCTAAAACATTATTAAAACAGTTTGGTATACCCGAAACTACAGTTCCCGATATTGTTCCCTCTTTCGGAACCCAAGCCAAAGTAAACAAAAAAGGAGCACTTGACTCTGGCTTAGCTATTGGAACAAAAATAAACTATAGAGCTGGTGATCAACCTAATAATGCACTTGCTTTAAATGTATTGCAACCAGGCGAAATAGCAGCCACAGGAGGCACTTCTGGTGTTGTATATGCCGTAACTGACAATTTAAAAAATAACGAGTATGAGCGCATCAATAATTTTGCTCATGTTAATCACTCTTTTGAAAACCCTAAAATAGGCAAACTTTTATGTGTAAATGGAGCTGGTATTTTATATCGTTGGCTTAAAGAAAATTTTGATGTTTCTAGCTATACTCAAATGAATAATTTAGCTGAACAAATTTCTATCGGAAGCAATGAATTGACTATTTTACCCTTTGGAAATGGAGCTGAGCGTATGCTTAAAAACCAACATATTGGAGCTCATTTTATCAATGTAGATTTTAACAGACATCATAAAGCACATTTTTGTCGTGCTGCATTAGAAGGTATTGCTTTTGCTTTTGTTTACGGAATAGATATAATGAAAAAAGACAATACACCTATTAAAGTAATAAAAGCAGGGAACGACAACCTATTCCAATCCGAAATATTTTCAACTACAATTGCAACACTTATCAATATTGATATCAAATTATATAATACCACAGGCGCCATAGGAGCTGCACGTGCCTCGTCTAATGTAAATGACACCACTAATACCATTGGTAGTATTACAAATAAAAATGATTTTGTTAAAAAATACACCCCTCAAAAAAATATAAAAACACAACTTATCCATGCTTACAATACATGGAAAAATGAACTTATCTTAAAAATTAATCAAACTAGTTAAAGCTTAAAAAATGATAACATTGGGAAACAAAGAATATTTTAAAGGTATTGGTAAAATAAAATTTGAAGGAAATACTTCCAAAAATCCTTTAGCCTTTAAATATTATAATCCAGATCAACTAGTAGCAGGCAAAAGCATGCGCGAACATTTTAAATTTTCTATAGCCTATTGGCATTCATTTTGTGGACAAGGTGCTGACCCCTTTGGCGCTGGTACACAAAATTTTGAATGGGATCAAGCAACAGATCCCATACAAGCTGCTAAAGACAAAGCCGATGCTGCCTTTGAGTTTATTACAAAAATGGGATTTGACTATTACTGCTTTCATGATTTTGATTTAATAGATGAAGGAGCTACAATTCAAGAATCTGAAGATAGATTAAAAGAAATTGTAACTTATTTGAAAGAAAAACAAGCAGCCAGTGGCGTTAAACTATTATGGGGAACCTCCAATTGTTTTTCAAACCCTAGATATATGAATGGTGCTGCTACTAATCCAGATTTTAATGTGCTCGCTAGAGCTGCAGCTCAAGTAAAATGCGCTTTAGATGCTACCATGGAACTCAATGGAGAAAACTATGTGTTTTGGGGTGGTCGTGAAGGCTACATGTCCTTACTAAATACCGATATGGAACGTGAACTTAATCATATGGGGCAATTTTTAAAATCTGCCAAAGAGTACGCGCGCAGTAAAGGTTTTAAGGGAAACTTTTTTATTGAACCCAAACCTATGGAACCTACAAAGCATCAGTATGATTTTGATGCTTCTACAGTTATAGGCTTTTTAAATAAACACGGCTTACAAAACGATTTTAAACTTAATTTAGAAGTTAATCATGCGACTTTAGCTAATCACACTATGCAACATGAAATGGATGTAGCTGTTCAAGCTAATATGCTAGGAAGCATTGATGCCAATCGAGGTGATTATCAAAATGGTTGGGATACAGACCAATTCCCCAATAATGTCCTAGAGACTACCGAAGCCATGTTGGTATTTTTAAAAGCTGGTGGCTTACAAGGTGGAGGCATTAATTTTGATGCTAAAATAAGAAGAAACTCTACTGATATGGAAGATTTATTTTTAGCACATATAGGTGGCGCAGATACGTTTGCTAAAGCCTTATTGGCTGCTGATCGAATTATTAATGAATCTGATTATCAACTATTACGCAATAAACGCTATAGCTCATTTGATTCTAGAAATGGAAAAGCTTTTGAATCAGGTCAACTTTCATTTGAAGATCTGTATACTATAGCTCACAAAAATGGAGAATTACCTACTACCAGTGGAAAACAAGAACTTTTTGAAAACATTTTAGGGCAATTTGTTTAATTTTAGTTTAATCTCTTCAATAAATTTAAAAATAAGCATAACATTTACTTAATTGTTATGCTTATTTCAATCATTTTTTTGTTAAATTTTAGGGTATTAAAACATATTCTGAGCCAAACATTCTTACAAAATATGTATTAAAGTAAAAGCTAAACTATCCATTTATTTGATTTCTTGATAGTATATTTGTATTTATCATTATCTCTTTTAATAAGATAGTCATCCTTTTAATTTTATGCCTTTTAAAAAATTACATCCTCATTTACAAGAAAAGTTACATTCATTTGAATTTACATCACCTACAGTTTTTCAGAGTAAAAGTATTCCTGTAATAAAAAGTGGAGCTAATGTATTTTGTACAGCTCCTGAAAAAGAAGGAAAAACAACTACACTTATCCTTACAACATTACAAAAATTAAAATGTGAAGCTACAGGAAATGCTCCAAGAGCAGTAGTTTTAGTTGAAAACAAACAAAAGGCTCTAGAGTTGTATGATGCCTTTTTAAAATATACTAAGCATACTTCATTAAGGGTATATGTAAGTTATGAACAACTACATATTGATGTTCAAAAATCTGAAATTTTTATGGGTATAGATATTCTAATCTCTACTCCTAAAACAATGAAAAAATTATTTTTATTGAATGGAGTAAGTGTTTCTCAACTAAAAATATTTAGTGTTGATGACGCCGAATTTTTAATCCCTGACTTAGCATACACTGCACTTTTATCCATTACTCAGAGTATCAAAAAATGTCAGTTTGTATTGTATGCAGAAAAAATACCTTCAAAAATAGAACGTTTTAAGTCTTATTTTATGGAGTACTCTAAAACAGTATCTGTTTGAAAATAAAAAAATAAAATCCTAATCATTAGGTTTTTTAAATTATCAAACTATTCTAAATTTCTTCAATAGTGTCTGGCTCATCTTTAAACTGAATAGTAAATGAAAAAGTAGCCCCTTTTCCTTTTTCTGATTTTACTGAAATATTACCATGGTGAAAACTTACTATTTTTTTACAATGGGCTAGACCAATACCGGTTCCTTCATACTCATGTCGGGCATGCAATCGTTTAAAAATATTAAATATATCACTTTGGTGTTTTTTTGAAATACCTATACCATTATCTTTTACATAAAATTCCCATCGGTGACTATATTCCTTATTTTTAGGCAATTTTGTTCCGTAAATAGTAACTATTGGAACTTGACCATGCTTTCGAAATTTTATAGCATTTGAAATTAAATTTTGAAATAACAAACCTAATTCTACTCTGTAGCCTTTTATTTCCGGCATTACTCCTAAAATAATTTTCGCTCCAGTTTCATTAATAGTAGCATTGAAATTCTTAATAATATTTTGTAATAACTCGGTACTATTAATAACCTCTAATTTTCTATTAGTTCCTATTCGCGAATAATCTAATAATGACCGAATCAAAATAGACATTCGATCACAACCTTCTTTTATATAGACAAGGTTTTCTTTTCCCATATCATCTAATTGATCATAGTAATCTTCCAATAAAAAATTAGAAAAACTTGTAACTGTATGTAGCGGTTCTTGTAAATCGTGACTAGCAATAAAAGCAAATTGCTCTAGTTCGCTATTTTGCCTTGATAATATTTTTGATTTTTGAGCTATTTCAGTATTTTTTTGCTCTAAATTTTTAATTAATAGTCTTTCTTTTTGGCGTGTTTTATAAAAATAAAATAAAAAAAGTAAGACTGAAACCACTAATGTTATAAGTAACCAATTTATTTTACGTTGTTGGGAAATTTTTTCTTCTTGTTCTCCAAGAATTTCTCTTTGCAATTGAATTTGCTTTTCTTGTGTTTCTAAAAAATTAGATTGTTTTTCTATTAAACTTTTTTGATTAATCAATTCTCTTTCTTTTGAAGTAACCAATGCTTTTTGAATACTATATCTATTTTCAAGTTCTTTAAGTAGTCCTTTAGTTTCTTTAAATTTGACGCGCTGTGTAATTGTTAACTTTTGTAAATCTTCTACTCTTTTTTGCTCTTCTTCAATTTTTAAATCCTTACTAAAAGATTCTATTTCTTTTATAAAAACTTCTTTGCGTTGTTCTTTTAATTCTTCTTCTTGTGCTTTTAAAGTTTGTTTTTGTTCTTGAGCTACAATTTTAGTTCGTGCGTATAATTGTTTCCAATTTTTTGCTGATTTTAATGAACTTTCTAATAAACTTGATGAAGCAGTAAAGCCATATTTTGACATGACATTAACATTAACATCAATAATAAAATCTCCTTTTAGATTAGATATATTAATCATTGATGGTTCAAAATTATAATTTTCAGAAATGAGCAAGGTAGAGTGCTTTTTTAGTTGTGATAAAATAGCATCAATTTTGAAACCATATGATTTATTTACATATAATACGTCAATGTTTTTTAGCTCATCAAGGCTTTCTAGAAGCTGAATATCAATAGATTTTCTATTTATCTTTCTTTTTGCAGAACTCATAAACAAAGCCCGAGCTGTGGTTTTGTCCTGAAGTATACCTATAACAAACTTTTTATTATTTTTTTTATATCCAGAAACTTGTCCAGCTATATTCATTATATATATAGCACGTTTTTTTGTTACTAATTGGTCGTCATTAGTTTGGGCTAGTAATACATTATTACTAAAAAACAAAAAAAGGAATAATATACAAATGATTTTATACTTCAAACTTAATTATAGTTTTAATAATAGTCTTGCAAAATAGTTTGCTCCCTGAATGCCAAATTGCTGTACGCGTCTACTAAAAATAAATCTTCCTTCATTAACATTATCAGAATGCTTATGCTTATCTGGAAATACATTAAAAGCATTATTTGCTCCTACTGAAAAATGTACAAAATCGTTTAAATTATAGGTTAATGAAATATCAGTAATTAGTTTAGGTGAAAACTTTTGATCTCGGCTTTCAATATTACCTGTAAATTCATTTAATGTCCAATTATTAGAATCACCATCTTTGGGATGTTTATATGTAACGCTTCCAAATAGATTATTATTTAAAATAATTGAGAACTTATCAATATCATATGTATTTAAAAAATTGATTTTAAAGGTTGGTTGTCCCGTTTCAATTCTTGATCGTTCTTCTCTGTTAAAAATTTCTTGATTTTGAGCAGCAATTTGATCGGATGTTCTTGGGTTATCAATAATTTCAGTATTCGTAAAATTTGCTGATATCGTTGAAAATAATTTCCCTTTACCTAAAAGCCTATTATAATCCAATTTAACATCTAATCCAATAGTACGAGTATCAATGGCATTTGTAAAAAATTGAGCTCTATCTAAATTGAAAGGCTCTAATAACTCCTCAAAACCGTCGTCTATTGGATTAGATAATACAATACGATCTTTAATATTTACAATATAGCTATCGATAAATATACTAAATGAATCAAATAATTTTGTAGTAAAACCTAAACTAAAATGTTTTGATAATTCAGGTCGTAAAAATTCAATCCCTAAACTTTCCGCTGCTGCACTTGAATTATTAAAAGTCCCTACATTAAAAGCCTCCCCATTTGAAAATTGAATACTTGTATTATTGAAATAAAACTGATGTAATGAAGGCGCTCTAAAACCTGTTGACAGCGAGCCCCTAAATGTAGTATTAACAGTTGGCTTATAGCGAGTGGCTATTTTCCAGGTACCTTGAGATCCAAATTTATTAAAAGTCTCATAACGGCCTCCTAAAACAGCTAATAATTGAGTATTGATCTTAGATTCAATTTCAATATAACCAGAACTATTTGTTCTAAATTTATTTAATTCATTTTCAGGCATAAATCCGGGAAAACCCTGAGCTCCAATACTTTTTGGAATAGCTATGCCATTTTCTAAAAAAGTATCCCCTCCATTTATATATGAAGCTTCTTCTCCAGCAATAATTTGATAATTTTCAACTCGCAATTCAGCTCCAAAAGCAATATTAGATCCTTCTAAAAAGTCATAAGGTTTTGAAAAATCTAAATTTGTTACATTTTGATTATAAATAAATCCTCCTGCATAAAAGGTTTTAGGAGAAACTATTCCTAATGATGCATTGTTCGAATTATTAACGGTATAATCTAAAATATTTTCTCCTATCGTATGACTAAAATCTATATTCCAAGCTTGCTTTTTCCCTTTAATTCCAAGTGTTATTGCATCATCTTGTATATCTGTAAAAATTTCCGGTGAAAAACCATATTCAAATAGTTCTACTATGACATTATTTTCTTCATTTGGAAATCTGTAAAAAGCTCGTGCCCTACCCTCTCTGTAATTTCTACCTCCAAAAGCATAAATTGTTGCATGTTTACTTGCCTTAAATTCTGAATTAAATTGTAATGCTATATTCCGAGTAGCTGCATTACCTACTTCCATAACTCTACGATCCGTAAAACCTGTTTGTTTAAAAAAATTATTTAATTCAGCTTCAGTTTCATTAGGGCCAAATACTTGACCAGTATAATTCCCAGATCTGTTAGTTGCCTCACGATCTCTATATTCTGCAGAAACATTTACAAAACCTTTTTTACCTAAATTAAAACCCACATTTCCAGAAGTATACATAGTTTTCCCATCACCTTTTTTATTGATGCGAGCAATACTTTCAATAACTATATTCTCTATTTGGTTTTTTAAAATAATATTTACAACCCCAGCAATTGCATCAGAACCATATTGAGAACTTGCGCCATCTCGTAAAACTTCAATACGATCTACAGAAGCAATAGGGATTGCATTAAAATCAACACCAACAGATCCCCTACCTATTGTACCATTTACATTTACTAACGATGATGAATGTCTTCTTTTTCCATTAATTAGCACTAATAATTGATCTGGTCCCAAACCTCTTAATGTTGCTGGATCAATATGGTCTGTCCCATCAGATATGGTCTGATGTGTTGAATGAAATGAAGGCACTAAAAAGTGCAGTAGTTGACTTAACTCCATTTGCGAAGAATTAGCTATATCCTTTGGATAAATAACATCTACAGGAGCAATTGTTTCAGATGATGTTTTGGGCTTAGATCTTGATCCTAATAGGATTGGCTGATCTTCAGATAATTCTGGCAATAAATTAATTGTAAGTTCTAAAACTTCTTTGGGTTTTAAATCGACAATTTCTTCAAAAGACTCATACAATAAGTAATCAACCTTTAGTGTAAATTTACCAGGTACATGCTTCAAAAAAAAAGTACCTTCTAAATCAGTCTCTACCTTAATTCCAGTTTCTTTCACATATACTTTAGCTCCTGGAAGTGCACCAAATTGATCAACTACTTTTCCTTTAATTCCAGCACTTATTTCAATATCGGTTTGAGCAGATGTTAGTAACGACGAAAAACAAATGATTATCCAAGTAAAAATAAATTTACTACCTGAGTAATATTTATACATAGGCTATTTTAAGTATTAAATTCCAAAAATACATTTTTAGAATGATTACCCTAATATTATGTTAATTTTAAAAAATAAAATCGATTAAATACTCATAAAACCTATTTCTGTAAGTCTATTTGCTTTAAGTTTTCAATTCTGTTACGCTGTAAAAAATCGTCTATCGTTTCAAAATGTTCAATAACTCTTTTGTTTTTAAATTCAAAAACCTTTTTTGATAAGCCTTCTAAAAAATCACGATCATGTGATACCAATATTAATGTCCCATCAAACGTAAGTAAAGCTTCCTTTAACACATCTTTCGATTTAATATCTAAATGATTTGTAGGTTCATCTAAAATTAAAAGGTTAACAGGTTCTAATAATAATTTCACCATAGCTAACCTAGTTTTTTCTCCTCCCGAAAGTACACTTACCTTTTTTTCAATATCATCCCCTTTAAACATGAATCGACCTAAAATATTTTTAATCTGGGTTCGAACATCTCCCTTAGCTACTTCATCTACAGTTTGAAAAATGGTTAAATTTTCATCTAATAATGAAGCTTGATTTTGAGCAAAATATCCCACTTTAATATTATGTCCTAACTCACAAACTCCATCTACTTCAATTTCATTCATGATCGCTTTAATCATGGTTGATTTTCCTTCACCATTTCTACCAACAAACGATACTTTCTCTCCTCTAGAAATAGACATATTGGCATTATTAAAAACTACGTGGTCATCATACTTTTTGGAAAGGTCTTTAACTGTTACAGGATAATCTCCTGATCGGGGGGCTGGAGGAAAACGAAGCTTTAGTGCTGATGTATCTACTTCATCAATTTCAATTATATCCAACTTTTCCAGCATGCGCTCTCTATCTTTAACTTGATTTGTTTTAGAATAGGTGCCTTTAAATTTATCTATAAAGGCTTGGGTGTCGGCTATAAATTTTTGTTGCTCTTGATAAGCTTTTATTTGATGTGCTCTTCGATCTTGACGTAATTGTAAATAATGCGTATAATTAGCTTTATAATCATAAATACGCCCCATAGTAATTTCGATAGTACGATTGGTAATAGTATCGATAAATGTTTTATCATGAGAAATTACCATTACTGCTTTGGCTTTGTTTAAAAGGAAATCCTCTAACCAAATTACAGATTCAATATCAACATGATTTGTAGGCTCATCCAATAAAATGAGATCTGGTTTTTTAAGTAAAATTTTAGCTAGTTCAATTCGCATTCTCCATCCTCCACTAAACTCACTCGTTGCACGTTGTAAATCTTCTGCTTTAAAACCTAAACCTTTTAAGGCTTTTTCAACTTCGGCTTCATAATTTATCTCTTCAATAGCATAAAATTTTTCGCCAAGTTCCGAAACTTTTTCTATGATTTTCATATACGCATCAGATTCATAATCTGTTCGTGTTTCAAGTTCTTTATTCAGGCGATCCATTTCATCACGCATTTCAAAAACATGACTAAATGCTTTAGAGGCTTCTTCCATTACCGTACAATCATCCTGAGTAAGTAAATGTTGTGGTAAATATGCAATTACTATATCTTTAGAACACCTTACACCTCCTCGTGTTGCCTTTTGAACACCTGCAATAATTTTCATCATTGTAGATTTTCCCGCTCCATTTTTTCCCATTAATGCAATTTTATCATTCTCATTAATAGTAAAAGCAACATCTTTAAACAAAGCATCACCACCAAATTCTACTGCTAAATTATCTACTGAAATCATAGTCCTATTTTAAAGCAGCGAAAATAACAAAAAAGCTACTGATTATATATCAATAGCTTTTTTTACTTTACTGTACGCAAACTTAAACCTTATTATTTAATTACTTTTGGGGTATAATCATATCTTTTCACTTCAAAAAGAAAGCTTTTTAATTTACTCTACTTGTTTTGAAGCTTGCGTTAATAAATATAAAAAGCTATAATATAAAATAGAAATTTACATCTATTTTAAGCAAATCACAACTTATAACTAACACCTAAACTTAAAAGTAGCCCTTGAGAAACACTTGCATGGCAACTACCTATACCTATAATTTTATTATACGAAAAATAAACCCCTGTAGCTGTTGTAAATAATTGATTACCTACACCCATACTACCCCAAAGTCCTAAATCGGATTTTTCATTTATCCTAAATACTAGTTCACTTATACCACTGGCATTAAAACTAATTTTATTGGGTGCTAAATCAATAAATTCATCTGAACCTTGAAAAGGAAGAGGGTCGGGATCTTCAAAAATATCTAAACGCTCTAAACGTTTTCTTAACCTAGCATAGCTTCCATCTTCATATTGAAAACTCAATTTGACACCAACAATACGCCAATCAATTTTTTTGAAAGGAATTGTAAAGGCTACTTCACCAGAAATGCCTCCACCATAAAAATTTTTATCATCTATTACTAATACCTCTCTACTAAAACCAAATTCTTTGGATGAATCATTAATATCAAATATTTTATCTTTTATTTCAAGATTCCCTACATGAATGTAACCTCCAAAAGCATACACCATCTTTTTCTTTGTATAACTCTTATTTAAAGAAATAGATCCAAAAGTGCTAACATCATCATTAGAAGTTAATCCTTTAAAAAAACTTCCCTTAATGTAACTAGCTTTAATTAATGTATCACCCTTTTGCATTGGTTTT
This sequence comes from uncultured Aquimarina sp., assembly GCA_947498765.1. Classification (GTDB taxonomy): domain Bacteria; phylum Bacteroidota; class Bacteroidia; order Flavobacteriales; family Flavobacteriaceae; genus Aquimarina. The sequence continues at coordinate 27,681 of CANMLG010000024.1, forward strand.
TGGTATACCATACCTTCATTAGCAAAATTAGCCGGTCCTAAATAAGTTGAACAACTGGTAAGACTTAATAAAAATATTCCCACCAAAACACTTATAAGAGTGGGGGTATTATAAATAATTCTTGACATATTACTTGCCTAAAATAATAGGCAGACCATCTTTTGCAGAACCAACAACCACTACTTTCGAGTTTGGAGATTTTGCTAATTCAAGTGTAGCTTGTATTCCTTTTTCTTGTAAAATTTTATCAGTTAATGAAGCACTTAAAATTTTGTTTGCCGCTGCTTTCCCTTCTGCATCAATTTTTTGTCTTTCTGCCTCTTTTGTCGCTTTTGTTAAACGAAACTCGTACTCTAAAGATTCTTGCTCTTGTTTCAATTTACGTTCAATAGCATCTTTAATTGTAGGAGGCAATGTAACATCTCTAACTAATATTTCTTCTAAATCAATATATTGTCTTTCTACAATTTTTTTAGTTTCATCATAAATTTCTTTTTGAATAACATCTCGCTTGCTTGAATACAACTGTTCTGGCGTATAACGACCAACTACACTCCTTGCTGCAGATCTAATTGCTGGTTGTATAATTCGAGCTAAATAATTTTTTCCTTTTTCTTGATGTAATCTTCCTAAATCTCCATATTTAGGTTTATACCAAGCGGAAGCCTCCAATTTAATTTCTAATCCATTTGACGAAAGTACTTGCATTTTTTCAAATACTTCTTGCTGGCGTACCTCATATAAAATAACGCTATTCCATGGAGCTATAAAATGAAAACCTTCACCTAATGGTGGTGCATCTGTAACAACTCCATTGGCAAAAGTTTTATACAAAACTCCTGCCTTACCAGAATCGATAGTTATGGTTGATTTTGAAATAAATATAACCGTCAGTACAATTGCTATAAGAAAAGGCACTGCTACTTTTGGGAATTTTTCCATTTTTTGAATATTGAGTACTGAATCAACAATACTGGTTTAATTAATAATTAACTACTTAATAGATATAAATTTAAGAATATATTGACTAACTAAATAAGTCCATTATATTTTCTTAAAAACCATTCTAAGCTTAACAAAGCTAACAATAACCCTAACATTAATTTCCATGATATTAAAGGAAGTTTTTCTTGTTTTGATTTCTGTATTGGTTTGAACTGCTCACTACTAATCAAAGTTGTTACCAATTCATTTAATTGATTAGGGTAAAATAAATTCCCTTTATTCTTTTTGCTCAACGCTGAAAGATTTTCAATATCGGGTCTAAAAAATTGTTTTTCAATATCAAAGTCTAATACATTAAATCGACCTACAGTTTTTAATTTTGTTCCTTCAACTTTTATAGTAAATGTATAATTACCAGGTGGCAAATCACTTAAATCGGCTTCATAATAATTAGCTTTTAATACCATTGGCAACTTTTTTGTCAACTTTGTTTCTACATCATTTACACTCAACAGTAATTTCCCCTTTACATCAAATTCATAATTTTTATTAAAATAGCTTGCTGTTATTTTTATGTTATTGGCACTGTAATAAGTAGATTCATAGTTCGCTACTAAACGTTTCCTTTCTTTTTTACTAGATAGAAACTGAATGATTTTACCAAAAAAATCATCAAACTTTTTAAAATCACCATCTCGCTTGTAATTTGCTAAACGCCATTTCCAAAAACCTTCTCCAAATAATACAGCTTCATTTTCAGGACTGTTTTCCCAAAAGGCTAATAATGGATCGGTTGTTGCTACGTTTGCTATTTTTTTAAATAATAAAACTTCGTATGGCTGTATTAAAGCCTCCTGTCCAAAACTATTCTCAACAGGCGGATAATTATTTAAGTTAAATTGATCAGTATTAAAAACTGTAAAATTATCTGCTAGAGTGGCTATAATTTCTTGCTGCTGTGTTGAAATATTTTTTTTATAGTTTCTTTTTAATCTGTTTAAAAATGTCCAATCTGTTTGCTTTCCAGTTATTGTGAATAACTGAATCTTTTTATTAGCAGCCATTTCATAAACTGGTTTAAAAGTGGCTTTAGGCTGATATAAAATTAATAATTGATACCCTTCCAGACTTGAAACTTCACTTGCCCTTTTAACTGTTAATGAACGTCTTTCATTACTTTCTATAGTTCGTGTTAAAGCACCTATATCTGGGTGTACAATATCACTTACTAACAATACATTTGTTTTTTGATCTATAGTTTCAACTACAAAACTTTTACTATTGTTATCTTGATTTTTTTCTCCCGAAAAGGGTAAAATACGAGCAGTATAACTATGCAAACCTACTTGTGAAGCCTTAATAGAAAAATTAACAAATTCAGATGTTTTTTGCGAAGTAAAAGACAGCTTTTTCTTAAACACCAACTGCTTTCCTTTATACACTTGTAATTGGGATTCCTTAGTTGTTTTTCCAGAGTAACTAACTAAGACCTCAATAGGAAATTTATTATTTAGATACGCATATTTATTGGCATTTACGTTCGAAATTTTAAAATCATCTACTCGTGTTGTATCTCCAAAAGCAATACTGTAAATAGGTTGCTCATAATTACTTTTATAAAAAGCATAATCGGAACCATATGTTTGATTACCATCTGTTAATAAGACAATTGGTGATTGTGTTTTACGATGTATTTTTTGAATATCTTTTAATGTATTATATATCTTAGTTTGTCCATCATTAAAACTGTCAGAAATACTATCTGATAACTGATTTCCAAATCTATAATTAAAGATATTAAAACGCTCTTTTAATTCCGGAATATTTGAAATTTGATCAAGTACTTGCTCAATAGATTGTTTTTGATTTAAATAATTTATTGATTTTGATTGATCAGTAAGTAATATTAAATCAGGCTTTTCTGTTTGTGTCTTTGTAATTGTTATTTGTGGATTTATCAGTAACACCAACAAGGTAAACACGGTTAAAAAACGCAAAAAAGCGAAAAGCAATGTCTTTTTCGACTTACTTTTCGCTTTAAATATATATTGAAAAAGAGCTACTAACAGTGCTACGACTGCTGCTGCAATTAATAATAGTACTGTTTGTGTAGACAATTCTTTGTTTTAATCTCCCTTATTAAAGGGGTTATTACTTAATATATCTTTTAGTAAGGATGCATTAAATTATGTTAACATTCCTCCATCAACATTAAGCACTTGCCCTGTAACGTAAGCACTTAAGTCACTACCCAAATATACACAAGCATTTGCAATATCCTCTGGTGTTCCTCCTCTTTTTAATGGAATTCCTGCTCTCCAGCCCTCAACAACCTTTTCATCTAGCTTAGCTGTCATTTCTGTTTCAATAAAACCAGGTGCTACTACATTGCATCTTATGTTACGTGAACCTAACTCCAAGGCAACTGATTTTGAAAATCCGATAATCCCAGCTTTTGAAGCCGCATAATTAGTTTGTCCCGCATTTCCTTTAACTCCAACTACCGAACTCATATTAATAATTGACCCTTTTCGTTGCTTTAACATGGTACGCTGTACCGCTTTGGTCATATTAAATACAGATTTTAAGTTTACTTCAATTACAGTATCAAAATCTTCTTCGCTAATACGCATTAATAAATTATCTTTTGTTATTCCCGCATTATTGATTAAAATATCTATTCCTCCTTCAAAATCTTTAAGAATCTGAGCTACTAATTCCTGAGAATCTTCAAAACTTGCCGCGTTACTTTTATACGCTTTAGCTTGTACTCCTAGCCCAATCAATTCTTTTTCTAATTCTTCGGCCGCTACTGCAGAGGAGCTATATGTAAATGCTACATTAGCACCATGTTGTGCAAAAATTTGAGCTATCCCTTTACCTATACCTCTACTTGCTCCTGTAATGATTGCGTTCTTTCCTTGTAAAAGTTTCATTAGTTTAATTTACTGTTTTTAATAAATATCAAATATACTAATTCAGAAATCATCAACTATTGATTCCTGTTTAAAATAACTATGCAGTTATGTATACTTTTATCAAACTAAAAGCTAATCAAAAAATATAATGATTAATGCTTTGGATATAAATGCGAAGCAATAGTATTAAAACTTAGTGTTCCATCCTTTGATAAATCATAGGTATACAATACTTGACCCCAATATTCACTATCGGTAAAATCTGCAATAGCCCATTTATGATTAATTAGTTTCACTCTATCAATACGAGTTGGTCCACTCATTCCTACTAGAGGAATTAAAGGATTATCTTTATCAATACTATTATTTGATATTAATGCATCTAATACCAATCCTTCAATTTGAGGAACACTAACTCCAGTATCTTCAATATATTCTGAAGCATATTCGTCATGACGTAATGTAAAGTAACTTAATTCTAATGTTTCGTTTTCAAGTGAATCGGTTACTTTTTGTGCCTTTTCAAGTTTTTTTTCAAGTTTTGAAATTCGTTTGGCATCTAATTCTATTTTTTTACTTGCGTTTCTATGCTGAAATACAATATACAATACTGCCAAAGCAAACAGATAAATAAATATTTTACTTTTCATTTTAACCATTAATTAAGTTCTAATTCCAGACCATCATAAGCCAAATATACATTCGAAGGTAGGTTTTTCTCTACTTCATCATGAAATCCCAACAAATGACTAATATGTGTTAAATAGGCCTTTTTGGGTTTTACTTTTTCAATAAAAGCTAATGCTTCATCAAGTGTAAAATGCGAAAAATGTTCTTCTTCGCGCAAAGCATTAACTACTAAAACATCAATATTTTTTAAATGCTCGAAAGAATGTTCTGGCACTGTTTTTACATCAGTTAAATACACTAATCCATCAAAACGATAACCTAATATAGGCAAGTTACCATGTATAATATCAATAGGTTGCACATTTTTATTTTTTAACTCAATAAGAGTATTACTATCCACTACTGTACTAAGTACATTTGGTGTACCAGGATAGTTATTTTGAGAATCAAAAATATAATGAAACCTACTCGATAAAGCATCAAAAACACGCTGTTCAGCATATAATGGAATATCCTTTTTTTCTTTATAAAAAAATGGCCGAATATCATCCAAACCTATTACATGGTCAGTATGCTCGTGTGTAAATAAAATGCCATCTATTTTAGATACATTTTCTCTTAGCATCTGTTGTCTAAAATCTGGCCCACAATCAATTACATAAACATTATTATCCCATGTAATCATAGCAGAACAACGTAAGCGTTTATCTTTGGGGTTATCACTCAAACAAACAGGGTGTGTACTTCCAATAATAGGAATACCTTGAGAAGTTCCAGTACCAAGAAATGTTATTTTCAATCGTTTATTTTTTTCGCAAATTAAAACATTTTAAAACGAAAACAGTATACTATTATTAATTTCATAAATTTAGTTATTGTGTTTTTTGTTCCCATTATGGATTAGTAACTTTACGCGTACCTATAAAATATTACATATGGCTATTACCCTTATTGGTGATCGTGATTTTGATCCGGTTCCATCTATAAAAAGTAAATGTTTACGTGTCAATTTAAATGAACACATTTATGGAACATTTAATGAGATTGGTGCAGGACAAGAAACCGTTCGTAATTTTTTTAGAGCCGGAGGAGCTTCTGGCACTATTGCTAAAGCAATGAGTGCCTATGATAAAGATTTTAGTGATGCCATTTATGGGGTAGAAAAAGACGGCCGTTATGTTACCGAATTGCGCTTGCGTACTATGTTGGAAAAAGAAATGCAGCATATGGAGCAACGTATTTCTAGAGAAAAGCATCCAAAAAAGCTTTTTTTTAGTTATGCCAACACAGTAGCAACTATTGATTTTGCTAAAAAATATAAAGGACACGGCTGGGTAGGTATTCGTTACCAGACTGATCCAGAACAAACCGAATACAATGAAATTATTTTACATGTTCGTTTTCACGAAAATGATGCCAGACATCAACAAAACACATTAGGCTTACTAGGAGTTAATTTGATTTACGGTGCTTATTACAAATATGATAATCCAAGAAAGTTACTACAATACTTGTATGATCATATTGACAAGGACAAACTTGAAATTGATACTATAAATTTTTCGGGACCTGTTTTTAAAAATGTAGACAACCGAATAATGAGTCTACAATTAGTTAAAAATGGTATGACTGAAGCCATTATGTTTGGCCCAGACGGAAACAATGTATTGCCCGCTCGTATTTTGTACAAAAAAAATATTCTTGCTTTACGCGGAAGTTTCAGGCCCGTAACTAGAGTTAATATGGATATTTTAGAATGTTCATATGACATGTTTAAAAAAGAAGACAAAGTCAATCCCGAAAAAATACAAGTGGTTTTCGAAATTACACTTTCAAACCTTATGGCCGAAGGTGAAATTGATGAAGCCGACTTTATGGATCGAGCAAGATTACTTTGTAATTTAGGACAAACAGTATTAATTTCTAAATTTAAAGAATATTATAAATTAGTTGAATATTTTTCTAATTACTCTAAGGAAAAAATGTCCTTAGCCATGGGGGTTAATAATTTTATTGAAATTTTTAATGAAAAATACTATCGCCATTTAAGTGGTGGTATCCTTGAAGCTTTTGGGAAATTATTTTATAAAGACCTAATTGTATACATGTATCCTCTAAAAAATCACGAGACAGGTGAAATTACCAATAGCCACAACCTTATTTTAGACAAACATGTAAAGGAACTCTACAAATTCTTTAAACACAATAGAAAACTTAAAGATCTTGAAAATTACAATCCTAAATATTTAGATATTTTTTCAAGAGAAGTGCTTCAAAAAATAAAAGAACGCGAACCTGGATGGGAAAAAGCTTTACCCGAAGGAATTCCCGATATTATAAAAGAGAAAGGCTTATTTAATTATCGAGAAGTAAGCATTAGAGATTTTTAAACCAATCGAGATACCAAAATTAACCACTATGGAATATATTCTGTAGTGGTTAATTAAATTTTTAGCCCTAAAATTCTTTTAAAAAAACAACAATAGAAAAAAGTTTAAATCACATCAATCAACACTAACAAAATAGTATTTATATTTGCTGCCATTAACTAAAGTATTTTATGATCAATATAACATTACCAGACGGATCGGTAAGAAATTACGAAAGCGGGATATCCGCTATGGATGTAGCCAAAGATATTAGCGAGGGTTTTGCCCGCAATGTACTTTCAGCAAATTTTAATGGAACAACTATTGAAACTAGCACCCAGTTAACCACCGATGGTAAACTTACACTTTATACTTGGAATGATGAAGCTGGGAAAACTGCTTTTAGACATTCTTCTGCTCACGTACTAGCGCAAGCCCTAGAGCAACTATATCCAGGTGTAAAACTAAGTATTGGTCCTGCTATTGAAAATGGTTTTTATTATGATGTTGACCTAGGAGACAAATCTATTTCTGATAAAGACTTTGCTGCTATTGAAAAGCGTATGCTCGAAATTGCACGCGGAAAACATACATTTGAATTAACTTCAGTATCTAAAGAAGAAGCCCTTACCAAATACAAAGAGCAAGGAAATGAATACAAGGTTGAATTAATTGAAAACCTTGAAGATGGCACAATTACTTTTGTACAACATGATACATTTACAGATTTATGTCGTGGCGGACACTTACCGCACACAGGCTACATAAAAGCTGTGAAACTAATGAGTATTGCTGGTGCTTACTGGCGTGGCGATGAAAACAACAAACAATTAACTCGCGTATACGGTACTTCATTCCCTAAACAAAAGGATTTGAAAGCCTATTTAGAATTATTAGAAGAAGCTAAACGTAGAGACCATAGAAAATTAGGAAAAGAATTAGAGTTATTTACTTTTTCAAAACGCGTAGGCCAAGGATTACCCTTATGGCTACCCAAAGGAGCTGCTTTACGCGAAAGACTTGAAAATTTTCTAAAAAAAGCACAGAAAAAAGCAGGTTATGAAATGGTGGTTACCCCCCATATTGGTCAAAAAGAATTATATGAAACTAGTGGTCATTATGCTAAATATGGCGAAGATAGTTTTCAACCAATCACAACACCTGCAGATGGCGAAGAGTTTTTACTAAAACCAATGAACTGCCCACATCACTGTGAAATTTATAAAAGCGGTCCTTGGTCCTACCGTGATTTACCAAAACGTTTTGCCGAATTTGGAACAGTTTACCGTTACGAACAAAGTGGTGAATTGCACGGTTTAACTAGAGTTAGAGGCTTTACGCAAGATGATGCTCATATTTTTTGTACACCAGACCAATTGGATGATGAATTCAAAAAAGTTATTGATTTAGTACTTTATGTATTCGGATCATTAGGTTTTGAGAATTTTACTGCTCAAGTTTCGGTAAGAGATTTAGACAAACCTGAAAAATATATAGGCAGTGTTGAAAACTGGGAAAAAGCTGAAAATGCAATTATAAACGCTGCAAAAGAAAAAGGACTAGATTATGTTGTTGAAACTGGAGAAGCAGCATTTTATGGACCTAAACTTGACTTTATGGTTAAAGACGCTTTGGGTCGTAGTTGGCAATTAGGAACCATCCAAGTAGATTACAATTTACCTGAACGTTTTGAATTAACATATAAAGGATCTGATAATGAATTACACCAGCCTGTAATGATCCATAGAGCTCCTTTTGGAAGTATGGAACGTTTTATAGCAATTTTACTTGAACATACTGGTGGTAATTTCCCTCTTTGGCTTATGCCTGAACAAGCTATTATATTGTCATTGAGTGAGAAATACGAAAAATATGCCGAAAAAGTTTTAAATGTACTAGAAAATCACGAAATTCGCGCACTTGTAGACAATAGAAACGAAACTATTGGTAAAAAAATTCGAGAAGCAGAAATGAACAAATATCCATTTATGCTTATTATTGGAGAAAATGAAGAGAAAGAAGGAACCGTTTCTGTTCGTCAACATGGAAACAAAGATGACCTTGGGAGTATGAGTATTGAAGCTTTTGCTCAAGTCATAAAAAAAGAAATAGAAAAAACATTAACCGTTTTTAACGGATAAAAGTAATATTAATTAAAAACATTTTTAGCCATAGCAATTCGAAGAAAAAGATCTAAAAGACCTGTTAGGGAAATAAAGGAAGATCCACATAAGATCAACCGATATATACGTGCAGAGGAAGTTCGCCTTGTTGGTGATAACGTAGAAATTGGTGTATATGATACACGTAAGGCTTTACGTTTAGCAGAGGAACAAGAACTTGACCTTGTTGAAATTTCGCCTAATGCTGTACCCCCTGTTTGTAAAATAATGGACTATAAAAAGTTCCTTTACGAACAGAAGAAAAGAGACAAAGCCCTAAAATCGAAAGCAACTAAAGTAGTTGTTAAAGAAATTAGATTTGGACCTAATACGGATGAGCATGACTATGCTTTTAAAAAGAAGCATGCTGAAAAATTCCTTAAAGAAGGTGCAAAACTAAAAGCCTATGTGTTTTTTAAAGGACGTTCGATCATTTACAAAGATCAAGGACAAATCCTTTTATTAAAATTAGCACAAGAGCTAGAAGAATTAGGTAAAGTGGAACAAATGCCTAAATTGGAAGGTAAACGTATGATTATGTTTATTGCTCCTAAAAAAGCAAAATAATTCTTTTTTTAAAAGAATTCAAAAATATACTTCGAAATAGTAAAAACTATCTCGAAGTATATTATATATAGATATAGCGAGATTTTTATAATAAAAACAGGATATTATGCCTAAAATGAAGACAAAATCTAGTGCTAAAAAGCGTTTTAAGCTTACTGGTACTGGAAAAATTAAAAGAAAGCACGCGTTTAAAAGTCACATCTTAACAAAGAAGTCTAAAAAACGTAAGCTTGCATTAACTCATGATGGATTAGTGCACAAAAATGATGAAGCTAATATTTTAACACAATTACGTTTAAAGTAATCATGTTTTAATAAGCCTATTCGGTTAAAATTATTATAAACCCAGGAGTTGGGCAATTTTATTTGAATCATCAAATAAAATTACAAAGTACCAGGTATTGGTCGCCTACTACTAAAAAATTTAAATTATGCCTAGATCAGTAAATTCTGTAGCCAAAAGAGCTCGTAGAAAAAAGGTGCTTAAACAAGCAAAAGGATACTTCGGACGTCGTAAAAACGTTTGGACAGTAGCAAAAAACGCGGTGGACAAAGCAATGTCTTATGCTTATAGAGACCGTAGAAATAAAAAGAGAACTTTCCGTGCTTTATGGATAACTCGTATAAATGCAGGAGCTAGACAAGAAGGATTGTCTTACTCTCAATTTATGGGAAAATTAAAAGCCAACAACATTGAGCTTAACCGTAAAGTATTAGCAGATTTAGCTATGAACAACCCAGAGGCGTTCAAAGCTATAGTTGCACAAGTAAAATAATTTATTTCTAAACTTTAGAAATCTCGATATATTAAAAGACCACCTTTCGGTGGTCTTTTTTTTGTTTTATTTAACTCCGTTTTTGGTTTACTTTATGCTCCATTACTATCTTTACATTACATAAAATTAATATTACCTAAAATAATTAAAGTTTTATCAATTTAACGACTAAAAAACCAATTAAACGATAAAATATTATGTTTTCTATTAATTTTATACCACTCTGTAATATTTGTATTACTTTTATTAATCTACAAAACAGATAAAAAAATAATGAGCAAAGGATTTTTAATTGATATGGACGGGGTAATCTATAGCGGAAATAATGCTATCCCCGGAGCTAAAGAGTTTATAACAAAATTACAAGAGGAAAAGATACCTTTTCTCTTTATGACAAACAATAGCCAAAGAGCCCCCATAGACGTAGTTAACAAACTAAAACCTATGGATATCCATGTTAAAGAAGAAAATGTGTATACAAGTGCCATGGCTACTGCTTGGTTTTTATCATTTATGAAACCTAACGGAACGGCTTATGTACTAGGCGAAGGAGGCCTAATTTCTAGTTTACATGAAAATGGATACTCTATGGTTACTCAAAATCCAGACTATGTTGTTATAGGTGAAGGTCGTAATTTTACTTTAGAAATGGCTAATAAAGCTGTTGATATGATTCTTTCAGGAGCAAAACTAGTAGCAACAAATCTTGACCCTTCTCCCAAAAAAAAGGGTTGGGATAATTTAGGAATTACCGCAATTGTTAGGATGATAGAGGAAGCCACTGGAAGAACCGCTTTTTCAGTTGGAAAACCAAGTCCCGTAATGATGAGAGCTGCCAGAAAAAAATTAGGTTTATCCACTGATGAAACTATTGTTATTGGAGATACTATGGATACAGATATTTTAGGATCCATACAAATGGGATACAAAACAATACTTACCCTTTCAGGAATAACAAAAAAAGAATCCCTAATAAAATATGCTTTTGAACCTGATATTGTAGTGAATTCATTAGCTGATGTTAATTTAGAAGAATTACTCAAAGAATAAATAACTGCCCTACTCTTCTGATTAAATTATAAAAACACTCTAATTTAAATGTAAACTAGAGTGTTTTTTTATGCCATTTGATAACAAAATATAGAGCACTCCTAAGAAATTCCTTGATGTAGAAAACACTTAAGAGTACACTTTAACCGTATTAACTACACTTTATAGAATTGAATCGATGATTTAATAAAAAAACGATGTTTTAATGGTTTTTTCTAAGTAAATTTAATTATCTAAATATCAAATAGTTATAAATTATGGAGAAAATTACATCAACACTAAATGAAACATTTGCACTCGTCGGGCTTGGAAAAATTTCAAATCTGGTAGCTGCAATTCTAATTCTAATTATAGGTCTTATTGTTGCTAAAGTTATAAGAAATGTAATTCGTAAAGTACTAAAAAAATCAAAATGGGATAATAAACTTTTAGGTGACAAAATAGGGAGCACAAGTATCAATGTTTTTATTGCAAACTTATTTTATTATGTCATACTAATCTTTGTACTACTATTAGTACTTAGTAAACTAGGGTTAGATAGTGTATTAGACCCTATTAAAAATATGCTTGATGAAATTTTGGCTTTTTTACCAAATTTAATTGCAGCTGGTGTTATTGCTTTTGTAGGTTATATAATAGCAAAAGTAGTTTCTAATTTAATAGGTATGGGGTCAACTATACTAAATAATTTAGCGAGCAAATTAAAAATTACTGATACCTCTAAATTTATTAATGTTCTTCAAAAAATTGTCTTTGCAGTAATCATTATACCTTTTGTCATTCAAGCTTTAAATGCATTACATATTAATGCAATAAGTGAACCTGCTAATGGCATTTTAAATACAGTTCTAGGCTTACTTCCTAAATTAATTGCTTCATTTATTATTATTACATTATTTGTTGTTGGTGGTAAATATTTAACTGACTTTGTTGGCGACTTATTAAAAAGTTTAGGAATAGATAGCCTTGCCGAAAAACTACAACTAGGTAGCGTAATTGGTAAAGACCAATCAGTAGCTAAAATACTAAGCGGTTTATTGTATTTCTTTATTGTGTTTTTTGGAATCATTACAGGAATTGAAATCCTTGAATTAACTCAATTAAATGATATATTAAGAACTATTCTTGATTTATCTGGTCAAATCCTATTTGGTCTTCTTATTCTAATTATTGGAAACTTTATAGCTACCTTATTTTATACTATTTTATCAAAATCTGAAAACAATACATTTATTGCTTCTATTGCAAGAGGTGCTATTATTGCTTTGTTTTTAGCTATTTCATTACGTACCATGGGGATAGCAAATAGTATAGTAGAACTTGCCTTTGGTTTAGTACTTGGCGCTGTAGCTGTAGCTGTAGCCTTATCATATGGCCTTGGAGGGCGTGAAGCTGCGGGTGAACATATGAAAGAAATTTTAAATAAGTTTAGAAAAAAGTAACATCAAAATATTCAATTTTTAAAACCGTCTAAAAAATAGTTAGACGGTTTTTATTTTTATGTCTTATAAATTTTTTATATTTGAAATACATATGAATACACTGATTTCTTTACATACAATGAAAAAAACTATGAAACGTACATTCTTCGAATGAGTTACGGATGATTAGTATTATATAAAATCTAAAAAACCTCGTAGCTCTGCTACGAGGTTTTTTTGTACCTAATTTTAATTTTTAACCACATGGATATCAAAATTTCAACTTCAAAAAACATTGACTTAGCACAAATTATTAATTTGTATAACGCTAATAAATGGAGTGCTGCCAAAAAACCACAGATTTTACATAAGGCACTAATGAATTCTCATTCATTAGTAACAGCATGGGATACTGATAAACTAGTAGGTTTAGGAAATGCTATTTCCGATAATTATTTAGTTGTTTATTACCCTCACCTATTGGTTTTACCTGAGTATCAAAATAAAGGAATTGGAAAACTACTCATGAATAAGTTAAAAGAAAAATATATGCAGTTTCATATGCAAATGTTAACAGCTGATCACGAAGCAATATCTTTTTACAAAAAAATGAATTTTAAAACCGCAGGAAATACTTCTCCTATGTGGATTTACAACGGTAGTGAACATTAATTAAAAATAAACAAGTTGCTCACAAACAACTTTTAAAATACCTCCTTAGCGGAGAAAATAAATTATGATTTTAGAAAACGAAAGAGTTAGGTTAATACCCTTTAATATAAACACAGCAAAAGGCTTACATGAAATTATTTTTGATGATACCATTTGGGAATTCATGGGACATTATATCCGAAATCAAAAAGATTTAGACAACTATATTAACAGTACACTCCAAGCCAAAAATAACAATACTGCAATTCCGTTTTTAGTGGTAGATAAAGATTATGGAACTTTAGCTGGTTGTACGCGTTTTGGTAAAATTGATGTCAATAACAAAAGAGCCGAAATTGGATGGACATGGTACAGTACTCAGTTTTGGGGAACGGGTTTAAATAGCGCTACCAAGTCATTGCTTTTAGATTTTGGCTTTACAAATTTACATTTAAATCGCATTCAGTTTGGTGCAGATACTCTAAACATCCGATCTCAAAAAGCTATTGAAAAATTAGGTGCAACAAAAGAAGGAGTCCGTCGTAATCATTATGTGGATAGTAAAGGTATAAGCAGAAATGATGTTTATTATAGTATAACAAAAGAAGATTGGCTAAATAACCAACAACAGTTGGTTAAAACAAAAGAATATACTCTAAATAATGAACTTAGTTATTAAAAATTAAATTTAAAAAATTCCCTCTTTTATTGAAAGAGGGAATTAACATTGATACTTAACAATAATAACTTCTAGTGTCAAGTTATAAAACAATATTCTTTGATTTATTTTTTATATTATTTCAAAATAAAAATCCATAAAAAATAAACTCACAATATGTAATTAAACACTACAATGTGAATTTAAATAAATAAATTTGTAAAAAAAGCATATTGAAACAATTTCATTATAAAATAGTATTACTGGTACTTATGTTTACTAGTAGTTTATTGGCCCAAGAATCAAAAGTTATTGATGTAGTATCAGATCGATTGGAAATTGACGAAAAAAAGTATCCTGGTGCCACGCTACTTAGTAAAGTAGATAACCAAGTGTATTTAAAACATAAAGGGATTGAAATTTGGTGTGATCAAGCTGTACATTATGGTACAGATCGCTTTGTAAAAGCCTATGGTAATGTTAAAATGAAACAAGGTGATACCCTAACCATGAACAGTAAATATGCAGAATATAATGGAAATACAGAATTTGCCTACGCCAGCACAAATGTAGTATTAGAAACCGAACAAAACACCTTAAAAACAGACACTCTATTTTTTGACCGACTACGGCAACAAGCCTATTACCGAAGTGGAGGAACAGTAATTGATTCTAGTATGACTTTAACTAGTCGAATAGGTCGTTATTATATGGATCGTAAATTTTCAACATTTACTACCGATGTTGTAGTGGTTAACAATGAAAATACATTAAATTCTGATCGCTTAGATTATTTCAATGAAACTGGAAAAGTATACTTATACGGACCATCAACTGTTAAAAGTCCTGAAAGCACACTCTATTGTGAAAGAGGCTTTTATGATACCAAAACAGATATTGGTTATGCCATAAAAAATGCTCGTATTGATTATGACAATAGACGCGTATTAGGTGATAGTATTTATGTGGATAATAATATAAATTTTGCTTCGGCCACCAATAATATAAGAGTCATTGACACGGCCAATCATAGCTTAATAAAAGGACATTATGCCGAAGTTTTTAAAAATAAAGATTCTGTATTTATTACCAAACGTGCATTAGCTATTTCAAAACAAGAAAACGACTCTATTTTTATACACAGCGACACCATAATGGTAACTGGCAAACCCGATAAACGTTTACTACGCGGTTTTTATGATGTTCGCATTTATAAAACAGATATGAGCGGAAAATGTGATTCTATTAGCGTTGAACAAGTAACTGGTTTTACAAAAATGATTGGAAAACCCATTTTATGGTCTGCAAAAAACCAAATGACTGGAGATACTATACAATTGATTTCAAACCAAAAAACAAATAAATTAGATTCTTTAAAAGTATATAACAATAGTTTTTTAGTACAACAAGACACTTTAAAAGAAGGCTTTAATCAGGTAAAAGGCGCTATTTTGTATGGGCTTTTTAAAGAAAATCAATTATATCAAGTAGATATTGATAAAAATACCGAAACTATCTATTTTCAGCGCGATGATAAACAGGAAATGATCGGAATTAACAAAGTAGCTTGTAGTAACATTCGAATTTTATTTGAAGAACAAGAAATGACGGATATTTATTATTACGACAATGTTGAAGGTACGCTTTACATGGAAGACGAACTACCTCCTAATGCTAGAGAATTGCAAGGTTTACTCTGGCGTGGTGACGAACTTATTTCTAGTAAAAAAGATTTATTTAGGGACGAAGCCCCTTTCAAATTAACAAAAATTAAAGGCTTACCCCTTCCGGAAGAAGAAAAAGACTTTTTTGATGAAGAAACGTTAAAACGGATAAATGATCAACGCTCCGAGTATTCCCGTTTTAAAGATGTAAAACTAAAAGAAGAGTCTGATAATTAGTTGTGAGTTGTGAGTTGTGAGTTGTGAGTTGTGAGTGAAATAGCTTAGTAACATTAAAATAAAAAATCTATTATTTTTTTGTTAACTAAGTAAATAATTAAAAGCAATCAACTTTATTTAAATATATACAAACCACCAACTGAAAACCGACAACTCGCAACTCAAAACTGTCAACTCATCAATGATAACAAATGAAAAAAGACTTTTTCACATATCAAGCACAAACCACTCCTTTTCCATTAGCAATGGAAGTTTCTCACGCAAGTGGAAGCTATATATATGATACCAAAGGAAAAGCACATTTAGATTTTGTCGCAGGAGTTTCAGCATGTAGCTTAGGACACTGTCACCCTAATGTAGTTAATGCCATAAAAAAACAAGTAGATCAATATCTACATGTAATGGTTTATGGCGAATATATACAGCAACCTGCTGTGGAACTAACCAAATTAATTGCCAAACATTTACCCAATCCTTTAAATAAAACATATTTAACCAACTCAGGTACTGAAGCCATTGAAGGCTCCCTTAAGCTAGCGCGAAGAGTTACAGGTCGCAGCCAAATTATAGCTGCTAATAATGCTTATCATGGTAATACCATGGGATCCTTAAGTGTAATGGGATACGAAGAGCGTAAACAAGCTTTTAGACCTTTAATTCCCGATATTCATTTTATCGAATTTAATAATGAAGCGGAATTAGAAAAAATAACCACCAAAACGGCTGGAGTAATTTTAGAAACGATACAAGGTGGTGCTGGGTTTATTCAACCTATAAAAGGATACCTTACCAAAGTAAAAAAGCGTTGCGAAGAGGTTGGCGCATTATTAATTTTAGATGAAATACAACCCGGAATTGGTCGTACTGGTAAATTATTTGGTTTTGAAAATTACAATGTAATTCCAGACATTGTTGTTACCGGCAAAGGACTGGGAGGTGGTTTACCGGTAGGTGCTTTTTCTGCCTCAGAAAAACACATGGATTTACTAATGGATAATCCAATGCTAGGACATATAACCACTTTTGGTGGCAACCCCGTAATAGCGGCTTCGTGCCTTGCCACACTAAAAACTGTCATTTCTTCAGATATAATGTCAAACACGTTAATAAAAGAGCAATTATTCCGAAGCTTCCTTAAACATCCGCTAATAAAAGAAGTAAGAGGTATCGGTTTAATGTTAATTGTACTACTACCCTCTCCTGAATTAGCTGTTGAACTTGTTATGAGATGTAAAGAAAAAGGCTTGATACTGTTTTTTTTATTGTTCGAAAAAAGAGCCATTCGGATTACACCACCACTAACTATTAGTGATGATGAAATTAAAAAAGGATGTGAAATTATTATTAAAACTTTGAATGAAATTCATACATAACTTAAGAACATTGATAATTAAGTAAAGAAATTTTTTCAAGCAAACATCGACTAAATAGTACTGATCTCATCTATATTCATACTAAAATGAAAATTACTAACCGATTAAATGAATTACAAGCTCGGCATTAAATTTGTTAATTATTATGTTAACAATACAATTGAATACTTTCAAAATTTACAGATTTAGATTGTAAATTGATATAAATAAAGTTAATAGCATATTTCGCAGAACAAGTTTGCATAAAAACATCTTATTTTGTGAGTAAATTCATCGAATTAAAGTCTTTACAATAGAGTAAAAAATAGTCATATGTATTTAAGCCATCACGACGATAATGAAAATATTGCATTAGATAGGTATGAAGCCATGCTTAAATCTAATCGAGTTGTTTTTTTTGATTCTAATGAATTTGAAAACATTATTCATTTCTATTTGGATAATGGAAAATTAGCTAAAGCAAAAAAAGCAATATCATTAGGCCTAACACAACATCCATCTTCTACTAATTTAAAATTGCTAAATGTAGAAATTATGGTTTTTGAAGATGAATTGGATAATGCAGAACGCTTATTAAATCAACTGCAAGCATTAGAACCTGAAAATGATGAGATTTTTATACAGCGAGCTTCAATTATTTCTAAAAGAAATGATCATGAAAGAGCTATCGAACTGCTAAAAAAAGCATTAAAAATAACTCAAGATAAAGCTGATGTTCATTCTTTATTAGGAATGGAATATCTTTTTATGGATGATTTTGAAAATGCTAAAAATCAATTTATCACATGCCTACAAATTGATCCAGATGATTATTCATCCTTATATAATGCCATAAATTGTTTTAATTTTTTAGAACAACCTGAAGAGGCTATCAATTTTTTAACAGAATATTTAGATACTAATCCATATTGCGAAGTAGCTTGGCATCAACTAGGAAAACAGTATTGTGACATTAAAGAATTAAAAAAAGCACTTGCTGCTTTTGACTTTGCTATTATAAGTGATGACACCTTTGTTGGAGCATATATCGAAAAAGGAAAAGTATTAGAAAGACTAGGGCGCTACAATGATGCTATTGAAAACTACTCCATTACATTAGAGCTGGAAGATCCTACTTCATTTGCCCTTTTACATATAGGAAAAAGTTTTGAAAAACTAGGTGATCAAGGTAATGCTTTACATTATTACAAAAAAACAGTAAATGAAGACCCTTTACTTGACAAAGGTTGGATTGCTATTACTAATTTTTACAAAACAAAAAAAGATTACCCCAAAGCTTTATATTACATCAATAAAGCCTTAGAAATTGATTTCGAAAATGTTGATTATTGGAAATGTTATGCCAAAATAAATCAACGTTTAGGTTTTTTAGAAGAAGCTGAAAGAGGTTATAGAAAATCACTTGAATTTGGTGACTACGATATTAATACATGGATTCAACGTGCCGATTTATTATTAGAATTAGGAGAGATTGATGCTACCATCATTTGTTTAGATCAAGCTTTAGAATTATATCCTGATAATAATGAATTATTTATTCGCTTAGCTGGCTTGTGTTACAAAAAACAAAACAAAGACAAAGCCAATTTTTATTTAAAAACAGCATTAAAATCTGATCCTGAATATTTTATAATTTTTGAAGAATTATTCCCTAATTGTTTAAATTTAATCGAAGTGCAACATATTTACGCTGGTTGTATTTAATTATTTAGCTATCTACGCTTACCCAATAACTCTAAAATATAATAGTTAATTTCATTCAATAAAGAATTAATCTTTTTGCATACTAATGAAAATTAATCCTACAAAAAACTAATTATTGGATTTACTTAAAATACAAAACTTATTTACATACCCTATCAAGTCTACCAAAGGGAATAAAAATTCAAAAATTTTAGTAACAAAAAATGGATTTATTAATGATAGGAATTTTGCAATTATTGATAAATACAATAAAATTATAACTGCAAGAGAAAAACCTGAGCTTTTAAAAATAGAAGCCTTAGTTAAAAAATCTGAATTAACTATTCATCTTAGTACTAATTCTTCAACTGTAGATTTTTCTTGTTTTTCTAAAAAACCAATTAAAGTTAGCCTATTTAATGAGATTACAAAAGCAAAAACTATTGATAATCGAATCAATAACTTATTATCGAAATACTTAAATGAGGAATGTAGACTAATCAAATTTTTAGCTACAGAAAATGAAATTAACAATAAAGCATTTAATGATATAGCTCCAATTCATTTAATCACAACTGCATCATTAGATGATCTAAATCAAAAACTAAAAAACCCATTAACTATACATAACTTTAGACCTAATATTGTTATTTCTGGCTGTAAAGCCTATGAAGAAGAAACTTGGAAATCAATTAAAATAGGTACTTGCGAATTTGAAATCATTTCAAAAACCGAACGCTGTTCTATGACTACTATTGATCCATATACGCTGCAAAAAAATAAACATCAAGAACCTTTAAGAACTTTAGCTTCATATAAAAAAGAAGACAAATCAGTTAATTTTGGTATTTATCTCACTCCAACTACAATAGGAACTATTAATTACTCTGATAAAATTAAAATAGCAAA
This sequence comes from uncultured Aquimarina sp., assembly GCA_947498765.1. Lineage (GTDB taxonomy): Bacteria > Bacteroidota > Bacteroidia > Flavobacteriales > Flavobacteriaceae > Aquimarina. Next base: position 47,694 of record CANMLG010000024.1, read on the forward strand.
ATAACATACTTCACAGTACTTTTTTTAACGTGGCTACTCCCCTATTTTTACTTACTTTTGATACTGACAAATAAGACTAATCATCACTATGCAAAGAACATTTAAAGATTATTTTATAATTTTATTAAAAGGTATGGCTATGGGAGCAGCCGATGTAGTTCCAGGAGTATCTGGTGGTACTATTGCCTTTATTTCTGGTATTTATCAAGAATTAGTTGAAAGTATTTCAAATATCAATCTAGCACTTTTTAAAACAATCAAAACAGATGGTTTTAAAGCCTTTTGGCAAAAGGCTAATGCTAATTTTTTAACGGCACTTGCTTTTGGAATTATTATAAGTGCGTTAAGCGTAATGAAACTCATGCATTTTTTATTAGAAAACCACCCTATTAAAATTTGGGCCTTCTTTTTTGGGTTAGTACTTGCTAGTATACTATTTGTTGCCAAACAAATTACTAAATGGAATGCAATTACTGTTATTTTATTAATAGTTAGTGCTATTACCGCTTTTGGAATAACAAAATTAAGTACAATGCAAGGGGTCGATAGCACTGCCTTTTTAGTATTAGCTGGGGCAGTAGCTAGTTGTGCTATGATACTACCTGGTATTTCTGGAGCATTTATTCTTGTTTTATTAGGTGCTTATGCTACCATTAGTGAATCGGTACATAATCATGATTTAAAAAAGGTCGGTGCTGTTGCTATAGGAGCTATTATTGGCTTATTGTCTTTTTCTAGATTATTAAAATGGCTATTCAATAATTATAAGAATGCTACCTTAGCCATACTTACAGGTTTTATTTTAGGTTCTCTTAATAAAATTTGGCCTTGGAAAAAAGTATTAGAATCCGTGGTTATTGGCGATAAAACACATATCTTAAAAGATGATTCTGTATTACCAGGTGATTATGCTGGAGATCCACAAATACTATATGCTATAGGATTAAGCATTTTAGGTTTTATAAGTATTTTAGCATTAGAAAAATTGGGTCAACATAATAAATAATATCAATGCCAGAAAATACACGTACTTTAGCAGACAAAATCCTATTGGTTTTAAAAGGATTAGCTATGGGTGCTGCCAATAAAGTCCCAGGAGTTTCTGGTGGTGTTGTGGCTTTTGTTGCTGGTTTTTATGAAGAATTTATTTATTCGCTTCAAAAAGTAAACCTAAAAGCCTTTAAGTTATTTATAAACTTCAGGTGGGCTAGTTTTTTTCGATACATTAATGGTACGTTTTTAGGCTTACTGATTTTAGGAATGCTCATTAGTTATTTTAGCGTTTCAAAACTATTGGACTATTTTTTAGTAACACATGAACTTTATGTTTGGTCGTTATTTTTTGGAATGATTTTAGGTTCAGTAGTATATATTGCTCGTACTTTCAAAAATTGGAATGCTTCTACTTTATCCTTTTTAATTGGTGGTACTTTAGTAGGCATTGCCATTAGCTTATTACCACCTAGCACACAAAATGATAATTTAATTTTTGTGTTTTTTTGTGGTATTATTGGGGTTTCTGGCATGACTCTACCCGGTCTTTCGGGTTCTTTTATACTCATTTTATTAGGGAATTATGTACTATTATTAGTTGACTCTGTTAATACATTGTTTAATACCTTTATATATATATTTAATAATGACTATAGCTTTTTAAATGATCCCGTTCATATGCGATTGTTAACTGTACTTATTGTTTTCAGCATAGGATCACTTGTTGGCATGGTTAGCTTATCACATTTGCTTGGATATGTACTTAAACAATATAAAAACCAAACTTTTGCTAGTATAATAGGCTTTATAGTTGGTTCACTTGGCGTAGTGTGGCCTTGGAAACACAAAATTTATAAATCAGATATATTAGGCAAACTTTTAGTTGATAATAATGATAACCCTATATTAGATCATTTTGAACGTTACTTTCCAGAATTAAATACCAATACATATATCGCTTTACTTTGGATTATTATAGGTATTGCTGTAGTATTGTACTTAGATTTTATAGGAAATAAAACTACCAAATAATTAAAGCTTCCCAAAAAGGGAATTATGAAAATGAAAAAGACTTACGGTTTATTAGGAAAAAATATCAGCTATTCCTTTTCGGCATCCTATTTTGGTGATCGCTTTGAAAAAGAACAAATAGATGCTAGCTACGAGAATTTTGACCTACAAAATATTGAAGAATTAAATGAGGTATTAAAAGCTAATCACTTAAATGGTTTAAATGTTACTATACCTTATAAGCAAACAATTTTCCCTTTTTTAAAACGCTTAGATCCTATTGCCAAAACTATTGGTGCAGTTAATGTTGTTAAGTTTGAAAAAGACGGTAGTTTAACAGGCTACAATAGTGATTTTTATGGATTCAAAAACTCTTTACTCCCCTTATTAAAAAAAACAACACCTAAAAAGGCTTTGTTGCTTGGTACTGGTGGAGCATCAAAGGCCGTTGCTTATGCTCTTGAAAGTTTAGGGATTACTTATACTTTTGTTTCAAGAAATAAAAAAGAGGGTCAATATACGTACGAAGAATTGAACCAAGACATCATTAAAAATAATTTACTTATTATTAATTGTACTCCATTAGGCACTTTCCCTAATGTAAATGCTTGCCCCGATATTCCTTATGAATTTATTACCAATAAGCATGTTTTGTATGATCTTATTTACAACCCTACAGAAACTACTTTTCTAAAAAAAGGAGTTGAAAAAGGTGCTATAATTAGTAATGGATTGCAAATGCTTATTTTACAAGCTGAAAAATCTTATGAAATTTGGAATTCATAGGCAATATTTCAATACTATATTTGTGCTTATTTACTCCCAATTTTTATTATCTTTCAAAAATCTAAAATTGAAATCGTTTACCAATGTCTATTAGTGAAAATTTAAATACCGATTTAGAAGCTCAAAATGATGCTGCTGCAGAAAATGAATTATCAACTACGAATGCTGTTGAAAAAAATAATGCTACAGAACCTGAAGCTGCAGAAACTTTAAATACTAATGAGTCTGATACTACTAGTGAAACAGAGGTAAATGAAGACGAAGTATCAAAAAAAGAAGCTACAACTGAAAAGAGTATTGAAATCCCTGTTGAAGATTATGCCTCATTTGGCCAAGAAGAACTTTTAGCTAGTTTAAAAAAGCTTTCCAATAGTTATCCTGTACAATTAATAAAGGATCAGGTTGAAGATATTCGTAAGTTTTTTAACAAAAATTTTGACGAAAAGGCAGCTAAAAGTAAAGAAGCTTTTATTGCCGAAGGTGGTAATGAAATTGATTTTTACTTTACAACTCCATTAAAACGTGAATTTAATGAGTTGTATTTTAATTACAAGGATAAGAAAAACGATTACTATAAAACTTTAAAAACAAACCTTGAAAAGAATTTAAAACATCGTTTAGAGCTTATTGAACAACTTAAAGAATTAATTTCTTCCAATGAAACGGTAAATAAAAAGTTTAACATTTTTAAAGATATAAAGGAGCATTGGCATCAAGCAGGTGCTATTCCTAGAGATCAAAATAATGTAGTTTGGAATACCTTTTACCATCACGTTGATAAATTTTATGAAATAATTCACTTAGATCGTGAATTTAGAGATTTAGATTATAAACATAATTTAGAGCAAAAAGTAAAAATAATTGAACGTGCTAAAGAGCTTACTCAAGAAACAAATATAAATAGAGCTTTTAGAGAATTACAAGTTTTACACAAAATTTGGAAAGAGGAAATAGGACCTGTTGCTAAAGAATATAAAGATTTAATTTGGGATAAATTTAGCGAGTTAACGCGTGAAATACATGATAATCGACAAGCTCATTATGCCGAACAAGATGCTAAGCAAGAAGAAAATTTAGCGGGTCGTAAAGAGATTATTAGTCAAATTAATCAACTCACAGAAGTTCCTAAAAACAACCATAATGATTGGCAAAAAGCCATGAAACAAGTGGAAGAGCTTCATGATAAATTTAAAAAAGTAGGTCGAGTACCAAATGAATTTAAAAATAGTATATGGGATGAATTTCGCGCTGCTGAACGTAATTTTAATAAAGCAAAAAACGAATTTTATAAACAAATAAAAGGCGATCAATTAGATAACCTTAAAAAGAAGCGTGATTTAATTGCCACCGCAGAAGCTAATAAAGATAGTGATGATTTTGATATTGTAACGCCATTAATGAAGCGTATACAAAGTGAATGGAAATCAATTGGTCATGTTCCTAGGAAAGATAGTGATAAAGTATGGAAACAGTTTAAAGATGCTTGTAATCACTATTTTGATCGAATAAATAATAAAAAAGAAGCTGCTAGCGCTGCTCAAGAAGAGGCTTTAGAGAAAAAAGTCGAATTTATTGAGACTTTGAAATCATTTGAAGTAACCGATTTGGAATCTGTTATTTCAAAAATAAATGAATGGAAAACATTAGGTAGTGTACCTTATAAAAAACGCAAAATTGAAGAAGAATTTAGTCAAATTTTAGATGGTATGTTTGCCAAACTTAATTTGAATAAAAAGGAGGCTGAACTTATTAAATTCGATAATAAATTGGCTGAGATCTCTGCTCAAAATAACGAACGCTTACTGTTAGATGAAAAATCATTTATACGTAAACGTATGGATGAGTTAAAATCTGAAATTCTTCAATTAGAGAATAATTTACAGTTTTTTAAACATGCGGATAAATCAAACCCTATGGTAGCAGATGTTTATAAAAAAATTGATAAATTTCAAAATGATTTAGGCCTTTGGAAAGAAAAGTGGAATAAAATAAAATCTCTTTAATTCTTTTCAATAATCGTATTACAATCCACTTAATTAAAATTTAAGTGGATTTTTTAATTTATTAAATGTTATGCAATGCTCACTATGCAATAGTACTCATACCCTGCTTTTATTTAAAACAAAAAAAAGAACTTATTATCAATGTAATCATTGCAGTACAATTTGTTTGCATCCTGATTTTTATTTAAACCTTACTTTTGAAAAAGAGCGTTATGATAAGCATAGTGATAATATTGAAGATAAAGGTTATCAAAATTTTGTATCTCCTTTAATAAATAGTATTACTACTAATTACAAAACCACTAGTCTCGGTCTAGACTATGGTTGCGGTAAAACAGCTATTGTACAACAATTATTACAACGTAAAGGTTTCTCAATTAGTGGCTACGATCCTATATACTTTCCTAATATAGATTCCCTTAAATTTACCTATGATTTTATTACTTGCTGTGAAGTCGCAGAACATTTTTATACTCCCCTTTTTGAGTTTAAAAAATTAAACCAACTATTACTTCCTAAAGGAAAACTATTTTTAAAAACTTATTTATACAACAGTTCGATTGATTTTGGTTCTTGGTGGTATAAAAATGATCCAACACATGTAGTATTTTACACTAAAAAAAGCTTAGAATTCATTAAAGAAAATTGTTCATTTAGCGATCTTCATATACATAATGATCATATAATATTAAGCAAATAAACTAAATCTAAACTGTTGCTGTTTATTATTTCGAGTTCAGGCATAAGACTTATTTAGTAATGATTACTTTTTGTTGATGAATAGCCTTGTATAACACAAAAATTGTTTAGACAGTTTCCGTATATTTGCAGCAAATTCAAAAACATTCAAATGTCTCAAATTGCAGAGCTGCAAGCAGTATCGCCAATTGATGGTCGATATGCTGGAAAAACAAAAGCCTTAAGTGCCTATTTTAGCGAAGAAGCACTTATCAAATACCGCGTACGTGTCGAAATCGAATATTTTATCGCTTTATGCGAAATTCCTTTACCTCAATTACAGGATATTGATGCTACTATTTTTCCTAAATTGAGAAGTATTTACACTGATTTCACAAGTCAAGATGCCCTTAAAATAAAAGAAATTGAAAGCGTTACTAACCACGATGTTAAAGCCGTTGAATATTTTATTAAAGAAGCTTTTGATACACTAGGTTTACAAACTTATAAAGAATTTATTCATTTTGGATTAACTTCACAAGATGTAAATAATACTGCGATACCTTTAAGTATTAAGGAAGCATTAGCTGATGTATACACTCCTTTATACAATGAATTAGTATCAAAAATTGAGGCTTTAGCTATCGAATGGAAGGATGTTCCATTACTAGCACGTACTCATGGACAACCCGCCTCTCCTACGCGTTTAGGAAAAGAGTTTGATGTATTTGTTGTGCGTTTACAGCAACAATTTGATCAAATTAAAAATATTCCCGATGCTGCTAAATTTGGTGGAGCAACTGGAAACTATAATGCACATTATGTTGCTTATCCCAATGTAGATTGGAAAGCTTTTGGAACAAAGTTTGTAGAACAAACTCTAGGTTTACACCACTCCTTCCCTACTACACAAATTGAGCATTACGACCATATGGCCTCTTTGTTTGATGCTTTAAAAAGAATAAATACTATTATTTTAGATTTAGATCGTGATATATGGACTTATGTATCTATGGATTATTTCAAACAAAAAATTAAAAAAGGTGAAGTAGGCTCTTCGGCAATGCCACATAAAGTAAATCCTATTGATTTTGAAAATAGTGAAGGAAATATCGGAATTGCAAATGCATTGTTTGAACATTTAGCAGCTAAATTACCTGTGAGTAGATTACAACGAGACCTAACTGATAGTACAGTTTTACGTAATGTAGGAGTACCATTAGGCCATACGCTAATTGCATTTCAATCTAGTTTAAAAGGATTAAATAAATTATTATTAAATGAGGATAAATTAGCACAAGATCTTGAAAACAATTGGGCTGTAGCTGCCGAGGCTATACAAACTATTTTACGCAGAGAAGCTTATCCTAATCCCTACGAAGCATTAAAAGGCTTAACACGTACAAACGAAAAAATTAACGCCAAAACTATAGCTAGTTTTATTGACACTTTAGAAGTATCTGAAAAAATTAAAACTGAGCTTAAGCAAATTACGCCAAGTAATTATACTGGTGTTTAATTTCTTTATAGAACAGAGCATAGCCACAAGATGAATAAAAAACCCTATAATGATTCATTGGTATTTATATTAACTCCAATTATTTGTATTGGATTTGTATTACTTGCCTATAGTGGTTTAATGAATTTTAAAGCAGTACAAGCCCTTTGGGCTTTACTGCTTTTTTATTATTGCTATTTAATTTTTTTAATTTTAAAAGATAAAAGAAAAGCAATTAAAAGTGTTGATTCAATAAAAGATTAAGATGCTTGACATCTGTAAAGTTTAATTTTGTAGTAAAAGCATATACTTTTGATTTTCCAAATCTATCTTGTTTTATAAGTACAAATTCTTTTTGTTTTGGCCCCAGTCGTTCATATCCATTTTCATTCAATTTAGTAAATGAGGCTGTAGCTAAAAATTGTTGCACCTTGGTTAGCAAGATAGTATTACCGGATTTATTTTCATCCAAATAAACTTCAAAATGAGTCAATCCAGCTACAAAACTTTTATAAAATTTAGCATTTTCTTCACGCTGTGAAATTTTCATATTTAATAACAAAGGAAATAATTTAGGGTTCATTTCCGTTTTTTTAATAGCTGTATACGCATTAAAACTAGGGAAGTTTTCTATTTGTGCTTGTAATTTAAAAGCAATAAAAATGACGAATAGTATGCTAATATATTTTTTCAATGTCATGGGTTCTAAAACTAAACAAAAATAACTTTTTAACTTATATTACCTAATATTAAAAATTCGAATTTAAAAACAAGCTTCAATAAGTGTTTCAATTATAACACTCATAATCAAATCACTATATTATTCTTAAACAATTTAGATAGCATTGACAATCATAAAACGATAAAAACTCTTATTAAAATACTCACAGAGTAACTTTTGTATTAAAAAACTTGTTTTTTTACACAATTTCAATCACCAAAAACTTATTCCATTAAGTATAAAATGATATATTTGATAACAAAACATTTGGAATGCTATTTAAACACCCTTCAGTATTATATGCTTTATTTGCATTACTCATTCCTATTTTTATTCATTTATTCAAACTCCGAAAGTTTAAAAAAACGGCATTTACAAATGTTGCTTTTTTAGAAAAAATACGTTTACAAACCCGCAAAAGTTCACAACTTAAAAAATGGCTTGTACTGTGTAGTCGTTTACTTTTATTAACTGGTTTAATAATTGCTTTTGCTGAGCCTTACTTGCCCTCAAGCTCAAAACAACAAGAGCCGGACAAATACATTATTTATTTAGATAATTCTTTTAGTATGCAGGCCAAAGGAACCAATGGTCCTTTATTAAAAAGAGCCATACAGGAACTTATTGAACAAATTGACGACAATCAAACTATTAGCTTATTTACAAATACTGAAATATATAAAGATATTCGTATTTCTGAAGTTCAAAATGAATTAATGGATATCAATTATGTTGCTGAACAATTAACTCCAGATCAATTAAAGTTAAAATTTAAACAACTTTCAAAAAATAACAATAACACTGCTTTTATAGCTATTTCCGATTTTCAAAAACATTCGAATAATAGCTACGCTAATTTAGCTCAACTTCCTGTTGACCTTATAAAATTAAGCCCTCAAGAATTAAAAAATGTAGTTATTGATAGCTTAAGTTTAAAAAGCAACAATAATGAATCTATACTTGAAATTTTAGTTACTAGTAATAAGTTCAATGAAACCATTCCTCTTTCTGTTTTTAATGGTCAAAATTTAATAGGCAAAGCCGAATTGAATTTTATGGAAAATAATAAACAAAAAATTGAAATCCCGTTACCAAAAAACACCAATATTAATGGCTATGTTCAAATAATTAGCCCTGGATTAACTTATGATAATAAACGCTTTTTTAGTGTAAATATGCCTCCAAAAACTAAAGTTTTAGTCATTGGAAATGTTGACAATAGTTTTTTACAAAAAATTTATACCAATGAGGAATTTGAATATAAAAGCACTACACTCTCTAACCTAAATTATGCTGATATAAATAACAGTAATTGTATTATCATTAATCAAATTAGTGATTTTTCAAGTGCTCTAAAACAAAATTTAGCTTCCTTTACAAGTCAGGGAGGTATTTTAAGTATTATTCCTCCTGCAAATGAAAGTAATACATTAGCTTCTTTTTTGAAACAATCTTATACCATTGAACTAAGCAGCTATACCAAAGTTCCAAAAAAAATAACTCACATATCCTTTGCACACCCTATTTTCAAAAATGTATTTTCTAAAAAAATAACTAATTTTCAATATCCTATTGTTAAAGAACAATATACTATTAAAAATACTCAAAAGATACTTGGACTGGAAGATAATAGCACCTTTTTAGCACAACAAAATAATGTTTTTGTATTTGCAAGTTCATTAGATGAAAAAATAACAAACTTTCAAAAATCACCTTTAATTGTTCCTTGCTTCTATAATATTGCCAAACAAAATACTCCAACTTCAAAAATTAGCTACCTTATTAATGAGCCTAACGAAATTAATATTATTTCTAACCAACAGCATCAAGATAAAGTACTTCACATAAAAAATAGTGAAGAACAATTTATTCCATTGCAACAAGCTTATCGCAATTTTGTGAAAATTTCAACTTCAAACATACCTCAAAAAGCTGGGAATTACAATGTAGTTAGTAATGACAGTATTCTAAATTACATAAGTTATAACTATTCCACTAAAGAGAGTAATTTAGTCTATGAGGATAATTCTGCATTTGAAAATACCCGATTAAGCACATCTGTTACCTCCTATTTTTCCGATGTAAAAGCTACTTTTAAAATTAAAGAATTATGGAAATGGTTTCTTATTTTTGCCTTAGCTTTTTTAGCAATTGAAATCCTGCTTTTAAAATTTCTAAAATGAATATACTCCTAAAATCTGCCATTATTATTGATTCCAAATCAGCATTCCACAACAAAAAAGTGGATATTTTAATAAAGAATGGACAGATTGAAGCTATTTCAAATTCACTCGAAGCCCCTTCTGATACTAGAGAAATACAATTATCAAATCTTCATGTTTCTCAAGGATGGTTTGATAGTAGTGTAAGTTTTGGCGAACCTGGTTTTGAAGAACGTGAAACATTAACCAATGGATTAAATACTGCCGCAAAAAGTGGATTTACTGGTCTAGCCATACATCCAAACACCATCCCTGTTGCCGATAATTCTGGAGCAATAGCTTATGTAAAAAATAAAAGTTTAGGTTTTGCAACAAAAATATACCCTATTGGTTGCTTAACACAACAAGGAAAAGGCATTGATTTAGCTGAATTATATGATATGCACACCCATCAAGCTTGTAGTTTTGGTGATTATAAAAAGCCTATTAAAAATCCAAATTTATTAAAGTTAGCTTTACAATATACACAAGGATTTGGAGGTTTAGTACAATCTTACCCTCAGAACAATGATATTGCCGGAAAAGGAATAGTTAACGAAAATGAAAACAGCACAAAATTGGGGTTAAAAGGTATTCCTAATTTGGCTGAAGAGTTGCAAATTGCTCGTGATCTTTTTATTTTAGAATATACAGGAGGTAAATTACATATTCCAACTATTTCAACTTCCAAATCAGTTGATTTAATAAAAGAAGCTAAAGAAAAAGGCTTGGATGTTACCTGTAGTGTTGCTGTTCATAACTTACTTTTTAATGATAGTACATTAATTGACTTTAATACTAATTATAAAGTATTACCACCATTACGTACAAAAAAAGATTGTCTAGCCTTAATTAAAGGGGTTACAGAAGGAACCATTGATATGATTACTTCGGATCATTGCCCTATGGATATTGAAAATAAACAAGTAGAATTTGACAATGCCAAATACGGAACAATTGGACTTGAAAGTACTTTTGGTGCCTTATCAATGATACTTTCAACAGATATTATTATTGAAAAATTAACCGCCGCTAGAAATAGATTTTGTGACGTAAATTCTCCTATAAAAGAAGGACTTAAAGCCAATTTAAGTCTATTTACAACCGAAGGTTCATTCCTTTTTGAAAAAAAACACATACATACTACTTCAAAAAACTCAGCTTTCATTAACCAAAAGCTTAAAGGAAAAGTATATGGTATTTATGCCAATAATCAATTGGTGTTAAATGATTAAATAAGATGATAACAAAAAATACAATTACTGATAATGCCAAATTTAGTGCTATAGCAGCTTATTTTACTTTTATAGGACTAATTATAGCCTTTTTTATTAATCTTGAAGAAAAACACTCCTTTGCTAATTTTCATATAAGACAATCATTGGGGATACAAACCTTATTTTATGCCACAGGAGCGTTATTAGGTATTTTTCCTTCTGTGCTTGCCGGCATTGGCTTTTTAGTTTTCTTTTTTATCATATGGATTTTTGGATTTGCAACGGCATTAAAAAACCAAACCACAGCACTACCTATTGTGGGTGGTTTATTTCAAAAAGTATTTAGTTTTATAAAATAATTATGACCAAAGAATTATCACTTCATCACATAATAAAATACTCAAGTAAAACCAATAATAAACCTGCCGCACTTTTTATGTTTCATGGCTATGGAAGTGATGAAAATGACTTATTTAGTTTTGCTGCGGAATTACCTGAAGAATTAGTTATAATTTCGGTACGGGCTCCACAGCCTATGCAACCTTATGGGAATGCTTGGTACACCATACATTGGGATGGTAGTAATGGTAAATTTAATGATACAGAAGAAGCTATAGAGTCACGTGATAGAATAGCCAAATTTATACAAGAAGCAACAGAAGCATATAATTTAGATGCTACAAATATTACGCTATTAGGTTTTTCACAAGGTTGTATATTAAGCTTAGCAACAGCTTTAAGCTATCCAAATTTAGCTAAAAACGTAATAGGTTTAAGCGGGTATATTGATTCAGATATGCTAATTCCAGGTTACGAAATGGCTGATTTTTCAAATTTAAACCTATTTATTTCTCACGGAACAGTTGATCAAGTTATTCCTATTGAATGGGCACAAAAAACGCCCATATTTTTAAATAAGCTAGGTTTTGATGTACAATTAAAAGAATATCCCGTTGGACATGGTGTAGCTCCTCAAAATTTTTATGATTTAAAAAATTGGCTAATTGAACGTATTTAAAACAAAAAAGCCTTACTATTAAAAATACTAAGGCTTTTTCAAGTTTTATGATTTTTACTAATTATACGTTAAACAAAAAATGCATCACATCTCCATCCTTAACTACATAATTTTTACCTTCTACATTTAATTTCCCTGCCTCTCGCGCTTTAGTCTCACTGCCTAATGCTACATAATCATTATAAGCAATTACTTCTGCTCTAATAAATCCTTTCTCAAAATCTGTATGTATTACACCTGCAGCTTGAGGTCCAGTTGCTCCAATTGGTATAGTCCAAGCGCGTACTTCTTTAACACCAGCAGTAAAATAAGTTTGTTGATTCAATAATTTATACGCCGCTCTAATTAAAACAGCCGCTCCAGGTTCCTCTAATCCTATATCCTGTAAAAACAATTGACGTTCATCATAATCTTCTAACTCATTAATATCAGCCTCAGTTCCTACGGCTAAAATAATTACTTCAGCATTTTCATTAGCAACTTCTTTTTTTACCTTCTCAACATAGGCATTACCAGAAACCGCAGACCCCTCATCTACATTACAAACATATAATACAGGTTTGTCTGTAATTAATTGAAGTGTCGAAACTATATCCTCTCTTTCTTCATCCGAAAATTCAATTGCTCTCACTGATATTCCAGCTTCTAATTCTTCTTTTATCTTTAAAAGAATAGCCTCTTCTTTTTGAGCTTCTTTATTCCCTGTACGAGATGCTCTTTTAACCTTATCCAGCTTTTTTTCAACCGTATCAAGATCCTTTAATTGCAATTCAATATCAATAGTTTCTTTATCTCTAATTGGATCTACTGAACCATCAACATGAACTATATTATCATTATCAAAACAACGTAATACATGTATGATAGCATCCGTTTCTCTTATGTTTGCCAAAAATTGATTACCTAGACCTTCACCTTTACTTGCTCCTTTTACTAAACCTGCAATATCAACTATTTCGACAGTAGCTGGTAAAACACGCTCTGGATTCACTAAAGATTCTAGCTTCTCTAATCTTGGGTCTGGAACATTTACAACCCCCACATTTGGTTCAATTGTACAAAACGGAAAATTAGCACTTTGTGCTTTTGCATTTGACAAACAGTTAAATAATGTTGATTTTCCAACATTTGGCAATCCTACAATACCAGCTTTCATTCAGTGTTATTTTAAATTCAGTCAACTACTTAATAGCGATTACATTAAGTATTACTCGTTGAACAAAATAATTATATTATGAGATGATCCTCTATTAATTAAACTCTACAATAAAGAGTAAAACTAACTGCAAATATAAGTGGGTTTATGCTGGCAAACAATGCAGCGGAAAATTATTCTAAAATTTATCTCTCATTATTTTGCTATTATCATTTACGTAACCAATATTGAGTTCTTCCCAATAATGAAAAGCCTATATAACCTCTAACTTTTAATTTATCGTTTTCCACCAATTCTAAATAGCATTTATAAACATTACCCGATTCCGGATCAGTAATGGTTCCTCCATTATACTCATCACCATCTTTTTCTAGACCTTCAATAATAAGCATTCCTAAAATTTTTTGATCTTTCTTTTTACCTTCACATTTATCACAAACGTCATTTGGAGTTCCTGATTCTTTTTGAATAATCTTTCCAAAATATTGATCCTTTTGTTTAAATATCTCAACAACTGATCGTTTTTCTCCTGTTTTATCATCATAAGTTTCCCACTGACCTTCTAACTGCTGACAAAAACTCATTTTTACAATAAAAAGTAAACACAATAAACTCCAAATTTTCATAATACTGTTTGATTAATAAGTGAATTAACTGGCTTTTATAACTATCGCTTAAAGTAGTACTATTTATATCAAACCAAAATCACTTTATGTTTTCTTTTAGAAATTTTCCCCTTTTTAAAAGAAATATCCAATTACTTTTTAAAATTAAGACTTGTTAAATAGGTTTTCATTTTATTTTCTGTTTGAAATGAAAAAGAATAACCTTAGATTTGCCATCATTAAAAATTAAAGAGAGGTGGCCGAGTGGTCGAAGGCGCACGCCTGGAAAGTGTGTATACACCAAAAGTGTATCGAGGGTTCGAATCCCTTCCTCTCTGCTAAAGCTTTGCAAAAAAAAAGCGATTCATATATGAATCGCTTTTTTAAATTTATAATGTATTTGTATTTAATATACTATATTATTATTTACCAATCTTGGTTAATCCAGCATCAGTAGACAAGATATACACTCCATTTGGTAACCCATTAATGTCAATAATTCCATCTGCTTCTTTTTCAATTACCAAAGCACCAGTCATATCATATAATTTGTAATCTTCAGTTTCAACACTATCAGCGATAGTCACAACTCCGTCTTTTTGACTAATTGCAGCTGAAATATTGTCTTTTGCGAAATCGCTTATTGATAAAGCATTCCCAGTAACTGTTACTATATTATTTTGTACAGTATTAAATAATTCAGCAGGTGTATCTGGATTAGTATTATCTTTAGGAACTAAAGTCACATATGTAGAAATAGAATACACATTACCAGCTGTAGCTGGCTCTAAAGGTAATGGATCACCTAAAGCAACACCTTCTTCAAAAGTAATTGGATCTGTACCAAACCCACCTGTTGTTGTTGGAACTTGATATTCTACAGTAACTGTGCCAGGATTGGTTGCTCCAGCATCTTGTAGACCTGGAAAAGAAGCACCATAATCAGCAACAAATACCCCCGTAGAAGTAAGCTCCCTCAAGCTTACCAACATAAAACCAAAATCATAGAGAGCAGGGCTTGTATTTTCATAATTTATCTCAAAAGTAAAACTTTCCCCTAACTGGATTTCAGTTGGTGGACTTGTTATAGCAATTGTACCATCAGTATTATCTTGTGCGAACGATGCAAATACAGCTAACATAGATGCAATCAATGTAATTTTTTTCATTTTAGTTAAAATTTTAATGTTATTTAAATTAATTATGAGATAAATATAACATATAATTCCAAATATCATATAACTAATCTAAAAAAATTATAAAAAACTTGCCTAAACGTTGTTTTTACTACGAAAACGATTATAGTTTTGTGGGTTTTTCTTACATATTTTAATTGCTTTTAGATAAAAAAATTAAAATGAATATATAATTCAAAAATCAGATTATTATTTAAAACTATCGTTATATCTTTGCAAATATAACGGTGTGAAAATGTATCAAATTAAAAGTCGTATTTGGTTAGAAGGAGAAAAAGGTATTTTTTTAGGAGAAGGTCGTATCCAACTTTTAAAAGCTATTGAAACTGAAGGTTCATTATCTAAAGCTGCAAAGTCATTAAATATGTCTTATAAAAAAGCTTGGAATCTAATTGATGCTATAAATAAATCCTCAATAAAACCTATTGTAACTAAATCAACAGGAGGTAATGGTGGAGGAGGTACACTTGTTACTGATTATGGGAAACTAAAAATTAAACAATTTGAACTTTTAAAAAAGAATTGTTGGGAGTTTATGAATTCGCAAAGTGAACTATTTAAAGACTAATGGATAGTACTATTTATATATTATGTGGAGGGAAAAGTAGTCGAATGATGACCGATAAAGCATTGTCTATATGTAAAGGACAAACTTTTTTGTCGAGAATTATTAAGGCTCTTGATTTTTTACAAAATAAAATTGTATTGGTAAGCTCTAATCCTAAACATATAAACTTGAATATTCCATGTATTCCAGATATTGTTTGTAATAAAGGTCCAATCTCTGGAATAGTGTCTGCGTTAAAAAAAACTAAAACTGATACCAATATTATTTTAAGTTGTGATATTCCTTTAATCAAAAAGGATTTGATTAACTGGTTAATCCGTCAACATAAAACTGACTATGATGGCACCGTAATTACTTGTAATGGAAAACATATGCCACTGATAGCTATTTATAATAAAAGTAGCTTACCCGTTTTTGAAAAACACCTAATAAATGAACAACTAAAATTAATGAATGTACTAAAGGAGTTGCATATTAACTTTGTTGAAGTCCCCAAAAATTTAGCCTATCAGACAGCTAATATCAACACTCCAGAACTATTAAAAGAGATATCCTTATGACTATAAATATTTTATATTTTGGTTTAGTGGCTGAGGCAATTCAACGTACTCAAGAAAAATTAGAATTGAACAATACTACTTCTGTAAAAGAAATAAAAAAACTTTTAATAGATAAATATACCGTATTAGAAAAATTAAGTTATCAAATAGCTGTTGATCAAAAATTAGCTAATGATAACCAAATACTAACTCCCACAAGCGAAATTGCTATTCTTCCTCCTTTTGCTGGAGGGTAATATCTTTTGGTAGTTGGTAGTTGGTAGTTGGTAGTTAATAAACTACTTTTTTTGAATTAAAATATATAAGTAGCATAAAAAAATTAAAAATGAAAAACGTATTTAGGCAAGGCCCCATAACTTCAGAATTTATAGGAAATTCTATATATAAACATCAATCAAAAACAAGTATTGGCGCACATAATATATTTTTAGGTCAAGTACGTGCTGATCAAATTGAAGATAAGCAAGTAATGGCTATTGAATACTCTGCTTATGAAGAAATGGCTAACAAAAAATTTCATGAAATTAGGGAGGCCGCTTTTGAAAAATTTGAATTGACCTGCTCACACATTTACCATAGTATTGGAAAAGTTGGCGTTGGCGAAATATGTTTATTTATTTTTGTATCCGCTCCACATAGAAAAGTTGTTTTTGAAGCTATTGAATATTTAGTAGAGCGTATTAAAAAAGAAGCCCCCATATTTGGTAAAGAAATTTTTGAAGACGAAACCCATGTTTGGAAAGTAAACAACTAAGTCGACTACTTTTTAACAAAATTACAACCACCAACTGACAACTGACAACAATAATGGTAGATATAACACATAAAAATAACACATTACGCACCGCAGTTGCACAAGCATCTGTAAAAGTAGGGAGCATCAAAACTATAGAAGCTATTCTGACAAAAAAAATCCCAAAAGGGGATGTTTTTGAAATGGCTAAAACTGCAGGACTCTTTGCTGCAAAGCGTACTAGTGACATGATCCCTGATTGTCACCCCTTACCTATTGAGTTTACTAGTGTTGAATATGTTATTGAAAACCTATTAATTCACATTAAGGTTACTATTAAAACCTTATACAAAACTGGCGTTGAAGTTGAAGCTATGCATGCTGCTTCAGTTGTTGCTATCACAATGTATGATATGCTTAAACCAGTAGATAAAAATATTGAAATAGAAAATATTAAACTACTACAAAAAAAAGGAGGAAAATCATCATATAAAGACTCAGGTAAAAACATTAAAGCTGCAGTAATTGTTTGTTCGGATAGTATTAGTGCAGGTCAAAAAGAAGACCGAGCTGGTAAAGCAATTATCGAAAAACTTGAAAGCTGTGACGTTTCTGTTAGTGAATACACTATTATTCCCGATGAATTTGATCAAATACAAGAAAAAACTAAGTCACTTCAAAAAGCAGGTAACCAACTCATCATTTTTACTGGAGGTACTGGTTTATCACCCCGAGATGTGACCCCACAAGCTTTAGAGCCTTTAATAGAACAACGCATTCCTGGTGTTGAAGAGGCTATTCGTAATTATGGTCAAAATAGAATGCCGTATGCTATGCTTTCGCGAAGTTTAGCTGGGGTAATTGACAACACCATTGTTTTGGCGTTACCAGGTTCAACAAATGGAGCTAAAGAATCCATGGATGCTATTTTCCCAGCTGTTTTACATGCATTTAAAATTTTAAAAGGAGCTCAGCATTAATGAACACTGTATCAAACATATTAATCGATAGTTTTAAACGAAAGCACACCTATTTGCGTATTTCCCTTACGGAGAAGTGTAATTTACGTTGTACTTATTGCATGCCTGCTACAGGAATTCCATTAGCTCCTAGAGCACATTTAATGACTGCCAATGAGGTCTACGAAATTGCAAAACTATTTGTTATGCATGGAGTATCTAAAATAAGACTTACTGGTGGCGAGCCATTAGTCCGAAAGGATTTTGAAGAAGTGATTCGAAAATTGGCTACACTTAATGTTGAAATAGCCATCACTACTAACGGTATTTTATTGGAACGCTACCTCCCACTCTTACTCGAATTAGGAATTACTAATATTACCATAAGTATTGATTCGCTTGACGCTGAAAAAAATCAACAAATTACAAGACGAGATTATTTTGAAACTGTATGGAATACTATTAAAAAGTTACAGACTATAGTTAATGAAGTAAAATTGAATGTAGTTTTAATGAAAGGAATTAATGATAATGAAATCATCAATTTTGTTGAATTAACACGTTTTGAGAATGTAAAGATTCGATTTATTGAGTTTATGCCCTTTGATGGGAATGAATGGAATACAGAAAAACTAGTCAAACAAACTGAAATTTTAGAAAGGTTAAATACTCATTTTAACACAAGTCAAGTTATACGAATTACAGATGCACCTAACGATACCTCTCGAAATTTCAAAATTCAAGGATTTCGAGGTCATTTTGCTATTATAAGTTCTGTAACTAATCCTTTTTGCGACACTTGTAACCGAATTCGCTTAACTGCCGATGGTAAACTAAAAAACTGTTTATTTTCTTCTAGCGAGAGCGAACTACTAAATGATTATAGAAATGGATTAGATATTACCTCAAAAATAAAACTAGCCATGTTAGGTAAACATAAATATAGAGGAGGCATGGATACCATGGCCAAATTAGAAGATCCAAAACTACATTCAAATAACCGAAGTATGATTGCTATTGGAGGGTGACACACACTGTCACATTTATTATTTAGTAGTCTTGTTCTCCTTTACAAAAACTTTGCGAAGCAACTCCTTGAACGTATCAAAATCATATGAATACGAAAGCCCTACTCCTTGTGTATAACCCTCTGTTTCCCCTATTAATTGTTGGATGTCATTTTGTTTATTAAAAATGGTAGCTCTTAACGTACCATCTTTATTTAAAAGAAAATCAATACGCACGTCACCTACAACTACAGATTCATTTACACCACCTATTGGCACTCCGACTTTACCATTAATCAATATTCGATTACTAATTTGAGTGGTTACCGAAACACCAAAACGATCTGAAATTTCTTGATCAGGATTTGTACGATCTCCAGTTACATAATCAAAACCAAAATCTAGTTTATCATCATCACTAGAAAATATACTACTTACTAAACTGGACGCATGTTCTACTAAATTATCCGTTACTATAGAATTCCCTTCGATTAAGGCATCGCTATAAAAACTACCTTGAGTTACTAATGACAATGCCTGACGCTCTTTAGTTACCCTATCGGATAACACATAATCCAGCTCACTCCTAACAATAGAGCTTGTTTGTGGGAATTCAATGTCAAAACTTAAATCTGGCTTTAATAATTCTCCTTGTAAAGTGGTAATTACTTCAACTGGTATTTTTCTATTTACAAATGAATTTTCTAATAATATAGCTGGATTTGCATTCGTTTTATACACTGCCGATAAATTTAATTTAGCCGTTGTAGGACTTCCATCCCAACTAATACTTCCTCCTGTTTGCACATCAAATCGTTTAGATAATAAACCTCCATATTTAAAATCATACGTCCCTTGATATGCAACAAAATCTCCCCACATATTAAACTTACCATTCGTATTAATTTCAATCAATAAAGTACCTGCTCCCGATCCTTTTAATGTACTCCCCGATTCTTTATCTACTACAACTTCAACTTCAGCATTTTTGTTTAAATCCAAATCAAATTGAAGTTCTAAACCCTTAACATCTTCAAAATATACTTTTTCACCAAGATTACGTGCTTTTTTTTCATCGGGTGTTACAAAATGAATAAATGAATTATCTCCCACCGATTCCGCATCACTTATAGGAATTTTAAATTTAGTACCAGGCTCACTTGATGCTTCAACAGCAATTAATAATTTATCTGTTTTCCCAGTAATAGTAGCATTTCCATTTATAAATGCTGTACCATAATATAAATCATTATCCGCTTCGTTGGTATTTAAGGCTAACAAACGATCACTATTTAATTTTAAATCTAAATTCCAATCTTTAAATTTATTATGTGAAATTGCTCCATTTAAATAGCCTTTTGTTCCAAATTGTGTATCAGTAAGTATCGTATTATTAAATCTAATTTCTTGTTTAGTTAAACTAACTTTTGAATCTTGCTCAATACCAAAATCTACATTTAAATATTGAAAACTAAGACCTCCATCATTTAAAAATAGAGCTCCATTAATATCAGGGTTTTTATAATTTCCTGTAATTTTTGCTTTTCCATTAACATTTCCTCGTAAATTAGATAATACAACACCCCCTAATGGGCTAAATGGTTCTAATCTAAATTCTTTGAAATCAACATCTAAATCAATTTTAGGTTGTTCTCCAGAGACATCAATTCCACCTTTAAGGGATAACGGAAGAAATTCACCTTGTCTTAGTGTTGAATTAATTACATATTTTGTCAAGTTTTCATTACCAACAACACTCATTATCAATTCACCTAATGGAATTTCATTTAATATAAAATCTGAAATAGTAACATTAGATTCTGGATAATAAGCCCCATCTTTTTGGAGAATAGACAGATTTCCGTTTACTGTCCCTTTATAAGACAAACTATCAATACTTGGTGTAATTTTAGCTAAATCAACTTCTGAAAATTTTATTTTAAAATCTTTATAAGTAGAATCCTTAACCACTCCCGAAAAACCTATCCGTTCATTTTTATGAACTAACTCAATAGAATCTGCTGTTATCTCATTAAAATCACTATCAAAAGTTATCAAATGACTTTTATCATCTCGAGAATTCATATTCCATGTATTACCCTTAATTTTTAAGTATGATTTTTGAATTCCAACAATGGATTTTTCTTTTTTATCAATTGTATGAAATAAATTTAAATCAAAAATATCTTTAGCCTTTTTACCTCCCTTAAATGCTGATCTAACATAAAGTGTATCATTAAGACTAACATTTAAAAGACTAAAATCGGTGATTGGATAACGCTTGCTATTCAAACGATCTATAGTAATATATGCATTATATAATGGGTTGGAATTATCTACTTCAAAATTAAATTGATCAATACTATTTTTGAGGGCTTTTATTTGAGGGGATTTAAAATCCAACTTAAACTCAGAAACATCATTTGATACTTTACCATTTATAAAAGTGTTAGGAGCTAAACTAACATCTGGAAAAAACACATCGACAATTTTATTATAAATTTTAAAATCAAAAGCTATAAACTCAGGCTCGCCTATAAATTCTATGGTTTTTTTATTATATAAACTAATTAATGAGTTTTTAAATAATCGTTTAATATTTTTAAATTTAAATTTCCCTCTTATTTTACCTTGAACTATATCTGGACTATTCATTGTGATTGTCCTAACATTTTCTTTATCAAAGGAAGAGGTTACTTTAAAATCTTTGAAATTATAAGCATCATTTTGATTTTTATAATAAGTATTTTTAAATGAAATAGTTCCAAAAGCATCATCAATAGAAGTTCCCTTTAATTTTGCTCTTACGTTACCACTAAAAAATGAAATACTGTCTCGTTTAAATAGATTTAATGTATTAAAATCTATTTTAGATACATTTGCTGAAAAATCATAATCATTTTCCTGTTCGTTTATATTTACTAAACCATTAAATATTAATTGAAGGTTTGGATCATTAGCTATAATTTTACCATCAAAAATAGGATCTTTTAACTCTCCAATAACAGCTATATCAGAATAGCTATAGCCTTTATATTCTAATTTTGAAAATGTGCCTTCTAAACTAGTATCTAAATTTTTAAGAAAAAAGCCTTTCCCATTCACATCCAAATTAAACGATGTAATACCAAAATTTTTATTTTTCAAATAAGTTCCTAAATCAAAATTACTTACATCCAAATTACCTTGATAAATTGATTTTGAAGGAGTAAGTAAATGATCCATTAAAAGGACAACATTTGCCTTTCCTAGTTTATTTTTAATTCCTCCATTTAAATCAACACTTTTAGGTGTTACTTTTACATCACCATAAATACTTACTCTTTCTAAGTCATCTAACTGCTTAGGTAATCTTGTGCCTAATACATTAGGAAGCAAATCGCTCAAATCTCTTTTTGAACTTGTTAACTCTTTTAGATTACCTGACATTTTAAAATCTTCAATCAAATTTTTAGACATTGAATTTCTTAAATGTAAATTCCCCACTATAATTGACTCACTTAACCCCTTTAAATGCAACTGATTAAGCTTAAAGTTATTTAATGTACCTTCAAACTCCGAGGTAACAGTTATAAATCTATTTCTTCCAAATTCATTATAAAAATACCTTAGATCCGTGGTGGATACTTTACTCTTATCTATGGAAGCCTTTAACTTTACCAAACTATTAAAGTCTTCCATATCTCCTGGGTGATAGGTAAATAATATATTTCCTTTTACATCAGAATTTTTATCTGATTGTAAGCTTACATTTTTAAAGTTTATTACTCCAGTAGAAAGTTCCATTAAAGTAGACAAATTGGTTACATTAATAGCATCATTATATGTAAATGAAAGTTGATTTGATTGCACACTAACTGTTGTACCTACTACAGATAAATCAGTACCACTAAAATTAACACCCTTTATAAAAACAATAGGCGCTTCTTTTATTTTCTCAGAATAATATTCGTATTGCCCATTTTTTATACTCACCGAATTAGTTAATAACGAAAATGGTTTTTTTACCTTTTTACCCTTTATAAATTTTTTTAAAAAAACTCTAAAGTTATCGACATCATCTTCCTTATAAGTTTTCATTTTTACATGAACATCTTTTAAAAAAGCATTTGTTAATTTCCCATTCCCTTTTATTAAATCAGAAAAATTAACAATTGAAGTTTCAAATTGTCCTACGCTAATTAATGTATCTTGATGATGATCTTTTACAAAAAGTTCTTTTAATTCAATATTTCCTGTGTAACCAATACCAATTCCTTTAATTTTGATATCAGTATTATATTTTTCATTTACAGAAGTAGTAACTTTTTGAGCCGCCCAAGTTTGCACTTTAGGCACTGAAAACAAAACAATTAACACCACAAATAATAGCAAAATAATAGCTATAATACGAAACAGTATGTTAGTAAGTTTTTTGATTAACAATTAATTTTAACTTTGCGATATAATTTTAGAACAATATTAACAATTTCTATGCCCTTTTCCTCTTAATGGACACACAAAATATTTATATACTAGCTATTGAATCCAGTTGCGATGATACAGCAGCTGCTGTTCTTAAAAATGACATGGTTTTAGCCAATATTGTTGCAACACAAAAAATACATCAAGCCTATGGAGGAGTTGTACCTGAATTAGCCTCTAGAGCCCATCAACAAAATATTGTTCCTGTGATTGATCAAGCCTTAAAAAAAGCTAGTATTAAAAAAGAACAACTTAATGGAATAGCTTTTACAAAAGGGCCTGGGTTAATGGGATCTTTACTTGTCGGTGTTTCCTTTGCAAAATCTTTGGCAATGGCCCTAAATATTCCTTTGTTAGATGTAGATCATATGCAGGGCCATCTATTAGCTCATTTTATTGATGAAGCTAGTACACAAAAACCTACATTTCCTTTTTTGGGAGTTACCATTAGTGGAGGACATACACAAATAGTTAAAGTTACTGACCATTTTGAAATGGAAGTTATTGGACAAACTATTGATGATGCCATTGGTGAAGCTTTTGACAAAAGTGCCAAAACCTTAGGGTTACCCTACCCTGGCGGCCCTTTAATTGATAAGTATGCACAATTAGGAAACCCAAAAGCTTTTGTATTTTCTAAACCCAAAGTAGCCGATTTAAATTTTAGCTTTAGTGGTTTTAAAACAGCTGTACTTTATTTTGTTCAAAAACAAACAAAAGATAATCCAAGTTTTGTTCAAGAAAACCTAAATGACATTTGTGCATCAATTCAGTATACTTTAACTGAAATTATGTTGAATAAAATTAAAAAAGCCGTAAAGCAAACTGGTATTACCACCATAGCTATCGGTGGAGGTGTTTCTGCCAATTCGGGTATTCGCAATATGCTGCTTAACGCAGAAAAAAAACACCGATGGCAAGTACACATTCCAAAATTTGAATATACCACCGATAATGCTGCTATGATTGGTATAGTTGGTTATTTTAAATACTTAAAAAAAGAATACGCTAATTTAAGCATTACTGCTTCCGCTAGAACCAAATTTTAATTATGCAATTATTTTTCAATGCTAACATTTCTATTGAAGATACTCAAATTCAATTTTCTAAAGAAGAAAGTAAACATATTATAAAGGTGTTACGTAAATCAATAAATGATGATTTATTTATCACCAATGGAAAAGGTTTTTTATTTAAAGCTAAAATCACGCTAGCTGGCATAAATAAATGTTTAGCAAACATTATAGAAACTAAATTTCAAGAAAAAGAAAGACATCACATCCATTTAGCTGTAGCTCCTACAAAAATGAATGATCGATACGAATGGTTTTTAGAGAAAGCTACAGAAATAGGCATACAAGAAATAACTCCAATTATATGTGATCATAGTGAGCGAAAAACTATAAAAATTGAACGTTTTCAAAAAATAATTCAAAGCGCCGCTAAACAATCTTTACGTTTCCATATTCCTAAATTAAATGAAGCTATTTCATTTAAAGAATTTATTAAAAATCATCAAAATGAAACTTGTTTAATTGCTCACTGTGAAGAAACTAAACGCAATAGTCTAAAAGATATATTAACCAATACTAAAAATTTAGATTTCAAACTACTTATTGGTCCAGAGGGGGATTTTTCTAGTAAAGAAATTGATTTGGCTTTAGCCAATAATTACCAACCTATTACTTTAGGAAATACTCGTTTACGAACAGAAACTGCAGCTATTGTTGCAACCCATAGTATTGTTTATTCATTGCAATAATTTTATCTATTTAAAATACAAAAGCCACTATAACAACTGTTATAATGGCTTTTCTTCTACACTAATTTAAATCAATAACTGATTTACTTTTTAAAATTTTAAGTCCACTAAAATGTCAAATTCATCATAAATAGCTTTATCCTTTAATCCGTCAAAAAAGCTTGCTGAACCATATTTTACATCATATTTAGTTCTATCAATTTTTAAAGATGCAGTTGCTTTTGTTCCATAAACAGAAAAATCAAAAGTTACTGGCTTAGTTATACCTTTAAGAGTTAAATCACCAACAACTTCATAAGTGTTTTTTCCTTTAGGAGTTACCGTTTTAAAGCTTAAGGTTGACGTACCAAATTTTTCAACTCCAAAAAAATCATCTGATTTTAAATGACCTTCTAGCTTTCCTTTATATTCACCTTCTAAATCAGTAGAGACTAAACTTGTCATATCAATTACAAACAAACCTCCTATCAATTTTTCTCCTTCAAATTCCAGTGCTCCTGATTTTAGAGCAATAGTTCCTTCATGAAAACCTGTTACTTTATAGCCTTTCCACTCTACTTTACTTTCCGATGTATTGATTTCTTTTTTTTCACCATCAACACTTGTAAACGACATAGCAAAAACTGCCATTAATGCGATTCCTAATTTTTTAATTACATTTTTCATAATTTGTGTTTTTAATATTATTGATACAAATATTACTATTTGTTAGACTCCAAAAAATAAACTAGTTTACAAAAAAAAGGTAATTTAGTTTAACTTTTATTTTCATAGATTAAGCTTTTTTTCAATTTGCTTAAAAATTCCTTAGTTATCCCTAAATAAGAAGCTACCATATACTGCGAAACACGTTGTTCTATGGTTGGATACTCTTTGCAAAAAAGTAAGTACCTTTCTATAGCACTTAAACTTAAATTACGAACAATTCTTTTTTGTGAAGTCACCAAGGCCTTTTCTAATATTTTTCTAAAAAAACGATCCAATTTTGGAATATTATCACATAATTCTTCGCGGGTAGCATATGAAAATTGAAATACTTCCGTTGTTTCGATACACTGAATATTATAATCCGCAGGAGTTTTCGATATAAAACTACCTAAATCAGAACACCACCAATTAGCTTCAGCAAATAAAACAATATGCTCATTTCCTTTTTTGTCGGTATAAAATGTTTTTGTACAGCCCGAAATTATAAAACTATTAAAATTACAAACATCCCCTTGTTGAACTATATATTGCCCCTTTAAATACTTTCTTGTGTTAATTTTTGAAAGCAAAAAACTATTTTCCTCAACGGTCAACTGTACATATTTACTAATACAATTCAACAATACCTTTTCCTTCATATTTTTTTAAAAATAAAATTTTTATTTATTCAAATATTTGACAAATTAAGAATATATAAAACAAAAAAAGCCTCAAAAATTGAGGCTTTTTAAATTAAAAAATATTGTGTGAATTATTCTTTTACGATCTTATATACTTGTGATTTGCCATTTATAAACAGTTGCACAAAATATATACCTGGACTAATAGTTGACATATTTATCGCTTTATCATAATTTGTTTTTACAACAAGTGTTTTACCTTCTAAATCAAAAATTGAATATTCGAAATCCTCAGGTGATTCTATTGTTAATACATCATTTACTACTGGATTTGGAAACAACTTAATTTGATTTGCTAATTCTGCATCAAATTCAGGTGTACTCAAAGCTGGATCATTATCTAATGTCAAATAAAATGACTCTATATTTACTGTTCCTGTACCTGTAGTCCCTCCTAAAGCAATAGCTAAATCTTGTAAACTTCCACCAAATTCAATACCAGGAATACTTACTATTTGATATTTATCTAAACCTCCTGTATTTGGAATTACCTTTGTTGCTAATGTAGTTGTACCAGCATCACGTTGAAGTACAAATAAATGACCTGCTGATGCTGAAGATACTACTATTTGAGCAGTATACGTTCCTGTTTGTCTAATAAAGCCATTGGCATGAACTACTACTGATTCCCCTGCTTTAAATCCTGTTAAAATGCCTTCTCCATCAAATGTATCTACACTTAAACCTGGTGATATAAAATCGATTCTTGATTTTGTTGAAGCATCTAATTGTGTAGGCGCTTCTACTTCAAATTTTGTTCCTACTCCATTTGGAACTAAAGCACTATCAACTGGTCCTGTTTCGATTACTTCTTCTGGTTCGCATGATCCAAAACCTGTATTCCAATTTTCAACTAAACATCTTACAAACTCACCAGAAATTGTCAATTCATCATTTAACAAGCCATCAATACTCTTATTTCCTTGTATTACCGAAGCACCTTCAAATTTATCTGAAATTGACCAGTTTGCATGGCTTATGTTGTTCTCCTTCATAAATTCCATCCACTTCTGCGTTTCTTCTCCAGCAACAGCACCATCACCACTTGCTTCTACTGTACCCCATTCTGTTACAAATAATGCAATCCCTTTATCTAAGGCACTTTTAGCGGCACCTCGTAAAGCAATGTGTTCTGGTTGACCTGCATAAAAATGTAGAGTATACGCCACATTCAATGTTTGCGATGCACTGAAACCTAAATCTGCTTTAGTAATTGGATTATCCGCTGCTGCTCCAACTCCTTGTGAAAAACCTGGTGTACCTACAATAATTATATTATCTGGATCAATAGCTCTAATTGCCTTGATTACATCAATAGCATAAGGCTTAATAATTTGCTCCCATGTTTCTGTGAACTGACCAAATGCAGCTCCATCAATATTATTAGCTCTATTTTTGGCTAATCCAATTGGCTCATTAAAAATTTCATAAATGATATGATCATTATTCCCGTAAGTTGTTGCTATTTCAGTAAAAAACTCAATAGCTTGGTCTTTATAAAAATGAGCAAAATGCGAATGAAAATCAACAATTACATAAATATCATTTTCAATTGCGGCATCAATAATCGTTTTAACTTTAGCTAACTCGCCTGCAGGATTATTAAAGTAACCACGTCCACTTGGGTTTACTACTCTAGCTTCTGGAAATCTAGCGCTTGTAGGTGGAACCCCTCCATCACCATCTGCTTCTTCAACAGCCATGGCAGCTCTAATTACACCTGATTTCCAATTTTGTGCTAAATGATCAACTACTTCTTTAGTATAAAACTTACCCCCTACAGTTTGAAAACCACTCCAAAACATACTGTTACCAGCAACACTGAAAGGTACTCCATTTTTATTTTCTATTTGATTTCCATCAACTTGCATTAAACCATTAGCACTTACTACACCGTCAGTAACCGAAGGTGGTACAGTAGGAGTTGTTGGTCTAGTTGGTGTTGTTGGCGTAGTAGGTGTTGTTGGCGTAGTAGGCGTACTTCCTAAATTTGGATCAGTATCTAATGTCAAATAAAACGACTCTATATTTACTGTTCCAGTTCCTGTAGTCCCTCCTAATGCTATAGCTAAATCTTGTAATTCCCCTCCAAACTCTATACCTGGAATGCTTACAATTTGATATTTATCTAAGCCTCCAGTATTTGGAATTACTTCTGTTGCCAAAGTAGTCATCCCTGCATCACGCTGTAATACAAACAAGTGTCCCGCTGATGCTGAAGATACTACTATTTGAGCAGTATACGTACCTGTTTGATTAATAAATCCATTGGCATGAACTACTACTGATTCCCCGGCTTTAAATCCTGTTAAAATACCTTCCCCATCAAATGTATCTACACTTAAACCTGGTGATATAAAATCGATTCTTGATTTTGTTGAAGCATCTAATTGTGTAGGCGCTTCTACTTCAAATTTTGTACCTACTCCATTTGGAACTAAAGCACTATCAACTGGTCCTGTTTCGATTACTTCTTCTGGTTCGCATGATCCAAAACCTGTATTCCAATTTTCAACTAAACATCTTACAAACTCACCTGAAATTGTCAATTCATCATTTAACAAGCCATCAATACTCTTATTTCCTTGTATTACCGAAGCACCTTCAAATTTATCTGAAATTGACCAGTTCGCATGGCTTATGTTGTTCTCCTTCATAAATTCCATCCACTTCTGTGTTTCTTCGCCATCCACTGCTCCGTCTCCACTTGCTTCTACTGTACCCCATTCTGTTACAAATAATGCAATCCCTTTATCCAAGGCACTTTTAGCAGCACCTCGTAAAGCAATGTGTTCTGGTTGACCTGCATAAAAATGTAGAGTATATGCCACATTCAATGTTTGCGATGCACTGAAACCTAAATCTGCTTTTGTAATTGGATTATCCGCTGCTGCTCCAACTCCTTGTGAAAAACCTGGTGTACCTACAATAATTATATTATCTGGATCAATAGCTCTAATTGCCTTGATTACATCAATAGCATAAGGCTTAATAATTTGCTCCCATGTTTCTGTGAACTGACCAAATGCAGCTCCATCAATATTATTAGCTCTGTTATCCGCTAAACCAATTGGCTCATTAAAAATCTCATAAATAATATGATCATTATTCCCGTAAGTTGTTGCTATTTCAGTAAAAAACTCAATAGCTTGATCTTTATAAAAATGAGCAAAATGCGAATGAAAATCAACAATTACATAAATATCATTTTCAATTGCGGCATCAATAATCGTTTTAACTTTAGCCAACTCACCGGCAGGGTTATTAAAATAACCGCGTCCACTTGGATTGACTACTCTAGCTCCTGGAAATCTAGCATTTGTTGGGGCTATTCCTCCATCACCATCTGCTTCTTCAACAGCCATAGCTGCTCTAATTACACCTGATTTCCAATTTTGTGCTAGATGATCAACTACTTCTTTAGTATAAAACTTACCACCTACAGTTTGAAAACCACTCCAAAACATACTGTTACCAGCAACACTGAAAGGCACGCCATTTTTATTTTCTATTTGATTCCCATCTACTTGCATTCGCCCATTAGTGCTAACAACTCCTTGTGCCAATGCTATTGAAGATGCTACAAGAGCTGAAAAAAGGGTAATTATTCTTTTTTTCATAAGTTAAATATTGTGTAAACTAGTTATTAGTTATAATTGTGCATGCATAACGTAAGAACATATTTAAAATTTTAAATAGTTATGTAAGAAAAAACAACTAAAACAAACAAATATGTAGTCATTTTATAATTAAAAATTTCCTAACTAATCACTTCATCCTATATATTAACACTTAAACCATTTTATAATTTATTTTTATTACAAAAAATCTAAAGTAATACATTATCAGATTTCTATACAAAATATAAATAGCTAAAAATAAAGTAATTAACAGATGTACATATGTTATTTTTATTGACAAAAAAACAATTAACACCGACATTTAACTAATTCCATATCTTTATTAGATACCTTATTTAATTTTCATCAAGAAAGTTTAAAATTAGTTTTTTATAAATATTTAAGTTTTCAACTAGTCAACATACACATAAAGTCTTAGTTTTGAAGTTTAAAAAATTGATAAAAGTTTAATTCTTCTTATTCTCTCATACTTGTATAACCCAAGAATAATTTTGTCTGTATAATTATACTCTATTCATAGATTATATAATTAAAAAAAATAAAAATTAATTCCTGTTTTAAAGTTCTATTACAAAAAGATGCTTCTTACAATTTTAAAAAAATAAGAGGTCTTCTATCGATAAAAAAAGGTCCAACGTCGTTCTGCTACATTAGCTGAATAATATTTGAATTACTATTAATCTATTTTCAAACTATTTAGAGTTAGGATAAACTTTAATTTCACATAAATTAAATAAGCTCTTATACAAAAAAAGTATTTTACTTTTTTGAACTGTAACCAATAAAAGTATCTTCAATTTTTTCATTTATGATACATCTACTAAATCCAATCTAAAACATTAAAAATGTATCTGCATAACATGCAATTGAAACAATATATTTCGACAAAAAAAATAAAATTTTAATTTATATATACTATGATTAAGAATAAAACGTTATTGTAAGAAAATTCGGTTATATTTAATTTTTGTAGGAAAAATTTGTTAATTTTATTAAAAAAAAGTTAATTTTTCTATATAATCTGTGTATTTTGTCGATCAATTGCAAATTTAACAGATTAAATACCGTTATTGCAACACAAATTTATAATACTCAACTAAAAGAAAACTAAAATGAAACACACATTTTATTACCTACTCGTACTTTTATCAGTTACTTATCTAACATCTTGTAGTACTGATAGCCTTGAAGAACTAGATTTAAAAAAAGATATTCCCGAAACTGTCACAGGTTCCGATGATCCAGAAAAAGATCCAACTCCTAAAGACGACCCAAAAGAAGCTCCTGCTGAAAAACCGATAGATGAACCTAAAAAAGATCCACTAGCGTCTTGCGATGATTTTGATTGGTCAAATATCATTGATAGTAAAATTACAATTGACTGTATAGTCAATCTTAATGGTAAAACTATCGATATTCCTAGCAATACTTCTGTTATTTATGAAGGTGGTGACGTTAAAAATGGTACATTAAATTTTGCTAGTAATGGAAAAATTGATGGTGAGCTATTAAGTGCGTCGCTAGATTTAAATGGAGATGTAAAACTTTCTAAAGATGAATTTGAATTTATACCTAGTCGATGGGAAATTGTTGAAGGAAGGGTAAATAATGAAGTAGCTAGAGAAAATAGAGATCTTTTTGAAGAAAACATGTTATTTATAAAAAATCTTGGAGCAAAAAAATATTTAATAAATAAAATGGATGCCTTTTTTAATGTAGATGAACCACAAGCAAATATTCTACCTTTTGACGCAGCTATTAATGTTCCTGGAGATTTCACATTAAAAATGACTAATGATACCCATTTAAGAATGCAACCTAACGGCTCAAAAAGACCTACGTTATTAGCAACCTTTAGAGTAAATAACGTAACAATTGATGGCGGAGTCCTCCATGGTGACAGAGATGAGCATGATTATTCGGATGGAGGTACCCATGAATGGGGACATACACTTCGTATTTCTGCATCAAAGAATATTGTTGTTCAGAACATGACATTTATGGATGCCACTGGGGATGGTGTAGATATTCATGCTCATGGACATACTTGGGATCCTCATTACACACGTTCCAAAGATGTGTTTATACAATTCAATAAATTTTACAGAAGTCGAAGAAATCAAATATCAATCACTGATGGTCATGATATTTTTATAGAAAATAATGAATTTATTGATGCTAGTATTCACACTAGCAATTCAAGAGGAGTTGCCCCTGGATTTGGAATTGATGTTGAAGCTGTTCGTGGAACTGATCCAAGGGGACCATCTGAAGTAGCTGAAGATATATATATTAGAAATAATATTGAGCGTGGTGGTCGTCTAGGTGCAATAACTGTTCATACCGGAGACAAAGTTACTATTGAGAATAATAAATTTGAAAATAGTATATCATATTCCACTTCTATTGGAACAATAATTAGAAATAATGAAATAACCGGTATTATAGAAAAACAAACTGAAAAAGGTATTGCCATTGTAGCAGGTAGAAGCGATCGCTATGACCGAAATTTTGGAAATAGGGTTTATGGAAATACAGTAAATGGATATGCTATAGGTGTTGTTATGAATAATAAAGATTTAGAAGTTTATGGAAATAACTTCATTAACTGTAAAACCGGAATTACAGTAGGGTCTACAAGAGATTGTAAAGCGTATGATAATGTTATTAAAAGTGACCGAAGAGATAGTGACGGAATTGTTTCTCATGCCACTGTGGAATATATGGATAATGTGATAATAGGTGCTGATTCGAAAAATAATCAAAACCGTATAGAGGTTACACGAACACCTATAAAGTTTACAAATGTTAATAATAAACCTGGTCAAGAATCATACAAACTTGTAATTCAAAACTATACTATTAATTCAAAAAACACATCCACTATTAATAAATGTCATGGGTTTGAATTTGTAGGCAACAACATTACTCAAGGAGGTATTAGATTAGTAGATTCAGAAAATGGTACTTTAAAAAACAATACTATTACATCAACTGTATCACATGGTATTAGACTTGATAAAGGTTGTAAAAATTTAACTATTTCAAATCATAATGTGTCTGTTAGTGATCGTTTTAAATGTATTACTGAAACTACTACTGATGGAATTAACATTAACGTTACTGATTTAAATTGTAACATTTAATTAATTATTTGTTACTAAACTCAATAATAACTTATTTAGAGTTTAATAAACTTTTATAAAGCTCAATATAGGATGTTACCATTAAGTTAATATCAAAATATTGAGCTTTTTTTATACATTGAGTTGCAACTTTATCTGAAAGAATGTTATTCGTTAATAGACTTAAAATACTATCAGACAATCCTTTACAATCATTATCTTCAAAAACAATTCCTGAACCATCAACAATATCTCCTAATCCAGGTGTATTGGATGCTATAAAAGGCTTTCCTGATGCCATTCCTTCAATACAAGAAAGAGATAATCCTTCATAATGCGATGATAAAGCCACTATATCTACTGACTTTAATAAACGAGGCACATCATTTCTGATTCCGAAAAAGAAAACTCTATCTTCAATTTTTTTTATTTTTACTAAAGCTTTATATTCTTCAATTAAAGGACCATTTCCTACTAATAGTAATTTTACATTTTTAGGTAATAATTGAATAGCTTTTATCAACGTTTTTTGATCCTTTTGGGGGGTAAAACTAGCTACTTGTAACACTAATTTATCAAAATCTTCAAAACCAAGCTCTTCTTTTGTATAAGCTTTTGCTTGTTGAATTTTTTTAAGATCAATACCATTATGAATTTTTGTAATCCGTTTTGAATTTTCACTAATTCCTAAATGTTTCTTTAAATTAACATCAACTGCTTCAGAAATTGTAACTGTTTTTTTGAACTGTTTATATACTAAACGATCAATTATTTTAAACATAAAAATTGATCGTCTTCTATTTGTAGTATTATGTTCAGTATACAAAATTGGTTTCTTATTAAAACTAAACAGGTTTGCAAAGGCAACCCAATAAGAAACAGGGAATAAATGTGCATGAATTATATCATATTTTTTAAAAAAAGATTTTATTTTAAAAATATGTAATGGATTGTAAATATTTCCAGCCAAGCTATAAACTTGAATAGTATTAGCAATTACTAAACTATCAAACAATGGTGTTTTTTCTCCATTTAATAGTAATATGTCAATTTCAACTCCTTTTTTTACATATAATAAAGAAGTTTCAACTACTAGTTTTTCTGCTCCTCCTGCTCCTAACGAATTTATTACCTGTAATACTTTCATTTTTTAACTTTGTTTATATATAAAACATAACTATATAACAGTATACCAAAAGGAATTGCCAGAATGGTTAAAAAAGGCTTTGATGTTTTACGTAAAAAATTAATATCACATAATTGTATACTATGTGATACATAATGAACAGCATTTTTAAATTTTACTTTAAAATAGTTTGAATGTTTTAGTGTAACTAATCTAGCATATTGAAATCCTTTTGGGTGCCTAAAATACTGTTTAATAATATTCCTAGAAGATCCATCTTCCATATATTCTACTATACATAACACTTTATTCAAACAAAGAAACTTATATTCTTTACCTATTAATAAATATAAAATGCCCAATGGAACAAAACGTTCTCCTTCAAAAACAGGATAAGGATCATATTCTTTAACAATACTTGAAACTAAGACCATTTTTTTATCTCCAGAAATTTTATATTTATAATAAATTTCTTCTAAGGTTGTCTTCTCAAGCTCTTTAGGAAATTCATTTCCGATTATTTCACCATTTTTATAGGCATCAAGCCCTATAAAACCTGCAATTCCTTTTTTATCGCCTATTGATTTCCAAAAAGAAATAATATGATTTACCGCGTCATCTGGCATAAAGTCATCCGAATCAATACAAACATTTAGTTCTGTTTTAATCAATCTATATGCGGTATTATGCCCCCCATGCATTCCAGTGTTTTCCTGATAATGATATTGAATTGAAATTATATCTTCTTTAATCCATGATTGTACTAGACTTTTTGTATCATCCGTTGAACCATCATCAATAATCAACCAAACAAAATCATTATTACTTTGCCTTTTCAGACTTTCATAACACTGCCCTAAACAATATGCTCTATTATATGTAGGTGTAAAAATAGTAAGTGTTTTCATTTTAAATTTTTATTAGCCATAATAAACTAGCCACATTAAATAGGTAAACGAAAAATAGGCTATAACAACTTTTGCTATAACCACTTCTTGAAATTCAAAAAATTGCTTTTTTAGAAAAGGATAAATAATGATAATTGCCATTAAAAACCAAGACAAATAAGCAAAACGATTCGAAAAATTAGCTCGAATCACCAAAATCCAAAAACTATTACAGATTAGATATACTCCATAAATTTGATTATAAAACTTATCTTCAAATTTATTTTTTATTATAAAATACCAGCCTGTAAATACTGCAAAAGAACTATAAAAAATAAAATCCCAACGAAAGCCTGTTTTTCCAACATTTTCAACTTTTGTGCTCTCACTTAAATAGGCAGCCAATCTATCATCACCAAAGCCTAAAACAGTAAAAACACTTATTAAAGCTCCACCAATAACAAATGATAAGGGTATCGAAAATAACCAAGCTTTTATATAAATCATTGGTTTGTTATAAAATAAAGTTACTACATAAGCCATTATGGGTAACAAAAGTGTTTTATGAAATAAAGCCGCTAAAACAAAAAATAATATCATTAATGCTTTTTTATTATGGTAACACAATCCCCATAAAAACATTGAAGTAGCAACCCCATTTCGGATACCGTTAACGCCATAAGTATAAAAAGAAAATGAAACCAAAAACATAAAAAAAGCATAAAACCAATATTCTTCAAAATGTATTTTCGAAATTAAATACATTGGAAAAATGTACAAGAATTCTGTAATAAAAAAGAAACCATAAACAGTAGTAAAATTGGAAACTAATTTCATATAATAATGAAATGCAAAATCTTTATCTACATTTACAGATTCACCAAGGACATAGCCATTAAAATATCTCGAATAAGTTCCCATATCCCCAAAATAACGACCGCTTATGGGACGTAAACCTAAATAAGCTATTGACATAAAAAGCAATATAAAACCTACTGTTTTTAAAAATAAAAGATTCTTTGGATCATCAATATCTAAAGTATAAGCATGTATTAAGTTTGCCAATACTAAAAAAAGACATACATGTACATAAATAGAATAATAATGTTCTAAAGGGATTAAAGTTATCATTTAAGCTGTTCTTTTAATTCACTTGCAAGCTTTTTTGATCTTATAGTAACTCCATCTCCATTTAAATGATATGAGGTATCATAGAATAACTCATCTTCATAGACATGATCTTTTGGCGTGTCTAATATTTTAAAATCACCATATTTCTTTAATTTCTTTTCTATAGCTATAATTGTTTTTTTATTTTTTTTGTAGGTAGAACTACATAAACTAGGAAATGATATAAAAAACTTAGCTCCTTTTCTTTTAATTTGACTATTAATAGAATTTAAAAATTCAATAACTGCAACATTAACCACTCCATTAAAATTGTAAAATTTTAAATCTTTGCTTTTATCATCCCAATGCGTATAGTGATCACCAAACTTATTAATTGAAAACTCAGTATAATTTTTTTCCGAATTTGTTCTTCTTAGTTGATTTTTTACCTTATTATATGCAAATGATTTAATCCTATCGAACGAAAACTGTGGTATAAATTCTGAAACACTAGCTACTTGTTGTAAAGACACTAATTTTAAATTACTTGGTTTTACAGTTAAAGAAAATAGTAATGGTTCTTTTCCATAATAATTATCACCTATAAAATGTGAATATTCTGGAGACAACACAATAACATCACCCTTATTAACAAATTGTAAAACATCTTCCATAATATATTTTAAGCCATAACCTGCATGTATAGCATGATTAACTACAGGATAATTTAAATTATCTTGAAGAATTTGACTATTAAACCCAAAAATAACATTTGAACCTCCTGTTAAAACTACTTTTGGTTGTTTATTTTGTTGCAATAAATTATGTTTAGTAAGTAAACTATAATCCACAGTACGCACTGGATTATTGTTTGGAAGAACTAAACCTATAAAAACAAGAAGAAATACACCTACGGCAAATACAACACTATGCTTTATAAAATGTTTCATCATTAAAATTGAAAATAAATAAATTCTTGTTTTTCTGCACCAAACCAAAATATGAATATGATTAAAATATAGTAAATTAACCAACGACTAAATTTATTCATTTTTAATTCATCCATATACAATCCATGTTTATTATTTCG
The DNA here is from genome assembly GCA_947498765.1 of uncultured Aquimarina sp. Taxonomy (GTDB): domain Bacteria; phylum Bacteroidota; class Bacteroidia; order Flavobacteriales; family Flavobacteriaceae; genus Aquimarina. Next base: position 85,197 of record CANMLG010000024.1, read on the forward strand.
TTGGAACCATTCTACAATTATAAGAACAATTATAAACACTAAAGGTTTTAAGCTTACTTCGGGCACAGAAAATATAGATGAAGAAATCATGTTTTTTATATAACTGAATGCCGAATGGACATTAGGTGCTCTAAAAAATATCCAAGCTATAAGTGTTATAAAAAATGTAAGTATTATTTTAATAAACTCTTTAGGTTTCACAAAAATACTATTTGATGCAATTGCATTGGTATTCACTCTATTTTTATTGAGTAATAAAAGTGGTAAAAAATACAACGCATTTAATACTCCCCATATTATAAAAGTCCAATTTGCACCATGCCAAAATCCACTTACTATAAAAATTATAAAGGTATTTCTCACTTTCATCCAAACCCCTCCTCGGCTTCCTCCTAAAGGAATATACACATAATCTCTAAACCAGGTTGTTAATGATATATGCCATTTTCTCCAAAACTCTGCTATATCTCGGGAAAAATAAGGAAAAGCAAAATTTTGCATTAAGTTAAATCCAAATAAACGTGCCGTTCCTATGGCAATATCAGAATATCCTGAAAAATCTCCGTATATCTGAAAAGCAAAAAACAAAGCTCCTATAAAAAGCGTACTACTATTAAAATCCGTATAATTATCAAATACTTCATTTACTATTACGGCGCAATTATCTGCAATAACAATTTTTTTAAAAAGTCCCCATAATATCTGCCTTAAACCATCTTTAGCCTTTTCTAAATCAAATGTTCGTTTAGTGTAAAATTGAGGTAATAAATTAGTAGCTCGTTCTATTGGACCTGCCACTAATTGAGGAAAAAAGCTAACAAACGAGAAAAATGCTATTGGATCTTTGGTTGGCTTTAACTGCTCTCGATACACATCAATAGTATAACTCATTGTTTGAAAAGTATAAAAACTTATCCCTACAGGTAATACAATATCTAATGTTAAAGTATCTATTTGATAACCTAATGAAAATAAGCCTTCTTTTAAAGAATTGGAAAAAAAATTAAAATATTTAAATACCCCTAAAAAACCTAGATTTATAAGCATACTTAAAGTTAACCACCTTTTTTTATCCTTTTTTTGATTGGCTTTTTCTATAAAAATACCACAATAAAAATCTATGATAGAGCTAAAAATTATTAAAGATAAAAACCTCCAATCCCACCAACCATAAAAAATATAACTAACTACTAAAAGTAAAAAGTTTTGAAGTCTAATAGTTTTATTAAAAACGAACCAATACAGTAAAAAAACTGTCGGTAAAAAAATTAAATATTGAATAGAATTAAAAATCATCTTCTCCTTTTTGCTCTCTAATTACTTCGTTAATCTTTTTAAATTCATCTTCTTTTGTATGGAATCACAAATAGATTTTGTAAAATCTACTCCATCGTATTTATTTATATGATGTCCATCATAAGTTTTATACGTTCTTGGATTATTAATAGTATAATTAATGTAATCAATATGATTCAATAATGATATTTCATTTACAAAAGCATTAAAATCTTTAAAAAAGATATTCTCTAACGCTAACATTTCTTTATCAATAGGTGTTCTAACTATAAAAACTTCTCCATGTCTTTTTAATGCTTTCACTAATGTGTCTAAACTCTTTTTTCTATAAGAAGAAACGTTATAATTTTTTATAAATCCCTTAAATATATGTAGTTGGTTTTTTTTCCATTTATTAAAAGTAATAGTGTCATTGGGTAAGTTTTTCTCTTCTAACCAGCCATTCTTATGCAATTTTGAACTCTGTCGAAATATCCCTTTAAAGTGAAAAAAATTCAAATTTTTAATAAAATATTCAAAGTTAGGATTCATTGACACATATTCCATATTATGTGGTGGTTGATTTGCTTCTTTAAAAACTCCTTTATAATTATCATTCTCTTTTTTTGAACCAAACATCCAAGGATTTATAGCTACTATAAACAAGCCATTTCTGGTATCTTCATTTATTTTTTTTAAAATACTTTTTGAGTATAATGGTCCTATATGGCTCTGAGCAATAGTAAAACTATAATTGAGCATAGGTAAATCAAATTTCATATTTTCTAGATTTTCATCTATAATATATGGTTGAATTCCCTGTAATGCTCTACTATCTCCAATAATCATTGATGATGCTTTTGGTGTGGTAAATTTTTCATAAAAATAATCTACATACCCGCCATACCTCATTAATATTACAGATATAACTCCTACAACTACAAAAAAGAATGCAAATGATTTGAGTATGAATTTTTTCATATTATACCCGTTTTAAATAAGAATTACACACATATTCTAAATCAAATTTTTTCAACAATGCTAATCTATTTTTCTGCAAATTATTCTTAAAATCATCATTTGAAATTACTTCTTTTAAAGCTTCACAAAGTCTTTTCTCTTCAGAAATAAAATTATTTGAATTAGGAATACCTAATGCTCCTTTAAATAAATTAGGAGTCACAATTCCTGATTCTACTATAATATTTTCAGAGGTTTCAACATAATCATTTAAAGTCATTAACTCTATGATCCCTTTGGTGCAATAAGATGATACTACAGGTGTACCAATAGCAATAGATTCAACTATAACATTAGGTGTCCCTTCATAATGAGAACTTAAAACTAAAGCATCTGCTGCTTTCAAATATTTATATGGATTTGACTTTCTTCCTAATAAAAAAACAGAATCATCCAATTTTAGTTGCTTAATTAATTCATTTACATGAGAAATAACTGTTTCATCCCCATCTCCAATAATTACTAAATTGGTATTAGGTTCTTCTTTTGTAAGCAATTTAAAAGCTTTTATAAAATGCCAGGGGGATTTTTGCACTGATAGCCTTCCTATAAAAACAATTGTTTTTTTTACAAAAATTTCCTTTTCTTTTTGGTCTTTTATCGGTTCTTCACCTAATTCTACCAGTTTGTTAATATCATGAGGATTATAAATTATTTCCATATTAGAAAATCTATAACCACAATTAGAGACCATATCCTCTCTTATAGCTTTGCTAATACATACTAGTTTATCTAATTTTTTGTAAGTTGATTTATAACCTAGTTTAGTAACCTTATGAAATGAAGTGGTATGTTTAAATTCAATACTTTTTAAAGCGTGAATACTCCCAATTTTATATTCATTACTAAATGAGACTGAACTAAATAAATTTGCCATATCTCCGAAAGCTATAGAGTGTGTAATTTTATGCTGCTTGACTATTTTTTTTATCAATGCTGGTGCTTTGAAATAAAAAGAAAATCTTTCTAGCCTAGACATAGATAAAAAATCATATCCTTTAAAATAAAGTTCATCTTCGCCAAAATGAATAATATCATTATCTAACTTAATAAATTTCAAAGCTTTTACAATATATCCTTTAGATTTATAAAATGCATAAAAGCTTAATGCTAAACGTTCCATACCGCCAACACTACCATATGGCATTATGAGTAAAATTGATTTATGATTTGCTTTATTCATATGGAAACTTTTAAATATTTTTCTTATCCATTTTTATCTTACTTTTAAAATTGGAAGTAGATAAATGATTGTGATTGTGCTCCAAATATTAATATTAAACAAAAAATAAAAGTATAAATAGACCATCGTAAAGGCATTGACTTTAATGTTGTAAGTTCTAAGCCATGCTGTTTAGTCCGCTGAAACCACTCAACTAATACCAAAACACCTATGTAAATCAAAGGCTTAATGTCTATTGAAGGAAAACTAAATAATGACAAGTTAAACATTCCCATTATATAATTAAAAGCTTCTGATATAGTAGCGGCTCGAAAAAATACCCAGGCTAACACTGTTAATAAAAATGTGCTACTCAGTTGTAAAAACTCTTTAAAGTTAATCATCAATTTGCCTTCAGCAACAACATTGGTATGATTTCTATTTTTATTTAATAATAAAAGAGGTAAAAAATATAGAGCATTCAAAAAACCCCAAACTACAAAAGTCCAATTAGCACCATGCCAAAATCCACTTACTATAAAAATTATAAAGGTATTTTTAATTTTCATTAACATGCCTCCTCTACTTCCTCCCAAAGGAATATATACATAATCCCTAAACCAAGTAGATAAAGATATGTGCCACCGCCTCCAAAATTCTGCAATATCTCTTGAAAAATAAGGAAAAGCGAAATTTTGCATTAAATTAAAACCAAATAATCTTGATGTTCCAATAGCTATATCTGAATAGCCTGAAAAATCTCCATATATCTGAAATGCAAAAAAAACAGCACCCAATAAGAGTGAACTAGCACTTAAATCAGTATAATTTTCAAAAACCTGATTTACTACCTGTGCACAATTATCGGCAATTACAATTTTTTTAAAAAGGCCCCATAAAATTTGCCTTAGACCATCTGCCGCTTTTTCATAATTAAATTCTCTTTTTTTATAAAATTGAGGTAATAAATTTGTAGCTCTTTCAATTGGCCCTGCCACTAACTGAGGAAAAAAGCTTACAAATGCAAAAAAAGCAATGATATCCTTACTTGGTGACAACTTTTCTCTATAAATATCTATAGTATAACTCATAGTTTGAAAAGTATAAAAACTTATACCAACCGGAAGAATAATATCCAATGTTAGTGTATCCAATTCATAACCCATTGAACTAAAACTTTCTGATAAGGATTTAGAAAAGAAGTTAAAATATTTAAATACTCCTAAAAAACCTAAGTTTACAAGCATACTAATAGTCAACCACTTTTTACGAATATTTGTAGATGTTGTTTTATTAATAGCTAAACCACAGTAATAATCTACAAAAGAGCTAAAAATTATTAATGCTAAAAAACGATAATCCCACCAACCATAAAAAAGATAACTTACGGCTAATAGTAATACATTTTGTACTCTTATATTTTTATTGAGTACAAACCAATAAAGTATAAATACAGTTGGTAAAAAAATTAAATATTCGAAAGAGTTAAATAACATTCTATTTTTTTAATTTTCTTAATCCTAAAATCTTAATTAATCCATTAATAGTATTGACTCCAAAAATTGACATTAATTTCCTTTTCAAATTTGGTAAAAACGTACGTTTTTTTGGAAGCCAGGACATCGCAAAATGATGAATAGAATATGTATTTGCTGTTTTTTCAATTACCCCTGTTCCATGATTTTTTGCGCAAAAGTAATCTTTCGGAAACATATAAATCATATCATTATCTATATGTTGTTGTTCTGAATTGATATCATTTGGCTCTACTTCTTTAAACATTTTGATTTGACTAATTTGAGACATCATTATTCTTGGTAATGTTAATGTATCAAATGTTCCATCTGTTTTTATAAATTCTTTACCCTCATAATAATCTAAACATTTTTTCAACCAATCAGCATTTTTTTCTGCACCGAAAACACCTGCCTCTATAATACCTTCTCCTTCTGCTCCTACAAAATAAGGTCGTTCTAATAAATCATTAAAACTTTTTACAATTTCAATATCAGTATCTAAATAAATACCTCCGTAATTATAAACAGCATACAAACGAATAAAATCGGCTGCAAATGCATACTTCTTCGTTTCAAATGCTTGTTTTACCCAAATGTTATCTTCTAAATTAAATCTATTGGTATCCCAATGAATAAATTCATAATCAGGTAATTTCTCTTTCCAAGTATCAATACACTTTTGTATAAGTGCTGGGTATTCATCGTTACTCAGCCAGCAGAAATGTATAATTTTAGGTATCATAGTTTACTTGTTTTTATAATTTAATATAAAATTAGGGATCAGTGTTTTAATGGCTATTTTTGATACGTTAAAATCCCCCGTATAATATTTTAGTGACTTTAAAACATTTAGAAATCCTTTTATTTTTTGAAAAATATTTCCTTCACATAAAGTATAGGCTTTTCTATAGTAAAATCTATGCAAAATATACTTCCATTCTTTATTTGTAAACAATTGTTTATGTTTTATTTCAAAAGAGTGCAATGTATGTAATGCTTCAATAATTTTATTACTTGCCGATAATGAAATCCTAAAATCATTATGTTCTACTAAAGTCAAGAGTTGTTTATCTAATACATCTATTTTATAGCCATGCTCTAAAAATTTATAATGAAAATATTTATCCTGAAATCTTGGTATTTCCGAAAAACCATTTAATTTAATAAATACATCTTTTTTTATTAAAAGCATTGAAGTAAACAAATTTCCATCTAAAATGGCTTCACTTAATGTTACTCCTCTTGCCTTATTTTCTCTAGATTTAATCTGTTCACTCTGTTCATCTATTCGAAACATGGAACACATACAAGCATCTAGTGATTCATTCTTATTTAAAAAATTTAATTGTTCTTCAATTTTATTTGGTTCATAAAAATCATCGTCATCTAAAAAAGCAATTACTTTTCCATTTGCTCGAAAAACTCCTGTGTTTCTTGCCGCGCAACCTCCTTTATTAAATTCGTGCTCAATATATCTGATTAATTGTTTGTCAATATATGACTGCAACATTCTCTTAGTGTCTTTCCTAAACTCATCATCATTGTTATCATCGACCACAATAATTTCAATTGACTTATGTGTTTGTTCAAGCACACTATCAATAGCTATAGGCAATCGTAAACTTCTTTTGTATGTAGGAATAATTACTGATACCAACATAAACTATAAATTAGGGTGTTTTTTAGAAAAATAGGCATCGTTAGAGATCATTTTTTTTAAACTTTTAATATCTCTTTCTGCTAAAGTACGTTGCCCTTTCCCAACTACTATTTCACCTATGCCTACATCTTTAGAAACTGTAGTGCCCATTCCTATTATTGCTCCATCAGCAATAGAAACTCCTGGTAGTATATTTACATTTTGACCAATCCAAACAGCTTTACCTATAGTCGTTTTTCTTTTATCATAAGTATCGTCATAAGGTACTAAATCATCCGATTTATAACTATGATTTCCCGAATGTATACACACATTTCTACTAATTACTGTTCCATCTCCTATTTGTACCCCACCAATAGCCATAATAAAACAATTATCACCTATGCGTACATGACTCCCAATTTCTAAATTTTCAGGATGATAAATAGTTCCTCCTGCCTTAAATAATACATTTTTCCCTAAATTTTTAAAATGTGGTTTTTGAGAGTTTATTACAAAATCATCAATCTCTTTTTTTAAATAGCCCCAATATAAAGCTGCAATTTTTTTTGATATGTATGTAAGTATTTTTCTCTTCATATTACCTCTTAAATTTCAAAAAAAGTTTTTTCTCATATTCGTTTAACACGAAAAAATAAGTCATCCCTAAATATAAGACAGCATATAATGATGCTTTTACCATAAAATATCCCCAACTAAGTCCAAACAAATTATTTATAAAATACCCAATACTTAAAGAGATTAATAAAATAAGTATCAATTTCCCAAAGGTCTCTTTAAAAAAACTTTTCATATCTAAATTTAGCTTTTTATCAAAATACCAATTCATTATTATTTGAGATATTACCCAAAAAATAGAATAACTCCATGTTATTGCCCAATATCCATAATAAGGAGATAATAATGCCCCTAATAAAATTCCTAATGAGATTGTAATGAAATATACTTTTGCTTTAAACTTAAATTTTCCAGTTGCTTCGATTAATGAATTGGCAAAATTTTGAACTAATGGTAAAATGTATGCCGTCATTATTACTACAGTTATTAAATAAGAATCTTTGTATTCTGGTCCTACCCATAATTCAATAAAATCCTGACCAAAAAGTATAAATTCTGCCCAAATGAAAATTAATAAAAAAGTTAGTATCCTTCCTACTTTTACAAACATCTCAGTCAATTCTTTTCTTGAGCTATTTTCTTCGACCATAAAAGTTGCTTTTGGTAAAAAAACACTATTTATAGCTCCTGCAAATGCGCCAAAATAGCCACTCAAAACAATCCCTATTGCAAATATCGCTACAGCCTCAGTACTAATAGTTACACCCAATATCATTTGACCTGACTTCCAAAAAAGCTGTCCAATCATAGCAAAAACAAAAATCCAAACAGAATAACTAAAAATTGTCCTTATCAGTTCTTTATCAAAAGTTACTAGCTTTATTTTAACTTTCATAATTTTTAAAACATAGTACATGTTTACAAAAATTATCAATATGTTTAACGAAGTATCGATAGCAACTATTGAGATAGATTTACCTCCATATAATAATATTGTAACTACTAATATTGATCGAATTACATATCTAATTATATTTACTAATCTAGGAAAAACAAACTTCTCATACCCACTACAAATCCCTGTAAATGCCTGACCAGGTAATGTAATGGTCATATTTAACACTAACAATAACATTAATATTTTTGCTTTCTCTAGCTCTTCAGAGGTTAATGAACTTCCAAAAATAGATTCTACATTAAAATAAGCTAACGAACCTAATATTAATACAAAAAATGATATAACAGTATAAATTAAAAAAACAGTTGCCAAAAAGTTTTTTTCACCAACTTTATCTTTATTAACTCTATATTTAGCTACAAAGCGGACTATAGTATTACTTAATCCAAAATCTAAAAGTGAGATATACCCCACAAAAGAACCTAATAATATATATAAACCATATTCTGATTGCCCTAAACTTTTTATGATAAAAGGAGTAAGCAATAAACCTACAATATTTGTTAAAAATATTGTGACATAAGATAAAATAGCTCCTTTTTTTAACTGACTCAAATTATAATATTTTAATTAATATTGAATGTAATTGTTATACTTATTGAAGTATCATATCACAGTCTCCCATCAACTTTTCCTTTCAAAATCCCCTTCACATCATATAAAACGCCATTAGGAATAAGTAATGATTTCAAATCTAATTCTAAATACTCTTTATGAGCCACTGTTAATACTACGGCATCAAACTTTTGAACAGGTAACGTATTAGTTGTTTCCAAACCATATTCATGTTTTACTTCTTTGGTATTTGCCCAAGGATCGTATATAGTTACATTAGTTCCAAAATCATTTAAATGATTTATTACATCAACTGCACGTGTGTTTCTAACATCTGGGCAGTTTTCTTTAAAAGTGATTCCCAATACTAAAACATTAGCTCCTTTTATTCGGATATCATGTTTTACCATTAGTTTTATAATTTCTGACGAAACATATTGCCCCATACTATCATTTAATCGTCGTCCTGCTAAAATAATTTCAGGATGGTAACCAAACTCTTGAGCCCTTTGCGCCAAATAATACGGATCAACTCCAATACAATGTCCTCCAACTAAACCTGGCTTAAATGGCAAAAAGTTCCATTTTGTCCCAGCGGCTTCTAATACTGCATGGGTATCAATATCCATTAAATTGAATATTTTAGCTAACTCATTCACAAAGGCTATATTAATATCTCGTTGTGAATTTTCAATTACTTTTGCGGCTTCTGCTACTTTTATTGTTGGCGCTAAATGTGTTCCTGCTGTAATTACAGAATTATATAATTCATCTACTTTTTTTCCAATTTCGAGAGTAGATCCAGCAGTAACTTTCAATATTTTGTCTACCGTATGTAGTTTATCACCTGGATTAATACGCTCTGGAGAATATCCCGCATAAAAGTCTTCATTAAATTTTAATCCACTTATTTTTTCTAAAACAGGAATACACTCTTCTTCAGTTACGCCCGGATAAACAGTAGACTCATAAATTACTATATCTCCTTTTTTTAAAACCTTGCCTACAGTTTCGCTTGATTTATATAAAGGGGTTAAATCGGGCCTGTTATTTTTATCAACTGGTGTAGGAACTGTAACTATATAATAATTACAATCATTTATATCCTCTAAATTATTAGAACAATATAAACCCTTAGTATCATCTGCCGATTGTTTTAAAACAGCATTTAAAACTGTATCATCAACCTCTAGTGTTGAATCATTACCCGATTGTAGTTCTTTTATTCTATTTTCATTTATATCAAAACCTACCACTGAATATTTAGTAGCAAAAAGTCTTGCTAAAGGTAAACCTACATATCCTAAACCAATGATTGCTATTTTAATACTTCCCATAATCTAACTATTTTAAATTTTCCCAATACCAATCCACTGCTTCTTTCAAACCTGATTTTATATCAAATTTTGGATTGTAATTTAATAATGATTTTGCTTTAGCTACTGAAGCTAATGAATGAGGTACATCTCCTTTACGTTCTGGGCCAAATTTTATTTCAACCTCAGCAATTTTCGGATCATACACTGATAAATTTTCTTTCAAAAGTGAAGTCAATTCATTTAAAGTAGTACGCTCCCCAAATGCTGTATTATATACATTATTTAAAGCTTCCGAATTATCTGAAACCATAGCTAACATATTCATTTGAATTACATTATCTATGTATGTAAAGTCTCTTGAATATGAACCATCACCATTTATCACTGGAGATTCATGTTTCATCAACTGCATAACAAATTTTGGGATAACCGCAGCGTAAGCCCCATTAGGGTCTTGCTTACGACCAAACACATTAAAATAACGTAAACCAATGGTATCTAAGTCATATGTTTTTTTAAAATTATTGGCATACAATTCATTTACATATTTAGTAATCGCATAAGGTGACAATGGGTTTCCTATTTTATCTTCAACTTTTGGCATGGAAACTGAATCTCCATATGTTGAAGAACTTGCCGCATAAATAAAACGTTTTACATTATTATCCCTTGCTGCCACTAACATATTTAAAAAACCACCAACATTTACATCATTTGTTGTGATAGGATCATTAATTGATCTAGGTACAGATCCTAATGCGGCTTGGTGTAAAATATAATCCACACCATTACACGCTTTTTGACAATCATCTAAATTTCTAATATCTCCTTCTATAAAAGTAAAATTTAATTTTCCTTCTAATGGAGTTATATTTTTCTTATGCCCTGTAGCAAAATTATCAAAGGCTACAACTGTACTACCTATTCGTAGTAAAGCTTCACATAAATTTGATCCAATAAAACCTGCCGCTCCTGTAACAAGTATTTTAGACGATTTTAATAAGGCCAATTGTTCATTAGTCATAAATAGAGAGTCTTACAATTTTTAATATCACCATTTTTTGGTTGCGCTAAAGTATGCTTAAATATGTAAGAAAACAACTCAAAAAAATTAATAAAACTTTAATAATCTTGTCTTTATAATTTAAAAAAGATATTTAACAACTGATTAATCATTAGTAAAAATTAATACACCAAATTTTAAAAATATAAAATATTAATTTACAAATTATTACACACCAACACTTTAAGCAAAAAAACTTACATATTTACTTTTTGATAATAATAAGGACTTGAAAAGTAAATTCTATTTTTTTGATAGTTAACCATTAAAAAAAGCTCTATTGAATAACAAAACATTCTATTTAAATTTAATATTATTAAACTATCCAATTATTCTTTAGGCATACATTAATTTTTCATTTTATACGTTAATTTTTATTTCAATTATATAAAAACAAAAAAGACGAACTAAATTTAGTTCGTCTTTTTTGTTTACCCATCTTCCATATGGATACCTCATTCTAAAAAAGCTTATTTAACTTCCTCAAAATCCACATCTTCCACATCATTCGATGATCCATCGGCTGCTCCTGACGCATCAGCTTGAGGTTCTCCTGCTGGAGCCCCTTGACCACCCGCTTCAGCTTGAGCTTTGTACATTTCTTCACTAGCTGCTTTCCAAGCTTCATTTATTTTATCTAAAGCTGGTGTAATAATCGCTAAGTCTTTAGATTCATAAGCTTTTTTCAATTCTTCCAAAGCGGCTTCAATTGGTGCTTTTTTATCATCAGATAATTTTTCACCAAACTCTTTCAATTGCTTTTCTGTCTGGAAAATCATTCCATCAGCTTCATTTAATTTATCAGCAGTTTCTTTAGCTTGCTTATCTGCTTCAGCATTTGCCTCAGCTTCTTGCTTCATTTTTGCAATTTCTTCTTCAGTTAAACCAGAAGAAGCTTCAATACGGATATCTTGTGATTTTCCTGTAGCTTTATCTGTAGCCGAAACTTTTATAATTCCATTAGCATCAATATCAAAAGTTACTTCAATTTGTGGAGTACCTCTTTGTGCTGGTGGAATACCATCCAAATGAAAACGACCAATTGTTTTATTATCCTGAGCCATTGGGCGTTCTCCTTGTAGCACATGGATTTCAACACTTGGTTGATTATCGGCTGCTGTAGAGAATACCTGAGACTTTTTAGTAGGAATTGTAGTATTTGCCTCAATAAGTTTTGTCATTACATTACCCATTGTTTCAATTCCTAATGAAAGTGGTGTTACATCTAAAAGTAATACATCCTTAACATCACCTGTTAAAACACCTCCTTGAATGGCAGCTCCAATAGCCACTACTTCATCTGGGTTTACACCTTTACTTGGTGATTTTCCAAAGAATTTTTCAACAGCTTCTTGTACTGCTGGTATACGTGTAGACCCACCTACTAAAATAATTTCATCAATATCACTAGTAGACAAACCTGCTGATTTTAATGCAGATTGACATGGCTCAATAGTACGTTTTACTAAATCATCAATCAATTGATCAAATTTAGCTTTAGTTAAACTACGTACTAAGTGTTTTGGTCCTGCAGCTGTAGCTGTAATATAAGGCAAGTTAATTTCAGTTGACGCCGAAGATGATAATTCTATCTTAGCCTTTTCAGCTGCTTCTTTTAAACGTTGTAAAGCCATAGGGTCTTTACGTAAGTCCATGTTTTCTTCTGAATTAAACTCTTCTGCTAACCAATCTATAATTTTTTGATCAACATCATCACCACCTAAATGTGTATCTCCATCTGTAGCTAATACTTCAAAAACACCATCACCTAATTCCAAAATAGAAACATCGTGTGTTCCTCCTCCAAAATCAAATACTACTATTTTTTGATCTGTATCTTTTTTATCTAATCCATAGGCTAAAGCTGCTGCTGTTGGCTCATTAATAATACGCTCCACAGTTAAACCTGCGATTTCTCCAGCTTCTTTAGTTGCCTGACGTTGTGCATCATTAAAATAAGCAGGAACAGTAATTACTGCTCTTGACACATCTTGACCTAAATAATCCTCAGCGGTTTTCTTCATTTTCTGAAGTGTCATTGCCGAAAGCTCTTGTGGAGAGTATAAACGACCGTCAATATCTACACGAGGTGTATTATTATCTCCTTTAACTACTTTATATGCTGAACGTTCTGCTTCTTTACTAGATTCAGAGTATTTGTTCCCCATAAATCTTTTAATAGAAGATATGGTTTTAGTTGGATTAGTTACCGCTTGGCGTTTTGCTGGGTCACCTACCTTAATCTCACCACCTTCAACAAAAGCTATTACCGATGGTGTAGTTCTTTTTCCTTCTGCATTAGGAATAACAACAGGCTCGTTTCCTTCCATTACAGATACACAAGAGTTTGTAGTTCCTAAATCAATTCCAATAATTTTAGACATAAACTATGTATTTTATTATTTACTTATTTGTTTCAATTTTACGATTGTATTTAAGTCAATCATTATGCCACGTAAATATTACTGACATGATGTCATAAAAATATTCACAAGCTTTAACTCCTAACAATAAAAAGAATGATTCAAAAACTTACTCTATAAAAAAAGCCATCGCTAAAACGATGGCTTTTGTATTAATATTCATTAAACAGTTTATCTATTATTAAATAGCAACTATACCTTGCGTATTGTTTGATGGTAAATTACCTGTTTTCTCTTCAATCAAATCTAAAGAATTATCTGGATTAATTCTATAAACACCTATAGTACCTCTTTGTCCATAAAGTTGATATAAAAACTTACCATCATCAGAAATCCACATGTCAATCCATGCTTCTGTATTTTGGAATGCTTCTGGAGGTAATGCATCTCCAGTTCCTTGACCTAAAGCTGCTGTTTGGTCTATAAGAGCAACTACTCCTGAAGATTGATCGAAACTGAATGATGCCAATCCAGCTTCCAGAGCATTTGATACATAGAACGTATCACCTGCTGCATTAAAATCTAACCAACATGCCGTTCTACCTGTATTATCTGCTCCCGACTTTACATCTAGACTAATTGGCCTCAAACTTCCACTTTCTTCAATTTGCCATGTAGATACTGAACCATCTTGTAATGCAAGATAAGCTGGAGGTGTTCCATCGGATTGAAACTCTCGAGCCTCGGTAACTACTACATAATTATCACCCACAATTTGGAAACCAATAGCAGAAGGCAAGTTTCTACCGTCAGAATTCCCTCTTAATGTTGATGTTGCAGCACCTGTTCTTTCAACTGTACCATTATCATTTACTTTAAATAAAGTTAACTCATCTTCACTTCCTGATGCTAATCCTGAAGCACCAGAGTTAATTGAAGCAACTACTAACCATTTACCATCTGGAGAAAACTGAACTGCAGAAGGACGAACATTTAAACTTACTTCAGACCCTGGAATAGGTACTAATCCATATTTTGTTAACCAATATCCAATAATTGTTCCTTGGTGTGCTGGTTCCCCACCTGCTAAAAATTCATTTCTAGTAATATTAGACACATACACTAAACCTTTTGCTCCTTTATAACCAATTTTTGAGGTAGTTGCTATACTATTAGGCCCAACTGCATTTGTAGATCCACTTGTTGGCTGAATTTCTCCTCTTACTTCAAGTGAAAAATCATTCTTTATATCAAATAATGTTACTGTATTACTTCCTGCATTTACTGCTAGTAAGTTTTCATTATCATCAGTTTTTGTTAAGGCATAAGCAGAAATTAATGGATCAATACCTTCTCCTCCATCAAAATCTCCTCCATTACCTCCTGTTGGAAACCCTCCCATAGCTGTTAAGGTTCCATTTGCGGACCTGCGATAAGCAACAACAACATTTGGGCCCTGTATATTTGTTCCTGCTATTTGACCATTTCCGTTAGTCATAGCATATACAGCTCCACCTTTAACATTGTTATTTCCTCCTTCTTTTATTATGACATCATCAGAATCACATGATGCTAAAGAAGCTACTAGTATTGATAAATAAGCGAGATTACGTTTTAAATTTTTCATAATAATTTATTTTTTTTCTAAAACACTTTTTCTTTAGTGAATTAGCAATATTTAATTAAAAAAAATCATGTTTTTGGCCAAAAAAACGATTGAGTGTTAAGTTATTATCTTAATTAATTGGTATTTAATTTTATTTTTTACTTACATCTTTTTTTGATAAAAATTTAAAAAAAAACATGAATACCAATAAAATCAATACTTTACAACTCTTTTTTTTATAAAAAAAAGAGTCAAAACATTTTAGCCACAAAAAACTGAATGTTAGACAACTAACAAATTTTACAATTACTTAATGAGTAACAACTTTCTTGTCATTGTTTGTTACAAAACCTTTACATAATTGAAATACAATACTAATATCAACAAGCAAACGATCCTTTTTTATTTCGAAATCAACAAAAAAGAGTAATTTATATTTATTTAAAAAATTAAAAATTAAATTAGCCCTATAACCCCATATAAATGTCAAAAAAAATCTTAATTTTTGGAGGAAGTGGATTTTTAGGAAATGCACTCTATAAAGAATTGAATTCCTATTTTGACACCTATGCTACATATAATACTAAAAACAATTTTTTTGAAAAAAATCAAAAATTCTATGACTTTGATTATGAAACAGAACCTGTTGATATTCTTTTAAATAACTTAAAGCCTGATGTTGTTATTTCATGTGTACGTGGGAACTTTAACTCGCAAGTGCAATTTCATTTACATTTAATTCATTGGATTAGGACACATAAATGTAAACTCATTTTTTTAAGTAGTTCAAATGTATTTGACAGTTTTCATCATTATCCATCTTATGAATACGACAAAACATTTAGCGAAAGCTCCTATGGTCGATTTAAAATTAAAATAGAAAACGCCTTACTACGCTTACCTATTAATAAATATGTGATTGTACGTTTACCTATGATTTTTGGTCATGGCTCCCCAAGAATACATGAGCTAAAACAACTGCATCATTTAAAAGCTCCTATTGAAGTTTTTCCTAATGTTATTCTTAATGCTACTACAGTGTCAAAATTTACACAACAATTACATTACATTATTAACAGAAATAGAAAAGGAGTATTTCATTTAGGAAGTAAAAACTTAATACATCATTATGATTTAATTAAAGATATTACAAAAGAATTAAATCTAAAACAATGTATTTTTAAACAAGTATATAATTCTAATAACGACAGATATTTAGCCGTATTACCTAAAGATAACCTTTTACCTAAATACTTACAATTTACTATTGATGATGTAGTAAAAGGAAGTCTTAAAATTTAACTATTTAAAATATATTTACACTCATACTTTATTAATAATTAGAAATGAAAACAGCATTAATTACAGGTGCCAGTAGTGGTATTGGAAAAGCATTTGCTCAAATACATGCCGAAAAAAAAGGAAATTTAGTTATTATAGCTCGTAGTAAAGAAAAGCTACTAAATTTAAAAAAAAACTTAGAAAACACTTATGGTATTAATGTAAAGGTTATTGTAAAAGATCTTACTAAAATTAATGCCGCTCAGGAAATTTATAATGAAATTAAAGTTTCTAATATACAGGTAGATTATTTAATAAATAATGCTGGATTTGGAGGATTAGGTGAATTTCATAAAAGACCTTTATCACAAGATCTTGCTATGATACAACTAAACATTACTGTATTAACAACACTTACTCATTTATTTTTACAAGATTTTATAGAGAATAACCAAGGTAAAATTTTAAATGTGTCTTCTACAGCAAGTTTAATGCCTGGTCCATTACAAGCTGTATATTTTGCTACTAAAGCTTATGTAACATCATTTAGCAATGCCTTATCAGAAGAATTACAAAACACCAATGTTACAATAACTAATTTAATGCCAGGTGCTACTAAAACTGGTTTTGCTAAAATTGCTGGAATGGAAAAAACTGCTTTATTTGATAAGAGTGTCTCCGCCAAAAAAGTAGCTAACGATGGTTATAAAGGTATGCTTAATGGAAAACTTGATATAATTTCAGGGCTTACTTTTTCTCAAAAAATACTTATAGCTCTAATACCTTTAACTCCAAAAAAAATAATTTTAAAACAAATTAAATCAATGCAAAAATTAAAGAATTAGATTTATTTACGCTTAAACTCTTCTATTATTTCTAACATTTTCTTTGCTGTTTTTCTAATATCTTCAACAGTATTATTTTCATTTAAAGTAGTTAAACTACCGCCTACACCTACACCTTGTATACCTGCCTCAAACCACTCTTTGATGTTATGTAATCCAATACCTCCAACTGCATATAAGTCTATATTACTTAAGGGTCCTTTTATTGATTTATAATATGGAATTCCCATATTTTCAATTCCTCCTGGAAATAACTTAACGGCATCAGCTCCTGCTTCATTTGCATTACAAATTTCTGTAGGCGTTAATGCTCCCATTAATACAGGTAATTCATTTTCATGGGCACAAGCAACAACTTCTCTATTTGTATTTGGGGTAACAATAAATTGAGCTCCTGCTTCAACTGCTTTTTGGGCTAAGCCTACATTTGTTATTGTTCCCGCTCCTATTAAAACAGTTGGATATTTTTGTCTAGCTTTAATAATTTCTTCAGAAAAGCCTGCTGTATTTGAAGTTACTTCTAAGGCTTTAATGCCTGAATCTACTAAAGCTTCAATAATTATAGAAACGTTAGATTGCTGATTTGATCTAATAATTGCAATCAATTTTTCTTGAGTAATAATACTTAATTTTTCTTGTCTATTCATCTTAATACATGTCCTGATGTTTGTCCATTAACAATGGATTGAATTTCTGCTTCTGTGCTTGTATGCTGATCTCCATAAATGGTGTGTTTTAAAGCAAATGCAGCAGTACCAAACTCTATAACTTTTTCAATATCCCAAGCTTTACCTAAGCCATGTAAACAACCCGCTGCAAATGCATCACCTGTTCCAAAACGATCTAAGATACCTACTGTATATTTATTTGAAACTATTGTATTATCTAAAGTAGAAAAAACAGCTTGTAACTCATTTGTACTCGCCGAAATATGATTTCTAACTGTAAATGCATAGTTTTCGATCCCAAATTTTTCTTTAGCTAGTTCAATAACTTCCAAAGTTCCTTCTAAAGTATTTTTTGAATTAGGTTGAATACCGTGTACATCATTTAAAGCTCCTGTATTTCCAAAAAGAATATCCGTTATAGATAAAATTTCATCAAATATAGCCCTAGCTTTCGAAGTTTCTTTCCATAATTTCCTTCGATAATTCATATCAAAAGCAATGATCATTCCTTGCTGTTTAGCTTCATAAGCACATTTTATCAATTCCTTGGCACATTGATTAGATAAAGCTGCAGTGATGCCTGAAATGAATAGATACTTTTTACCTTTTAAAATTGTAGGCCAATCAAATTCACCTTCTTTAATTTCACTAAAAACAGAATGTTTCCTGTCATAAATAACGCTTGATGGTCTAATTGACGTTCCAATCTCAATAAAATAAGTTCCAATCCTCCCTTCTCCTTTGGCAATATGATTGGTAGTAATACCGTACTTATTTAGAGATTGAATAGCATTATTACCAATAGCATGATCCGGTAATTTAGTGACAAATGACACCTCATTTCCTAAAACAGCTAAGGCGCTAGCTACATTAGATTCTGAACCTGCAAAATTAACATTAAAACCGCTTGTTGTTTGCAGTTTTTCACCATGCAATGCTGGTGTTAATCGGAGCATTATTTCTCCAAATGTTACAAAACTCATAGTATAAATAGTGTATTACCAGTTTGTAAAAGAACCATCTTTTTTAAACAAATGTGGTGTTTCTTTAAATTCGAATGTTGACTTTAATGCTAACTCTTCATTAAATTCTACTCCTAAACCAGGCTGATTAGAAATTTTATAACGAGCTCCGTCAATTTTTGGTTGAATTGGATAATATATCTCACTATTTGTTCCACACCATTCTACTGGTGTATTAATTTCTTCTAACCAAGCCACATTAGGTGAGGCCGCTAACATATGTATTGTTGCAGCAGTACAAATAGGCCCTAAAGGATTATGAGGCATTAAATCTATATAATTTGTTTCGGCCATAGCAGCTACTTTCATAGCCTCTGTAAGTCCACCTACATTACATACATCAACCCTAGCATATTGTGTTATATTATCCTTTAAATATGGCCAAAATTGCCACTTGCTAGCAAATTCTTCTCCTAAAGCTAAAGGAACATTTATCATTTTCCTTAGCTCTTGATATACTTGTGGGTTTTCATCTCTAATTGGTTCTTCTAAAAAATCTAGTGTTCCTGCAGGTAGTCTATTTATAAATGAAACAACCTCAGGTACAGTCAATCTATGATGATAATCCATGCCTATAGTCATCACATTACCCATTTCTTTTCGTAATTCGGGTAACCATTCAACCAAATTTGCCATGGATTCTCTAGCTACATAAGGTGCATCACCTTCACTTGCTTCATATAACCGTATTGCAGAAAAACCAGCACTTTTGAGTGTTCGTGCTTTGGTTATTAGTTCTTCTTTGGATTCAAATTTTAATGAGGCAAAACATTCTATATAATCTCGTTGTTTTCCTCCTAATAATTCATAAACAGGAACTTGTAACAATTTCCCTTTAATATCATGTAAAGCTATATCAATTGCCGAAATAGCAGCTGTTAATACTCTTCCTCCTTCAAAATATTGACTTCTATACATTTGCTGCCAAAGGGCACCTATTTGCATAGGATCTTTTCCTATTAAAAAATGTGCATAATGTTTTACAGCTCCAACTACTGCCAATTCACGACCACTTAATCCAGAGGCTCCCCAACCGTATATATCCGCCTCGCTAGTTTCAACTTTTATTATAAGTTGATTCCCATTTTCGACACGTACTGGGTATGTTTTTATATCAGTTATTTTAATCATTAAATTTGGATTCAGTAGTGGCTATTTCAATTCTTTCTACTTTTCCCACAAGGAAAACATAAGCAAAAAAACCAATTAAAGCAATGATCCCTATAAAAAATAAGGCTGGCTCAAAATTACCATCTTTAGCTAAAACACCTATAACAATAGGAACAACAACCGCAGATAAACCTCCCATTAGATTAAATACCCCTCCAACCAAACCAATGTGCTCTTTTGGCGCAATTGTAGATACAAAAACCCAAGAAATACTAGCAAAACCTGTCCCAAAAAATGCTAGAGTTAAAAAAATAATAGTTAATTCAGGACTAGTAGTATAATTGGCTAATATAATTGATGATGATAAAAATAATCCTGTTAATACAGGAGCTTTACGAGCAACTTCTTTTGACACTCCTTTTTTCATTAAACGATCTGATAGTAAACCTGAAATAATTACTCCCAAAAATGCTCCTAAAAATGGAACGGATCCCATAATTCCAGATTTCATTAAATCAATACCTTTTTGTTCTTGTAAATAAGTCGGAAACCAAGTCAAAAAAAATATAAATGTGGATCCCAAACAGAATTGTCCTAAATATAATCCCCATAATTTTTTATAAATAAATGCATATTTAAGATCTCCCCATTTAAAAGGTTTTATTTCTTTTTTCTTTTTTACTTCTCCCTTTTGGATATGATTCAATTCAGATTGATTCATTCCCCTGTGATTTTCGGGATCTCGATAAAACGCATACCATACTAATGCCCAAATAACACCAACAATACCCGACAAAATAAATAAACCACGCCAACCTAATTCGCTTTGTACATAAGCTAATAAAGGAGTTAAAAATGCTAAACCAATATATTGACCTGAAGTATAAAAAGCAATTGCAGATGCCCTTTCTTCTTCGGGAAACCATTTTGTAGCTATAGCATTATTTATAGGAAATGAAGGTGCTTCAAAAACACCTATACTTGCCCTAAGCCCAAGTAAAGCTGCAAATGAACTAACAAATCCTTGTAGTAAAGTAGCTGTTGACCAAAATATTAAAATTAAAGTATATAGAATCCGTGCACGAATTTTATCAACTATAATACCTCCTGGAATTTGTAAACTTGCATATGTCCATCCAAAGGCTGAAAAAATTAAA
This sequence comes from uncultured Aquimarina sp., assembly GCA_947498765.1. GTDB lineage: Bacteria > Bacteroidota > Bacteroidia > Flavobacteriales > Flavobacteriaceae > Aquimarina. The sequence continues at coordinate 106,336 of CANMLG010000024.1, forward strand.
CCCATTTTAACTTTATCTAAGTCTAATTCGTTTGAAAGTGCGGTTGCTGCTACCGAAATATTTGATCGATCTAAATAGTTTATTACTACAGAAATAAATACTAGACCTAGTATTCCAAATCTTTTACGTGTAGACTTAACTGGTGTATTCAATTTTTTTTAATTTGCTTATAATATAGGTTAATTAAAAGTTGTATATCAATTTCACCTTATTTATTTTAAATAAGAAATAGATTACAACACTTAAAAAAACTATAAAGACATAGGTTTTATTGCCTAGTTAATTAAAACAATAATATTTTCCTATTTTACCTACTGTAAAACATATAATTAAAAAAAAACTATTCTTCCTTATCCAAAACCAGTGTTACTTTATTAAAATTAGCGGCACTGTTAATGATAGTTCGATATTGCTCATATATTGCAACAGGTATTACATTTTGATTATAATATTCTAACACAGAAACTATCAATTGGTTTTCTTTTATTTCATAACTAGATTTAAACATAAACAGTTCAACATCATTTTCCTTATAGGATTCATCTATGTTTATAGTCTCTAATTTTTGAAATTGATACCCATCTGGAATATCTATAATTAATTTTCGATTATAGCTTCGTTCAAATGAATTTTCTACTGGAAGCTTTCTTGCTTTTTCCTGATACATCTCTTGTTGTAAGCCTATCAAATCTCCTAACTTAAATAAATATTTTCGGCCCGCTTTTTCTACAAATGCATCGGAGGTCATTTTAGCTTTTATATGTAGTGGCTTTTTTCCAAAATCATATTGTCCATCATTAAAAACCTGCTTCTCTTTAATTTCTAAATTTTCGTTAATTGATTTTATTATTCCATCAATGGCATCTGCTTTTGCTTCTTCTTTAGCTAAATATAGATAAGGTTGTACGTTGAGAGCATAATAACCACTCATTTTTCGATCCATGTTCAAATTTGTAGTTGTTAAATCATCTTCATCAAAAGTAACATTCATTATTAAATCGTATCGAGTTTGATCATAATTTATTGGATCAATAAACTTTACTTTACCAATACCCGATGTAAATTCACCAATAGTAACTGGCTTAATGAAAAGACCATAAGTATCTGTTAAATTTCCATTAGGAAAACCTAAACGCGATAAGGCATTTAAAGGCTCCATGTATAATTTAAATTTTGGAAAATAGAATAAATAATCTTCTAAAAAATTATAAGCTTCAAAATCTTTATCAAATTTCACATCGCTTCTAGGACATGTCAATACTACTTCATGTTTAACACCTAATTTTTTAAAAATTGCAGCATACAATCTCATCATTCCTGTTTCGCCTGCAATTTTAGTTTCAAGAATCTTTTGAATATCATCTAAACCTTGTTGCTTAGCTTTAGTCACAAAAATATTTGATTTAATATGTGTTTCTATTAATCGAATATCATCAATACTTATTTCCTCATTTATTTTCGAAATAGATTCTAAAAATTTGGCTATACCTTTTATAGTTTTTTTATCCAATTCTGGATATAAACTTTTGTATATATTTTGTGTAACCTCACCATAAGACACATACTCTTTAGTTGGGTTACTTGTATTTTTATCTAACTTGTAAATTACTTTTTTTAATGCCGTATCATATGGAGCTTGACTTTCTATTTCTAAAGCTTCTACTTCTTTCAATTTAACTGTCCACTTATTTTTATCAGTAACCAATGTATCCTTTTCTATTTCAGGTAATCCGTTATAGCTTTTGGCACTAAATAATAAATTTTTTGGAGCATATAAGTCAAAACTTACATTTTGCTTATAATAATTATCTTGTAAATATATACTGGCTCCTGTATAGGCTGGGTAACGCTTTATTACGTAATAATACTCTATAAAAGATCCTTTTTCAACACCTTCAAAAGCATAAAACTTATAGTTTATCTGCGTCTCTTCATTTTTAGCTTCTAAAATTTTAGAATCATCTAACTCAATGATTTCTCCATTTTTTGTAATCACTCTAGCTTTATTTTTAACCAATATTTTTGTGCTAGATGTTGGTAAGTAAACCTTATTATATTCCTCTATTTTATCGTTTGAATTTAACCAATATATATTATGAATTAATGAATACTCAACAAAACCACCTCCTTCTGTTAATACAAATTCATTTACAGTTTTTTCTTGAAAAGCTACTAAATCCTTATCAGAATGTGATGTTACATCAAACTCTTTTGTTGGGTTCTGTAACCAATCATAGGCTTCATAAAAAGGAATAGTTTGACTATTTACTAAAGTTAATGAAAAACACATTAACAACGATATCACAAGATTTTTACTTACAATCATATATTTTTAGCTGGATTATTTTTATTGTATTTTTAAATGAGCCTTTTATTTAAAAAATTATAGCCCTATGTCTTTTTTAAAATGACAACCTCTTTATAATTCTTTTCTATTTTTTTTATCATTTTATTCAATTCCTTTTGTTCTTCTAGCGTAAGCTCAATAAATTTTTGCTGTACTGTTAACTTGTAAATCAATTTATTATCCTTTTTTGTATAGGTGATTTTACAATTAAAAAAATCATTTGAAATTTCAAAACTATCGGGAATGTAATCCAACACCATAGTATTAGGAATTTCTAAAACCGTTGTTATTACATTAAATCTTTTGTAATTAAATTGTTTTCCACTCTTCCGTTTATCATCTTCTTTTAATCTACTTAAATCACGATTTAGATTCAAATTTACATAAACTTCGTTTTCATAAGCTTGTACATAATTTTCTATATTAAATGTATAGTTTACGGCAAAATCCTTTTCATATTCAAATTTATTCTCTTCCTTAAAATCATCAATTAAAAAACGGTTATTTCCTTTTCTTAATTGATAGGTATAAAACTCTTTTAAGTCTTTTTGCTTAGTCATTTTTTCTAAAGCATGAAAAAGATCAGTTTTTGGGTAACCATTAGTTTCAAACTTTCCTTGTCCTATGAGTTTCTTATCATCGATACTAATATAAATGGAATCTAAAATACAATTTCTTTTAGCCTCAACAACAGGTACTTTTTTTACAACAAATTCATTTTTATCAATTCCAATTAAAGCTTCTTTTCCTTGAATGAATGAAGAGGGCATGTCAATTGATGTATACCTTCCAGTAGCATCTAAATAATAGACAGTATCTCCTTCAATGTATGATAAAATCATATGATTATCCACAGCCGGAGTAGGTACTTCATTATAAGTATAAGGGATACTTCGCGTTCCTATCCATGTTAAATTCCCTTTTAATTTCGCTATTTTTAACATTTCAGACAAAATGCTGGAATTGTCCTTACAGTCACCATATTTTTTTCGAAAAACATCATTAGCCTCCCTTGGGATAAAACCGCCCAAGGCATATTCAAATGCTATATATTTTACGTTTTCTTGTGTCCAATAATAAATGGCCTTTACCTTTTCTAGATCTGTTTTCTTATCCTTAATTAATTTATCAACTAAATCAATTAACTCTGGACTTGATGATGTTGTATTTACATCCTCTACCAATGAATAATACCAATTATATAAATCACTCACTGAAGCAGAAAGCTTTTTGGTTTCTTTTTTTGTTTTGTATGAAGTTAGTATGGGAATAATATGAGGTACAATAGTTCGAAAACTTGGTGCTCCACTATCCATATCATAAGCTGCTACCTCTTCGGTTTCCCATGTATAAATTGTTTTTCCTTTTTTTTGAGTTTTAGAAAAATGAATATCTACTCCTTCTAAATTAAACTCCTTTAATTCTAACTCAATATCATTATCAACACTTAATACAAATTTACTTTTGGCTATAGGTGCATTTAAACCAAAAAACAATGCATTTAAAAAACGAGGATTATTAATTTTTTGTGAATAACTCAACGATGTTTTAGCCCCCTCTTGTAACCTTGGATAAATAAAATTGATGGTTTTACTGTCGTCATAAAAACTCGTATTCATGTCATCCTTTTGGACAAAATCAGTTACAGGGACTTCTTTGTATTTTCCACCTTCATAAATCAACGAAGCTGCTTTTATATCATCGACTTCAAAAAAAGAGGAATAATGAATTGCCTTTTTTGATCCAAATGTAGCTCCGGCAGACATGTATAAATTATCTTCTCGAATTTTTTGATTAATTTCTAAATCATCATTATTTAATGTCACATCAATTTTAATTTCATCCAACAAGCGTATAAAATGAGCATTGGGATACTTGTCCTTATATTTTTTATACAAAGGAGAAAACTCTTGAGATTGTGCTAAAAAAGAAACTCCTACTAAAAATAGTGTAATCAATGTACCAGAAAAGTTATTCATACTAATACTTTGTTTGTTTTTCTATTAAACCATTAAAGTAAACTCTTTGCTCAATAAGTGTACCATTTTCATTGTAATAAAATGCGTCACCTTGCAAAACATCATTTACATAATTCAATTTTTCTTTTAATTTTCCATTAGGATAATATACTAATGCTTCTCCGTTTAAATCACCATAATTGTAATTGTAATGTGCTTTTACTATTCCATTTTCATAAAACAACTTATAAGCACCATTATTTTCATTCATTACATGTGTCATTTGCTTACAGACTTTTCCCTTATAAGTATATATCTTATAATCATTAATAAAATATCCATTCTTAAATTCCATTTCTGCAGATTTAATTCCATTATCGAAGTAAGCCACTAAATTTCCTGTCCCAAATTTTAAAGGAATCATCGGTTTTAATTTCCCCAGTTTATCGTTATAACTATAGCCTATTAAATTTCCATTATTATAGTAACGCACAAATTGTAATTTACCCGTAGGACTATAAAATTTTCGCATTCCATTTACCCTTCCATTCTTATAAGTAATTTCTCTTTGAAGTATTCCATCTTCATAATATTCCTTATTTATCCCTATTTGATTTCCTAATTTGTATAATCGAGTTTCCTCTAAAACGCCATTATCATAATAATACTTCCATTCACCTTCTGCCTTTCCGTTAATATAAGTACCTTCCCATTTAAGCTTTCCATTTTCATGATAACCTATCCACTTACCTGTTTGTTTATTATTAAAATATTCACCTTTTTGCAATAATTGACCATCAAAATAATATTTTTTAAATGATCCGTGTCGTTGTCCACCTAAATAATTAGTTACAGAAAAAGGTTTCCCATTAAAATGGGTAAAGGTAGTAGTACTTTTATTACTAAAATCTGTATTATCAATAGTTTCATGTATACTACTATTAGAAGTATAATATGATTGTGAAATTAATCTACCAAATTCGTATTTAGAAACTGCATATAATTTACCATTAGCAGCATACTCTTTTTGGATACCATGTTGCTCATCCTTATGATAAAAATAGTCTCTTTTTAATGTACCGTTTAAATAATATGATCGCCATTGACCAACGGCTTCACCATCTCTATAATAGCCTTGTTCACTTATTTGTCCGTTTTTATAGTAGTTAACAAAATACCCATTAAGCTCATCATTATCATATGATTTCTCAATATGTTTTTTTCCATTATTATAAAACATATAATATTCACCTTGTAATTGATCATCATTATAGGTTCCATAACTTGTTTTAACTCCATAATCATAATATTCCCAAACACCTTCTTTTCCTCCTTTATTATTATAAAGTCCTTTTGATTCAATTATCCCTATTGGAGAATAACCTTCGTAATTAATTTTATTTGATTTCTTTTTAGCTTCATGAACCACATTGCCTTCTTTATCAAAATAAGTAGTAGCTATCAAATCTCCTTTTTTATAAATAAATGTATAGTATAGCTTTCCATCAACGTCATACTCTTTATACAATCCATTAAGTTGTCCTTTACTATAATTCGATTCTTTATACAACGTACCATCCATAAAATATACCTTCCATTCTCCTTCGTATAAATCATTTAGAAACTGCCCTTCCTCTTCTAAAGTACCATCAATATAATACTCCTCATACCTTCCTTTTAATTTACCTTGATCATAAGAGTATTTTGATCTCAATTTCCCATTACTATGAAACATTTCTTTACTTCCATGCATATAACCATCAACATAATTGACCTTACTCCATATTTGTCCATTATCGTGATAGTTAATTAACTCTCCTGTTAATTTTCCTTTTTTGTATGTTCCTACATATTCTTTAGCTTCTTTACCAATACTGTAATAAGATTGATACTCCCCTTCTAAATCACCTTCTACAAAATTTTTGGTTTCAACTAAAGCACCATACTCATTATAATCCTTATAAATCCCTTCTAACTTTCCTGATTTATTAAAATATTCAAAATCAATTCCGCCAGATTTATAATATGAAGTGTATTTTCCTTCTAACTCATCATTTAAATAACTTACTGTATGACTTAATTTTCCTTCTTTAGTAAACCATTTCCATTCGCCCGTTTTTTTTCCTTCATCATCAAAAGTACCTTCTCCTTTAATTTTACCCTCATCGTCAAAAACTTCCCATATACCTACTTCTTTTTTTTCTTTCCGTACCCCTATGGCTAATAATTTTTTGTCTTCGTATAAACAACTTATTTTTTGTTGGGTTCCACGATACAGCATATCGTTGTCATCACCAATTATACGAATCCATTCAACAAATGCATCAGCAATAAATGACTTTACTTTTGAAACATTCTTATCAACAATTTTTTTATGAGCACTTTTTTCTAATGAAAACATAGTTGTGTAGACAAATGAATCAAATAACTCATTTTTAATCATCCATTTATAAAAAGAAACATATTTCCTATCCCAAAATCCTTTATTTCCACCATCGTAATCTTTTAATTGCTCAAATAATACATGATTTTGCTTTACCATAGGAAGATCAATTTTATTTTTAATCTTATATTCCTTATTTAAAGCTATTCTATTATTCAATATTAAATCAATATCTTCAAAAGTGGCATCATCTTTAGAAATTTGGATATTTGAAGGTTCTGAATCATTTGCCCTAGAAAAAGAGGTATTGATAGAACTTAAAACTGTTAATGAATTTTCTCCATCTGGATTTAGTACTAAATACATATTAAGTGCCATTAATGCTTGCGTCATTTTTTTTTCCTTATAACATATACTTCCTAATTGTAAATGAGATTGAGGATAAAAAGGGTTTAAAATAATAGCTTGTTTAAAATCATTTATAGCGTTTTTATAATCCTTAAGCTTTTCATGGGCTACTCCCCTATTATAATATAATTGAAAATTTTTAGGATATTCTTTTAGTGCTTCATTGTAATTTTCAACAGACTCCTTATATTTTTTCAAGGATTCATATCCTACTCCTTTATTTAAATAAAGACCATACCTAAATTTAGCATTCACTGTTTTTAAGCCTTTATCAGCTTCCTTTATAGCCTCTTCATATTTTTTTAGCTCTAATAAATAATAGGTTTTAGTAATTAACGCATCTCCGTAAGCAGAATCACTAACTGATATATTATTATAGGCTTTAATAACTGCATCGTATTTCTCCTTTTTTATCAGATCAACAACCTGTTTATTAATTGTCTCATAACTAATATCTGATAATTTTTCTTGAGAAAGAACTGATAGTATAGTAAAAAAGAATACTAAAAAAAGTAATTTTTTGTTCATAAGTCTAAACAGTGAGTTTTGTAAAAAAAATTATTGAAATAATAACATTGGGTGCGAAAATACTGATGATTAGTAAATAATACCACTACTTAAGTGAATTTACTCTATTTAACCCAAATTATGCATTAGAAAATTTATTCCGTTATGAAATCACTTCAAAAACAAAGACTTTGTTGCACTTTTCAATTTAACCATAGCGGTGCTATACTGAAATTGAGAAAGTACTTGTTTTTATTGTGCTTTAATCCCTCATTACAAAGTTCTAGTGCATAATCTGGGTTTAAAAATACTTTTAAACTTTCTATTCTAATATAAATAGTACTTATTACTCTAATTACAACTTGAAAATTAATTTTAAATATTATGTATAAATGTAAAAACACCTTTTAAAAAGGTGTTTTTACATTTATACAATTAGAATATTTTATTACTCATTTACTAAACTCCATGTTCTAATCCAATCATATTTAGTTGTCAGTTCATCATATGAAGCTGTTTCAAATATATTATTCTCATCAATTGGATTCCAATCATAAGTTTCAATGGCCATGGTTAAATGTCCTTCTAAATCAAAATCGGCTGGAGGATTTGTTATTGAATAGGTAAATTCTCCATCTAAATAAAACAAAATTTCTTTAGGTGATTTCCACCAACAACCATAAACAAAATATCTCGAGTTATTTTTTTCAGTTAATACTTTTTTTGCAGGTGCTTGTTTAGAAACATCAAAAGCAGTATCACACGGTCTATTGTGTCTCCAAGTATTCGAATGGTAAATATTGTCAAAATCTTTTGCCCATGCAGCTGTACCATCATGCACTCTACCCACACATTCTTGTACATCTAACTCTAATTTTTTGAATGGCCCCGTGTTACAATTTTGTTTAAACGATAGCCAAAAGGTTGATGACATTACTGTTTTATTAGCTTTCATTCTACACTCAAAAAACTGACCTACTTTTACCGTTTCTTTAGACCTTACTATTGCCCCTCCATGCGTCCATGATCTACTGTTAACGTTTTTAGGAGTATTATATTTCAATGTAGTTATATTCAAATTCCCATCATTTACAGTTACATTTTGAGGATCAAATAATGCTGGAGGCCTGCCATACCATCCAAAACCATCACTAGCAGGGTCATTATGCCATTTTGAAGCATCAAATGTATCTGTATTAAATTCATCTGACTTATCTTCCGATTTCTCCCATTTTTTCCCAACTGGAGTTGGATCATTTCCTATAAAATATGGTTTATCAGTAGAAGAAACAATCGTACCTTTCTCATTTAAAACTTCTTCTTCATTTTCATTACTACTGCAAGCAATAGTTAATATTATAAATGATATTAACAAAACAATTCTATCTTTTAGCATAACTTATTTTTTTCACAAAAATACGCTAATATACAAGTTGAGATAGGTCATATGGTTTTAAATGTAGCTTAAAGTGTTTGTTTTATTTTAATCACAAAAAAAGTCTGATTCTTTCGAATCAGACTCACAAAACCACAAAAAACCACTTTTGTGTAAACAGATTAAATAGCAGATTATATATCTACTAAACACCTATAAAGGTATCGTGATTTCAACTAAGAAAGTTTTTAAACTTACTTAGGTAAGGACCTACTAAATCCCTGAAACCAGCTTTAACTGTTTATATTTTTGCTGCATTGCAGCAATTTCATTAGCATCTAAATTTGTTTTCCACACATATACATTTTTTAATTTAGACATAGCCGATAGCGCTTCAATACTAGCTACATCTGCTTGTGTCGCATACATTCTTATACTTTCTAAATTTTTTAATCCAATAAGTGTTTTTAAACCTTTGTCTGTTATACTATTATTTTTAGAAATATTTAATTTTCTCAGATTAGAAAATGAATTTAACTGAGTTACATGCTCATCGATAAGTCCACTATTTTCTAAAGAAAGCCACATTATATTATCTTTTATTTGTGCTAATGCTTTTAACTTTTCTCCTATGGAATTTTCATCACTTTTACCTGCTGGCAATACAACATCATAAGCAAAAGAACCCGCTGCTAGTTCTCTTATTGAGAATCCTTGTGCTTTTAATGAGGTCAACACAGCATCATCTACATTAGAAAAAGTAACCATATCTCCTCCAGCATGCCCTTCTAAGTTTAAAAAATTTAGAACCACATTCAACATTTCTTCTTTAGGTTCAGTTGCTACAAAATCTATATCGTAGCTTGCCTTTCCTTGATTAATCCAATATTCTATAATTAATTTTTCTTCTTCAGTAAGTGGTGTTTTTCCTTTTGGAGGCATAAATAATTTATCATCTTCAGATAAATTCACACGTTTCATTAATTCACTTTTATCTGCATTACCTGAAACAATAGTTTTCCCATGCTTCCCACCTTTCATATACATTTCAATACTTTCAAATGAAAGTTGTCCTTTTTGCTTACTTGAATTATGACATGAATAACATTTTGCCTTTATAATTGGATGGACTATATCTCCAAAAAACTGAGCTTGGGCAATTTCTGTTACTTCTGGACGCTTTAAAGGATCTACAACTTCTTTTTTAAATGGCATGTAATGAGTTAAATAATCTTCTCCATGAGTCAAATTACCCCCTAAATGCCCTGTCGCAGACAAACCTCCTATCATTACAACAATTACAATTAAATATAATTTATCTTTAATTGCCTTGAATAATGACAAATCTAAACTTAACAAGTAAGCAATAAGAGCTATTAGAGTAGTTGTTATTCCAGCCCATTTATGATCATCTAGCGCTTCGTGATTATAATCCCCGCTAGTTGCTAACATTAACCCAAGTATACTAGCTGCAACTGCACTCAAAGTACCCAACAACAATGAAAAGGGAACTGCCTTTTTTAATCCATTAGTTAATGAAAAACGCTCAGTAACTTCAATAATAGCTGCAAAAATTAAAAAACCTATGGGCAAATGCACCAGTAACGGGTGAAAACGACCAAAGAATAATATGATATTAGATTCTTCCATAAATTGGGTTTACTTATTTTTAAACTCTTTCTAATTTATATGGTGCAGAATGTCCAGCATTCCACTGGCATACGTATAAGTTTTTATCTTCATCAACACAGACATCATGTCCATGCCAAATTGGTTTATGTTCTAATTGATATGAAGGTAATAACTTTCCATTTTTATATTCTGGAGCAGTCCCACCAGGATTTGACACAACCTTATCTCCTTCTAATACGGTTACAAAACCAGTATGTGCTAACCAATCAAATTTTGTTTCTCCTTTAGGAATTGACCAGCATACTCCTGCGTACAAATTATTATCATCAATTACAGCTCGGCAAGCATACATATTATTTAAATGCAAAGTGCGTATATATTTACCATCAAGTGTAAAAAATTTATATACATTTTCTGCTCTGGAACTACAAATAAGTACTGGGTTATCTTTATCTCTATAATCTACCGTTACTCCATGAGCATTATGTAAATTATAGTTTTTATCTTCATTATCATGTCCCCCCCATTTACGAATAAATTGACCTTTGGCATCATACTGCAAAATAAAATCCTTACCATAGCCATCGGCAACATAAATATCTCCATTAGGACCAACAGCTACTTCGGTTGGGCAAAAATGATCTCCGACTTCATATACACCAATAGTCTGTGGATGACCAATGTCAAAAACTACTTTTCCATCAAGTGTTGTTTTACTTACCCTGCCATTATGCTTTAACAATTCTCCTCTACGATTTAAGTACCAACCAGAATCGGTCAGGTATAAAAAATCTTCTCCGCCCTCTTTAGACAAAGTTAACCCATGACCACCAGGATATGCGGTACCCCAATAGTCTAATAATTTACCCGACTTATCAAAAATAAGTACATTATTTTTAGGGTTATCCCCCAACATAATTAACCTTCCTTTACTATCCATTATCATTTCATGACAATTCAATAAAGGTGTCCTAGCAGAACTTACCTTACCCCAATTTTTATCTAGTTTATATTTGAAATCCCCATGACCATAAATAGTATCATCATTACGTTCTTTTTTACCAGTAATAATATGAGCGCCAAAAGTAGGTGTAGCTACAGTAGCTAAAGAAGCTACTGCTGTAGTTTTTATAAAATTTCTTCGTGTCTTCTTCATATACTTTTTAACTTAAAATATCTTTTACAACGTGTCCGTGAACGTCTGTTAATCGATAACGCCTTCCTTGATGTTTGTAGGTTAATTTTTCATGATCTACTCCCATTAAATGCATTAATGTAGCATGAAAGTCATGAACATGCACTGGATCCTTGATTACATTATAACTAAAATCATCAGTTTCTCCAAAGCTAAAGCCTGGTTTTACCCCGGCTCCTGCCATCCACATTGTAAATGCTTTAGGATGATGATCTCGCCCATGATCTTTAGGTGTTAATAATCCTTGAGAATATACCGTTCTACCAAATTCACCACCCCAAACAACTAAAGTATCTTCTAACATTCCTCGTTGCTTAAGATCTTTAATTAAAGCTGCTGTTGCTTGATCTGTTTTTTTTGATTGACTTTTTACTCCAGATGGACAATAATTATGTTGATCCCAACCTTGGTGATATAGTTGTACAAACTTCACTCCTTTTTCTAACAGCTTTCTTGCCATTAAACAATTAGCGGCATACGTTCCTGGATCTCTACTGTCTTTTCCATATAAATCAAAAATCTGTTCTGGCTCATCTGATAAATCTGTTACCTCTGGCACAGAAGTTTGCATTTTAAATGCCATTTCATATTGTGCCATTCTTGCTTGAATTTCAGGATCTCCATAAGCGTCTCCTTGTATATCATTTAAATGTCCTAAGTAATCTAACATTTGCCTTCTATCTTGTCCATCATAATTTTCTGGATCACTTAAATAAAGTACTGGATCTTTTCCAGATCTAAACTGAACGCCTTGATGTTCTGTTGGCAAGAACCCATTACCCCACAAACTCGCTTTAAGCGGTTGTCCTTTTCCATTTTTAGACACCAAAGTAATAAACGTAGGCAAATTTTCATTGTCTGACCCCAATCCATAACTTAACCATGAACCTATTGAAGGTCTTCCTGGTAATTGGTGTCCGGTTTGCATAAAAGTAATTGCTGGTGTATGGTTAATTTGATCGGTCTGCATTCCTTTAATGAAACACAAATCATCTACTACTTCGGATAAGTGAGGCATAACTTCACTAACCCAGGCTCTAGATTCTCCATACTGTTTAAATTTAAAAGTAGAAGGAGCAATTGGCAGTGTACTTTGACTACCACTCATTCCTGTTAATCGTTGACCTCCGATTACAGACTTAGGCAATTCCTTACCAAACATATCTGTTAATTTAGGTTTATAATCAAATAAATCCATTTGAGAAGGCCCTCCACTTTGAAACAAATAAATGATTCTTTTTGCCTTTGGTAAATGATGAGGCAAGCCTAATCTATTCTTATTATAATTCGTTAAAATTTCTTCTGGAGAATTGCCTTTTACAGAAGCAAACATTTTTTCTGTATTCAACAAACTCCCTAGTGCCATAGCACCAAGACCAAGAGATGTTTTCTTTAAAAAATGTCTTCTATCTACTTCTTTTTCTATTCTTTGTAAGTCCCTATTATTAGAAGTCAACTTACTATGTTCATGATTATCACACATAATTTTTTCTATTTAAAAGTTGGACTTTATCTTTTTGTAATTACAGCATCCGTATTCATAATCGTACTTGCTATTACTGCATTTGCAGCAATAAGCGCCTTATCATCATTCTCAGCAACCTTAAATTGTCCTGTTTCTAACCAACCTTTGGTTTTTGATTCATTTTTACTAAACTTTTTATATTCAGAATTTTGAAGGTTAACTAACAATTCCATTTCTTTTGTGGTGATCTTTCGACCTGTTAATTTCATAAAAGCTTTCGAAATTCCTTTCTGAAGAGTATCGGATTCAGTAATCTGTTTCCCTAACACTCTCGATGCTTCTATGTAAGTAGGGTCATTTAAAACCACCAATGCCTGAAGTGGTGTATTTGTTTTTTGTCTTCTAGAACTACACAAATCTCTTGTAGGTGTATCAAATATTGAAATTGTAGGATTGGGTACCGTACGTTTCCATATTGTATACATACTTCTTCGGTACAAGCTTTCACCTTCATCTTGTTCGTAGGTATCACCATTTACTTCCCATAATCCTTTAGGTTGGTATGGTCGTACACTTTTTCCTCCTATTTCCATATGCATTAATCCAGAGGCATAAATCGCATTATCTCTTAACATTTCACCTGTTAATCTATTTGAAGGTCCTCTAGCTATAAACTTATTTTCTTTATCTACTGCCAAAAGTTCTGGGGTAACTATCGATTTTTGCTGGTAGGTATTCGACATCATAATGATTTTATGAAGTTTCTTTACATCCCAACCTGAATCTATAAAATACAATGCTAACCAATCCAATAATTCTGGATGACTTGGCAATTCTCCTTGGTTACCAAAATCCTCAGATGTTTTAACAATCCCTCTACCAAAAATATTCTGCCAATATCTATTTACTGCCACACGAGCTGTTAATGGGTTTTCTTTATTGATAATCCATTTTGCTAGTCCTATTCTATTTTTCGGATATTCTTCGCCCATTGCAAGAATAGTTTCTGGCATATTAGGAAAAACCTCTTCTGTGGGAGCATCATATTGACCACGATCTAATATATGTGTCTTACGAGGTTCTTTCCTTTCTTTCATTACCATAATTTGCTGAATAGGCTCTACGCTATCAACAAGTGCTCTTCTTTTTTCTGTCAATTCAACTAAAGTCTTACTATAATCATTTGATTTTTCAGATAGGTAGTAATTAATCCATTTCTGTTTTTCTTCATCAGATAAAGCTGCGTAGGATTTACTTTTCAATTGCTCTAATGCAGATGGATTTGAAATCTTAAGTACTTCTATTTCGCTCAATTCTTTATTATAAACTAATAGATCATCTACTTTTCCTCCTTTTAACCCTTTACCTCTCCAAATTGCTCCAACACGTATTCCTGGTTCAAAAGGATAATCGTATAAATAAGTAACTAATCCATTAAAAATAATATCCTTATATAAATTATCAAAAATGGTTTCAGTTTCTAATTTTTCACCATCCATATAAATATGAACTCCTTTTGCCTTACTAGACCCATCGTATGTCATGGTTAGTTGCACCCAAGTTTCTTTAGGAATCTCCTTAAGGGATTGAACTACTATAGCATTATCAGGATATACGTGTGCTAACATCACTTCTAATTTATTATCCTTGATTTGCAAGTGATAACCACGGTAACTATGAAGCTCAGGTCCTTGCATTTTATGAAAAACTACTCCTGTTGATAAGTCTTTTGGCACATACACTTTTATTCCAATAGAAAAAGGCTCATTTCTTTTATAAATTCCAATTTTATCAAGGTCTAACCAATCATCTCCATTAAAAGCTAATCCTTTACCTGATGCTCCTTCGGTATAATATGCCTTTCGATTATCTACAAATTGTGTACGTAGTCTAATCTTGTTTTTTCCGTTACCTCCTGCTGTATTTACTAACTTTTTATTATTAAAGTCAAAAGCAGCTACTAAACCTTTCCGTGTCTTATTTTTCGATACCTCTTTATGTGAATCGTCTAAGAGCCACTTTAATGCATTAGCAGTTTCTTTTTCTAAAGTCTTTACTAGTTTTGCTTCTGTTTCTTTTACCGTTACTCCTAATGAATCTAATACTTCTTCTTGTTTCTCTGTAGGTAACAACATTGCTGGCACTGGCGTTGCTAAATCCCAAGGAATCAAACCTGTTTCGTCCAAATTATTGAAATAACTATACATTTCATAATAATTTTTTTGAGAAATCGGATCGTATTTATGGTCATGACATTTTGCACAAGCATAAGACAAGCCCAATATTCCTTGACTTATCGTTGCTGTTCTGTCTGCTACATATTCCGATCTAAATTCTTCATCGATAATACCGCCTTCTAAATTTTGAGGATGTAGTCTACTAAATGTAGTTGCTAAACGTTGTTCTCTTGTTGCATTTTCAAACATATCCCCAGCAATTTGCCAATCTAAAAATTTGTCATAAGGCATATTTTCATTAAATGATTTGATCACCCAATCCCTCCATGGTGATGTATCTCTATATTTATCGACACTATATCCATGCGTATCCGCATATCTAGCAACATCCATCCAATCTAGCGTACGCTGTTCTCCGTAATGTGGAGATGCCAATAATCGGTCTACTTGTTTTTCAAAAGCATTTGGGGCATCATCATTTACAAAGGCTTCTATTTCTTCTATAGTTGGAGGTAAACCTATTAGATCGAAAGAAACACGACGTAATAATATTTCTTTACTTGCTTTTTCTGAAGGCTGAAGTTTTTGTTCTTCTAATTTTGCTACTACAAAATTATCAATAGCATTAGCAACCTTATCTTCCTGCTTTACTTTAGGTATTTTTGGCAACTTAGGCTTTATAAAAGCCCAATGTGGTTTGTATTTGGCACCTTGCTCTACCCATTTTACCAATACTGCTTTTTCATAATCAGAAAGCGGTACGTTAAATTCTGGTGTAGGCATAATAACGGCAGGATCATTAGACAAAATACGTCGTATTGCCTCTGATGATTCTAAGTCCCCTGGAACAATTGCAAATTTACCGGGTGTCTCTGGCAATTCACCATAAGCAGCTTCTGGCTCATCTAAATGCAGCCCTGCTTTTTGTTTAGCCTTATCAGGTCCATGACATGCATAACATTTATCTGATAATATAGGTTTAACATGTACATTAAAGTCTAACTTATCAGGTAAAGCCTCATAATCTTCAGCAATACTATCTGGTATATTAGGACCACATGAAACTTGTAGTAAAATCCCAAGGATTATACTTAAGTAGTAACAATTATTTTTTAAAGAATTTCTCATATTCATTCACAAATACAATAGAATGGATTATACACTTTATCGTTTTCGTAAAAATAGATCATTCTTCTATTATTTTTCCAAAATCTATATAGACTACATATAGACTATAACTAAATTTTATATAGATTATAAGTCAAATAATATAATAAAACCATTGTATTTGCTAAGTTTACAGCATAAAATATAATAACTATGAGTTTTTTTTATAGATTTTCAATCTTAATAACAACTATCTTTTTTTCTACAAATGTCTATAGGTTAAATGCTCAGGAAAGGCCTATTTCGGATATTTCATTTCCTCAAAAAAAGAAACATATTGAACAGTTAACACAAAATGACAGTTCCTACATTAAATGGGAACAAAAATTAGTTTCCCATACTATAACTAATGATACTATTGCCCAAATAAAAGCACTCAATAAATTAGGAGAATTATATTGTAACCGCATTAACTATGAAAAATCATATGATAGTTATTGGAAAGCTCTGTTGTTAGCCGAAAAAACAAACAATTTAGCCAACATGGCAACTAGTTATACTGGTATTGGTATTTTATATAGTTTATACAATAGACGAGGAGAAGCTTTAAAATATTATTTAAAATCCCTAGAGATTAATAAAAGCCTTGTAAACGACAATAAATTAACATCTGATATCCTCATCAAAAATTATTTACCACTAGCAACCCACTATTTTTACGAAAATGATCCGAATACAATGTTATTTTATTTGGAAACTACTGATAAGGTGATTACACCGGATAACCCACTAGTACATTATGTAAAAGCGCACTATGGATATTTATCTCTGTTAAAAAAAGAATATCATAAGTCATTACAACAATTACTTCCTATAGTAAATTACCTACTTGATGAAAATCCAAGCTATTTGGTTGTTTTGTATGCTATGATTGGTGATAACTTCTATAGCTTAAAGAATTATAATAAAGCTATTGAATATTACAATAAGTCCAATTCCATCGGTTATCAATATAAAAGTCACCTTAATTTTTTACCTGACACATTTAGAAAAATTTCAGAAGTATATCATAATTTAGATAAAGAAGCTAAGGCTTTAAAAAATTTAGTAATCTCTCATGAAATTAATCAATATTTATATAGTAGCAGAAGTCCTAATAATGAATACTTATTAGAAATTAAAGATCAATTCATGTTGGAGAAAGAGCGACTAGATAAACTTGCTGCTAACCAAAAGCTAGAACAGTTATTGCATACCGAATCCTTATGGAGATTACGTTACATTATTATACTAATCAGTGCAATTTTATTAGTTGGTCTTGGTATATGGATTTATAGATATACTACCACTAAACTTAGAAACGAAAAGAAAATGCTACTTCAAAAAAAAGAATTAGAAACTAAAAAATCAGCAGAAATTTTAGAAATTAAAAATAAAGAGCTTACCGAATCCACATTACGTTTAATGGCCAAAGATGAATTATTAAATGATGTAAAAGCCAATTTAAAAAAGATAAGTGATACCCCTAGTCCTAGTAACATAAAAAAGTTGATAAAAACCATTACCATAAATTCAAAAGAAAATTGGGAAGAGTTTGAGAGTAGGTTTACTATGGTTAATGAAGGCTTTTACAGTCGAATAAAAGAAAAATTCCCTCATTTAAGTCAATATGATTTAAAAGTTTGTGCCCTAATAAAACTAGGCTTTACTGGTAAAGAAATGGCAAAAGTTATGGGGATTTCATATGAAAGTGCTAATACCTCTCGTTACAGACTTAGAAAAAAAATCAACCTTGATAAAAATGTAAATCTAGTTGAATTTATTAATGATATATAAAGCCACTTGTCTAAAAAAATAGTACCCATTATTTCTATTTCAAAAAATGGATACTACTTTAAAATTACTCTTCTCGTAATGATTTCAAAGGGGCTACACTAGCCGCTTTATAGCTTTGAAAGCTTACTGTTAACAAAGTGATCATCAAAATTATTATACCCGCAATTATAAATATATACCACGGTAAATCTATATGAAAAGCAAAATTTTGTAACCATTTAGCGATTAAATACCAAGCTATAGGAGTAACTATAAAAAAGGCTATTAAAACAAGATTTAAGAAATCTTTAGAAAGTAATATAACTAACTCAGTAGTTTTTGCTCCTAAGGCTTTCCTTACTCCAACTTCTTTTGTTCGTTTATTTGCTACCAAAGCAGCTAAAGCATATAATCCCATACAGGTAACTAACAAGGCTAACAACGTGAAAAAAGTAAGTATTTTTCCATCATTTTTATCCCGATTGTATTGCTCATTGTAAAAACTATCCCCAAAAAAATAATCAAAACTAGTTTTTTTAAAATGACTACTCCATACTTTTTTTGTTTCCAATACAAAATTGTCAATTCTATTTGTTGACAAGCTAATCGTAATATAATTAGTAGGTATCCATCCAATAGTTCCATTTAAAAGAAATATTACAGGCGTATAACCATTATTCAAACCTTGCTGATGCCAATTTTCAGTTACTCCTACAATAATGTGAGGAGTTGGTTGTTCTTCTAATAATACTTCTTTTCCTATAGCGTCTTTTGCATTATTAATTTCAAGTGATTTTAATGCGGCTTTATTAATAACTATTTTATGCTTTTCATCGCCAAAATTTTTATCAAAAAACCGACCTTCGATTAAATTTATTTTATAAGTATCTAAAAAGTAATAATCTACAGGTAACATTTTAAATAACCGATTTTTATCATCAGTTGCAGACTTTAATTTGTTTGCAGCAGCAATAGGGATATCCATACCTGGTATAGCACCTGATAAACTTACATTTTTAACATCATTTCTACTCTTTAATTCATTTGAAAAACTTTCCAATTTATGATTCATATTATCAGCCCCTACGGGGAATTTTAAAATCATTTTTTGATTAATATTCACCCCTAAGGGTTGTGTTTGCATAAATTTTATTTGTTTGTATATAGTTAAAGTTCCCATAATTAAAAATAAAGACAAACCTAATTGAAGAACAACTAAAAAGCTTAAAGGTGATATCTTAGAAGTTCCAACCCTTAACTTTCCTTTGAGTAATAATACCGGTTTTAAAGATGATAAAACAAAAGCAGGGTAAAATCCTGAAAGAAAAACACATATCCCAAAAATTAATAGAGCCATAATCCAAAATTGAAGCTGACCTAAAGGCCTAAAAAAAAGCTTTAAATCCACTAAATTATGTATACCTGACAATGCTATTATAATTAATATAACTGCTAAAATTAAAGCCAACAAGTTCATTAATAAAGATTCAAACATAAATTGATAAAATAGCTCCTTCTTTTTAACACCTTGTACCTTTTTTATTGCAATTTCTGTTATTCGTTCGTAGGATTGTGCAATTGAAATATTCACATAATTACTCCAAGCTATTATTAATATAATTACAGCTACAAATAACAAAGCATACAAAGTTATTTTGTTCCCTTTAGTCTCTCTTTCAGATTCCTTCCATTTACTTAAATGAATATCTTTCAAAGGAACTAATGACACTCCCCATATTTTTGATTTTAAAGCTTCTTTTGTTTTGTATTTTTCTGCTACAGCAGGAAAAGCATTTTCAACTGTTTCTGGCGCTATATATTTATCTAATTGTACATAAGTATACACCGTATGCCAATACCAAAAATCTTGTTTCCAAGCAAGCATGCTACTGTACGAAATAAAATAGTCAAATTGTATATGTGAATTTTTAGGAAAATCTTCAATTATTCCAGTTACCTCACATTGTTTAATTTCATCTTTAGTTGCAAAAGACATTATCTTACCAATAGCATTTTCTCCTTTAAAAAATTTTGAAGCTACTTTTTGAGTAATAACAACCGTATTAGGTTTATCTAACATCGTAAACCGATCACCCTCTAATACTTTAAAATCAAATAATTCAAAAAAAGTGGTATCGGCATAAGTCACTGTATTTTCGCGAATAAATTCATCTTCATAACCAACTATCTGTTCGGTTTGACCAATATCTAGTCTTGTAAAATTTTTTATTCCAGCAATATGTTCTTTCATAGCTGAACCATATCCAAAAGAAGCGCTTGGCCAAGCATCTGTTAATACATCTCCTTCGTAAAAATCACTTTCCACTCTATAAATGTCTTCTGCTTTGGTATGAAATGTATCATAAGTAAATTCGACATTAACATATAATACAATTAATACTGCGGCAGCAATACCTACAGCTAAGCCTAAAATATTTATTAAGGCTAATTTTTTATTTTGCAATAATGTCCTAAATGCTATTTTTAAATAATTGTAAATCATTTTTGTATGTTTTAATCCAAATTATGCATTAGAAAATTTATTACGTTATGAAATCACTTCAAAAACAAACACTTTGTTGCACTTTTCAATTTAACCATAGCGGTGCTATGTTGAAATTGAGAAAGTACTTCACCACAACAGCTGGCTCTTTCATAACAAGCCAAACCTTTGGCTTGACATTTCTGCCCTATTGTGCTTTAATACCTCATTGCAAAGTTCTAGTGCATAATCCGGGTTTAAGTTATTTTAAGTACGGTAATTAACTTGCTATTTTTACTTTTACTGAGTAAACAACCTATCTTCAAAAACTTTTTTACCATCAAGCATTCGAATAATTTTATGAGCATATTTTGCATCATTCTCACTATGAGTTACCATAATTATCGTAACACCTTGACTATTTAATTCCATTAAAAGCTCCATTACCTCACTCCCATTGCTACTATCAAGATTACCTGTAGGTTCATCTGCTAATATTAATTGGGGGTTATTAATTACAGCTCTTGCAATAGCTACCCGCTGTTGTTGTCCACCTGACAACTGCTTAGGAAAATGTTTTCGACGATGCATTATTTGCAGCTTTTCCAATATTTTATGAACTCTTTCTTTTCGCTCTCCTTTTTTAATTCCTAAATAAATTAATGGCAATTCTACATTTTCAAAAACAGTAAGCTGATCTATTAAGTTAAAACTTTGAAATATAAAACCTAAAGTATCTTTACGAATATCAGCTCGCTGATTTTCATTGTAATTCGTCACCTCTTTTCCTTTGAAAATGTAATTTCCTTTATCAGGAGTATCAATCATTCCCAATACATTTAACAACGTTGATTTACCGCAACCTGAGGGTCCCATAATAGCTACAAAATCTCCTTCATAAACTTCAAAAGATAAATTGTCCAAAGCTTTTGTTTTAACTTCTTCGGTTACATAAAATTTCTCTAAATTTTTTAATTCAATCATATTTATCCATTTTTGAACATATATAATAACTACCGTGCCAAACACGTAAACAACTGCAAAACAATACTATATAAAAAAACTACTCATTTAAGCTGTTCGAAAATGATTCATTAGTGTACGTTAATGATACACTTTTTTTATTACTATATATTTACCAATTTATAATTTTGATAGGCTTAATATTATTGTAATATTGTATTTATGCTATTAAAAAACGCGAACATATTAGTAGTAGATGATGATTCTGATGTTTTAACTGCCATAAGGCTTTTGCTAAAAGCAAAGGTTAAATTGGTTATTACCGAAAAAAATCCGAATAATATCGAATCATTAATTAGACGTAATAAATTTGATATTGTAATACTTGATATGAATTTTAATGGTCTTATAAATACAGGAAATGAAGGGATTTTTTGGCTTAATAAAATTAAAAATAACAACAACGAATTACTCATCATTCTTATTACCGCATACAGTGATATAGAACTAGCTATTAAAGCCTTAAAAGAAGGCGCTACTGATTTTTTAGTAAAACCATGGAAAAATGACAAATTAATTGCGTCTATTGAAGAAACACTACATAAAAAAAAATCAAATACGCTCAATAAACCTAATTTATTATTAACTAAAACACCAATAATAGGAAAAAGCTCAATTATGAAAAATGTTTTTTCCAAAATAAATAAAGTTGCTCCCACTGATGCCAATATTTTAATTTTAGGCGAAAATGGTACTGGAAAAGATCTTATTGCTAAAGCCATCCATGATAATTCTTTACGAAAAAACAAGCCATTTATTAAAGTAGATGTAGGCGCTTTAACTCATACTTTATTTGAAAGTGAATTATTCGGGTATACCAAAGGAGCATTTACAGATGCTAAAACTAATAGAAAAGGCAGGTTTGAAGCAGCACACGAAGGCACACTTTTTTTAGATGAAATAGGAAATATTAGCTTGCAACAGCAAGCAAAACTGCTAACAGTATTACAAAATAGACAAATTACTCCATTAGGGACAAATACCCCTATTTCTATAAATATTAGACTTATTTGTGCCACCAATTTAGAGATATCATTACTTGCTAATGAAACAAAATTTAGAAAAGATCTTATTTATAGAATTAATACTGTTGAATTAATTATTCCTCCGCTGAGGGAACGTGGTAAAGATCTCTCTCTATTAGCTCAACACTATATTAAAGTATATTCAAAAAAATACTCAAAAAATAAACTTCAATTAGGGAACGATTTTATTGACAAATTAAAAAATTATCCTTTTCCAGGTAATGTTCGCGAACTTCAATATACCATTGAACGTGCCGTAATTATGTCTGAAAACAATATATTACATAAAGAAGACTTAGCATTTTCACCCATCGAAAAAAATGCTGAAACAATACCACTGAATGAGCTAAGACTTGATATTATTGAAAAGAAAACTATTTTAAAAGCTATTGAAAAACATAATGGCAATATTTCAAAATCGGCAAAAGAATTAGGAATTACCCGCACAGCATTGTACAGAAGATTACATAAATATGATTTATAAAAAGTACAAATTAGCACTAGCAATAAGAGTTTTGGTTTTATTTTTTATGCTTACAATATTAGCATACCTCCTAAGTATATTTAACTTCAAAACAACACTACACCTAACATGGGTTTTAGTAATTTTGATTATTCTTTCTCTCTATTGTTTTTATAGTACATATCAATTTATTTTTAAGAGATTTAATGAAATTGATGATTTTTTTGAAGCTATCACTTTTCGAGATTTTTCACGACATTTTAATGAAATATCAGGCCCTAAAGATATTAGAGAGTTACACAAACAATTCAATACCGTAACTAAAACCATTAAAGAATTACAAAAAGAAAAAGAAATCCAACATTTACACCTTAAAAAAATAGTTAACTTAATTGACACAGGTATTATTGCATATGATTTGACATCTAATGATGTTCTTTTGATTAATGATTCTTTTAAACATCAATTAGCTATTCCTGCAATAAAAAACATTCAATTTATAAATAAAAGAAACCCTAAACTTTATCAAACTATTTTTATAAAAAATTACGCTAACAATACCAATATTAATGTTAGTATTGAAAATAAAAAAAACTCTTTTTTGGTTTCAAACTCTATTTTTAAAGCCAATAATAAGTCGTTTAAATTAATTGTAATCAAAAATATAGATGAGACTTTAAATCAAAATGAATCTGAAGCTTGGAAAAAATTATTAAGCGTAATGACTCATGAAATAATGAATTCTATTACACCTATTTCATCCTTAGCCGAAACACTACAATCACATATAAAAGCACATATTAATGCCCCTAATAAAAGTGTATTAAATACTAATGATTTACATATTGGCATTAATAGTATCAAAAAAAGAAGTTTAGGCTTACTCAAATTTGCACAAACATATCGCAGTCTAAGCAAAATAACAGAAATAAATTTAGACAACGTATTAGTCAAAGATATTTTGAATACCATTGAATCGCTAATGCTCCCTATACTAAAAAGTAAATCGATAAAATTAGTATTCAATATTGAAAACAAATCACTTCAAATTAAAATGGATGTTTATTTAATTGAACAAGTACTCATAAATTTAATTTTAAATGCTGCAGAATCCTTTAAAAATTTTGAAAATGCAACAATTACTGTTATTTCTAAAATAAACAAAAGTGGACGCCCTATAATTTCAGTAATTGATAATGGAATGGGAATTCCAGATGTAATTGTAGATCAAATTTTTATTCCTTTTTTTACAACAAAAAAATCTGGAAATGGTATCGGTTTAAGTTTATGTAATCAGATTATGCTACTTCATAAAGGAGAAATTACAATTAATAGTATTGAAAATAAAGGAACTGCGGCAAATATTATCTTTTAGCATTCATAAAAAACAATAACCTTAAAATGGTTTTCATGTTACTATGGAATAATTCTTTTTCCAAAATTTATAAGAATTTGAGGTCTTTTAAAACCAACAACACTAGTTCGCATATTTCCATAATAATCAATAATCATAAGTGTAGGATATGATCGAACACCATATTTTTTTATAAGTGCTTTACCCTCTTTTGTTTCTCCATCTACAGCAATGCTCACATAATTTTCATTATAATAACTACCTACAGCTTCATTTTTAAAACTAATCCGCTTCAATTTTTTACATGGTGGACACCAATCCGCGTAAATATCTAAAAAAATAAATTTCCTCTCCTCCTTTGCTTTTTCTATAGCTTCAATCCAAGTTCCTTTAAAAAAGACAATTCCTTTCTTATTACCGAGTCGTTTATAACTAGAAAATAAAAACAAAACAACTAGCAAGCTTATTACATAAAAATTCTTTTTCATTATAAACTATTTAAATTCAGTATTTACAATTTACATAAACTAACATATATGTTGTAATAAAAATGTTTATAACCACTATAAATACTTTTTAAAATTTCATTATCAATAAAGGTCATCTCATTTATATTAATAAAATATCCATTATTATTTTAAAATTATGATTGAATTACTATAACTTTACCCACAACAAAATTGCAATTTAACTTTGAAATTAAAACAGTTATTTATAAAAAGATATTTTAAATTTATAAGTAATAAATACTTATTTATTACTTTATTCTTTGCTATCTGGATGCTGTTTTTAGACACAAACTCATGGCTAATTCATCGTACTTTAAACAACGAACTTAAGGTACTCGAAGAAAACAAACAATACTATCAAACTGAAATTACCAAGGACGAAAAACTTATACAAATTTTAAAGGATAGTACTGGTTTAGAAAAATATGCCCGCGAAAAATACTTCATGAAAAAAGAAAATGAAGATATTTACATCATTGAATACGAAAAAAACAGTATTGATGAAAATGAATGATATCATTTTTGAACGCTTCCCTTCTGTTTCAACTAAACAATGGAAGCAAAAAATTCAATATGAACTTAAAGGCTCAGATTATCAAAATACACTTGTTATAAATAGTAATGATGGTATACCACAATTGCCTTTTTATTCGAAATCTGATCTTAAACATCGAAGTGTTGCTCAATTACCTGAAAAAACAAATGCATGTATGCATATTATTGTAACTAATGAAGTTGAGGCTAACACAAAAGCAATTGACTCAATTCAAGCTGGTTTTACATGTGTCTTTTTTTCTGTTTTTAATTCAAAAGTAAATATTGATGCTTTATTAAAGGATATAACAATCCCTATTTATATAGAACCACATTTTTTAAACATTAATTTTTTTAAAAAAATACATTCAAAATATAATCATACTACTATTTTGTATGATCCTATTGGCAAAATTACTCAAACTGGTAATTGGTACCGTAATTTTAATTATGACTTTGATCAATTAAACAACATACTTGGGTACTCTCCTTTAAGCCTATCTATCAACCAAAGTTTATTCCATAATGCGGGTGCTACTCCAGTACAACAATTGGCATACTCCTTAGCTCAATTGAAACAATACAACCAACAAAACTCTTTAAAAAAATGTAATTCTATTACTTTTCATGTAGCTACTGGAATTGATTTTTTTATGGAAATAGCAAAACTAAAAGCCCTACGTGTACTTACCGAAAATTATGTCAAATCGCAAAATATAGTTATGGATTGTGTAATAATCCAACACAAAAGTTATCGTAATATACAGCTATTTGATATGGATTTAAATTATGAGATTTCATCTATAGAACAACAAATTGGTCAATACGGAGGTGTTAATTTTATAACTACATATCCTGAAAATTATATTCATTTTAAAGAAGATATTGATATTTTTAATTTAAACAATAAGCAATTAATTCAAAAATTAAAAAGCAATAAATATAGCATTAATGATTCCTTTTTTGTTGAAAAACTAACACAACAACTCATTGATAAAACACTCCTTTTACTTGATAGCATTGAACAAGGAGGTGGATATACAAATCAATTACGTAAAGGAATAATTCAAAAAAAAATAAAAGAAAAAGAGAGTATTGAACAAAAGTTATTCAATAAACAGTTCACAGTAAAAACACCAACAATAAAAAATACACCAATACAATATCCGTTTCTAAAAACAAAGGAACAGCATACTTTTTGGCAACCTATTAATAAAAAGCGCTTAACAGGACCTCAAGAAAAATCTATTTGGGATAAACTATATTAAAAAATGGATAAGTTTTCAATAAATTATACTCAAATTAACATGCAAAACACTGAAAACCAACAAGCAGCTGGATTCCCTCCGTTTACACGCGGATATCATACTCATAACTTTACAACTCAAATAATCCCAATTAATTTATTTACCGATCAAATACATTATCATATTTCAGAATTATCTGTAATACCAATAATCCAACTTTTTGATCAAATTATTTTACAAAAAGAAACTTCACCAAATACAACGGCTATCATTAATTTAAAAATACCATTTACAAATACAATAAATGATATCATTTCAATTAGAGTATTAAGAACTGTATTGGCCTGTATTTGTAATGACCTTTACAAAAACCCCAATACTTTAAAATTCAATTTTATTGCTTTCGCAGAAGATACTAATACTATTTCCGAAATTTATAATTTTGCAAACATAGCTCAAATTGACACCTTAGTAAGTAACGAAAGCTTGTATAATATATTTATAAAGATTCAACCTTTACTACCTAAATTTCCTATTGACTGTTTATCAGGAGGTAAAAAAATAGAAGAAAAAACCGCTCTATTGTTTACAAAAGTTTATTCAAAAATACCTTCATTATAAAATAAATTGTGCCGCTATACATTTATATTGTAAATTCAGCAAAAAAATAGAAATGAATTATACCGCTAAAATGCTGCGTAACGACGCTTTAAAAGGAAAAACCATAGTAGTAACAGGCGGTGGTAGTGGTTTGGGGAAATCAATGACTACCTACTTCATGGAATTAGGGGCTAACGTAATTATAACTTCGCGTAATATTGAAAAACTTGAACGTGTAAAAACAGAATTAGAAACAAAAACAGGAAGTAAATGCCTTGCTTTAGCTTGTGATGTTAGAAATATTGAAGAAGTAGAAGCAATGCATGAAAAAGCTATAAAAACTTTTGGTAAAGTTGATGTTTTACTCAACAACGCTGCTGGAAATTTTATTTCGCCAACTGAACGCCTTTCCGCAAATGCTTTTGATACCATTATTGATATTGTTTTGAAAGGAACAAAAAATTGCACTTTAACCTTTGGTAAACACTGGATTGACACAAAACAAACCAACACAAGTGTATTAAATATAGTTACTACTTATGCTTGGACTGGATCCGCTTATGTTGTTCCAAGCGCCACCGCTAAAGCAGGAGTATTAGCCATGACAAGGTCATTAGCCGTTGAATGGGCTAAATACGGAATGCGCTTTAATGCTATTGCTCCAGGTCCTTTCCCTACTAAAGGAGCTTGGGATAGATTATTACCAGAAGATATTAGAGATAAATTCGATTTAGCAAAAAAAGTACCTTTAAAGCGTGTTGGAGAACACCAAGAGCTTTCTAATCTTGCAGCTTATTTAGTATCTGATTTTTCTGCTTATATGAATGGCGAAGTAATTACTATAGATGGAGGCGAATGGCTTAAAGGAGCTGGTCAAATGAACTTATTAGAACAAATCCCTGAAACCTTATGGGATCAATTAGAAGCCGCCATAAGATCAAAAAAACGCAATTAGTTTTATAAAGAGTAAATTTAAAAATATGAATCTAATTGGATTTATAAATTGTTTGCATTTTAATTCATTTTATTATTAAATAAAACTATGTATAAATCATCATAATGACTTAATTTTTACTAAAACCTTATAGTGCTATTATTTTTGAATTAAATAATGTATTATTGCAGAAAATAACCCTCAATTTAAATTAATAATTATGAAAAAGACTTTTAAATTTTTACTATTAACCATTAGTTTTTTATTTTCGGGAGCCATTTTTGCCCAAAGTATCGAGTTTGCAACACCTCCCAAAAAAAACATCCCTAAAGCGCAAAGTATTCCTGGTTATAAAATAAAATATACTGCTACTAAACCTAGTACTATTTATTTAGGTATACAAAAAGATGGAAAAGCCATTGGTAATGCTATCCATAAAGTATCAGGTGCAGGTACAAAAACTATTGATTTAAGCCTTTGGATTTGGGAAGGAGCATCTCAATTAAGTAAAAATTCAAATTATACATATACACTTTCAATGTGGGCCGATCCTGAAAATGTATTTAAACATATGGCTGCTGAAGCTAAATCAATAGATGGTGTTACTGTAGGTAAACCAAAAAAGAAAAAAAAGAAGAAAAAGAAGAAAAAAAAGAACTAGTTTAGATTTAGTTTTTTTTAAACTCGGATTATGCACTAGAACTTTGCAATGAGGTATTAAAGCACAATAAAAACAAGTACTTTCTCAATTTCAGCAAAGCACCGCTATGGTTAAATTGAAAAGTGCAACAAAGTGTTTGTTTTTGAAGTGATTTCATAACGTAATAAATTTTATAATGCATAATTTGGGTTAAAATAACAACACCCCCCACTTACATTTATGTAAATGGGGGGTGTTTAGTTTTAAATACTTTCTCTTATTGCTTATTTTGATCGGGTTGCTTAAATAATTCTAAATAAGCTTTACCAATATTATTTACAATATCAGAAGCCAAAAGCGCTTGATAGCCTAAACTTTCAACAGCAATGTCACCTGCACTACCATGTAAATAGACTCCAAAAATACTTGCTTGTAATGCCTTATATCCCTGACTAATAAGCCCTGTTATTATACCTGCTAACACATCACCTGTACCTGCTGTAGCCATACCTGGGTTTCCTGTAGTATTAACATAAATTTCATCATTATGCACAGTAATAGTATTAGCTCCTTTTATTACAACAATACAACTATATTTTTTTGAAAATATTTTGACTTTTTCAAGTTTATCAAAATCATCGCTCCAAACACCAATTAAGCGTTCTAACTCTTTAACATGTGGTGTTAATACTGTCTGCTTTGGAATAAATTTCAACAACACTTTATCTTTTGATAGCATATTTAATCCATCTGCATCAATCACTAAAGGCTTATCATTTTTTTTCAAAAAATCCACAAAAGCTTCAAAAGTTTTTTCATGCATACCTAAGCCCACTCCAATACATATTACACTTGGCTCTATATCAAATTCAAAATCTTCTAAATAATTATCATTATCATGATCCACAACCATAGCTTCTGGTAAGCCTGTTTGCATTATATCATAACCGCACTCTGGCACTAATGCTGAAACTAAACCCGCTCCAACCCTTAAACATGATTTTGAAGCCAATAACATACTCCCTATTTTACCTTTACTTCCACCTATTAATAATGCATGTCCATAACTCCCTTTATGACTATATTTTTCGCGAGGTTGATAAAATTTTAAAACTTCATTTTTTAGGATAAGCTCCATTTTAGTATCAACTTCATTTAAATATTGTGCATCTAAGCCAATATTAATATAATCAACATCTTGTGCATATTTAGCCGTTTCTGGTAAAAAGAAAATTAACTTAGGTGCCTGAAAAGTTAAGCATACATTAGCATAAATCACTGATTTTTCATCTTCAACAGGTTTTTCTGCATATAAACCTGATGGAACGTCAATTGATAAAATAAATGCATTAGTATCATTTAAATGTACTATTAGCTTTTTTACCCAGGGCTCCATAGATCTATTCAAGCCAATTCCAAAAATAGCATCAACAACCATATCGTTAGGAGATATTACAGGGAATTCTTCTTCATTTTTCAATTGAACAGGCCATTCATTATCAATTTCTTTTAAACGGTCATAATTAACTAAAAAAGCCTTACTTCTATTAGTGCTAAAATTAACAATATATGTAGTTACATTATATCCATGCTCAACTAACAGGCGAGCTATAACTAATCCATCTCCTCCATTATTACCTAATCCACAAAAAACATGAATGGGTACTTGGGCTCCTTGTAAACGTTCATGAATGGTATTAAAAATAACCGTTCCAGCGCGTTCTACTAACTCTAGAAAAGTAATACTTTGATTTTTAACCGTTAAATAATCTACTTCTTTAATATGTGATAGTCCTAGTAATTTCATAACTATAAATATAGTAATGATTACACACTTAAATTGTATTTAATCTGCCGTATGTGTTTTTTGACGAAAAAATAAGTGGGTTTTTTCATATAATAAAAAAAAACATATAATCACAAATAACCAACATGAAAAACACACAATCAATTAATTATCAGTTAATTAAATTAAATAAAACAAAATTAACGAGCACAAATAAAAGATTAAAAGCAAATAATTCAGTTAAAGTGTGCTAAATATTTTGTATATATGTTATATTTTCCTACTTTTATAAAACAAACAATAATATCATACCCCATATGAAAAATAGATCCCCTATAAAAATAGCATTCGTTTTTTTATTTACATTTATTGTTCAAATGATTATTATGTTGGATACTAACAATGAAAAATCTAATAATATTAGAGAAGAATTAACTAAAGTTATTAAGCTAGATAATAACTCTTCTATTTCCGCATTAATTTTTAGAAAATCAAAATAAATTTATACAAAAATTATTAGGTTTAAGTATAAATTCTATAGCATTAAAATAGTAAACCAGATATCAAATAATTATTGATACTAAAAGCCGTTTGCCAAATGCAAACGGCTTTTACTTTTTCTAAAATATCATATACATAACAAGACAATCTAGTATTGCTTCTTCAGTATACTTGCAATAGCTTCGGCACATTTTTCGCCATCTATAGCCGCAGAAATAATTCCGCCAGCATAGCCTGCTCCTTCTCCGCAAGGATATAAGCCTTTTATTTGTGGATGCTCTAGTGTTAATCTATCTCTGGGTATACGAACTGGTGATGATGTTCGGGATTCTGGTGCATGAGCTACCGCATCCTCGGTCAAATAACCACGCATACTCTTATTAAAATCCTGAAAACCTTGCTTTAAAATGGAATGAATGAACTTAGGAAACACTAAGCCCATATCAACAGAAGTCAAGCCTGGTTTATAAGATGTTTCTGGTAGCGATTGCGATTCCTTTCCCGCTACTAAATCTGTTAATCTTTGTGCTGGAACACGTTGTGTTTCTCCTCCTAATTGCCATGCCTTTTTTTCTATGTCAGCCTGGAAATACATTCCTGCCAAAGGACCAAATTGCGCAT
The DNA here is from genome assembly GCA_947498765.1 of uncultured Aquimarina sp. GTDB lineage: Bacteria > Bacteroidota > Bacteroidia > Flavobacteriales > Flavobacteriaceae > Aquimarina. Next base: position 138,424 of record CANMLG010000024.1, read on the forward strand.
AGGATTTAAAATCTTCCAAACGGAGCTCTACAACGATTCCACTATTTGATGTTGGCTGATCTCTTTTGGATGGTGACCAACCATTAGTAACTACTTCTCCTGCTTGAGTAGCACAAGGAGCAATTACTCCTCCAGGACACATACAAAACGAATACATTCCACGTCCATTTACCTGCTTTACTATACTATAAGGCGAAGGTGGTAAATATGGACTCCTTTCTTTTGTTTTGTATTGGATTTGATCAATAAACTGCTGAGAATGTTCAACTCTAACACCTAAAGCAAAAGGTTTAGCCTCTATATATATATGTTTTTCATGTAGTAATTTAAAAATATCACGTGCCGAATGCCCTGTTGCTAAAATTACTTTTCGAGCATTTATTTTACTCCCATCCTGTAAAATGACACCATCAATCTCACTATTTTTTAGTACAAAATCTATTACTCTTTTATTAAAACAAACTTCACCTCCTTGTGCAATTATTTTTTCACGCATGGACGCAATAATAGCGGGTAGTTTATTTGTTCCGATATGTGGGTGCGCATTTATTTTAATTTCGGGCGTGGCGCCAAAACCAACCAACAAGTCTAAAATTCGGTTCACATCTCCCCTTTTTTTTGATCTGGTATACAGTTTTCCATCGCTGTAAGTTCCTGCTCCTCCTTCTCCAAAACAATAGTTAGAATCCTCATTAACAGTATGATCTCTGGTAATAGCCTTTAAATCCCTTCTACGACTTCTTACATCTTTACCTCGCTCAATTACAATGGGTTTCAATCCGAACTCAATACATCTCAGAGCTGCAAAAAGCCCAGCTGGTCCTGCTCCTACTATAATTACCTGCTCGGCATTGTTTACCTGTGGATAAATGGGCAATTGAGATTCATTAGGCACAAAATCTTCATTAATATACAGTGCTAAAGTTAAATTTATTTTAATATTTTTTTGACGAGCATCAATGGATCGTTTAACTATTTCAATATGGTTAATCTCTGACTCAGAAATACTATTTAATTGAGCTACTTTTCTCTTTAAAACGTGCATTAAGGTCGCTTCCTTTGGGGAAACTTGAATACGAATAGTAATGGGCATAAATTTTTTACGACTTTATAGTATACAAAAGTAGCCAAAGTCTTTTCTTAAAACTGAATAAATTCTTAAAATCATTATTATTTGATTTTTATAACTTAAATTGTTAAAAAAAAAGCAGATGAAAAAATATATCCTTATACCGTTTATAGTTACAGCATTTTGCCTATTTTCATGTAATAATGATGATGACAATAATACTACTTCAAACCGTATTCCTACTCCACAAATTGGACTTGAAGCTGAAGCTAACAATGTCACCAAAAATCAAATCAATTCATTTATATACAGGTCTTTAAATTCTTTTTATCTATACAAAGATGAACAACCTCTTTTAGAAGATTTTAAATTTAGTAATGATGCAGAATTTACCGAATTTATAGAATCTCAAGGGGAACCTAGAACCTTTTTTGACTTACTTAAAACTGTGCCTTCAAATGATCGATTTAGTTTTATAACAAATGACTTCGTTCGCTTGGAAAACTTTTTCCAAGGAGTTCGTTTATCTACAGGTATGGATTTTATAAGTATGAATATTCCTGGCGGAAATTCAAATTATATTGCAGTAACGCAGGTAATTAAAGATAGTCCTGCAGATATAGCTGGTGTAAAAAGAGGTATGATTTTCAATAAAATTGATGGAGAAGATATTACAGACACTACTGACAATAAGCTTTTTGGAAGTAGCCCAATTAATTTCACCCTAGGTCTTGCTAATGTAACCGATGGTGTTTTAAGTGATACCGACCAAACATTTGATTTAGAAAAAGTTGAATTTACTGAAAACCCTATTGCTATCGCCAAAACACTTGAAGTAGAAGGTACTAAAATTGGATACTTATTATACAATGGTTTTATCCGCAATTCAGAAGAAGCCCTTAATATTGAATTTGGAAAATTTAAGTCTGAAGGGATTAATAATTTGATTGTTGACTTAAGATATAATGGTGGTGGTAGTGTAGCTACAGCTATAGCTTTAGCAAGTTTAATAACTGGCCAATTTACTGATCAAGTAATTTTAAAAGAAAAATGGAATAGCGGCGTACAAGAATTTTTTACTAGAAACAATCCTGATCGTTTAGTAGATAAATTTATTGATAAAACTCCCGCAAACGTAGCTTTAAACTCTTTAAATCTTAACAAAGTATATTTTATAACTACTAAAGAACAAACAGCTTCATCAAGCGAGCTTGTTCCAAATAGTTTAAGTGCTTACATTGATGTTATTATAGTTGGTGATGAAAGAGGAACTGTTGGAAAATCACAAGCATCTACAACATTTTATGACTCCCCTACTTTGTTCAGTAAAGAAAATGTGAATCCAAATCATAAATATGCTTTGCAACCTTTAATTTTTAAAAGTGTAAATAATAATGATGTCCAAGTCCCTAATAGCGGACTAGCTCCAACTATTGTTGCTAAGGAAGACTTATTTAATTTAGGTATACTTGGAGATACTAAGGAAACATTACTCCAAGCTGCAATTAATGATATTATTGGCAGTATCAACTTAGCCGCAAAACAACTTAAGTCAAAATCGTATGGTACTTACTCTGGGTCAAGTAGAATGCATGATCCTAATTATCAACGTATGTATGTAAATCCTTAATTAATAGATTTATATATATAGTTTTAAATTATAAGGGTACAATATTTTTAATAAAAAACCATTTCTCAAAATATAAATTTTAAGAAATGGTTTAAAATTATGCTATTAGCATAAGTTCTTTTTTAACTTTTCTCTCTTTAGATAAAAAAGTTAGACGTAATAAATTCAATTGCTTATTGCATATTATATCCAGACGTGAAAAAATTGATTTAAATTCAGCACTAGCTGTTAAATTTTGTTTAATTAGTTCTAATTGATTGCTGATAAGTATCAATAATTTATAATGTTTTAATAAAATACTTTCATTTGGAATTAAATCTATTTGTATACTAGATCTCTTTTCTTCATTAAAAAGCTCTAACCCGCAATACCATGGAAATCGATTTCCTAATTCCATCCTTAAAAAATTAATTTCCTTCTGCAATTTTTTAAATTTTTTTGTATCACAAGCTACCTTTAATTTATTGCTTACATTCAAATAACTTTCATTAGTAAAAACTAACATTTTACTTAATTTAACAATACCCAGAATAATACTATTTTGCCCCATTACTTAAAATTATTAATTGTTGATTGATATGTGTGTATTGATTTATTCTAATTTTTGTTTTTATTATTTTTTTTATGTTCAACTATAATCATAGTAAACATTTCTTAATTATTTATTTTCTATTTTAAGTAGCCACTTTTTCATAGACTTATGATTAGCTTAACATTATTACTAAACAATAGTTAAATTACTTTAATTTAAAACCAAAAACAAATTAAATAATTGATTTACAGTATTTTAACTAAAATTAAACATTTCTTAAATTTTTTATTAACATATTAATTACGATGTATTAATAATTCTTTATAAATTATGTATTTGAAGTATTTTATTTATCTGTTGTTTTTAACAATTAACTTGTATTTTAATTTTGGAATCTTTAAAATAAAAGTATTTCATATTAAAACAGATTTTCGGATTCTAAATAAATAATTATAAAGTTTATTAATTTGATTAAATATTATTGTAATTTTATTGAATAACTTAAATTTTTTATGAAATGTCAGGTATTTTAGATTTATTACAAGGACCTATAGGTCAACAAATTATAAGTGGTGTTGCTGGTCAAACTGGTCAATCCGCTGATAAAACTAGTGGTTTACTAAGTATGGCTTTACCTGTATTAATGGGTGCCATGAAAAAAAACGCTTCTACACCTGAAGGTGCACAAGGTTTATTAGGTGCTCTCAACAATCACCAAGGAGGCATTTTAGAAAACCTTGGCGGTTTATTTGACGGTGGTGTTGATGATAATGTACAACAAGATGGTGCGGGAATTTTGGGTCATCTATTAGGATCAAAACAACCTGCAGTGGAAAATGCTCTAAGTAAAGAGTCTGGTATGGATATAGGTGCTGTTGGAAATATTCTTAAAGTAGCAGCTCCATTATTAATGGGTATGGTTGGTAAACAAACACAATCGGCTGGTATTTCTGATGCTAATGGATTGGGAAGTCTTTTAGGAGGACTTATGGGTAATTCGGCTAGTTCAAATAGTGGTTCTTCATCAATTCTTACTTCGATTTTAGATGCCGATGGTGATGGTAGTATCATTGACGATATAGCTGGAATGGCTATGGGAAGTAAAAAGAAAGGTGGTCTTGGTGGATTATTAGGTGGTCTATTTGGAAAATAATTACTAATAAATAAAAAGCCCATATTTTATATATGTGCTTAATAAACATATGCCGAATTCACTTATGATTTTCGGCATTTTTTTTATGAAATCAATGCTATACTACATAAGCTTATTTCTTTTTTTGTCGGCATGTGCCACAAAAAAAGAGCATAGCTTTTCTAACGATCAAAAAGAAAAGCCTGTACGTATTGCAAATGATAGCTTGGAATATGAACTAATTGTTTTTGATATTGGTTTTAATCAATTTTTAAATAGTCAGGCACGACCAAGAGGTTATTACGGAATTAATTATTTAGAAAATAGAAATATTTTTTTTGTAACTGAATACAATTTTAGAGCCAGTAATCCAGTGCAATTTAGCGCTATCTATGGCCCTCGGATTGATTATCAAAACCACATACATTATGGCTATGAAGTAAATTATCTACTATACAATTATTTCTTATTCTTTCAAAAAAAATACCGGCAACGTTTATAAAACAATAAAAGTAACCAATATCCAGTATTATTTAACTTTTACATCCTTTTATAGAGAAAAATTAAATTGTAAATTTGCCGCCATGGAAAAATTGAAAGAACGTTGGGGTATAAAACACAATTGGGAAGTAATAGTAATTTTTATTGTATTTGCCATTACAGGTACAACAGCCTCCAAATTAGCTGCTCCACTTACTGAATTTATTGGCTTAAATAAAGAAACAACCTCAGGCTATATTTTTTGGCCTATCCGAATTTTATTAATTTTCCCTATTTACCAAGTGTTATTAGTTTTCTTTGGTTGGCTATTTGGTCAATTTAACTTCTTTTGGAATATGGAAAAAAAAATGCTAACACGTTTAGGTTTAGGTCGCTTTTTAAAAGGTTAAACTTTTTTACTTCCTTGTAATAACATAAGTATAAATCCACATAAGTGTAAATGTTGGTATAATATCTATACCTGGTATTGCTTCTTCTATAAAAGTGATTACTCCTGCTATTTTCCCTTCTCTACCTTTATATAACTTAGTCATTAACCAACCCGAAATTGGTGCCCAAATGGCATCACTAGCTTCTCCAATTCCTGGAAACAAATACGATAGCATTCCAACACCATCCAATAAAAGACCAATAAGTAGTACTGTATATTTATTCATAAAGTTTTTATTTAATGAATTACAAAGGTTGTTCCAAAATTCATTTTATTTTAAAAACTCTTTAAAATAAGTAGCTAGCTTGGTCACTTTAGGATTAATTACTGCTTGACAAAATGCCTGTTCACTATTTAAATTAAAATAGTTAGTATGATACTTTTCTGCTGGATAAAAATTTTCAAATTTATTTACTTCAGTAACTATAGGCGAAGTAAAAACTTTTTGATCTGTCAACACCTTAATAAAATTTTCTGCTAATTCTTTTTGTGTTTCAGAAGTATAAAAAATAGCACTACGATAATGTGTTCCCTTATCCGCTCCTTGTCTATTTAATGTTGTAGGGTCATGAGTAGCAAAAAAAACTTCTAATAAATTTTGATATGCAATTATATTGGAATCAAAAATTACTTCAACAGTTTCGGCATGCCCAGTACGTTCTGTAATAACTTCTTTATAAGCAGGATTTTTAATTGCTCCTCCCGAAAAACCTGAGTGCACTGAAATGACTCCCTTTATACGCTGAAAAACAGCTTCTGTACACCAAAAACAACCTCCTGCAAAAAGCGCTTTTTCATTCATAAGTTATAATTATTAAAATTAAGTCTAAAGTTAGTAGTATTCTTTCCAAAAGAGATCATTTACATTATATAAATATTACATAAAATTGTATTTTCACAACATGATTAAAGCTAAAAACATACGCAAGCATTATGGAAAGTTAGAAGTGCTAAAAGGAGTTGATTTACATATCAAACAAGGTGAGATTATTTCAATTGTTGGAGCTTCAGGAGCAGGAAAAACTACTCTTTTACAAATTTTAGGCTCGTTAGATAATATGGATAAAAATCCAACCAGTAAATTGACTATAAATGATGTTGAAATAAACCAACTAAAAGATAAAGCACTTGCCAAGTTTAGAAATGAACAGCTAGGCTTTATTTTTCAATTTCATCAACTACTACCTGAGTTTACTGCTTTAGAAAATGTATGTATCCCTGCTTTTATTAAAGGAACATCAAAAAAAGAAGTCGAAACAAAAGCTAAAAAGTTATTAGATTTTTTAGGTTTATCACACCGATATGACCATAAACCTGATGCTCTTTCTGGTGGTGAGCAACAACGTGTTGCTGTTGCTAGGGCACTCATTAATGATCCAAAAGTAATCTACGCCGATGAACCTTCCGGTAATTTAGATAGTGAATCCGCAGAAAATTTGCATCAACTATTCTTTACACTAAGAGACACCTTTGGTCAAACCTTTGTTATTGTTACTCATAATAATGAATTTGCCAATATGGCCGATAGAAAATTAGTAATGAGAGATGGGAACTTGATTTAGTTTTTTTAGTTTCTTCAAAAATAAGAGTATAAAAAAACAACTAACTTATAACAAATAAATCCCCTTGAAAAAACTATCCTCAAAAGCACTTAAAGAGTTTTTAGACGAAAAAGCCGCTTTATATGAAACTCCAACATTTTTGGATACTGATCCTATTCAAGTGCCTGCTCAATTTTCTGTGAAAGAAGATGCCGAAATTGCAGGTTTTTTAACCGCTACAATTGCTTGGGGAAATAGAAAAAGTATACTGACCAATTCTCATAAACTTATGAATATCATGGGACAAAGTCCTTACGATTTTGTCATGAATTATAACGCTGATAAACACCTTGAATTATTTGAAGGTTTTGTACATAGAACATTTAACAGTACTGATTTAGCTTATTTTATTAAAGGGTTACAGCATTTATATACGCAGCATAAGACTATGGAAAATTATTTTACTCAATTTTCAGATTTTCCTAGAATTAACGATTCAATTACTCATTTTAAACAAGATTTTTTTAATTTACCTCATCCTAAACGTACAACAAAACACATTAGTGATCCATCAAAAAATTCAGCAGCAAAACGTATAAACATGTTTTTTAGGTGGATGGTTAGATCAAATAAAAATGGAGTTGACCTTGGACTATGGACAAAAATTAGCTCCAATCAACTCTCATGTCCTTTAGATGTTCATTCTGGTAACGTTGCCAGAAAGCTAGGAATACTTCTACGAAAGCAAAATGATGCAAAAGCCTTATTAGAATTAGATACAGCTTTAAGAAAACTAGATGCCACAGACCCTGCTAAATATGATTACGCACTATTTGGATTAGGGGTTTTTGAAAAATTTTAAATCCTATAAACTATACTAAAAATTAAATCACATTTACATCCAAATAGTTAGTGTGTGTTTTAATTTTATCAATACTTAGTGGTTTGCTTTCATAAGCAGAAATTATACTGGCATATTTTTCTTTTGTTTCTTCTGCTACATTTAAAGCTGTAGATAACATTACTATTTTTATTATTTCATGGTTATTCATCTTTTTTAATTGATCTAAAAATTGCCACCCATTTACTAGAGGCATATTAATATCTAAAAAAATAAGATCTGGAAAATTTTCACTATCAGTAATTGAACTTAAATAAACTAATGCCTCACTACTACTTTTATAAAATTGTATATCATCAAAACAATTAGAGCGCACTGCTAAACGTTTATTTACAATATTTGTAGGTAAATCATCATCTATAAAAATAACACTTTGTAACATGCAATAAATTATTACGTATACTATACTAACTCAAAACTAATATACACACCTTTTCCTACAAAATACATAAACTACTTAGATTTGTTTATTTTTTTAGTTTTTTACGGCACAAAAATTGATTATTTTTATCTCCTAAGGATCATTTATGACTTTTAAACATTGCATATTTTATTTAACATTAATTTTCCCTTTCTGGAAAATTAATGCACAGGAACCTCAACAACAAAAAACATATTCTATTGATTTTAGTGGTCTTGAAAACAAACCTGATCCTAAAAATGAGCCCAAACCAGAATCTATTATAAATACCAATATAGAAAACCTTGGTTTTTTAAAACAAAAAGCTAATTTATCGCAAAATGCAGTAAGCGCCTTTGATATCAAATCAATTATAGATGTTAATAATTTTGGAAAAGAAGAAAAAGATAATCTAAAATTTGGTAAACCCAGTGATACAAAAACTTATCTTGATATTGCTTATGAGCCTTTACCCTTAAAAACTGACAGTATCGATTTTTTTTACGGAGATATTGATCTAGGAAATTTTAATACTAAATCCAAATTTTTATACATAATTTTAAAAGACTCCGATGCTGTAGATAGAGATGAAGTAAAAGTAATACTTAATGACAAAACAATTTTTAGGAGAATTACTTTAACAGGGCAATTTATAGATTATAAAGTTGCTCTAAATGAAGGAATCAATAAAGTCGAAGTAGAAGCTATAAGTAGTGGTTTTAGCGAACCCGTGACTTGTCATATAATTATAGTTGATGATCTAGATCAAAAATTATTAGATAAAAATTTCAATGTTGCTGTTGGTTTTAAAGCTAAATTAGTTGTTATAAAAAAATAATCTATAATTGTTACAAAGAGGGTTTAGCCTTATAAACACTAAACCCTCTACATATTCAAGTTGGTCTCAATTTAATAACATTAACGTAACTTGCTTATATCGTATTCATAATTTTTCCTTAAAATAATAGTGAGATTTGTCTAGGAAAATTGACAAATAACACCTCCCATTAAATCTAGATATACTGTCCAGTATCTTACATTTATTAAAATATACTTTATCCCTTTTTTTCAAACAATGTATTAGTCCATAATACAGGTAAAACAAAAAAACTAATAATAAAGGAATAAATGCTCCAATAACAAATTAAATTTCATTCTAGTTTATGAATTGTTTAACCAAATATACTAAAAATTAAGCACTTACACAGTATATACATACCATAATACACGTAATGAAAATAAAATTAAAATGATACCTGTCCCTTTAAACACAAAAAGCAAGCGCTTTTTGGAAAGATACTTTTTAAGTTTTTTTGATAAAATCACTTTACATACATCAGTAGCAAAAATGCCTATTAATACAGCTGTAAGAAATAATGTTAATTGAAAATTTAGTGAAAATTTACTTTCTCCATAATTATAAACTCCTATCCAAACAACAAACACAAAAGGGTTAAAAAAATTAATGCTAAAACCTTTAATAAAAAAACTACTTAAATTTTTATCATGTTTTAAATGAGTTGTAGATAAGTCTACTCGCTTAAACAAATAAAAAAAACCTAAAGCTAAAAGAAGTACTGAACTTATAATTCCTAACCAAAATTGATTTTCAGAAACTGTAATAAAAGTAGAAAAACCATATAAACATAAAAGCACACAAATAATATCGCTAACAATTATACCTAATGCGACCATTATACCTGCTTTTATTCCGCTATACAAACTACTATTTAATAGTAAAAAAAATACAGGACCGATAAAAATGATCATACCCACTCCAATTATAAAACCTTCAATAAATGCCATTTACTATTTTTTGTATTTATTTTCAACCTAGATTATGCATTAAAAAATCTATTTCGTCTATGATATACTATTCTTTACGTTAAAAATGTAATCATAACTAAGGCTGTGTTTTTACTTACAAACATCAACTGGTTCATCATTATCGTTCTATCCTACCTTAACTAGCAAAAAAATCAACCTAATCACACTAAATTCTCACCAGTTAGTCGTATAACTCATGTATATTTTCTAAATTTAAAATAAACTTATACAATATTTACGCTAAACTAATAGTTTAACTAGCCTTTAGTTTTAATAAACCTAAATTTCAAAATGCATCATTTTAGTACTTATTTATTTTCACTTCTATTTTTATTTATATCCTGTAGTGCTAGTAAAATAAATATAGTGTCTTCTTTACCCAAAAATTTAAAAGAGATTTCAGCTATTGAAATCACTGATTCATCTAATACCTTATGGATGATTGAGGATTCGAATAATAAAAATATCTTATATGGCTTAAATTTAAAGGGTGAAATTATTAAGCAAATAACTTTAAGTGATATTAAAAACAATGATTGGGAAGATTTAACTAGTGACCCCCAAGGAAATATATATATTGGTGATTTTGGAAACAATAGCGGTAAACGAAAAAAGTTCTTTATTCATAAAATAATTTCCCCACAGGTATCACCTTTAAAAACAACTCCAATTACTACAAGTTTCAAATTTTCAAAAAAATATATTAAAAAGGATTTTGAAGCCTTCTTTGTATGGAATAATAATTTTTACCTTTTTAGTAAAGAAAATAAAACAACCACTATTTTTAAAGTTCCTAACTTACCAGGAAATCAAAAAGCTCAATTTATTGGAAGATTAAATTTAAAAGGAAAAAGGAATCCAATTACTTCAGCTGATATTAGTGACGATAAAAAAACTATTATACTCCTTAATCATAATAAATTTTGGTCACTCACTAATTTTAATGAGGGAGATTTTTCAAACAGTTTTATTCAAGAAATTGATTTAGGGCATTCTTCACAAAAAGAAGGTATCTGTTTTAAAAATAAAAATACGGTTTATATTACTGATGAAAAAACGAATACAAGTACTGGTAACATATATGAATTTAAAATTTTTTAATAGGCTTATAAAAAACTATAATGACCTATAATCTTATAATCTTATAATCAAACAAGCAATCTTCTAACACCTGTCCATTTCCTATATTATGAACTATTAGATTTCTTTTATTATCTTTTGATTTTTTGTTTACCACAATACCAATATGGGTTAAAGCCCCACCCAAATCCCAACAAACAATATCCCCTGGTAAATAATCTTTTGAGTTATTAGTAATTTGCTTTTCTATTCCTTTTCTTTTAAAAAATGCCATTAAATTAGGCACTCTTCTATGGTCAATATTTTTATCGGTATGTTTTAATCCCCAGATTTTAGGATACACATTAAAATTCGTTTTCATATCATTATGAACAAATTGTTGCAAATCAACACCAACTTTTCGGTAAGCTCTAATAATAACATCTGTACAAACTCCTTTTCCACTAGGTATATCTCCGTTAGGGTAGTCTATAGAAAAATAGCTCGGATCATAAACCACTACTTGTTTTGTTAATTCTAATGCGCAATTTGAAAGTTTTAAAGGATCAATCATTGTTTGCGAAAAACAATAATTAGTTATCAGTAATAAAAATAGTAATGGCTTCATTTTATGTCATCAATTAATGTTTCATAATGCTCTACTATTGGAAATGGTTCATAATAATGATGTAGTAACTTTTTCCATTTTGAATAAACTTCTGATTCTCGAAAACTCTTAGTATGATCTTCAATGGTTTCCCATTTTACAAGTAAAAGGTATTTATCTGGTATTTCAATACATTTTTTTAAAGTATGTGAAATATATCCATCAATAGAACTAATATATTTTTCAGCACTGCAAAAATCTATTTCAAATTGTTTACTCAGGCCATTTTTAATATTCAAAGTAGCTACTTCTAAAATCATATCCATTTATTTAAAACAAGTCAATACTTTACAAAAAGAGCTAGACTTAAAACCCAAAACCTAATTTAAAAGCAAATCGAGATCCATCATCGGCAGTAAATAATGAGACATTTCCTACTATCATATCTGCTGCATTAACAAATACACCTCCGCCCAAAGAATTATTCCATCTTTTTGTTGTATCATTTGCTACCCAAACTTTACCATAGTCTACACCAGAATATACTCCTATTTTAAAAGGGATTAATCTTGTTTTTATTCTAGTTAAATCCCAACGAATATCTGTACTTTGATAAAAAGATCTTTTTCCTGTAAATCGTTGATTTCTGTACCCTCTTAAACTATTATTAGCGCCAATGTTTGCTGCTTGATAAAATTCAAAATCATTCCCAAAATTAACATGAGCACCTATATTTGTTGCCATAACTAACTTTCCATTAGACATCAATTTATAAGTAAATCCTAAATTAGGTTTTATGTAGGTAAACCCTCTTGAAATTTCTATATTTTGCTTATAACCCAGTTTAATATTAGCATGCATTCCCATTGTAGGAAATACTTTATCATTTTTGTTTTCAAAATGATAATCTCCTTCAATACCTACAAAACTATCTCTATTTTCAACTTTACTATTTAAATAAAAGTCATTTATAAATCGATCTTGTGTTTGTTCTACTTCTATTGTTTCAAAACTAACCAAAGTAGTAAACTCTGCTCCTAAATCATTTTTCCAAACTAATGACGGAGCAAATTTAAATTTACTAAGTTTAACCCTATTGTAATCTAAATCAAATTGATCTTCATTCTCTACATTTGGGTTTATAGTTTCATTTCCAAAACCGAAAAAGTTAATACTGTAATTAGGACTAGTAAATTTTGAAATTATACCAAAATTCCAATGTCCAACAATATTTGCAAGTTCACCTCTATAATTTAAATCAAAACCTCCAGTAGCAAAATAAAAATCAGCTGAAATATTATGTTTAGATGTATAGGGATTTTGTTCAAATCCATAAAAAGTAAATGTGTTTGAAATCCCCATTCGCACACCATCATCTGGATTATAACCTATAATTGGTAAAAACTGGTTTAAACTATTTTTTAATTTTTTATAATTATATACATTGATGTCATAATTATCTGTCAATTTCTTTTTTCCTTTATTTGTTATGAATTCATTTTTTTTAGATCTATAATCATACATATGTACTTTTTTACCGTTTTTTATATTGAAAGTATCTTTATTTTGCCCTCCAACTAATCTTACAGGAATATAATATTCTCCTTTACCCACTACTTCAAAGTAATCCGTATCATCTAAACCATAAATCCAAATTTCTTTTGTTTCCTTTTTACTGTAACTACGATTATGAAAAATTGCTCCCTTTTTCCCTCCTATATTACGATAACCAATTACTATCGTTTCTCCTTGAGGTAACCTTTTAATAGTAAACCAATCATCTTTATTGGTCCCTTTAATCACTGCAAACTTATTTACAAAGGCATAATATTCATCTGAAATTTGCTGTAAATTATTTATGCGCCCTAACAGTTTCTTTTTTATTTCTTGTATAGTCGCTTTATTTATTTCTTCTGGAAAGCTCTCAAATGCTTTTTCAATGTTAGCTTTGGTCAAATTAGTTTGAATCCATGCTACTTGTTCATCCCAATCTTTTTTATTTGATCTATTTATTAACGCTACATCTAATGGATAAGGCTCAACATTAAACCATTTTGTACTTTTTAATTCTTCATCATAACTACGAAGCAAGCGGATAGTTGGAATAATATTGGTTAACCCCTCTAATAAAAAACCATCATCCATTATTGAAAAAGCTTGATCTCTATCTCTTGGAACTGGTCTATAAATTATTTTTTCTTCCTGCTTAAATTTTGCCCAACGCCATTGGTCTTCATGCCGGTCCCAATCTCCTATTACCATATCAAATAAACGTGCCTTTATATAAGCTGATTCATCTACTTGATGTTTTTGGTTTTTTAGTAAATTTTGAAGTAAATCATGCGTACTAATTAATTCATTTGAGAATCCAAAACTAGCATTATCTCCATGTCCCGAAGCTGCTCTCTCTTCAATCATATATAGCGCATCTCCATAGTCATTATTATATACTCCTAAAGCACTTTGTTTAGGCACAAAATACAATATCGGGTTAGTGTGATAAACTCCAATAGCATCTGCTAATACACCTATGGTAAATGGAGCATAAGGATGTGAACCTGCAAACACATCATTAAGTAAACGCTCAGGGTAAGTATTATTAAATTGGCCTTCAATATATTTATCCTTAAAAGCTACTGCTTGTAAATATTGTAATGCTTTTTTATGTAAAGCACGCATTACATATTCTTTGCCTTCTTTGTTTTTTAATCGCAATGATTTTGATTGGTGTCCACCTCCCTTTCTAACAGGTCTTAATCCTCCAAATAACGTATCTAAATTTACTGTAGGGGCACTAACTTCAATACCGTAATCATCTCTATAACGCTTTCCCCAAACTGCTTTATGAAATTTACTTTTTGTAATTTCATTTTCTGTGTAAATAGAAGCTTTAATTTTTGAAGGAAATTTAGAATTATAAGCCACTCCTACAAGAGTATCATTAGCTAACAATACTTCCGTTTGATAGACTAATTCTTTATTACTAGTTGTATAAAAACGTACAAAAGATGATCCATCTGTAAAAACATCCAATCGAGCATATCCCTGTTTACCAAATGAAAACAGTCCATTACCCCGTAAACGTGTAGGGCTTTCATTAGCTCCAGCTCCACTTATTATTTGATGTAAATTATCCTGAATGGTATACTCTAAACTATGTTCATGCCCTGATAAAAAAATGACTTTCTTATTTTCTTGCGCAAGCGTAACCATACGCTTTTTTAATTCGGTATAACGTGCTCCAATTTGATCTACATTTGCTATACCACTAGTACTACGCAATATATTTTTTAAACTTCCTAAAATAGGGAAAGGCTTTAAATGACTTTTAAATGAAAACTTACCTCCATGAGGACCATTAGTAAACATTGGATGGTGCATGGCTATTAAAGTGGTTTTCCCTCTGGCTTTTTTAACTAAACTTTCAAATTCATTAAAAAATTGCTCTCTTGTTTTTATATCACAGTCATCATTAATAGTTGGATGTTTATTCCAATTAGTTATATACCAATGAGAATCTACTACAATCAATTCGATGTCCTTACCTATTTTAACTCTTTTTAATGGGCATGCATTTTCAGGTAAAAAAGAATGTTTCCCTAATATATTTTCTATGTATTTTTCTTGCCTTTTTAAGCCTTTTATTCCTGAATACCAATCGTGATTTCCTGGAATAAAAATAGTTTGTCCTTTAAAACCTTCGACTGCTTTGGTTTGTACTTTTAATTGATGTATGGCAAAATTTACAGCGTCACTTTCCTTTTCAGGAAATCCCTTAGGGTAGATATTGTCTCCTAAAAAAATAGCCGTACTATTTTTACTTGCTACATTAACATGTTTCTTAAATAGATTTAATGCTGCAGTTTGTTTCCCTAATTCTGAATTTCCAGCATCTCCAATTAAATAGAAAGAATGTGAAATTTTTTTTTCGGATGGAAAGGCATCTTCTCTACTTTTATCTTTTAATTGTAGCTCATGAGATGCACAAGCATTTAAAAAAAAGGATACTAAACTAAAGATGAGTACTTGTCTACATCCCATAATGAAATATTAATTAACTATTTTCGTAAAAATAATTCTTTTAGATGAAAAGCTTAATCTTTGAAACCGAAAAATACGTTTCTGAATTATTACAAACTAGTTTACCTCAAACTTTTTTGTATCATAGTTTTAGTCACACTAAAAATGTTGTTAATAGTGTAATTGAAATTTGTGAAGGTGAACAACTAAACGAAACCGATACACAATTAATTATCTTAGCCGCTTGGTTACATGATGTTGGGTACATTAAAGACAAGCAAAACCATGAAAAAGCTAGCGTAATTATTGCCGAAAATCACCTTGAAAATTCTATTTTAAGCGCAGAACAAATCGCTACTATTCTACAGCTTATCCGAGCTACAGAAATGATGCATATTCCCCAAAATAATTTAGAAAAAATTATACGTGATGCAGATTGTGCTCACTTTGGGTCTAAAGATTTTTTTGATCAAAGTGATTTACTAAGAGCAGAATGGGAATTAACCTTAGATAAAAAATTTACAGATATTGAATGGGCAAAAGAAAATATTTATTTCTCAACCAAAACCCACCAATTTTATACTAATTATGCTATTGAAAATTGGTTAAAAAGAAAGCATAAAAATATAATTAAATTAACCCGAGACTTAAAAAAACTAGAAAACGAAGCTCAAAAAAAAGCACTTAAAAAAACTGAAATTTCTCTAAAAAAAGATAGAGCGGTTTTACCCGAACGAGGTATTGAAACTATGTTTCGTGTTACCTTAAGAAACCACATATCACTGAGTGATATAGCAGATACTAAAGCAAATATATTGCTCTCTGTAAATGCAATTATTGTTTCCCTGGTATTGGCTAATTTACTTCCTAAATTAGATAACCCTTCGAATACTCATTTAATTTATCCGACTGTTATTTTTGTTATTTTTACTATAATTACTATGATACTTTCGGTTTTAGCTACAAGACCTAATGTTACCAGTGGAGAATTTAATAAAGAGGATGTAAAAAATAAAAAAGTAAACCTACTCTTTTTTGGTAATTTTCATAAAATGAAACTTGACGAGTTTGAATGGGCTATGAATGAATTAATGCATGATAAGGATTATTTGTATGGATCAATGACGAAAGATTTATATTTTTTAGGAAAAGTACTTAATAGGAAATATAAAATTTTAAGAATTACTTATACTTTTTTTATTATTGGTATTATAGCTAGTGCTAGTGCTTTTTCACTTGCCTTTCATTATTATGCCAATTAATTTTATTGGGACAACAGTGGAATCTAACAATTATTCATGAATCACCTTCATTAAATCATCATAAGTACAAAATGATTTATCTGTTTCATTTTTTGTGTACAACACACTTACCCGTATAGCCTTTAATCCGGTTACAGCCTGTAAATCTTCTAGTTCAACAATTTCTACATCCGTATCAAGGTAATGCTTAGATTGCAAGAATTTTATATATTTTAAATATTCTCTTTCATCTTCTTTATGGGAGTACACAATAGTTATTTTTCCTTTTTGAGTGAGTCGTTCATTGGTTCCTTTTACATAAGCCTTATCTACTCGCTTTTTTACCACCTCATAACGTGCATTATAAGTACCATCAACATCAAACTGTTTTTCGTCCATCCTAAAACTAATAGTTAAAGGCGTATTAAATACCAAAACCATTGATGCTACATCTAATTTTACCGAAAAATTAGGCTGCATTTGGTAAAAAGCATTTTCCATTTCACACATTATCTGCAATTGCCACAATCTTAAATTATACAAATACAAAGGATTAAAACTTTCTTCTTTAGTAATGGACTCTCCAATATACATACTGTGCTCTACTCCATCAGTTTTATAACGCTCAAAAAAATGAGGATACATTTTTTGAGCATCTATTTGCTTACTATCCAATAAAGCAGCCATTTTTTTATTTACTAAAGTAATGGTATCGTCATAATTTTTTCTGTGGTTATAATGCAAATGTAATTCATCATTAATACTTTCAAAGTACCTCTTTATTTGAGTAGCTAAAGCAGGTGATTTCTTCATATGTTTGAAAAGCTTATTAATACTTTTCTTTAAAAAAGAAGTTACTTTTCGTTCACTATCTACTTGAAAATTATTTTCAAGATCACTTAAAAAAGTATCTATTTGAAATAAATATTGCTCATACATTGGAAGAGCCTCTAAGTTAAAAGCACTCATTAATATTGACTTAGCATCTTGTAACTGCAATGATAAATCTTGTTGTGTAGCCCAATTACGTGCCTCCGAAGAACCTTTGATATCTATTTGTCCATATAGCGGATAAACATCTTTAAAAATTAACTTATTAAACGAAACTTGATTTCCATTTAGTTGCTGCTTAATATAACGCTTAGCCTCATTTTTAAATTTCCAATGGACACTTGGGTGTATTGAAGTACATTCTTTTTGAATTATTGCTTCAATTAAATTTTCTTCCTCTTCCTTTGAATGTTCAACAGCCGCAACTATATGTGGCATAACATCAATTAATTTGTTTGCATTGATACTATTTAACACCTTAGGTTTACTTGATACTAATTCTAATACTCCAAATAATCCATCTTCATTAGCAACAGGTGCTAAAATGGCACTCTTTATTTGTTGTTTATGAAATAACTCTATTTGAGGTATTGTTCCTTTGTATTTAGCATTTACTTTATCTACATCGGAAACCGCAACATATTTATTTTCTTTTAATAAACGTTTATAACTCCAGTTACATAAACAAGTTTTACATTTTTTTACATCTGCATTATACAGTAAAAAACTATTCATTTTTGTACCATAAACACGCTCAAATGTTTGATCTTCTTGATTATAAATTGAAAAACCAACTTTTAAATCTTTAATGTTAAGTAATGATTGAAAAATTGATTCAAATTGAACAATAAAATTCCCATCCTTTTTTTTATCACTTCCTATTAAATTTGATTTAATATTTGATATGGATTGATCATCTGTTACATCAAAAATATTAGATATTACAAAACCTTTAAATAAGTAGCTATTTTCAGGAAACATTTTTTTCCACAATGCTATATTATCAAAGTTATCTAGCAATTCATCAAAATCATCTTGTGTAATAGGTATAGCTTTTTCTGTGGGAATAATTTCCATGAAATCTGCGTTATAAAGTATTTTGTAATAACGCATGATGCCATTGGCATCTGGTATTTTGTAAAAAAAAGGTCTTTTAATATTAATGTTAAAACCGTAACAAAAATTTAAAATAATTGTACATGCAATAATGTACCTATCATTATCAGGTATATTTTCAATACTCAATTCAAAATCGTCACCTGCTTCTGCTAATATATTTTTAAAACGTTGCGAACTATTAAAAATATAATTATGAAAAGGAACAGATACCGTTTTTATTTCATTTAATGTCAAAACGCTACTAAAAGCATCTTGCAAAATAAATTTAATCTCCTTTTCATATTTATCTAATAATGAAATATCACTAAAACCATCTCTTAAAATTGGATATGGAGCTTGAGCTTCTAAAATTTGTTTTGCTTTCTCTGCTGTATAGGCATCACTTCCCTCCGCTAATTCTTCATAGCGCCTCAAATAATTATCAAAGCTGACTTTTAATATAAAAGGAGATTCTATATTATCATTTAAATATTTCATAACGCTATTTTTTTTGATCTAATAGCCAGTAATAAACACAGTTAAACATTTACTAATTTACTAATAATATACTTTAGTTAAAAAAGTAAGTATCAACTTACATTTATTTTAACGTTTATTTATCAATTTTTAGCTCTAAAATTTGTGCAAAAATACAATAAAAAATTGAGCGCCGATGTATCTTTGTTACTTCAATAAAAAAGTAATTGTACTATGGAAAATATTGATGCAGCAAGACTTCAAATGGCATTTACATTAATCTTTCATATTGTATTTGCTTGCATTGGAATGGTAATGCCTTTTTTTATGGTTGCTTCTCATAAAAAATGGCTTAAAACTCGCAACCCTATCTATCTAAAGCTTACTAAATCATGGCAAAAAGGAGTGGCTATTTTTTTTGTTACAGGTGCTGTTTCAGGTACAGCACTTTCGTTTGAATTAGGATTGCTTTGGCCCGAATTTATGAAGCATGCAGGTCCAATTATTGGAATGCCGTTTTCATTAGAAGGTGCAGCGTTTTTTGTTGAAGCCATAGCTTTGGGATTTTATTTATATGGATGGGAAAAAATTAATGAAAAATTCCATTGGTTTACAGGTGTTATTGTCGGTATTTCTGGTGTTGCATCGGGAATTTTAGTTGTATCGGCTAATGGTTGGATGAATGCCCCATCTGGTTTCGATTATATCAATGGGGAATTTTTAAATATTGATCCTATAAAAGCATTGTTAAATCCTGCTTGGTTTACACAAGCACTACATATGACATTAGCGGCATTTACTGCTACTGGATTTGCCGTTGCTGGTATACATGCCTATCAAATTCTTAAAAAAAGAAATACCGAACTACATAAAAAAGCTTTTAAAATAGCTATCAGTTTTGGAGCCGTTGCCGCTATTTTACAACCCATTAGTGGTGATCTTTCTGCCAAAGATATTGCAAAAAGACAGCCTGCTAAATTAGCTGCAATGGAAGCTCATTACCATACAGAAAAAGGAGCTCCTCTATACATAGGTGGTATAGTTGACAATAAAAAACAAGAAGTTACCTATAAAATTGCCATTCCTAAAGCATTATCATTTTTAGCATTTGGCGATTTTGATGCCGAAGTAAAAGGATTAAATGATTTTCCAAAAAATGAACATCCCAATGTAGCTATTGTTCACTATGCTTTCCAAATTATGGTGGGACTTGGGTCTTTATTATTGCTTGCTGGCATTTTATTTTTCACAGCATATTTTCTAAAAAAAGAATGGTTTACAAAATCTTATTTTTGGGTGCTTTTCAGCCTACTAGCTCCTATGGGATTTATTGCCTTAGAAGCAGGATGGATTGTTACCGAAGTAGGAAGACAACCCTGGATTATTCATGGAATAATGAAAACTAAAGATGCTGTAACACCTGTACCTGGTATAATTTATAGCTTTTACATCTATGTTTTTGTATACACTTCACTGAGTATTGCCGTTACTTGGCTTATGAGTAGACAAATAAAAGCTTTAAATACTAACGATTATTCAATTTAACACAAACTTTTATGATATATGTAGTTATATTCTTTTTGGGTTTTTCTTTATTACTTTATGTATTACTAGCAGGTGCTGATTTTGGAGCTGGTATTGTCGAATTATTTTCATCTAAAGAAAATCAAGCCATTACCAAAAAAACAGTGTATCGTGTAATGGGTCCTGTCTGGGAAGCTAATCATATATGGATTATTATTATGATCGTTATTCTTTGGGTAGGGTTTCCTTCCTTTTATAATATTCTAATGATATCACTGCATATTCCCTTAACATTAATGCTTTTAGGAATTACATTAAGAGGTATTGCTTTTGTTTTTAGACATTATGATGCCTATAAGGACAATTCTCAATTAATATATGATTGGATGTTTAGAATTTCTAGTTTAGTTACTCCCATTTTTTTAGGAATGACCTTTGGCGCATTATTAAGTGGAAAAATAAATATTGCTAACGCCACCATTCAATATTCATTTAAAGAACTGTATTTAGACGCTTGGCTAAATGGATTCTCTATACTAACAGGGCTTTTTTTTACTGCGCTTTGCGCCTTTTTGTCTGCTATACTTTTAATTGGAGAGGCAGAAATTGAAAGTCGAAAAATTTATGTCAAAAAAGCTTTTATTGCTACCATTGTTGTTGTTTTTATAGGTTTTGTAACTATATGCTATGGTTTTTTTACCAATATTCCCTTTATAAACATTTTTTTAAATAATTCTATTGCTATTTCTGCTATAATTATATCGGGAATTTTACTTTATCCACTTTGGCTAAGCATAAAAAATGAACGTCGTATATACAGCCGATTTTTTGCAGGTATACAGGTTATATTAATACTTTTTGCTGCCTTAATTCCAATTTTCCCTAATCTAATTTTCACCTCAACAGGAACAATAAATTTTATTAATGAAGTTGCTCCAAAAAGTGTAATTAATGTATTAGGCATATCACTTATTATTGGAGGTTCAGTTATTTTACCTGGATTATTTCATTTATTAAAATCATTTAAAATGATTAAAATTTTAGAACGTTAACTTAACAAAAAAACAGGAAAATATATTTTCCTGTTTTTTTTGTTAGGTTTTATTTTTTTGATAATTACCTAATAACAACCAGACTGCGAACATATCGTCTTCTACCCTGTATAAAAATGTCTATTCTGTTAATTCGAGCGTTGATACCACTTACATCAACTGGTATTTCATTTAACCCTCTCTTTAAGTTTATAGAAACTCTACCTCTACTAGCACCTGCAACTAATATTTCGTAATAAGCATTTGGATCATCAACATTACTTGATATGAATAATGTAGTTGATGTTGACGCTGGATTAGGTGCAATAATTAAACTTTCTTGAATATCTGTTGGATCACCAACAGGTGATGGCTCTACAGTTCTAATAGTCCAAAGTTGTCTTCTATTTCCATTTCTTACTTCCCTTTGTACTAAAATACCATTTCTATTAAACGAAATTGCTTTTCCTGATAATACGCTAACAAAACGTGCTTGGTTATTAGGTAAAAATATAACTCTCCATTGTTGACCAACATCCGATCTATTTGGCTGTTGTTGCAATGGCAACGCATTATTATTCTGCACATCAACAGCTCTTCCCGATCTTACGTTGATAATTTGATAAATGTTATTTCCTAAAGATACAAATTTCCATTTCTGAAAATCTTCTAAAGTTGGCGCGCTAAAACGATTTCGTGTAGCAGTCTCAGCTTCTAAACGCCCCCCATCTTCTATTATAGGTGTAAAAATTGTTCGTACTCCACAGCATCCAAATGAACTTTCTCTTGAACTAAATTCTAATGAAGCAAACTGATTATTGGCTGCATTTATTAAATTATATTGTAAGTTAGCTTGTAGCTGACTATACATATTAAAACTAAATACAGCTGTCAGTACAAAAGATACTAATAAACTAAGTTTTACTTTTTTTGAGTTAAATTTCGTTTTCATAATAATGATTTTAAATAAAAATGAGTTAATAAAATTGTGTTTAAATTGATATTTAACAATGTCCTATATCAAAATGTTATTAAATTTACAAAATCAATAACCTAAA
This sequence comes from uncultured Aquimarina sp., assembly GCA_947498765.1. GTDB lineage: Bacteria > Bacteroidota > Bacteroidia > Flavobacteriales > Flavobacteriaceae > Aquimarina. Next base: position 161,333 of record CANMLG010000024.1, read on the forward strand.
ACTATTAATAAAACCGTGAGATTACACTTACAGTCGTTTAATAATCAGCTAATTATTACAAATAAACAAACCTGTATAATTTCATTTTATGATTTATAAATTTGTAGAACCACACACTAAAGCACAACTATTCATAGGTGATAATCAATTACTAGAACTATACTCCTCTGAAAAAAGGCTAGATACTTATACTTTTATTCGAACTAAAAAAAATTATGTCAAGCTAATTATAGACGGTGTTACTGTGCTACTAAGTCCTAATAAAATTATTTCGCTTACTCCAAATCAACATCTTTTATGTAATGAAATTGTTGATGATATAATTATATATCAATTTAACCGCGAATTTTACTGTATTAAAGACCACGACATAGAAGTAAATTGTATGGGAGTACTCTTTTTTTCGAATACTGTAAATCCTATTATAAGTCTTAATGCAAAAGAAAATTCTAAATTTGATTCATTACACAATGACATAATAGAAGAAATTAGTATTTCTGATTCCATTCAAGCTGAAATGCTTCGCATACTTATTAAAAACTTTATTATTCGCTCAACTCGTTTAGTAAAGTCTCAACAAACAAATTCAAACGAAGGTGTACCTAAACAAGACTTATTGCGTCAATTTAATATCCTTGTAGAAGAGCACTTCAAAACAGAACATCAAGTTTCTTTTTATGCTGATAAACTTTTTAAATCACCAAAAACTCTTTCCAATAATTTTAACCTATTAAATACCAGTCCATTACAAATTATTCAACAACGAATCATTTTAGAAACCAAACGATTAATTAACTATTCTGATCATTCTTTTAAAGAAATTGCATTTCATTTGGGTTATAATGATGCTGCCCAACTTAGTAAACTATTTAAAAAATATGTCGGTATTTCTCCCAGAGACTTCAAAAAAGAAACAATCGGGAAAAATTGACATGTTTGCAGGAAAAACATGCTGTTAGTATACTGATAAAGTTTCGACTTTTGTAGTGTACAAATTAATCTAAAATCATTTAAAATTTAAAACATGAAAAAATTAGTAAGTTTAGTAACATTATTTTTTGCTTTCACATTAGCAGCATTTGCGCAAGACGTTAAAACAGTAACATTAGAGCAAACAAAAGGTGACTTTACTGTAAAGGAGTTAAAATTATCTGAAGGTACATACGTATTTGATATTGTAAATAAAGGTGTTGATCACGAAGTTGGTTTTGTTTTAATTGAAGCTGGTAAAGATGCTTCAAATGCAGAAAACCACATCAAAAATGCTTACGTGCAGAAAACTGTTAAAGAAGGTGAAACTCAATCTTCAAAAGAAGTTGCATTGAAAAAAGGAAAGTATACTTACTTTTGTCCTTTAAATCCTACTCCACAATACACAATTATTGTTGAGTAATTATAGCAGCTAATTAAGCTCAAAATGGTTCGATGTAATTTATATATACATCGAACCTTTTTTATTTTAGTCCAAATTTTTATTAAAATCATTTGTACTGATTTATAAGTCATTTGTTGTTCCGTTTCATTGTATTTGATAGTATATTCACTTTACAATAAAACAAACATTTACTTTAAATGACTCAATTCATAAAGCTCTTTATAGTATCACTATTTTTTTTAGCTAGCTGTACCCAAAAAAAAGAAATCGTTAGCCATCAAAAAAAGCCGAACATACTTTTTATATTTACTGACGACCAAACCTATTCTTCCATTAATGCGTTAGGTAACAAAGAAATTATAACACCTAATTTAGACAAATTAGTAGCCAAAGGGACCACTTTTACACATGCTTACAATATGGGATCATGGAGTGGCGCTGTATGTGCTGCATCAAGAGCTATGATGATTTCGGGCCGCTCGGTTTGGCATGCTAATCAATTTAGACAACACTGGAAAAAAGGAGATTCCATAAGTAAAACCTGGGGAAAGTTAATGCAATCTGCCGGCTACAACACCTATTTAACAGGAAAATGGCATGTAGATGCTCCTGCATCAAAAGTATTTCAGAAAGTAATACATGAACGTCCTGGAATGCCTAAAGATACTTGGAATCACTCTAAAATGCTTGCTAAATTTGATTCTATTTCTAAAATACCTAATGCTAAAAGTGCCACAATTATGCCTATTGGCTACAACAGGCCATTAAGTAAAAATGACACTATTTGGACACCTACCAATACCTCTTTTGGTGGCTTTTGGGAAGGAGGCAAACATTGGAGCGAAGTACTTTCTGATGATGCTACTACGTTTTTAGACATAGCGTCAAAAAAAGAACAACCCTTTTTTATGTATCTAGCCTTTAATGCACCACATGATCCACGTCAAGCACCTAAAAAATATCAAGACATGTATAGTTTGGACAACATTAGTTTACCTAAAAGTTGGCTTCCAGAATATCCCGATAGGCATCAAATAGCTAATAGTGATAATTTACGTGATGAAGCGCTTGCTCCTTTTCCCAGAACCGAATATGCTTCCAAAATACATATTAAAGAATACTATGCAAGTATTACTCATTTAGATGCACAAATTGGTAAAATTCTAGAAGCATTAAAAGCCACAGGAAAAGACAAAAACACTTACATCATTTTTACCGCCGACCATGGTTTAGCTATGGGTAGACATGGCTTATTGGGTAAGCAAAACCTTTATGACCATAGTATACGTCCACCATTAATTATTGCGGGACCCGATATTCCTATAAATAAAAAAGTTAATGCCGATGTATACCTTCAAGATGTAATGGCCACTAGTTTAGAATTAGCAGGCATTCAAAAACCTGAGTATGTATTTTTTAATAGCTTTAAAAAAATAGCTCAAGGCAATCAGCAACAAAGCAATTACAAAAGTATTTACGGCGCATACCTTAGCGTACAACGTATGATTCGGAAAAATGGTTTTAAACTATTGGTATACCCCAAAGCAAAAAAAATAAAACTTTTTGACTTAAATAATGATCCCGAAGAAATGAATAATCTATCACTAAACATTGATTATATCCCTAAAATTTCTTCCTTATTCAAGGATCTAAAAGAACTACAATTACAAATGAACGATACTTTAGATATTCATCAACTAAATTATTACCAATAAAATTTTACTCAAAACTTTAATTAACTCAGACAAAAATATACCATGGGCCTAAAAAACACCCTACTCTATTTATTATTAAGTATTTTTTGTTTTGCCTGTGGGCAGAAGATTAAAACGACAAAAAGTTATCATAAAGTAATAAATAACGACTGGAAATTTATTGAAGCCGATATAACTGCTGCTCAAAAAACGGAATATGATGATTCAGAATGGAAAACTGTAAATTTACCACATGATTGGAGTATTTCTGGAGCTTTTTCAAAAAACAATCCATCATTTTCGCGAGGGGCTTGGTTGCCTGCTGGAATAGCTTATTATCGTAAAAAAATTGATCTTTCACACATTAAAAAAAGCCAAAAGGTTTTTATACATTTTGAAGGAGCATACCGAAATGCTGAAGTATGGATTAATGGAAATCATTTAGGTAAACGCCCTTTTGGTTATATTCCTTTTGAATATGAACTTACTCCATTTATTAACTTTGATCAAAAAAATATAATAACCGTTAAACTTGATAATTCCGAACAGCCAGGTTCTCGTTGGTATTCCGGTAATGGGATTTATAGAAATGTACATTTAATTGTTAAAAATGAAACTTACATTCCAACATGGGGTGTTCAAGTAACTACTCCCAAAGTAACTACAAAAACTGCGGATGTTTTAGTCCAAACTACTTTTAAAAACGAGGCTAAAAAAGCCATAAATGCTACATGTAAAGTAGCCCTTATAAACGCTAAAAACGAAGTCATTATTACTCGGCAAAAAGACGTTACAATAACTGCCAACGCTCAAAAAAAGGAAGAATTACTCTTAAATATTCAAAATCCTAAATTATGGGACATTGATACTCCATATTTATATACCGTTAACATTGAACTGCTTGTTGATCATAAAATTATTGACACAAAAAAAATAAACACTGGAATTAGAAATATGGAATATTCTTCCGAAAAAGGATTTATTCTAAACGGAAAACCCATAAAACTCAAAGGAGTCTGCTTGCATCATGGTGGAGGCCCTTTAGGTGCTGCCACTAGAAAAACTACCTACGAACGTCAATTACGGATTTTAAAAGACATGGGGACTAATGCCGTACGTACGGCTCATAATCCATTTGCTCCAGAATTTTTAGATGCTTGCGATAAAATGGGAATGCTTGTAATGAACGAGGCTTTTGATGAATGGGAAGTGGTTAAAGAACCGGCTACTTTTAGAAAAAATGGCGAAAAAATTCGTATTCCTGTAACTTATTATGCACATTTATTTAAAAAATGGAGTGACAAAGACTTAAGTGATTTTGTGCTACGAGATCGTAATCATCCAAGTATTTTTATGTGGAGTATTGGTAATGAAATTCATCAAATGAAAGACGAATCGGGTATCCAAATTGCAAAACGTTTAGTAAATGTTGTACACAAGTACGACTCCAGACCTGTTACTTGTGGTGTAAATGGCTACGGATGGGATGCATGGCCTATTAATGAAACGGTTAGTGAAATGGATGTTCCTGGTTATAATTATGCTGATCCCGAAGATTATGATTTGGAACACAAAAATTATCCTAATCGTAAAATGATTGTTACCGAGCATACCTCCGCGCAAATGATTGCTAACCGCGGTGAATACTATCCTTTTTTAAACAGGGAACAAGCCTTTCAAGCTAATTTACCCATTGAACATAAGGACACTCACAAATTTTTAAAAAACAGAGACTTTTACAGTGTAGGAATGAAAGCTTGGTTAGCGGTAAAAGAGCGCCCATATATTATGGGGGAATTTATATGGACTGGTTGGGATTATTTAGGAGAAACCATTCCCTATCCTTGGCCAGCAAGGTCCTCTACTTTTGGAGTTATTGATTTAGCAGGTTTCCCTAAGGATGGATTTTATTATTACCAATCGCAATGGAGTGCTAAACCAATACTACATCTTTTTCCACATTGGAATTGGGAAGGTCATGAAGGCGAAAAAATAATTATTAACGCCTTTTCCAATGCGCAAGAAGTAGAATTATTTGTAAATGGCATCTCTTTAGGAAAGAAAAAAAATAATATGAATTCCAATGAATTATTAGCTTGGGAAGCTATATACCAACCTGGTGAACTAAAAGCCATTGGCTATATTAATGGTAAAATTAGTAACACCGAAATTATCAACACCTCATTAAAACCAAACAAAGCTGATTTAAATGTTACCGATTCTAATGATATCACTTACGTAGAAGTGACTCTAAAAGACAAGAACAATCATTTTGTGCCAACCGCTCAAAGCTTACTCAATTTCGAAACCAAAAATGCAAAAATTATTGGGGTTGGAAATGGGAATAATAAAAGTCACGAACCTTTTGTTGCCAATTACAGAAAAGCTTACAATGGAAAATGTATTGTAATTTTAGAAAAATTAGATAGAAATAAAAAAGCTTTATTAAAAGTTACTTCTAAAGAGTTTAACGGAGCTAATGAAGTTTCTTTTTAAAAACCTTTAGAATCACTTCTCACAATTATTATTTTTCAGGTTGCTTTCTGAATGAAACCACTTCAGAAAGTAGCTTTCCTTTTTCTAAATCAAAAATTGGGTGTTTTGAACTTCCTATAATTTGTGAACTATAAATACCACTATGACCCGAAAATAAATAAGCCACAAAGCATGCTACAGCTACATATTGGCCTGTTTCCATACCAAATAATTCTATACCCATTAATGTACACGCAATAGGCGTATTTGTAGCTCCTGCAAAAACAGCCACAAAGCCCATAGCCGCTAATAAATCCATAGGTAAAGGTAAAAACCAAACCAAAGCATTCCCTAAAGCTGCTCCAACAAAAAATAGTGGAGTTACTTCACCTCCTTTAAAACCTGCTCCTAAAGTAAATGTGGTAAATAGTAATTTTAATAAAAAGTCATAGGGTGGAATTGCTTGTGTAAAAGATTCCACAATAACTGGAACACCTAAACCAATGTACCTGGTTGTACCCATTAAAAAAACCACAATAGCAATAACTATTCCTCCGATTACTGGACGCAATGGCGGATAATTAAACTTTTTAAATTGTGTACTCCAAAAATGTGTACTCTTTGAAAATAGACGTGCTACAATACCAAAACAGACACCCGCTACACAGGCCATAGTGATATTTAATAACGACATACTAGGAACACTATTTACAAAATATTCTGTATGTGTTCCTCCAAAATAACGACAAGCTTGATCCGCAATAATGGCTACTAAAATACTAGGCACTAAACTTTCAAAGCGTACTCGTCCGATTAATAACACTTCCAAGGCAAAAATAGCCCCTGCTAATGGAGTTCCAAAAACAGCAGCAAAACCTGCGCTGATTCCCATAATTAATAAGATCTTCCTATCTAATGAATTTATAGATATAAACCTTGACAATTGATCGGCAATAGCTCCTCCCATTTGTACAGCTGTACCTTCACGCCCTGCAGAACCTCCAAATAAATGAGTTCCTAAAGTTCCTAATAATACTAAAGGTGCCATTTTAAATGGGATTATTTTATCAGGTTTATGATATTCATCTAATAACTGATTATTTCCACGGACTACACTTTTTCCCCAATAATAGTATGAAGCACCAATTAAAAAACCCGCAACAGGTAATAACCATATTATTTGAGTATGTGTTTCTCTGTAAGCAGTACACCAATCTAAACTAATTAAAAAAAATGCTGAAGCTCCACCAACAGCAACACCCACAATTAATGAGATAAGCAACCATTTTAATAAATACGCTAAAATAGCAGGGTATTGTAATCCTTTAATAGTTTTTAATAGCATAGTTCATTTTGTATCGGCACAAATATAATTGTTTCCTTTTACTTAAATTCAAAACATCATAAACCAAAAACTGCCTAAACAAACTAAGCTGTTTAGACAGTTTATGTCATTTGATCATTAAAATAATCAAATGACGCCCCAAAATGTTTTTTTTAAAGTTGAAATCAACAATATTTAATTTATTTTCAGAAATAAGTATTATTGAAAATAAATTTTAGCTGGTGCAACTCCTACTGTAACAGGTGTTCCCCATTTTTCTTCATTTAAGTCATACGTATTTAGTGTTCCCCCACTAGCAAAATCTTTTGCATCAACCACATAAATAATTCCATCTCTAATAGCCATTCCATTAATAGCCCCTTCAGTAACTGCCGTTGTTGGTAATGTTGTTTCTGTTATAGCAAATTCAAAAATTTCATTACTTACCGTATAATAAATATTTCCATTTTCAAATACCATTTGACTTGTATGCTGCCCTAAAGGAAATTCTATACTTGATGTTATTTCATCTGTTGTAGTGTCAATTTTAATTAACCCTCCTATACTCTCCCCTTCAGGTCTCCAAACTGGTGTACCTTCACAAGAAACCCATAAATCATCACCTACTAAAACCATTTCATCTGGCAAAAATAAAGTCTCTATTTCTTTTACGTTACTAGTACTTAAATCGATAACAGAAACTCTATTATTGATTCCAAAACCACCTTTATGAGAAACATACAATTTATTACCCTTAATAACCGATTGTTCAGGTCCTTCGGCAACAGCAATAGTACTTTCAACTGTATTAGAAGCCAAATCAATTACTGCGATAAAATCATCAGTTGCTAATGACGTATCTCCCCAATTTGTTACATAACCTTTTCCATTTGCAAAAGCAATGTATCGAGGAGTTTTTAACTTTTCCGTAATTGATGCTTGTTTTTTAAAACTTACTTTATCTACAACTGTAATCGTATTCTGGTTATCAACAACTATATATGCCTTATCATCGTTAAATCCGATTGATTGTTGAAAAACACCTAATTCTTCTTCATTTACTGTATCATAAAATTTATTGTTAACCGTTTTTAAATCTAAAGAAATTATAGATGTAGACCCTGAAACTGATGCTCCTTCATGAGATACAATAATTCTTTCTTCTGAAACTGGTTCAATTAGTGAATTATCATCATCAGACTGACAAGAAACAAATAAACTTGTTACTGTAATCAGACTTAATAAAATTCTGGTAATTTTCATTATATTAAAATTTAAGTATTAAACGTATTTGATAATTTCTATTAGGAGCTGGTCTTCCTACAGTTAATTGATATATTTCGTTATAAATATTATTTGCTAAAAGACCTAGATTATAAGTAGTCTTTTTATAATTGTATAAATCATAGTTGATACCTATGTTAGAAACATCATATCCTTTTAGTTTTTGTGAATGATCTCTTGTAACAAAAAGATCATCATTCCACCTAAATTGATAAAAAACATTCATTTTTTTGTGCCTAAAAACTAGATTAGAAGTTATCGTTTGTAAAGGCACAAAAATGAGCTGCTTTTTTGTTTCTTGATTTTCAGAAACTGTGTAACTATAATTAGAAGTTAAATTAATAGCATTTTTCTTCCACTTGTATATATAATCTAAATTAGCCTCAAAACCATAGTTATATACTTTTGTAACATTAATTGGTGACCATATAGTTGAAGAAATTGGCTCCCATACTATTAAATCTTTTGATTTTATAAAGTATCCTGTAATTCCAAAATCTATTCCTTTATAATTAAATCTATTTGAAATTTCGGCCTGGATTGATTTTTCCGATTGAAGTAAACTATTTCCTATTCCTCCAGGTCCATTCCAATATAAATCATTAAAAGTTGGAGTTCTAAAATTTTTAGAGGCGTTAAATTTCAAACTATAAAAGTTTGTAAAAGCATAATTCACATCTACTGAAAATAAAAAAGGATTATTATTTGTTAATTCCGTAGTTGCATTAAAGTTTATTACATCCTTATACGTTTCTTCAACACTATTTTTAAATTCTTTAAAAGAAAAATTTTCACTATCATTTATTTCTTGCCTAACATTTAAACCATAATGTAAGCGCTTATTTATTTGATGAGAAAATAATAGTGCAACAGAAGCTCTTTTAAACCTTTCCGCATTTATATCACTCCCTTTCCCTCTAACATCTTCGTACTGGAATATTGATTTTAATTGAATATCATTAGAAAACTTGTAGTTTACATCATATTTAAAAATCAAATTTGAAGACTTACCAAAACTAAAATTATCCAGTTCTTCTTTGTTAGGGAAAAATCGATATTTTTCATATAAATAAGCTAAACTTAAAATGGAGGTGAAATTATTTCTGAAATAATTCCATTGGATCATACTTCTTGTGTTATTATCCCTGTAAGAATCATCAGATGGAGATAACAAACTTCCTGAAAAATTTCGTTTTCCTATATATGTATTTTGAAAGAATTTTAATGCATTTGAAGTATTTATAAGGTAACCTAGATTTAAATTTAAATTATAATTTAAAAATTCTCCATTTTCATTTTTCTTTCCTTTTGCTCTTCTTCCTAAATACTTATGATTATTCTTACTATCAATATAATCAACTCCTAATGATGCATACAATTTATTAGTGCCATAACTTATTTTATAATTTGTAGTAGTTGTTCTAAAACTTCCAATTGAGGTAATCAAACGTTGTTCTAAATGCTTTTTAAACTTGAACTCCGAATTTAAATGAATACTACCTCCTATTGCTCCACTACCATAAGCTACACCACCGCCACCACTTCGGATAGCAATATTGTCGTAATTTCTAACACTTATAGTATTAAAATCAGTTTGTCCATTTAATTGAGAGTTAATATTTAACCCATTCCATACTACAGCTGTATGAGAGGCATTTGTCCCTCTAAATGATGCTGTAGAAGTTCCTCCTATTCCATTTTCTTTTAAGAAAATTGTTGAGTTTAATCGTAATAACTCAGTTAATGAAGGCTGATTTGCTTTTAGTATTGAATCTGATAATATAGTAACCAAATTTCCTTTCGAATAATCACGTAATTTTACATCACTTAACCTAACTTCATTTAAATAATGAATAGAATCGCTTTGAGCATTTGACTTTAAGCCATATAAAAACACCCCAACTAAAATGGTTATTATAATTTTTCTCATATTCCTTAGACTTTTTACCCGAAAGTCATCGTTTTATAAACAAAAGGCAGGTCTCCTGGCTTATGTATTGTAATTTGTCTTCCCACATAAAAATGCAGTGACTTACTGTAGTAGTAATTACAACCATCCAAAAAATGGACTAAACTTACAGTTGCGGGAACAGCTCAGGCATTTAATAGTATCTATTAGCACCTGCTTCCCTTTTAATTATTAAAACTTGAATAGCTTTAACAAACCTTAAATTCGCTGCAAAAGTACTCCCAATAATTAGATATAAAAAGATATAATCTAAAAACTTTCATTTTGGAAATACTCCACTCAACTCTGATTTTTTAAAGTATGCAACTGATGTTGCCTCAACTATGATTGTAATTCACTAATTTTATGTAAAATCAATTAAAAAACAATGCTAAAATTTTTTGATATTATTAGTTCTACAAGTTTAAATACCCTTAACTGGGTTTGGAATTGTATTAGTTTTAATGTTGCTTGGTATACCAATTACTTTTGGGGATTAATCTTTATTTCATTACTAGTTTGGGGAATTGAAATTTTATTTCCTTGGCGGAAAAACCAATCTATTTTTAGAAAAGATTTTTGGTTAGATACCTTTTATATGTTTTTTAATTTTTTTGTTTTTTCAATTATAATCAATGGTATTTACAAACTAATTGAAACTGGATTTGTGAATATGGGAATTCAGATAAACTCATTATCAATTCTTAACATAACTCAATGGCCCATGTGGTCTCAACTACTTGTATTTTTTATTGTACTTGATTTTTTACAATGGTTTACACATACACTTTTACATCGCTATCATTTTTTATGGAAATTCCATAAAGTGCATCATAGTGTTAAAGAAATGGGATTTGCCGCGCATTTACGTTATCATTGGATGGAAAATATATTATACAAACCTTTAAAAACCTTTGGCGTAATGCTTTTAGGTGGTTTTGAACCAGAGCAAGCTTACATCGTCCATTTTATAGCTATTGCCATTGGTCATTTTAATCACGCAAACATAAAAATCACATGGGGTCCTTTAAAATACATTCTGAACAATCCAGTAATGCATTTATATCATCACGCGTATGAATTACCCAAAGGAACATACGGTGTCAACTTTGGAATTAGCCTTAGTTTATGGGATTTTATTTTTAAAACAAATTACATTCCAGAAGATAGTGGCACCATTCAAATAGGCTTTAAAGGAGATGAAAAGTTTCCCAAAAACTTTATCCAACAATCAGTATACGGTTTTTTTAAACTGCGTAAATAATTTTTAAAACTGTAATTTATTTAAATAATGCTATCGTATAATCAAACAATTCAGCGCCACCCCATTTTCCATGTCCGGGAATAACAATTTTTACTTTGGGATATTCTTGCTTAATTTTCTGAACCGTCGCTGACCATTCATTCGTATTTGCATCACCTAAATAGCCTTTGCCTGCGTCAACACTTTTTAACAAACAGCCCCCAAAAATGGCATTATCTTCAGGAAAATATCCAATACTATTATCTATAGTATGGCCTTCTCCAAAATACTTAGCATACACTTTTTTATCCCCTATATTTAACATCAGGTGATTCTCAAATTCTTTAATTTGTTTTTTTGGTTTTACGTTATTTTCTTTTAACAACGCTACAGTTTTACGTAATGCATACACAGGAATGGTATTCTTTTCAAACACTTCTATTCCTCCAATACAGTCTTCATGAAAATGAGTTGGTATAACAGCAATCACTTTACTTTTTAACTTTTTTGTAATAAAATTGATTAATTCTAATGCACTTTCATTATCCGTTGGTGTGTCAAATAATACGCCCACATTTTCATTAACTACAAACATTCCATTGCAAGCAACTTTCCCATAATTATCCGTATTTAAAAAAGATACATGTTCATAAATATGATTTGATAGTTTTATAACCTGTAAATTTTCTGTTTCATATACAACAGCTGCTGTTATAGATGCTTCTTTTGTTACTTCAGAATTTTTATTAGGTATTCGTTTGCATGATACAAGTACTAATTCTGTAAAAAGAGAAACTGTTAGTATTAACTTTAACATAATATTTTAAAAAGATTTAAAAACACTAACCATACAAAACTATTTTATATGACTATCAAAAGTACTTATCACATCAACTAATAACGTTTCATATTCGTTATTACTAATTCCCTTTTCATTAAAATTAGTATTAAATGATGGTAAGCAAAAATCCTCAACAATAGTTCCACCTAAATGCGGGAAAAACTTTTTGGCAGCTTCTAGCACATTAGCACCTCCTCGTTTCCCTGGTGAAGTAGCCATTAAAAGCATAGGTTTATTTTTCCATACTTTTTGATCTATTCGAGAAAGCCAATCTAATATATTTTTAAATGCAACAGAATAAGAACCATTATGCTCGGCTAATGAAATAATTAATGCATCGGTTTTACTAATTATATGATCAAATTCTAGCGCTTTTTCAGGAATACCATATTCTAATTCATAATCAATTCCATAAATAGGCATTGCAAAATCGTTTAGATCAATTATATCTAATTGAACATTTTCAAGCTTTTTTGCGGCATAAATAGCTAGCTTTTTATTAATTGATTTTATGCTATTACTCCCTCCTATTACCAATATTTTTTTCATACATCTAATATTAAAAAATTAATTATTCAGCTTTCTATTCATTACAAAAAACCAAATTGGAGGTACCAAAGCTAATAACATCATACCTGGATAACCTGTTGGCATTTTGGGACTTTCGGGCAATGACTTTAAAATTTGATATTTTTTACTTCCATTATAATGATGGTCCGAATGACGAGATAAATTAAATAACAGCGTACGTCCAATAACATGATCCGAATTCCAACTATGACTATGTTTTACTTTTTCATAACGTCCACTTTCCATTTTTTTTCGAAGTAAGCCATAATGCTCAATATAGTTAACCGTTTCCAGCAAACCTATGCCAAAAATAGAAGCCAAAATAAATGCTATTAGCACATGTAATGAAAAAAACAAATAAATAACACCTAATAAAATCAAACTAGTTATGGTGTATATAATCATTCTATTATCAATAGAAAACCAACTTCTATTTAATCGTTTTAGTCGCAAACACTCTTGTCTCCAAGCTTCTACGTAACTTCTAAAATGAGAGGTAAACCAAAAACTAAAGACCCATTGATTTTTTCTGGCCGTGGCTGCATCTTCAGGAGTAGCCACATTTTTATGATGCCCTGCATTATGATAGGGTAAAAAATGAGTATCAAGTGAACTTAATAACAATAATTCTCCAATAAATTGTTTTAACCTATTTCTACGATGACCTAGTTCATGCCCCACATTAATACCTAAAACGCCACACATTAATCCCATGGCTGTCACTTTACCATAAAAATCTACAGTGCCAAAAGGAACATTTTTAATAATTTCAAAAAAATAAATTAAAAAAGCTATTTGAACAGGTAAGGCTGCATATAAAATCAAATCATAAATGAGCTTATTTTTTTCTTTTATTTCTATTTCTTTTACAAGGTTAACTGCATTTGGTTTTAAAAATAACTCAAGTAAAGGTACTCCGCCAAAAAACACAAATAAAGGCATAAATGTTTGTATTCCGGAAACGTTAAATGAATAGTATACTGTTACTGGTAACAAATACACTAAAAGATATTTTAAACTTCTAAAAATCATAGCGCTTTAAATTTACAACTATTTTGTCTTTTTATTCAACAATAAAGTACTTTTGACTCACGCTATAAATTAAGTAATGTCCTTAAAAATTACCACACAGCACCACCATTTTGTTATTTATAAACCTTATGGGTATTTAAGTCAATTTATAAATAATGGCCCTAAGCAAGGAAAAAAGAAACTATTAGGATCTCTTTATAATTTTCCAGATGCGGTAATGGCAGTGGGAAGGTTAGATGAAAAATCTGAAGGTTTACTTTTTATAACCACCGATGGAAAAGTAAGTAACCTTATAAACAGTAGTCAATTTGAAAAAGAATATTATGCCTTGGTTGATGGTGCTATTAATGAAAATGCGCTGCAAAAAATGAGAAAGGGTGTTGAAATTGGATTTAATGGTAAAAAGTACCTAACTAAACCATGTAAAGTTACCTTATTGGACACCGAACCAAACTTACCCTTACGAGAAAAAAAAATAAGAGATGCCAGGCATGGCCCAGTATCCTGGGTTTCAGTCACGTTAACCGAAGGTAAATTTAGACAAGTAAGAAAAATGACTTCAGCTGTAGGATTCCCTACGCTAAGATTAGTGCGTGTTCGGGTAGGAAATATTCATATTAATAAAATGAAATCAGGTGATGTAATTCCGTTAAAAACATCTCCTCTTGAAATTATCTAGTTTAAACCCGTATTAGGCACTATAAAATGAATCCACTTAAAAACAAAGTTTCCAAGTGGACTCAAACCCCAAAATTATAAAATTAATTAAGGAATTAATACCTCTGTAATAACATGCACAATACCATTTGACGCTTGAATATTAGCCATTGTAACTTCAACCACACCATTTAGTAATACCTTGCCATCAATCATTTCAATTGTAATTTCAGCTCCTTGTAATGTTGTTATTGTTCCTCTTTCTAATAAATCAGCAGCAGTAAGTCTACCAGTCACTACATGGTTTAATAACACCTCCCTTAAAGCATTGACACCAGGCACGGTTTCTAAGGCAGCAAAAGCGTTATTTGTCGGAGCAAATATCGTTAACGGCCCCTGACCTTCTAACTCTTCTAGTAAATTTAGTGACCGTACTACACTAACAAATGTTGATAAATCAGGGTTAGCAGCAAGACCAATAATTGAAGGTACTAATACCCCTGTAATCACATGAATAATACCATTTGACGCTTCAACATCAGCAGTTACCACTTCTATAGATCCGTTTAGTAACACCTTGCCATCAACCATTTCAATAGTGACTTCATCACCTTGAACTGTTGTCACTATTCCACTTTCTAATAAATCAGCTGCAGCAAATTTACCAGCAGCTACATGATATAATAATACTTCTTTTAAAACATCTCCACTTGGTATAGCATCAAGTGCTTCAAAAGCATCATTTGTTGGTGCAAATACAGTAAATGGCCCTTCTCCTTGTAATGTTTCGACTAATTCAGCCGCTTGTAAAGCACCAACAAGCGTGGCAAAACTATCATTAGAAGTAGCTATATCTACAATAGAGGCTAATGGTGTTTCTTGTACTAGTACTTGATCTATAACATGTATAATTCCATTTGAGGCTACAATATCAGCCATAATAACTTGAACATTTCCATTTAAAAACACACCATCTTCTCGCTGTTCAATAGTTATTTCTTCTCCTTGTAAAGTTGTTACAGTTCCTGCCTCAATCAAATCTACCGCAGTTAATTTTCCTTGAGCTACATGATAAGTCAATACTTCAATTAAGGCATCTCCCTCAGGTAAAGCATTCAACTGAGCAAAAGCGTCATTTGTTGGTGCAAAAACAGTTAAAGGCCCGGGACCATTTAAAGCATCTACCAAACCTGCTTGCGTTACTGCGGCTACCAAAGTAGATAACGAAGGCGTTGCTACTGCTAAATCAACAATAGTTGGATCTGGTTCTACTTCATCATTTGGAGTTACTTGCCAAGTACCTTTACTAAATCCTCTTGATGATCGCAACAAGAATTGTCCTGAGATGGAACCAGATGCTTCGGTTCTACCTACTGCTAATACAATGCCAATACCTTCTATTTTGGTAATTATGTATGTAAAACCGTCACCCGTAAAGGCTCCCCTTACTCCTGTAGTACTTCCATCGGGTAAAGTAAGTTTTCCTCTAAAAAGACTAAAATTTCTAAATTTTCTTGTTATTCTTACATCTACATCACCTGAAAATTCTGTACCTACTAATTCACCTCTTGTAATTTTTGCACTAAAATCCAAACTCAAACTTTCTGGAGTTCCATTTATAACTTTAGCTTCTTTATCTGAAGTTGAAACACTTTCGCCTTCTAAAAGGTTTTCAGACATTTTTTCAAACTCTTCAATAGTCATAAATTCTGAACTCGGAAGTGTTTCTGATACTTGTTCTAATTCTTGATTTTGAAGATCCGATTGATTAGCTTCTTTTTCGCAAGAAATAATTCCAATTGCCAAAAAACCAATGAGTAGTGATTTTTGAATTCGGGTTAAAATTGATGTTTTCATAATTTGTGTTTTTTTGATTGCTACACAAATTTAACATCTTGTATTATTGTTTAATAAAACTTAACAAAAATTAAACAAAAGTGCATTTTTCAACTAGTTTCATTCTCAGATTATCGAAATTTTACCATTTATAAATAAAGAAAAAACTTACAAATACAAAAGAGAAAAACCGCTAAAATATTTAAATTTAGCGGTTTTGATAAAAAAATAGACTTAAAAGTAATGTTACATCAACAAAATACTTGATATTTTATTAATTTCATAAAAAAATTAATCATTAGAAAGTATACTTAAAATATACCAAAACAATAACATTAATGAAGCGAACAAACCTAAACTTGCTCCTACATATTGATCTTCGGAATATTTATGAACCATATTTGAAGTTTGATATAAAATAGAACCTGATGCTAATACCACCATACCTACACTAAACCACAATCCTAAATTAAATCCACCAAAAAACATACCAGCAATAATTAATCCTAGAGCTATAAATCCGCCTATGGTTAATGCTGATCTTAAAAAAGAAAAATCTTTTTTGGTAATAAGTACCACAGCTGATAGCCCTGTAAAAAGTGACAAAGTCAATACGGCCGCTTGTTGTAAAATATTTTCACCCCCTTCGGCAGCAATCATGGTGGCCATACCTATTAATGGAATAAAAATAAAAGCCTCAGCTATTACATACAACAATAAGCCTGCATACTGTTGATTAATATTATGATTGGTATGTACTACTTTTTCTGCATAACTTGTCGCCAACATAAAACCACCAAGCATTAGCAGCCATTTCCATCCTTGTGTTAGCGAAAATGCTAAATTTACGATAGCCTCACTCTGAAAAAAAACCCATTCAACAATTACAAATAATAATACGGCTAAAGCCAAATGAGTATACGTCTTTTTATAAAAAGCTACTTTTCTGTCTTCAGTAAGTGAACTTACTGGTAATGATGATTGAATCTCTTCCATTATTAATTATTTGTTTTTTATAAATATAAACAAAATTCCTACAAATTATAATCTTACTGGAATTCCTTCATTTTTAAGCTTTTCCTTTAGCTCTGGAATACCTATTTCTTTAAAGTGAAATACACTTGCTGCCAAAGCTGCATCTGCTTTACCTTCTTTAAAAGTATCTACAAAATGTTGCATATTTCCTGCACCACCCGAAGCAATAATCGGAATATTAAGTTCGGTACTTAAACGTGCTAAAGCTTTATTAGCAAAACCATCTTTAGTTCCATCATTATCCATAGAGGTAAATAAGATTTCACCCGCACCACGTTGTTCCACCTCTTTTGCCCAATCGAACAAGTTAAGTTCGGTAGGGACTTTACCGCCAACCAAATGCACTATCCACTCCCCATCAATCTGTTTGGCATCAATAGCTACAGTTATACATTGACTACCAAATTTACTTGATAGTTCATTGATTAACTCAGGGCGTTTTACAGCTGAAGAATTCACGGAAACTTTATCTGCTCCATTTTGTAATAAAATATCCACATCTTCCACCGATGAAATTCCTCCACCCACAGTAAAAGGTATATTTACTTCTTTGGCCACATTTCTGACCAAATCAGCTAAGGTTTTTCGACGTTCTTCCGTAGCTGATATATCCAAAAAAACGAGTTCATCTGCTCCAGTTTTTGCATAAATTGCAGCTAATTCTACAGGATCTCCTGCATCACGTAAATCAACAAAGTTTACTCCCTTTACAGTGCGCCCATTTTTAATATCTAAACAAGGTACAATTCGTTTTGTAAGCATTTTTTTTAGTATTAAGTACTAGAGTACAAAGTACAAAGTACTGTTTTCTTAATCATATTTTTAATGTTGAGTATATAGAATAAAGTCTAATTCTCAATATGCAATACTAATTATTTTGTACTATATAATCTTCTAACTGTTTTAAACTTATTCTATTTTCGTAAATCGCTTTACCTATTATGGTTCCTTCACAACCGATTTCGGCTAATTTTGGAAGTTCATCAAAAGTTGAAATACCTCCTGAGGCTATTAGTTTAATGTTAGGAATTTCATTCAGCATTTTTTTATACAAATTAAATGAAGGCCCTTGTAACATTCCATCTTTACTAATATCAGTACAAATTACATAACTTACCCCTTCTTTTTCGTAACCCTTTACAAATGGTATAAGTTCTTGATCACTTTCCTCTAACCAACCACTAACGGCTATTTTTTCATTATTAGCATCTGCTCCTAAAATAATTTTATTCGCTCCAAATTTAGTTAACCAACTACGAAACACATCGGCATTTTTAACAGCTATACTCCCACCAGTAATTTGATTGGCACCACTTTCAAAAGCTATGCGCAGATCTTCATCGGTTTTTAAGCCTCCTCCAAAGTCAATTTTTAAATTGGTTTGAGTGGCAATGGTTTCCAATACTTTATGATTTACTATATGACTTGCCTTAGCCCCATCTAAATCCACTAAATGCAAATGCTGGATTCCATGAGCTTCAAACTGCTTGGCTATTTCTAAAGGATTTTCATTATACACCTTTTTTGTATTGTAATCTCCTTTTGATAATCGAACACATTGTCCGTCTATAATATCTATTGCTGGTATTATTCTCATACTGATTTTAGATTTTTGAAGTTAGAAACTAGATATTCTATAACTAAATATTATTTTTTTCTAGCCGTATTAATTGAAGAAACCACAATGGATAAAATTTCATTGGCTTCTTTATAGAGCTTATCTAATTCACTTTTATAATCTTCACTTAAAATTTCTATTAACAATTCAATAAAATAAATACTTTCGTCCGTTTCTTCTTCGACAATCTTTAATTTATTGATGAAATCTGCCCTTGATTTTGCTCTTTGAGATGCTCGATAATTTGCTCCTACAGAACTGGAACACCTAATTAATTGTCTTACATAAGCATTAAAACCTCTATTATTTGGCATTTTATTACAAAGAAACCAACAATCAATAGCAAATTGCTTCGTCCTACTCTTCATGATATCTGAAAACGATTCCATTTATTTCGTATTTCTAACTTAGTAAATCTAACTTCAGGAAATTCGATAGAATTTTTTCTCCAACATCACTACTTTTTTCTGGATGAAATTGGGTTCCGTAAAAATTATTTTTCTGTAATGCGGTACTGTAATTCACTCCGTAATCGGTAACACAAATAGTTTCATTACAAACAGGCGCATAAAAACTATGCACCAAATAGATGTATGATTCGTTTGTTACTCCTTCAAATAAATGCGATTTAAAATCTCTGATTTGATTCCATCCAATTTGTGGCACTTTTACCTCATTAGTAAAACGGACTACATCCACATCAAAAATACCCAAACCTTTGGTATCTCCTTCTTCTGTTGAATTACACATTAACTGCATTCCTAAACAAATTCCCAACACAGGCTGTTTTAGCGTAGGCACTAATTTATCTAATCCGCTTTCACGAAGCTTATTCATAGCACTACTCGCCTCACCAACACCTGGGAAAATTACTTTATCTGCATTTTTAATTTCGTCAACATTATCACTCAACACAGCTTGGTATCCCAAACGCTCAATAGCAAATTTGATACTCTGAATATTTCCTGCTCCGTAGTTTATTATTACTATTTTCATTAAATATAGATATGAGATTTAAGATACAAGAATTGAGAAAATCTAACTTCTAAATTCTTACATCTAACTACTACAACATTCCCTTTGTACTTGGTAAAAACATTTTATTGGCGTCACGTTTTACGGCCATTTTCATTGCTTTTGCAAAGGCTTTAAAAATACCTTCTATTTTATGATGCTCATTATCTCCTTCTGCTTTTATATTTAAATTACATTTAGCCCCATCTGTAAATGATTTAAATAAATGTAAAAACATTTCGGTAGGCATATCCCCAATTTTTTCGCGTTTAAAATCGGCATCCCAAACTAACCATGGACGTCCTCCAAAATCAACTGCAGCTTGCGCCAAACAATCGTCCATTGGTAAACAGAAACCATAACGTTCAATACCCAACTTATTTCCTAGTGCTTTATGAAACAACTCCCCTAAAGCAATCATGGTATCTTCAATCGTATGATGCTCATCAACATGCAAATCACCATCCACTTTTACGGTTAAATCCATAGCACCGTGTCTCCCAATTTGATCTAACATATGATCAAAAAAGTCCAAACCTGTAGCAATATCATTTTTACCAGAACCATCTAAATTTAGCTTGATATAAATTTTAGTCTCATTAGTATTACGAGTAATTTCAGCTACTCGGTCTTCTAATTTCAAAAACTCATAAATTTCCTTCCAGTCTGTTGAAGTCAGCGCAATACAAGCTGTAATTGCTTTTTCATCACTTTCAATTTCATCGGCTCCCAATTCAGGATCTTCGGACAAATAGATGCCTTTGGCTCCTAAATTTTTAGCCAATTCCATATCTGTAATACGATCACCCAATACAAATGAGTTGGCTAAATCATACTTTTCCGTATCAAAATATTGCGTTAACAAGCCTGTCCTTGGCTTACGCGTTTCGGCATTTTCGTGCGGAAATGTTTTATCTATATGTATTTCCGAAAATACCACTCCTTCTTTTTCAAAAGCGGATACTATTTTATTTTGGGCAGGCCAAAACGTATCTTCAGGAAACGAATCCGTTCCTAGCCCATCCTGATTAGTTACCATTACCAATTCATAATCCAACTCATTTGCTATTTTAGCCATGTATTGAAACACCTTTGGGTAAAATTCCAATTTTTCTAAACTATCCAATTGGTAATCCACTGGTGGTTCAAGCACCAAAGTACCGTCTCTATCTATAAATAATACTTTTTTCATATTTATTTCGCTTTTCGATATGGCTTTAGGCTAAAAGCTACTGGCCATTAGCTTGTTTCTATTTTTTATTCTTTTTGGGCGTATCCCTACGGGTCAGGCTTTCGCTACTACGCCTCGTTCCTCCTTGGGTCGGACTGCGGGGTAACCGCTCTATCCTTTACGCATTATTTTACACACTTTAATTCAACACAAAATTAAAGTTTAATTTTGGTATCATTAGTATAATCAAACTGCTTTAAAGTTGACAAATAGTTACTTATTTTTTCTTCCCAAACTGTCAGTTGTTCTTTATCACTACCATCTTTGGTTTCTTGCACTAATAAGGCTCTTTCTTCAGAAAAATCAGCTATCATTTTATTATTTAATTCTTTAACAAAATCTAACCCCTTCAATAACTTCTTTTTATTTAAAAAAAGTTGTTTTCTAAATCTTCGGGCATATACTTCGCATAAATCAAATTGTAACTGCTGATAGGCAATGGAGGCACCTATGCTCGAAACTCTAGTAGTATCCACCCAAGAAGCTTTTCCTACAAAAATATTTTCTATCTTCTTATTCAAGTTTTTCTTTATAAAATCAAAACCCATTACTTGATGCGTAATTAAAAACTGACTATAAATTAATTCATTTGTATTTACACCTATTTCAATTTTATAATCATCCGCATTCAATTTATTTGTAGCGCTCCATCTTTTTTGTCCTAGTGGTAAAGACTGCGCTTGTAAATTTGAAAAAAATAAACTTACTGTTAAAACAAATAATAAAACACTACTTTTCATTCTTAACACTATTTTTAACTTGTTAATTATAATGATTTCAAGGCTGCTATTAACAACTTATTTTCTTCGGGTGTACCTACAGTAAATCGTAAGGTATTTTCACATAATGCTTGTGTGGTTCTATTTCTTATAACAATACCTTTGGCTAATAATTCATTATAGCGTTTAGTGGCATCATCCACCTTTGCTAACACAAAATTAGCCTCAGTTGGATAAATAGTATCAACAAAATCCACATTTTGTAAGGCTTCTATTAACCGCTTTCTTTCTTCAAGAATCGCTTTGATTTCATTTTCAACCCCTTTTTTATCTATTAAACGCTCCATGGCTGCTTTTTGAGTCAGCTCATTTACATTGTATGGGGGTTTTATCTTGTTGAGTACCGCTATTATTTCTGCAGCAGCAAAACATACACCTAAACGAATACCCGCTAAACCATAAGCTTTAGAAAGGGTCTGTGTTACAATTAAATTAGTATAATTGGACAATTCATTAACCCAAGTTGATTGATCGGCAAAATCGATATAAGCTTCATCAATCACCACTATACCTTGAAAGGCTTCTAATAATTGCTTTACCTTTTTTATGGCTATTAAATTACCTGTGGGGTTATTAGGCGAACAAATAAATAGTAATTTTGAATTGGTATCTACGGCTTTCAAAATAGCATCAACATCTGGCTGAAAATCGGCTTGCAATACTATTTTACGCTCCTCAATTTCATTTAAATTTGACAATACCGTATACATCCCATAAGTAGGTGGCAACGTAATAATATTATCTTGTTTAGGTTGGCAAAAAGCTCTGAATAGTAAATCAAGTACCTCATCACTCCCATTTCCTAATAAGATATGGGATTCATCAATTCCTTTTTGTGCAGCTATAATTGATTTTAAACTACGCTGTTGTGGGTCTGGATATCTATTTACTCCATTTTCGAAAGGGTTTTCATTGGCATCTAAAAACACCATTTCGGATCCATCGGAAACATATTCATCTCTAGCAGAACTGTAAGGTTTCATTGCCTTAACATTCTCTCTAACCAAATTATTTAAATTGAATTTTGTCATTTTAAGTAGTAAATAAATCTTGATTATTTATTTTTATATCCCTTTAATAGGTTTTAGTCATGGTATCAGGAATACAAATAATGTAATCTGCCTTATTCTTATTTTCTTCTAACAATTCTGATACATTTTTTTGTTCTACCGTGGATACGGTTACATAATTTAAATTGCTATTCCGTTGTTTTAAAAACCAAAGAATACCCTCATAACTATCAGAATGGTATGCTCCATTAATATGAAAAAACAGTTTATTCTGCTCATAATTTTCCAAAATAAAATGTGCCATAGTTGCATCTTTTATGGCTTGTGCTTTTACTAATTCTGGTGTGCCATGATCCTCAAACATGGTTAGTATTTTTTTATACGTAGGTAAATCTGGATCAAACTTAATAGGCAAAGGTGCTATAAAACGTTTTTCGTCAGGTACTAAATGTTCTAATATCCTAAAACCTTCTTTATGTACCAAGCTAGCATATTGTCTAGGTACGTTTGTGGCAATAAATGAAATCTTTTTACTTTTAGAATAGTCTACGATAGGTTTGTAATCTGTCTTATAATTTGACCACAATTCTACTTGTGTTTTTAGAGTCTCTTCATCAATACTATTTGATAAATAATTATTAAGCGCCGCTTGTCCATCACTTTCAAAAAACTCTGCTCCTAAAATTAATGCTCGTTGTTTACTTAAATCACGTATTAATTCTAACTCCAACCAATGTGCAATAGGATTATTATGAAGTTCGCCAAAAAGAAGAATATCATTTTTTGATAATCCTCCTAGCATTTTTTCATATTTTACTACTTTACCTTTAGCATTATAGATTATATACGCTGCTTTTTGTCCGAATACAGACAATGTTGTTAAAGATAATATGACATACGTAACTAATAGCTTCATAATAAAGTTGCTTTGAAATGTTTTTAATACTAAAAGAATACCTATTCTTCGTTTAATCGAAGCCTTACTGCATTTTTATGCGCTTGTAAACCTTCGGCCTCAGCCATAAGTTCTATGGCATTCCCTATAGCATGTATTCCTTTTTTGGTTATCTTTTGAAATGTCATACTTTTCATAAACGTATCCAAATTGACACCACTATAATTTTTAGCATATCCATTAGTAGGCAAGGTATGATTTGTTCCCGAGGCATAATCTCCTGCACTTTCGGGGGTATAATTACCTATAAATACCGAACCTGCATTGGCTATACGATTCACATAAAAATCTTCATTTTTTACACAAATAATAAAGTGCTCCGGACCGTATTCATTAATTAAATCCAAGGCAATTTGATCATTTTCTACATAAATCAGCTTGGAGTTTTTTATAGCTTTGGTGGCAATTTCAACGCGTGGTAATACGGCTAATTGTTTTTCCACTTCAATTTCAACCTCATCCATTAGTTTTTTGGAAGTGGATACCAAAATTACTTGACTATCTTTCCCATGTTCTGCCTGACTTAATAAATCTGAAGCCACATAAGCAGCATTAGCACTATCATCGGCCACTACCAATAATTCACTAGGTCCAGCGGGCATATCAATAGCTACACCGTGTTTTGTAGCTAATTGTTTTGCTACCGTTACAAATTGATTTCCGGGACCAAATATTTTATACACTTGTGGTATAGATTGGGTTCCGAAGGTCATCCCCGCGATGGCTTGGATTCCTCCTACTTTACAAATTTTAGTAACACCACATAATTGCGCTGTGTACAAAATAGCTGGATGAATTTTACCCTCACTATTAGGGGGTGAACACAATACAATTTCTTCACAACCGGCTATTTTAGCTGGTAATACTAACATCAAAATAGTTGAAAACAAAGGTGCTGTTCCCCCTGGGATATATAAACCTACTTTTTGAATAGGACGTTTTTCCTGCCAACAATCCACACCAGTCATGGTTGTTACTTGTACTCGTGTTGTTTTTTGTGCTTCGTGAAAACGAGTTACGTTTCCTTTTGCTAACTGAATAGCTTCTTTCAGCTCTTTTGTTATCAATCCTTCTGCTTCCGTAATTTCTTCGGCAGTGACTAGCATATTAGTTAACTGAACGCTATCAAATTTTTGAGTATACGTAGCTACAGCTTTATCACCATTCAAACGTACATTATTAAAAACCTCTGCTACTGTGCCTTCAATATCAGCTACAGTTTGCGTAGGTCTTTTTAAAATTTGTTCCCAATCTGCTTGAGATGGATTGTATATTTTATTCATTTTTATTTAGATATGAGATATGAGATATCAGATATGAGAATACTATAAAACTCATTTCAAAAATCACATACATAAATAATATTATACTAATTAAAGCACCATTTTTTCAATTGGACAAACCAAAATACCTTCGGCTCCAGCTATTTTTAATTCGTCAATAACTTCCCAAAATTTATTTTTCTGAATTACCGTATGTATACTACTCCAACCTTCTTCCGCCAAGGGCAAAATAGTTGGACTACGCATGCCTGGTAACAGCTTCAGTATTTCGTCTAGCTTATCATTAGGTGCATTTAGCAATACATATTTTGAATTACGTGCCTTTAAAACAGACTGAATTCGGAACTGTAACTTGCTTAAAAGTGCTTTAGCTTCTTCAGATATTTTTGGCGATACTGCCAAAACAGCTTCCGAAGTTAACATAACTTCCACCTCCTTCAGATTGTTTTTAAACAAGGTACTTCCGCTAGAAACGATGTCGCAAATAGCATCGGCCAAACCAATATTTGGTGCAATTTCTACAGATCCCGAAATTTGATGAATTTCATAATTAATCCCCTTGTCGGCTAAATACTGATCAACGGTATTAGGATATGACGTGGCAATTTTTTTACCATCTAAATCCTTGATAGAAGTGTACTCCGCTCCTTTTGGTACCGCTAAAGAAACCTTGCATTTAGAAAAATTTAAACGCTCGGCGATCGAAATATCTTGACCTTTTTCAATCAATACATTTTCGCCAATTATAGCAATATCCACAACACCATCACGTAAATATTGAGGGATATCCCCATTACGTAAAAACATTACTTCCATTGGGAAATTTCGCGTTGCTGCTTTTAATTGGTCTTTACCATTGTCAATAGAAATTCCGCAATCCTTAAGTATTGCTACAGAATCTTCATTAAGTCGACCACTCTTTTGAATAGCTATTCTAATTTTTGTCATAACAATTGTTATTGTATCAATTTAAAAAATTAAACCCGTTTGAGGTAAACTCAAACGGGTTTAAAATATGCTTACATGTTTACATACCAAACTACCCCGCTTGAGCGATTAAGTAGTAATGATGGGGATGTGCACATGAATAATTCATTTTCTAATTTTATCTGATTTGGACTTACTTGTAAGTACGCAGCAAAATAAATAAATTATTAAACCATTTTCAACTTATTGAGTACATTTTTTAAGTATAAATCACCTAATTCTATCTATTTCCAGTTTTTGTGCTATTTTAGTCTTTATTATTTTAAATTTTATGAAGCGATTAGCGCTTAGTTTTTTTGTTTTTTCCATTTGGGCGGTCTTGGCAAGTACCTATTACATATGCATTATTCAAGGTTTATGTACAACTGACACTATTACATCCGTTCCTATTGATAAATCAAAAAATAACAATATCAAAGTCAATACCTCTACTTTATTCAGCAAAACTGATACTATTACAAATAAATTTGCAGCAGCAGAAGACACTCTCAATTCCATAACTAGTAACATAACATCATCCAAAAAGAGTAGTGATACTTTAAAGCCAAGCCAGCTTAGTATATATTATAAGGATGAATTAGTTATTTATTTTCCTAGTAATTTCAGAATTTATGAAAATTCTGATCGTATACAGATCCCTTTTACTATGAGCACCTACGGGCATGCTATTGCCAAAGAAATGGACACCAAAAACTTACTCCTTAACATTACCGGCTATCATAATACAAATGAAGCTGTTGAAATTGGTAAGGATCGCGCTATGGGTATGGCAGAGCGCTTAATTAAATTAGGAATACACGATTCATTAATTACCACAAAGACCCAAGTTGCCTTATTTAATTATAACAAAAATGGAAAATTTAAAGGAGGAATCACTTTTGACTTTAAAGCTTCGGAACTACCCGTAAATTTAAAGCATATTGATTATAATGCTGTTGAAATTCCTACTATTGAAAAAATTGATTTTCAAAACACTAAAATTACCTACCCCAAAATAATCGAGTTTACTAAAAATACTATTCCCCAAAAAACAACACTAAAAAATCCAACGCCAATAATAAAAGAAAAAGCAACACTACAAAAAGAAGTAATTACAACCACTACAAGCTATACCGTTACACAACTTAATTTTAAAAATGCTAAATTTAAAGGATCAAGAGGTTTAAAAAGTTTTCTTTTAAAAAATAACTCGGCAAAAAAAATACGATTAATTGGATACACCAATAAAAATGTAAACCCCGATGAAAATTATCAAGCTGGATTAGCATTAGCTGCTAGCGTACAATCCTATGTTTTAAAAAAAGGTTTATCTAAAGCTAGCATAAATATCACTGCTTTAAAAACTCAAAAAAAAGGAACTCCATTGGATTTTGGAGTTACATTACTAATAGAATAGTTCACTATGTTTGAAAATATGACTCCTATAGATAGGCCTACTGCAATTTTTGAAATTATAGGCCTGTTATTGATTTCATTTGTACTAGGTTATATCTGTGCTCGTATTCCTTTGACTTCAGGTAATTCGGATTCAAAAACTAGTGCTTCCAGAAAAAAAATAAAGAAAACACATGAAATTATTACAGATATAGATCCTAGAGATATTATTTCGGAACCCACCACCATTAAGGCTGTACTAACAAGAGATCGAAAAGGGAATGCGATTGCACCTCCTATAAAAAATAATGACTTAAATTCCGATACCCAAAAAACAAACTAACAACACCAATTAACAACTAACTTTAACTCCGTTATGCCAACAACTACTAACTCAAAAAAGCGAAATTATTTATATCAAATCACCATTATTGGAGTACTATTTGCTGTTTTTGGGTTTGTCACTTGGGTAAATGGTATATTGATTCCTTTTTTAAAAAAGTCCTGCGAGCTTACCGATCAGCAAGCTTTTTATGTAGCTACGGCTTTTTTTGCTGCTTATTTTTTCTTAGCAATCCCATCATCATGGATTTTAGATAAACTAGGTACTAAAAAAGGAATGTCCACCGGATTAGTTATTATGGCTTTGGGCTGTTTGGTGTTTGTTTCGGCCGCTGGCAGTCGCTCCTACCCTATTTTTTTATTAGGCCTATTTATTGTAGGTATGGGATTAGCCCTTTTGCAAACAGCTGCAAACCCTTATGTAAGTCTTATTGGCCCCATTGAATCCGCTGCTACACGAATTAGTGTTATGGGTATCTGCAACAAACTGGCGGGTATTTTGGCTAATGTATTGTTTGGTTCCATTTTATTAAAAAATGCTACCAAAATTCAAACCAAAATAGATAATGAAACCAATCCCGAACTAAAGAATCAATTACTTGATAACTTGGCTAGCAGAGTAGAAACCCCCTATATCATTTTAGGTATTTTTTTATTGGTTATAGCTATTGTTATTTACAAATCATCATTACCTGATATTAAAAATCAAACTTCGGATAACAACCCTGTTAGTATCGATATTTCAGAAGGCAAAACCTCTGTATTTCAATTCCCCCATGTTATACTAGGGGCTATAGCCATATTTATGTATGTAGGCGCCGAAGTTATGGCTGGTGATTTGATTACAATTTATGGTAAAAACCTTGGCTTTTCGGATGATACTTCGAAATTCTTTGCCGTATTTGGATTAGTTGGTTTACTCATTGGATATATTACCAACATCATATTAATTCCTAAATACATGAAACAAGAAAACTGGCTTACCATATCGGCCATTTTGGGAATTGTATTAACCATAGGCTCTTACTTTGTTACTGGTTCCTACGCCGTTGGATGTTTAGCTACTTTAGGCTTTGCCAATGCGGTAATGTGGCCAGCTATTTTTCCATTAGGTATTAGAGGCATAGGGAAATTTTCCAATATGGGTTCGGCATTACTTATTATGGGAATTGTAGGCGGGGCTTTAATTCCGCCATTATACGGATGGCTGTATCACGAAGGAAATATTTTTGGTTTCGATTTTAAATCTGCCTTTGTATTTGTTATGCTTATTTGCTATATATACATTTTATGGTTCGGTAAAAGAGGCCATCTTATTGGTTTTCCTAAGGTTTAGGAGTTTTGTTTTCCTTAGCACTATACCTAATCCTTAATTAATTTTTACACTTCATATAACCAACACATGATAAAACTTAAACTCATCACCTTATTTATTTTATGTTTTTACAGTGCTTTTGCCCAAAATACTAATGATATTACTATTGGAAAAATAGATAGCATACAATCCAATATTTTAAATGAACAACGAAAAATATGGGTTAGCGTACCTAAAAAAACTACCCCAACGAGTGATAAAAAATATCCTGTAGTGTATTTATTAGATGGAGACTTTTTTTTCCATTCTGTAACTGGAATAATACAGCCATTAAGTAGTATTTATGCCAAAATTCTTCCAGAAATGATTGTAGTTGGCATACCTAACACAAATCGATTTAGAGATTTATCACCCGTAAAAGTACCTAAGGGACATCCATTTATTGATGATCAATCATCTGCAGTTTCTGGTGGAGGAAGAAAGACTATTTCTTTTATTGAAAAAGAGTTAATGCCATACATTGATGCTAAATACCCAAGCTTAGCATACAAAACATTTGTGGGGCACTCTTTAGGAGGATTACTTGTGATGGATACACTTTTAGAAAAACCTGAATTATTTAATGCTTACGTGGCTATTGATCCTTCAGTCTGGTTAAATTACCAGCGAATAGTTAAAAAAGCAAAAAATATAAAATTTGGGGAACGCTATAAAAACAAATCACTTTTTATTGGTATTGCCAATACCATGAATAATGGTGTAGATACCACTAGCGTAAAGAAAGATACTATTTATAATACCACTTCCATTAATATCCGCTCTACTTTAAAGCTAAATTCCATTTTAAAAAACAATAAACAAAAAAAATTAGTCTACAAAAGCCTGTATTACGAAAATGATACTCATGGATCAGTCCCTTTAATTGCAACTTATGATGCTTTTCGATTTATTTTTAATTTTTATGATTTTAAACTTGATAGCAATGATTTTTTAAATGAAAAAACTGATATTTTTAATAAAGTTGTAAATCATTACAAGCACATTTCAAAAGCATATGGCGTTGAAATAAAACCTGACAAAGATCATATAAATGGTTTGGGTCATAATTTTATGTACATTAAAAATCACGAAAAAGCCAAACAGTTTTTTGAATTAAACATCTTGAATTATCCAGAAAATGCTGATGTATTCGATTCCATGGGAGATTTATATTTGGCCTTAGATAATAAAGAAAAAGCCATTGAACATTTTAAAAAATCAATAGCATTGGACAAAGATTCTGCTTCAAAAATTAAACTAGAAAACTTATTGAAGGAATAAATAGCGATTTTTAATGTATAAAATTAGTTCACTTAATATTTAGACTTATCCATATAAGCTTGCCATTTGATTAATACATATTTTATATTGCTCGAATCTTGTACCTCCAAAAAACCAAATTCATAGCAAAATAAATAGACTTGTCCTTTTTTATTTTTCCAGTAATGGGTAAAATACTTTGGGTTAAAACCCGCATCCAATAATTTTTGTTTTCGCACTGTAGCTAATCCTGCTTTATTGTACTCTTTTAAAATTCTTCGGTTCAATTTCAATTGCTTATCAATAACTACATATAATTTATCCTGTTTCTGCTTATTTTCTTTATAATGATAAGCTGATCTGCAATGAGGTGTACAAAACTTTTTACCTAACCTACCAGATAAAATTCCATTACAATATAAACAAGTAGCACTCATAGCAATTATTAACCATTGATTTAAACGTTTAATATACGTATAAATACATGTTTAAATTTTTGTTTATCGTTGTTTTCTATGATTTTTGGGTATAATGAAGCATTCTCATTTAAAAAATATCACCTTAAAGCACTTACTAGTCAATGATATAAAAATGATTGGGTTGTTGTTTTATCCCGACAAGGTAATTCAAGCACTTGTAAAAGAACTCCCCAACCCTAAGTGGCATGCGAAGCTAAATATGGTATACATTAAAAACACAAAAGAAAATCTTGATCTTATTTTTAATAAATTTAAAGGTGTGGCTTGGATCAATACTTCTTATTTTTTTAAAAACAAACCCTTATCTAAAAACCAACACAACAATGATGCATCATTATTTAAGCGACGAGTTTACCCAACTGACTATAAAAAATGCCCCGATACTTATATTCAAAAACTGATTTTAAAAAAATATGCACTAAATACTGTGAACGCTTATGTTTCGGCATTTGAAGCTTTTATAAATCACTATAAGTTAAAAGAACTAAACACCTTAAATGAAGTAGATATTAGAGCTTATATACAACTACTTATAAAACAAGGCAGATCAAACTCAGCCATAAATATAGCTATCAATAGCATTAAATTTTACTACGAAATTGTATTGGATATGCCTAATCGATTTTATGAAATTGAACGCCCCAGAAAGCAAGAAAAACTACCCGAAATACTATCAAAAAAAGAAGTGCTTGCCATTATCATTATCAACAGTACCAATAATTTAAAACACCGTTGCATAGTAAGCCTATTGTATTCCGCTGGCTTACGCCGAAGTGAATTATTAAATTTAAAACTTACCGATATTAACAGCGAGCGTATGTTAATACATGTAAAGCAATCAAAAGGAAATAAAGACCGCTATACATTACTATCAAATAAGGTATTATTAGAATTACGTGAATATTTTAAACTATACAAACCAAAAAATTACCTGTTTGAAGGTAAAAAAGGCAAGGCCTATAGTGCCACAAGTATAGTAATGGTTGTAAAACGTGCTGCCAAAAAAGGGGGCATTTACAAAAAGGTTACTCCACATATGCTACGACATTCATTTGCAACGCATATACTAGAATCTGGTACCGATATAAGATACATTCAAGAATTATTAGGGCATAGTTCCACAAAAACTACTGAAATTTACACCAGAGTTGCCACAAATAATTTGCAAAGCATTAAAAATCCACTAGATTAGCTTTTTATATAAAAGATATATAGACAATAGTCTATATACAATTGTTAAGTACAATTACTCATAACCCAAAAAGAAATGCTTTTTAGTATCGTTAGAATAGTTTTAGGAATATTATGTGTCGGATTATCGATACTTTTTCCAATTGCATTTTTTCTTGTAGCCTCTTCTAGTCATAATCCAGGAAGCGCGTATGAACTATTATTAGCTATCTTCTCTTGTGGATTTGTAGGATATAGTCTTTTGAAAATACCTAAGAACCTGAATGATAAAACAAAAAATAATTGGATTATCTATACAACGCTTTTTATATTGATGATAACCAAAATATTTATAATTCTTGAAATATATGCTGAACTTAAAAACAAATCTAACTTAATTGATATTACGATAATGAGTTTGATTTTTGTAGTTCTTCTCTATGTATCGATTGAAATAACTTTGAGGTTGAAAAGACTAAAACTAACAGAAAAATAAAAAGTACTTAACACTATATATAGCAAATAGGGCGACTAGTGTTTAACCGAAAGTTCATTGTCTATTTGCAAAGTCGCCAAATCTTTTGATTTGGCTTTATGATAAAAAAGATAAATCAAAATGCAAAAGTTTGGCTTAGTGCTTAATCGAAAGTTAACCGTTTGTCTTCTGCCCTAAATGCCATATATTTAACGTTGGCAATAATTCCCCACATCAGAATCCGATTAATTCCTCGAGCTAACGAATCTCAAAAATTAGGTATTTCATATCTTTAGATCGG
>CANMLG010000025.1 GCA_947498765.1 uncultured Aquimarina sp.
TAAAATTCTTCCTCTACAGGTTAACTAAATTATATGCTTAATTTTGGCTACTCCCCAATAATATTACTTGATCCGAAGTTTAGCTAAATCTAGAGCAAAAAAAAAACGGAAGGTCTCCACCTCCCGTTTCTCAACACAAATCATTTTAATTTCGGGGCTTAATCTAAAATTAAAACATTAACTCTAACTTAAAATCAATCAATTATTGCTTATTGGGAAAACAATAACTCTTATTTACATTACAAAGATACAATACTTTTAGACTTACGCAAGAAAAAAATGCATTTAATCTGAAAAAAAATACTTTTTAACGTTTTAAAAGCAGCTTTTTTATTTTTTAATTGGCATAAAAAACAGCCGGAACCTATACAAATAAAGGGATTCGTTTAAAAAAAGTATTAAAATGAAAAATGAAAAAAAAATTTCATTTTTTTCTTGATTTAAATTAAAATCACAATCTAACTGTATAAAAAGTATAAAACGCTAACTTATTAGTACATTTGCAAACCAATTTTTAAAGCCATGCGTTTACACCGTAACCTAGTATTTGCTGTAATTGATGCACTTACTGAAATATTTAATGAAGATAAATACGCTGACAAAGTAGTTACTAAAACTTTAAAGCGAGATAAGCGATGGGGAGCACGTGATCGTGGATTTATTGCTGAAACAATTTATGAAATTGTCCGATGGAAACGTTTATATTCTGAAATTGCAGATATAAAAGAACATTATTCCAGAGAAAATTTATTTAAAGTTTTTTGTGTTTGGGCCGTTTTACGTGGTATTGAACTTCCCGATTGGAAACAATTTGTTGGCACCCCTGCCCGCCGCATTAAAGGACGCTTTGATGAATTATCAAAAGAACGTAGTTTTAAAGAATCTATCCCAGATTGGATGGATACTATAGGTAGTGCCGAGTTAGGTGACACAATTTGGACTAAAGAAATTAATGCTTTAAACAAACAAGCACCAGTTATACTTAGAACAAATACTTTAAAAACTGATGCCAAAAAATTAAGAGCTATTTTAGCTGAAGCTGAAATAGTTTGTGAAATAATTCCCAATTATCCCGAAGCTTTACAACTTGTTGAACGGGCTAATGTTTTTAGTACTGAAGCCTTTAAAAATGGATTATTTGAAGTGCAGGATGCTTCATCACAATTAGTTGCTCATTACTTAGATGTTCAACCTGGCATGCGAATTGTTGAC
Organism: uncultured Aquimarina sp.; assembly: GCA_947498765.1. Taxonomy (GTDB): domain Bacteria; phylum Bacteroidota; class Bacteroidia; order Flavobacteriales; family Flavobacteriaceae; genus Aquimarina. The sequence continues at coordinate 1,213 of CANMLG010000025.1, forward strand.
ACTTGCGCTGGTGCAGGCGGAAAAACACTACATATTGCAGCTTTAACAGAAAACAAGGGTCAAATTATAGCTATGGATATTTATGAAAATAAATTGAAAGAGCTTAAGCGAAGAGCTCGAAGAGCTGGTGCTCATAATATTGAACCTAGAGTTATCAACAGCACAAAAGACATAAAAAAATTAACTAATAAAGCGGATCGTGTACTTATTGATGCTCCATGCAGTGGATTGGGAATTTTACGACGTAATCCAGATGCTAAATGGAAATTACAACCCGAGTTCATTGATAATATCAAAAAAACACAACAGGAAATTTTACAAAGTTACTCCCGAATGCTAAAACCTGGTGGAAAAATGGTATACGCCACTTGTTCTGTATTGCCCTCTGAAAACCAAAATCAAGTAGAAACCTTTTTACAAACTGATGCTGGTAAAGAATTTTCTTTTATAAAAGATCAAAAAATATTAGCTCATAAATCAGGTTACGATGGTTTTTATATGGCACTTCTTGAAAAAAAGTAGTAGCTTACATATGTGAAAAAAAACACCTTGACAAAAGTATTTAAAATTAGTATAGTCCTATTATTTATTGGACTATGCTGCATATTTATTGCGAATAAAAGTATCACTACTTCTGCAAAAAAAAAATTATATACTTCAATAAATACTATTCCAAAAAATAAAGTTGGCTTACTCTTAGGAACCTCAAAATATGTTGCTACGGGTCAATTAAATTTATATTATCAATACCGTATTCAAGCTGCCGCTGCTTTATATCATGCTTCTAAAATTGAGTTTATTTTAGTTAGTGGTGATAATAGCACAAAATCATATAACGAACCAAAAAAAATAAAAGAAGATCTTATAAAAAAGGGAATCCCTGCTAATAAAATTGTGTTAGATTATGCAGGTTTTCGAACTTTAGATTCTATAGTACGCGCGCAAAAAGTATTTGGAGAACGTGAGTTTACTATTATATCTCAAAAATTTCATAATGAAAGAGCCTTATATCTGGCTAATTATTTCAACAACAATGCCATAGCTTTTAATGCAAAAAGTGTTAGTCCCAAATATGGAATAAAAGTACAAATCCGAGAATACTTTGCTCGTGTTAAAGTCTTTATTGATCTTTTATTTAATATAAAACCTAAATTTTTGGGAGACAAAATTACTATTGGATAACTTATTCAATTACAATAATTCTTTTAAAGCTTTTTCAATACTATCATATTGATAAAAAAAACCTTGTTGCAACACCTTTTCTGCACTCACACGTTGACTGCTAAGCAATAAAACATGCATTTCTCCTAATAATAGCCTAGCAACAACTTTAGGTATATTGGGTAATAATAATGGTTTCCTAAGCAATTCTGCACTCGTTTTTATTAATTTATTTTGAGTAACAGGATTGGGTGCTACTCCATTATAAGTACCTACTAGTTTATTTTGTGCTAAAAAAAGAAATAATTCGGCTAAATCATTTAAATGAATCCAACTCTGCCACTGCTCTCCCGATCCAAATGCAGCACCAGCATATTTTTTTATAGGCATAATCATCTGTGGTAAAGCTCCTCCTTTATCTGATAAAACTAAACCAATACGCAATTTAGCAACATCAATACCCAATGTTTCAAAATAGTCAGCTGACTGCTCCCAAACTTTTACTACATCACCTAAAAAACCTTTCGCTATTTTGGGGGACTCTTCACTGTAAAGTTCTGTAAAGGAATTTGGATATATACCAATAGCACTTGCCGATATAAAATGTGTGACTTCATGCTCTATTCTTGAAAGTGTATCATGTAACAGCTTTGCTGTTATCACTCTACTATCTGTAATTTCATTTTTATAAGTAGCTGTCCATCGTTTTGCTACCGTTGCTCCTGCTAAATGAATTATCGTTGATACATTTTTAAAAGCTGCTTCATCAATTTCACCTAAATTAGGATTCCAGTAAAAACCTTTACAAAACTCACTATTTTTAAGCTTAGCCTTGTTTGTAGTCAAAAAATGCACTTTTATTCCATGTGATTTACAAAGTTTTACTATAGCCGTTCCAACCAAGCCTGTGGCTCCTGTAATTAAATAGGTCATTAATATATATTTACTTTACAAAATTAAGCTTGTATAACTGTAACAAAATAAAATTTATAATGCATTTAACAATTGACAAAGCAAAATCATTTCAATAAAAAAATTATTTTGTAGCTCGTAACATTTCTCTTTTTCCTGGAGGTCCTTCTAAACGTTCTACCACAAAACCTACTGCTTGCAATGCTCTTCGCACACTTCCTTTAGCCGAATAAGTAACTAAAATTCCTTTTGGCTTAAGTGCCTTATACATAAGCTTAAAAATAGCTGCAGTCCATAACTCTGGCTGTACCCTTGCTCCAAAAGCATCAAAATAAATTAAATTGTACTTTAATTCATCTATAATGGCTTCAAACTTCTTTTCTTCTTTTTTTAAAGAAAAGAAATCACTGATAGGTAATGTAGCTTCCCATTCTATACTATGTAATTTTTCATAAACTGTAACTGCATTTTCTATCTGTAATAAGTTACCATAATCCATAGCTTTCCATTCATTTAAAGTTACTGGAAAAGCCTCTACTCCAACATAGTCAATATTCAATTTTAATGCTATCGCTTCAAAAAATGTAAGCAAGCAATTCAATCCAGTACCAAAACCTATTTCTAAAATAGTAATATTCTTATCCTTATTTTGATCAACTAAATGCTGTAAGCCCATTTTTATGAACACATGTTGCGCCTCTTGTAATGCTCCATGCTTAGAATGGTATTGTTCATTAATATCTGGCAAATGTATAGTCATTGACCCATCAGCTGTTTTAAATAATTCGCGTTTCATAGCTGTATCTTTTTTCAGATTTAATAAAATCTATGCTTAAAAAAATATTTTTTCAATTTAACTTAATTAATAAATCCCCTATTTCTCAAAAAAATAAATAGTGAATCTTTAATTTCCTTACAAGAATGCTAATTTAAAGCTAAAAATAACGCTTCTATTAGATTATTAATAACAATTCTATTTTTGATAAATATACACGAAACAAAAAGCATCAATTGCCAATATTTAGGTATTTTTGTAGATTATATTACTAATAATTTTGGGAAGTATATTTTACATACACTACCTAGAGCAAATCGATTTCTAAAGAAATTTAGAAAAATTAACCCCTAACAAGGGAAAAACAGTATTAAAATTACAAGGGATGAAAGAGACACTTTCTAATCAGGTAAAAATTACTAAGATTGCGCAATCTAAAATCGATCAAGTTGATTTTGCAAACCTTAACTTCGGTAAAGTATTTACCGATCATATGTTTGTGTGCCACTACAAAAATGGTACATGGCAACAGCCTGAAATAGTCCCTTATGGTCCAATACAATTGGACCCTTCGGCTCGTGTTTTCCATTATGGACAAGCTGTTTTTGAAGGTATGAAAGCCTATAAAGATGCTAAAGGAGATACTTACCTATTTAGGCCAGATGAAAACTTTAATCGAATAAATAAATCAGCAGAACGCTTGGAAATGCCCGCTTTTCCTATAGACTATTTTAATGAAGGTTTACATACTTTATTAAAATTAGACAATGAATGGATAAAGCCTGGCATGGGGAATTCGTTATATATAAGGCCTTTTGTTATTGCTAGTGAAGCTAGCCTTATGGCATCAGAAGCTAATGCATATACTTTTTATATTATTTGTTCCCCTGCCCAATCCTATTATGGAGGAGAAGTAAATGTTCTTATTTCGGATTACTACTCACGTTCGGCTAGTGGTGGTATTGGTTTTGCTAAAGCTGCTGGTAATTATGCTGCTCAATTTTATCCTACTAATTTGGCTAAAAAGAAAGGCTATGATCAAATTATTTGGACCGATTCAAGCACACATACTTCGGTTGAAGAAGCGGGTACGATGAATATTTTTTTCCGAATTAATGACACTTTACTTACTGCACCAACAAGTGAACGTATACTAGATGGAATTACCCGAAAAAGTATTATTAGTTTGGCTGAAAAAGAAGGATACAATGTAGAGGTAAGAAATATTAGTGTTGAAGAAATTGTTACTGCTGCTCAAAATGGCTCCTTAAAAGAAGCTTTTGGTGCCGGAACAGCTGCTGTAGTTAGTGTTATTAAAGGTATTGGCTATAAGGATACGCATTACGATATTCCTGTTTTAGCTGATGGTTTTGCTCAGCATTTTAAAAAATCATTAACTGATATCCAATACAATTTATCCGATGACGCCTTTGGATGGAGAGTCAAAGTAGATTAAATTCTGATACAGTTAATTTGAATATTATCCAAACTGCCCTAATTGGGCAGTTTTTTTATAAAATCAATAATTCTATTAATTATTATTTTTTGTAAATCTTTTTGATCTCTTTCAAGTATATAAATTGCAATCGAAGTATCTATTTCAGAGAAATAAATAACTTTCGTCCCCCAAAAACCACCATGCCCATAACCTTTTAAATTACTATATTCTTCTTCATAAATTCCCATATAGTAAGGATGTACCCAAGGCTTTTCAACTTTAACATCTTTGTAAATTAAGTCCAAAACAACCTTTTCTTGAATTATTTTGTAATTAAAAAGTTGGTAAGCAAATTTTGATAAATTTTCTGCTGTACAAGCAATCCCTCCACCACCATACAAATCCCATGAAATATCTATTTTTTTAGAATCCCATCCATAAGTATCCCAGTATTGATGTATTAACTCAGGTGTTTTTATTGGTTTATTCTCTAATGTTGGCATCCATAAATCCAATAAATCAAGGTTTTTGTAATTTAAAGTTTCTCTCATACCTTCATAAAATGGTTTACCTGTTATTTGCTCAATTATTTCAGTTAATAATAAATAATTTACATCAGCATACTTAAAAACTGCACCAGGTTCACCTAGAAGATCTGAAACCTCAATTGTTCTCTCTAATTGTTCTTTTCTAGTCCATCGATAATTTGGATTTTTGTTCACAAAATCAATATATCCATCATCCACATAGCTTCCTATTCCACTTGTATGACTTAAAAGATGAAAAACCTTAATTTTTTCAAATCTGTATCCATCAGATTTAAAAAGTTTTAAAGTATTGTTTGATAAAAATTGATCTATTGATTGATCTATTTTAAGCTTTTTGTTTTCAATCAATTCTAAAATTGTAGCCGAAACAAAAGTCTTAATATTACTAGCTATTAATCCTGGTTGATTTGCTTCAAGTTTTTGTCTTTTATTTTTATCAGAATAACCTACAGCATAACTATGTGACAATCCTATTTTTGGAGATTCAATATGTATAATTATACCTACTGAATTTTTATTTTTTATATAAAGAGAATCAATAAATTTTTCAATATTTTTTTCTAAAACTTGAGCTTCATTTTTTTGAAAGGAACAAATTGTAAAAACAATAATTATACTTAAAAATACTTTTTTCATAAATAATTTTTTGAATTCTGATTAAAGTCAAATTATTTTATTGAAATTCAATTAATAATAAATCATTTAATTTCATTGAAAATAAGCTCTTTATTACACTTTTTAAATGATTATAAGAAAAGAAATTAATAGAATATCTTTATAAAAGTGTGTATTATTATCTAAATCAAGTAGATGGAGTAAGTTTTTTTATTTTTATAATCGACTTCATAATGCCTCATTATAATTAAAAACTTGCTTTTTTATTATTTCAATGACTTTTTTAGACCAAAGCATTTTGAAATGTCCAGTTCCTTCTATTTCAATAAATTTTGAATTTTTAATATAAGAACTTACTGATCTTGTAACCTCAATTGGTATTATTTTATCCGAGCTATCATGAATAAAAGTAACATCTTTAATTTCTATTTTTTTTATAATATCACTAGCTCTAAATGTTATTGGATTATATTCTGTAGTTGTTTTACTTATTTTATTAATAAGCAACTTAGTTGTTTTAGTTGTAAGACCAAATTGAACTACAGCAAGTTCTATAAACTCTAAAAACCTACTAGGACTTGTCAATATAATCATTTGATTAATCTTATGTCTTAAAGCTCCCATAGCTGTAAAAGCAAGAACAGATCCCATTGAATGTGTTATTATTAAATCGTAATTATCTTTTTGTAAAAATAGTTTTACCAAATCAGCCATCTCAAAAAAGTTTGTTCTTTTCTTTGTACTGTCTCCATGGCAAGGACCATCAAAACTTATAACAGTGTATCCGTCTTCTATTAATTCTGGAATAATTGCACCAAAATTAGAAGCTCTTCCTCCCCATCCATGTATAAGTAACGCTTTTTTATTACCATTACCCCAACTATAAGACTTGATAATAAATCTTTTAAATCTAAGACTACTCTGATTAGCTATTTCTAATATTGATTTCTCAAAACTTCTTATTTTATTTATTTTTGGTTTTGAAATAAAATTAAAAGCTATGCTGGCTGATAGTTTTGGAGATATTTTTTGTGTTATTTTAAATACTTTTTTTAGATTCATTTGCTAGGGTTTATTAATGACTTAACAAAAATCTATAATTTTAATATTTTTCAAATGACACATTTGTGTCAAAACTAAATTGATTGAATTATTTTTTTTCTAATTCTAGTCAATGTTTGTCTTTTAATTCCTAAAAAAGTAGAAAGGTGTGCTTGAGAAATACGGTTTAAAATATTCTCATTTCGTGAAATAAAATGAAGATATCTTTGTTCTGCATTGTAAAATAAAAAACTATTAATTCTATTTTGTACTTTATTTAAATGAATTTCGGCAATTAATCTTCCAAATTTTTCACAACTTTTAAATTTTTTATAGCATTCTTGTATAGCCGTAAACGGTACATTTACAATCAAGCATGGTTCTAAAGTTTCTATGAAATATTTAGAAGGTTTCTGTTTTATAAAAGCATCATAATCTGCAGCATACGTATTTTCTTTTGTAAAATCAATAGTTATTTCCTCTCCTTTATCATTAATATAAAAACTTCTAAGCAATCCTTTAAAAGAAAAAGCTATACTCCTTTGAATTTCACCGGCTTTTAGATATAATGTGTTAGCTTCTAAATTAATAACCTTTACTTTATTACACATAAAAGTTATTTCATCTAAATTTAATTCAGGACAAATTTCTCTTAAGGCATTTGAATAAGCTTGAATTGGTTGAGTTATTTTCATTTAACAATAATTTTGGTTGTAGACTAACTAACATACATAAAATTAACAAGAAATGGATCAAAAAAAACACTGTAGGAGAAACAATTAAAAGTTATCACATTTTATAGCAAGTTGCCTTGTTGGCCAATCATAATCATATAGATGCTGGTGGATCCACAATTGGATATCACATATAGGATGCGGAGTTATTTATAGGCTGAGTATTGAAATATTGACAACGCTTTAATGGCGTTGCCAACATTGCAACACTCCAAAATCATCATTATCATGAAATAAAAAGACAAAAAATATCGTATTTTTATAACCTAGGATTTAACGAAAAGGCTTTACATAGGATATAGTGTTAGGGACTTTTTTCTTAATATTTCAAGTTTTTCTAAAAGTGAAGTTTAATCAAAGTAGTCATTATGTTACTCTATTGTTTGTGTAGTTTTTATCAACTCTACTTCGTTTAAAATATAAGTTTCTCCGATCCCTTTTTTAGCTTTTATAACTAGTTTAAAGCTTTTTAAGTCTTTTGATATATCATTATATGGATAATCATTTCCAGAGTAATAATAAAGATTTTCATGAGATTCAAGTTGATATCTAAGGCCTAGGAAAGAAGACCTTCTGTGTGAACTTGTTATTTTACAAATGTGCTTTTCTATTTTATTATTCTTAGAGCTCAATATATTGTAAAGATTATATACCAAAGTTGGTAATGATGCAATACAGAAAGAAATAATAAGGTAAAATACAGTACCGACTAAAATTGTTAGTATCCCTCTATCCTTTTGTTGTTTTGTATAATACCATGTACCTATTGGAATTATAATCAAACCAAAAATTAATAGACTCGTGAAGAATAAAGAATCATTATTGTTAAGTATCAGACTGGAAACTTTGTGAGAAACAAATACAATTACAACTCCAATAACTAAGAATAAGTATACAAATGAATCTTTCATTTTCGAGATTATTACTATTCCAATTTATCTTTTGTGAGGCAAATTTACATTTTTATAATTCTGACTAACGTCAATTTTATTTATTGAAAATCAGGAAGTTTTAAATTCAAGATCTTCTGGTTTTAAGTCAAATTTATTAATTTGCTTTTGAATACGTTTTACTAAACCAAGTTTTCTTTTCTGATCTAGGTATAGATATCCTTCTGGATTTAGATTCTGTTTAGTCTTCACAATCATATTCCAGATGATTATAGCAAGTTTTCTACCGATTGCTGTAATAGCCGATACTCTTCCTTTTCTAAAATTTATTCTATGAAAAAATCCCTAAGAGGTGTGCTGTCTTTTAAATTTCCAATGGCATTTGCCGCATTTCTTAGCGCTATTTTTAATCTACTACTTCCTTTTCCAATTTTACTAGATAATACTTTGCCTCCACTCACTTTGTTATTGGGAGCTAACTTAACCAAGATGTAAAATGCTTAGCTGTTTTAAATTTATGGATCCCTTCAAACCCTATTTCGCTCATTATAGTTAGTGCGGTATTGTAACTCAATCCTTCAATAGCTAATAAATCTATTCCTTTAAACATCTGATAAGATTTTAGGTTGATGTCAATATTTTTTGGAGTGTTTTTATTGATTCTTTTATGCTTTGTCCTAACATAAAGAAAACAGCTCAAAATCAAATTAAAACCCACATAAAACTTATAATCTATAGTAATAGATTCATTTTTTTTCTAGCTAGAGAGGGGATCAAGCAGTGAAGTTTTTTAAAAACGGGCTTGTACTTTTTAAATTAAGGATTACCGTGTATCACTTTCCCCATAAATCCACCACCGGGTCAGTCAACATCGCATTCATCTATAGCCTATCGGCAAGACGAATGCTTTATGTGTTGCCAATAGTTATTTCCTATACAAATTTTCTATTTCTCTTAAGAAAATTAACTCATAATTTTTTAACGTCATTTTTTTAATATAATCAAGATCGTCCTCTGAATGACCGAAAAATAATCTTCCTGTAGCTGTTGAGCTTAAAACACTATCAAGTTTTATAACAGTACTTTTAACTATTGAATCTTGAGTTATTTTAATTTTACACAAGGCATTGGCGTTTCTATCTGGAATTTTCATCCGAAAAGAATATAAGTTTTTGTTGAGTTTAGTTAAATCAAACTTACTTATAATTGTGTCTTTATGAATATCAGTTTTAATTTCTAACTGAGATTTTAGATTAACAGCAGTTTGTACTTTAGGAAGACTAGTAGCAATAAATGAAAATATAGAAATACCTATCAAAATTGGCTTAGGTAATAGAACAATTTTTTTTACTGATATTGAATCATTTATTAAGTATTTATAAGAAACAGGTAAGATGCTCAATGCTAATAAGTCAGAATAATCAACAACTCTTGATAATCCGAATCCGAGGTCATTAGAAAAATCGATAAAAGATTGGGAGTAAGAACTTTTCCAATAAATGAAGAAGGTTCCTGTTAATATGTATATCCATTTAGATTTTTTCTGAAATAGATGGTTAAAGAAATAGGGAAACGCAAAAAGTCCAGCAAAATCAGATAGTTTTCCTGTCAAGGAACTTGTATGATAATATTTAAGATAAAAATCATTAAGTAAAAGAAGAATGATTGATATTATAAATAGTTTTCTATAAATCCAATTATTACTTTTTACTTTGTGCATGTCAATATTTATTATTCTATTCCAAGGAGATCCTTTGAAAAATACCATTTATTTCCTTTTCTTATAAATTCATAAAGTCGATTACTCCCTCTTCCACACATCCAATCGAAATCAGTATAATACATATATAAAAAACATTTTGTAAAATCAGAATTAAATATTGGGTTTGCTACATTAATGTATTCGTAACCAATTTCTTTATCCCATTTTTTCATAAATACTTCTATATCCTTATCATTATTAAGTTTTTTTAACTCATTATATTTAATTGTATCAATAATTTTATACCCGTCAAGTTTACTCTGGTCCCATTTAGTGAGTGGGTATAATGTATCTTGATTTAGATCATAATATTCAGGTACCAATTTTTTATATGGGGGTATTTTGGCTCAAGCTAAAAACTTGGGGAGAAATGTATCTTTGTAGTTAAAAACAGATCACTTGAATATAGAATTAGCCCGTT
>CANMLG010000026.1 GCA_947498765.1 uncultured Aquimarina sp.
ATAAGAAATAAAAATGCGCAGATAGATCAATTGGTTTAGGCTTTTTTGCCTTGCTCCGATTTATATATTGAGCGTTACCTGTAATTGTCAAAATTCATTAAAAATAGTATGCTCAATACTAATTCGGAAATTATTTATAAAAGTAAATTATCTCGATTTAACTTGGGGTTAATGATATTAGGAAGCATTTTCTTCATTGGAATGGGTACTAAATTATTATTATCAACTCAACATTCCGGAATTAATTTGGTTATTATCCTGCCATTATCTTTTATTCTGTTTGGAATTTTTATTATTTACTACATTTTTACTCTAAATACAATAAGCATTACTAAAGATCATTTGATCCTAAATTATCCTATTCTCGGAAAGAAAAAAAATATCAAGTGGAAATCAATCACTGATGCGGGAATGAGTTTTATAACAACAAAGACTAGCGGAAATGACTACCATTTTAGAACTGGTAAAGAAATAAGACTCTTCGCAAATGGCAAAAACTATAGAATTGTTTCGTTCACTTTAGCAGAGCCTGATCAATTAATAATTCAAATAAAGAAACGATTAGATAGTAAGCTCAAATCCAAAATGAAAAATGAATACAAGAAAAGCGAAAAAAAGTTTTGGAAAAATGAAGATGAATATCAAAAATGGATGTGGAAATATGTTCTACCAATATGTATTATAATTGCTATTATACTATTCCTATTTGAAAAATAAACTACAGGTAACAACACCTATGCGATAATGCGGGGTTTTGGTTTAATCGAAAGGTCATTACTTATTTGGTTTGTCGCCAAAGTATTAAATTTAGTATTTTAGAAAAAATAAAAACAAAACATAAACTTTGGCTAAGTGCTAGATCAAAAACCAGTTATTTTTTTATTCCGCACTACGCATAGCTAAACGTTACCAGCAAGTATAAAAAACAGTACTTTCATTAATAACTTGATAAATATTTTCTTTTAAAAAATTAACTTTATTAAAATACGCAGTTGACTGCGTATTTTAATTATCTTTACATAAAATTAAAAGAATGAATAATGATATCGTACACGAAATGGGATACGTTGCACTTGCAACAAGGTTAAAACGGATTAGTGACAAAATGACCCATAGTACAAGGTTAATGTATAATAAATTGAATATAGATATTGAACCTAACTGGTATTTAGTCTTAATAATTGTAGAGAAAACACCAAATATCTCGGTTATGGAAATTGCTAAAAACCTAAATTTCACTCACCAATCTGTAATTACAATGACAACTAAAATGGTGAATAGAGATTATTTACATATTTCAAAAGGTACAAAGGACAAAAGAAAAACAATTTTCAATTTAACATCAAAAGCAATAAAAATTTTGCCAGAAATTTCAGAAATATGGGAAACTGGAAAGGATGTTATTTATCAATTACTTAATGGAGATACATCAATTACAAAATATTTAGAAATATTAGAATCAAATTTGAATGAAAAATCATTTGGAGAAAGAATAATTAATAAATTAAAATGAAAAATCATAATTACAAAATTAAAGTTGAATGGACTGGAAATGAGGGTAGCGGAACTCTAAATTATAAATCCTACAACCGAAATCACAAAATATCATCCGAAGGAAAATATGACAAAATAAATGGTTCGTCAGACCCTTCTTTTTTAGGTGATAAAAGTAAATATAATCCAGAAGATTTATTCATCTCTTCTGTTTCCGCTTGTCATATGCTTTGGTATTTGCATTTGTGTTCTGTGAATAAAATAGTTGTTACTGAATATATTGACAACGCTACAGGAATTATGAAGGAAACGGAAAATGGTAGTGGAAAGTTTACTGAAGTAACTCTTAATCCAACTGTAAAAATCACAAATATTGAATTAATAAAAAAAGCAAATGAACTACACTCTGAGGCTAATAAAATGTGCTTTATTGCCAATTCTTGTAATTTTGAAATTAAACATAAACCGAAAACAATTGTGGGATAAAAACCTGCTGGTAACAATGTATCCTATGTAAAGCCTTTTCGTTAAATCCTAGGTTATAAAAATACGATATTTTTTGTCTTTTTATTTCATGATA
>CANMLG010000027.1 GCA_947498765.1 uncultured Aquimarina sp.
CATTAAAAAATCTATTACGTCTGCGATCTACTTCAAATACTATCGTAAACTGTATTTTTTAATTTAACCATAACGCTGCTATGCTGAAATTAAGAAAACACTAGTATTTATTGTATATCATAGCCTCAAAACAAAGTTTCAATGCATAATTCGGGTTTAACGTATTCGGTGAAACGTAGATTAGAACTTTAAAAATCAAGTTTTAACATATTATAAAAAAATAACATTTGTACCGAACGGTCTGTTTGTTTATATTTGTTATTATGAACTATAAACACAATAAAGAAAAAGTAATACAAAAAGGAATAGAACTCTTTTGGACAAAAGGATTTTATAATATGGGTATAAATGAGATATGCAAAGAAACTGGAATGACGAAAGGAGCTTTTTATAATTCATTTAAAAGCAAAGAAGCATTTCTACTAACAACTATTGATGCCTATGGAAAAATGATAGTGGATCATATACATAATCAATTAAATAATCCTTATTTAAAAGCATTTGATAAATTAATTGAATTATATACGAATATGCTCACTTCTCAAATTGAGGTTAATTTCAAGGGTTGTTTTGTAAATAATACAATGTCAGAAATGGGTTCTTTAAACAATTCTGTAGCTAAACTATGTGTTAAACAATTTAGTGATTTTTTAATAGCCATTGAACCAACAGTTAAAGAAGCTCAATTAAATGGAGATTTATACAATTCTATTAGTTCCAATAAACTAACCGAAATAATTCATACTACATTTTTTGGATTCTTAACTAAATCAAAGAGTACAAAAGATTCAGGTCATTTATTAATGACTTCTTTTCTAAATTCATTAAAAAAATAAAACATATGAAAACAATTAACAAAATATGGGACATCTATAGAACTTGTTGGAACGAAACCAACCCTCTTAAACGAAAAGAAAAACTACAAAAAATTTTAACTGATGACTTTGAATATAAAGACCCAAACTTTGAAGTTAAAGGTTTTATACAATTATCAGACTATATGAAACAGTTCCAAGAAGAATTCAAAGGAGCTTCTTTCGTTACTACAGACATTAACATTCATCACAATAGATGTTTGATAAATTGGAATATGATTAATAACAATAATGAGGTAGTTAGTAATGGTACTAGTTTTGTCCTTTACGAAAACAACAAACTCAAACAAATTACAGGTTTCTTTAAAAAAAATTAGAATTTATAAACATCAATACATCCTTAATTTATTTTTAGAATACTAATAATAAAGTCTTTAATAATACCCAGAAAAATTAATAATCAATATTATCATTAAGTTGTTGCTCACCATTTAATAGCTATTCAGTTTTATATTAAAAAATAAATTCTATAATTATAAATCATTGAAGGATTTCACTCAAATCTGTTTTAAATTTTTCTAAAAGGTCTTTGGAAAAATTATCAATTATCTTTTGCTCTTTCTCATCTATTCCATTGCTAGCTTGAGCTACTTCTTCAAGAATATTTATCAAAAAATCATACTCTGGATCTGGGCCGTGTATTTTACAATATGAAATTACTTTTTTATATAATTCATCAATTGTACTCCCTTTAGATACTTCATAATCAAAAGACCATTTAATATCACCACCCCAAGGGTGATCTCTTAATTTATCTTCAATTACTTTTAATTCTTCTGGCTGAATTACACCATCACTCATAGCAACAATATAAATCAATTCCCCAAAAGTTTCGTATAATTTTCGAACATCCTTCATTTTCAAAATCTTTTACTATTGAGCTGAAACCTCACATTAATTATAGCTACAAAATACATCAATCAGTACCAGTAGTATTACTAAAAAAAATCAAAAATAGTTTCGTTATTTCTAATTTCAGCTCTTTGTGTATCTCAAAAAAATGCAAAATTTATATATAAGCTTCTTGAACAAAACTTATATAAAAAACACTAATTGATTTAGTATCATAAAAATAGCCAAAATTATTCAAAAAAAGCCTGATACATTTATGTTTTATGTATCAGGCTTTTAGAAAAACTTATTTTAGAAAAATTTACACTCCTGGTAAATCTCCTTCAACATTTTTAGATGGTAAATCAGATTTACCCATTAAAAATATATCTACCTGTCTTGCAGCTTCACGACCTTCAGAAATTGCCCAAACAATTAATGACTGTCCACGACGCATATCACCAGCAGTAAATATATTAGGTACATTGGTCTGGTAATTACCATAATCCGCCTTGTAGTTAGAACGCGCATCAGTTTCAATACCTAATTGTTCTGCTAAATAATTTTCAGGTCCTGTAAAACCTAATGCCAATAGTGCTAAATCACATGGCCAAGTTTTTTCAGTTCCTTCAATTTCTATTAACTGAGGGCGTTGACCAGGAACAATTTTCCATTCAACATTAACGGTTTTTAATGCCGTTAATTTCCCATTATTATCAGTAACAAATTCCTTTGTATTAATTAACCAATTACGCTCCACCCCTTCTTTATGAGAAGAAGACGTTTTAAGTTTTAACGGCCAGTAAGGCCATGGCGTACTTGCTGCTCTATCTCCAGGAGGCTTAGGCATAATTTCAAAATTCACTACCGATTTTGCTCCTTGTCTGTTAGAAGTACCCACACAATCAGATCCTGTATCACCACCACCAATAACAATAACATTTTTATCAGTAGCCAATACTTGGTCTTTGACCTTTTTACCAAAAACAACTTTTGTTTGCTGTGTTAAGAAATCCATAGCTTGTACTACTCCATCAGCATCAATACCTGGTGTAGGTAAAGATCGCCTTTGAGTGGCTCCACCGGTTAATACAATCGCATCAAAGGCTTTTAATTCATCAACCGATACGTTTTTACCAACATTAGCATTTACTTTAAAAGTAATTCCTTCAGCTTCTAAAATAGCAATACGACGGTCAATAATTTCTTTTTCCATTTTGAAGTTTGGAATACCGTAACGTAACAATCCTCCAACTTCATCATCTCTTTCAAAAACAGTTACTAAATGACCTGCTCTATTCAATTGTTGTGCGGTAGCTAAACCTGCTGGTCCTGAACCTACAACAGCAACAGATTTTCCTGTACGTGTTTTAGGAGCCTGTGGTTTTATCCAGCCTTCTTTAAAAGCACGTTCAACAATATTTTTTTCTATATTTTCAATAGAAATTGGGTCTTCAATAATACCCAATACACATGCTTGCTCACATGGAGCAGGACATAAACGCCCTGTAAATTCAGGAAAATTATTTGTAGAATGTAATATTAATGAGGCTTTTTGCCATTCCCCTTGGTGTACCATGTGATTAAAGTCGGGAATTAAATTCCCTAACGGACAACCACTATGGCAAAAAGGAATACCACAATCCATACATCTCGAACCTTGAGTGGAAATTTCTTTCTCACTCAAAGGAATCGTAAATTCTTTATAATCTTGCAAACGCTCTTTTACAGGTTCGTAAGCTTCGTCTTTTCTTTCGAATTCTTTAAATCCAGTTACTTTTCCCATAATTACGCTTCTGTTAATTCTTCAACCATAGGCTCTTCATTAGCAATTCTTTCTAATGCTACTTTATACTCTTTAGGCATTACTTTAACAAACTTAGCCAAGTTATTATCCCAGTCTGCTAAAACTTCTTTACCTCTATTACTATTTGTATAAGCAACGTGATTCTCAATTAATCCTTTTAACTCAGCAGCATCTTCGGCTGTGATTGGATCAAAATCAATAGTTTCTTCGTTACATAATCCGTTGGTAAATTTACCTGTAGTATTTAATACATACGCATATCCACCACTCATTCCTGCAGCAAAATTACGTCCTGTATCCCCTAATACCACAATACGACCACCTGTCATATATTCACAACCATGATCTCCTAATCCTTCAACAACTGCTGTTGCTCCAGAATTACGTACTGCAAAACGCTCTCCCGCAATACCATTTATATAGGCTTCACCTTTTACAGCTCCAAATAAACAAACATTACCTACTATAATGTTATGCTCAGCAATAAAGTCTGCTTCTTCAGGTTTTTTAACAATAATTTTTGCTCCAGATAAACCTTTACCTAAATAATCATTTGTATTTCCTTCAACAGTAAATGTAATACCATGAGCTCCAAATACCCCTAAACTTTGTCCGGCAGAACCTTTAAAATTCAAATGTAATGTATCTTCTGGTAAACCTAAATGTCCATAGATTTTAGAAATTTCATTAGATATAATAGCCCCTACAGAACGATCAATATTCTTAATAGGATAAGATAAATGAGTTACTTCTTTTCTGAAAATTGCAGCATGTGCATCCTTCAAAATTTGAAAATCAATTACGTTATCTAAGTTATGATCTTGTTTTTCGCTATTTCTAACTGGCAATTCACTATAGCCTTCTGGCTGATATAATATTGCAGATAAATCTAAACCTTTAGCTTTGTAATGCTCTATGGCTTTATTGGCATTAATCTTTTGCGTTTGACCAATCATTTCATCCATAGTACGGAATCCTAATTCGGCCATAATTTCTCTTAATTCATTTGCCACATAATAAAAGAAATTAATTACATGCTCAGGCGTACCTTTAAAGTTTTTACGTAACTCTTTATCTTGAGTTGCTATACCCACAGGACAAGTATTTAAATGACACTTACGCATCATTATACATCCCGAAGCTACTAAAGGAGCTGTTGCAAAACCAAACTCTTCAGCACCTAATAATGCCGCAATAGCAACATCTCGTCCTGTTTTTAACTGTCCATCACATTCAACAACAATTCTTGACCTTAAATTATTTAATACCAATGTTTGTTGTGCTTCTGCTAAACCAAGTTCCCATGGTAAACCTGCATGCTTTAATGATGTTAATGGTGATGCACCTGTACCTCCATCGTAACCAGAAATCAATACTACATCTGCCTTAGCCTTGGCTACACCAGCT
Organism: uncultured Aquimarina sp.; assembly: GCA_947498765.1. Taxonomy (GTDB): domain Bacteria; phylum Bacteroidota; class Bacteroidia; order Flavobacteriales; family Flavobacteriaceae; genus Aquimarina. The sequence goes on from CANMLG010000027.1 coordinate 4,921, forward strand.
GCAATAGTTCCTACACCAACTTCCGATACTAATTTTACATTAATTCTGGCTTCTCTATTCGCATTTTTCAAATCATAAATTAGCTGAGCTAAATCTTCAATTGAATAAATGTCATGATGAGGAGGAGGAGAAATTAACCCCACAAATGGAGTTGAATTACGAGCATCGGCAATCCAAGGTAATACTTTAGTTCCTGGTAACTGACCACCCTCTCCTGGTTTAGCTCCTTGAGCCATTTTAATTTGAATCTCTTTTGCAGAACTTAAGTAATGAGAAGTAACTCCAAAGCGACCTGAAGCCACCTGCTTGATCGCAGAATTCTTATTATCTCCATTTGCATCAGGTTGGAAACGTCTTCTATCTTCACCACCTTCACCCGAGTTAGATTTACCACCTAAACGGTTCATAGCAATGGCCAAATTTTCATGTGCTTCTCTAGAAATAGATCCATAAGACATAGCACCTGTTTTAAATCGCTTAACTATTTCTGTCCAAGGTTCAACTTCCTCTAGTGGAATTGGATCTAAGTTGTTAAACTCAAACAACCCACGAATAGTTAAGTGTTTTTTAGACTGCTCATTAATGTCATTTTTGTAAACATTATAAGAATCCTGATCACTCAATCTAACTGCTTGTTGTAATTTAGCAACTGTAGTTGGATTAAATAAGTGTCGTTCACCATTACGTCTCCATCTGTAATCTCCACCAATATTTAAGCCTAAACGCTTATCTATTTCAGTATCTGGATAAGCATATTTGTAACGCTTATCTATTTCTTTTTCTATTTCGTATAACCCAATACCTTCAATTCTTGAAGCTGTGTATGGGAAATATTTATTTACAAATTCTGAATTGAATCCGACGATTTCAAAAATTTGAGAACCTCTGTACGAATGTAACGTCGAGATTCCAATTTTATTCATCACTTTTAAGATTCCTTTACCAATAGCTTTGTTAAAGTTATCTACCGCTTTTTGCTCATCCATTTCAATGAACCCTTCTTGTACTTGTAAACGGATAATTTCATTAACCATATATGGGTTAATTGCCGAAGCTCCATATCCAAATAAAGTAGCAAAATGATGTGGTTCACGTGGTTCTGCTGATTCGATAACAATATCGAAATAAGAACGCTTACGTAAACGATTCATTTGATGATGTACAAAAGAACAAGCTAATAAGGCTGGAATTGGTGCTAAACCTTCTTTAGCCCCTCTATCCGAAAGAATGATAATATTAACTCCGTTATCAACTGCCTTTGAAATATTAGTAATGATAGTGTCAAGAGCATCCTCTAAACCATTCATTCCTTTTTCTTTCTCATACAATATCTCAATAGTTTCAGCTTTAAAACCTTCTACATTAATATTTCTAATTTTTTCTAAATCATTATTAGAAATTACAGGGTTTTGTATTCTTAATTTTTTACACTGATCTGGAGTAATATCAAAAATATTCTTGTCATGACCTAAAGCTAAGCTGATATCTGTAACCACTTCTTCACGTATACCATCCAATGGTGGATTGGTAACCTGTGCAAATAATTGCTTAAAGTAATTAGAAATTAACTGAGGTCTATCAGATAATACCGCTAATGGAGTATCGATTCCCATTGAGCCTAAAGCCTCTTTCCCAACTTGCGCCATAGGCACAATTACCTCTTGAATATCTTCAATAGTATAATTATATAAACGCTGTCTTGTTTTTAAGTCTAAGGTTTCAATAGGACATGCTTCATTATTATTAGGCACATCTTTTAATTGTAAATTATTTTCTTTTAACCATTTTTTGTAAGGTCTTTCAGAAACAACTTTATTTTTTATCTCCTCATCATCTATGATTCGACCTTCATTCATGTCCACTAAGAACATTTTCCCTGGCTCTAAACGACCATGACTTTCTATATCAGAAGGCTCGATATCAACTACACCTACTTCAGATGACATAATTAATTTACCACTCTTAGTTACTGTATAACGAGATGGTCTTAACCCATTTCTATCCAATAAAGCGCCTACATAATCTCCATCAGTAAATGGAACCGATGCAGGTCCATCCCAAGGCTCCATGATGCATGAATTGTATTCATAGAATGCTTTTCTTTCTTCGGACATCGTAGCATGTTTTTCCCATGCTTCTGGAATGGTCATCATCATTACTTCTGGTAATGAACGACCTGTTAAAGTTAATAATTCTACGGACATATCCATAGAAGCTGAATCCGATTTACCTGGTAATATAATTGGGAATAATTCTTCGATTTGATCACCAAAAATACCAGATTGCATAATCTCTTCTCGAACACGCATTCTAGAAACATTACCTCTTAATGTGTTGATCTCTCCATTTTGACATAAAAATCTAAAAGGTTGAGCTAACTCCCAAGCAGGCATTGTATTTGTTGAAAAACGTTGATGTACTAAAGCCAAACGTGTCACCAAATCAGGTTGCTGTAAATCTGTATAATAAGGTCCTATATCTTCGGGCATAATGATCCCTTTATATATAAGTGTTGTATTAGACAAACTAGGTATGTAAAAATAATCAGCTTCAGATGTTTTAGAGTTACGAATTACATGTTCCGTAATTTTACGAGCAGCATATAATTTAGCTCTAAAAATATTTTCTTCTAAATCTCCTTGTGCAATAAATATTTGCTCAATATTCGGTTCCGAAGCTAAAGCTATCTCCCCTAACTGTGTTGAATCAACAGGTACAACTCTCCAGCCTAAAATAGTTAGACCTTGAGCCTTTATTTGCTTTTCAAACTCATTTTTACAAAAAGTGTATTGATTAGTATTTTTAGGTAAAAATACCATTCCTACAGCATATTGTCTTTGCTCAGGTAATTTGAAATCACAAACCCTACTAAAATAATCATGTGGTATATCTATCAATAAACCAGCACCATCACCAGTTTTACCGTCAGCACTTACACCTCCACGATGTTCTAATTTTACTAAAATTTCTAATGCATCATGAATAATTTGGTTGGTCTTTTCACCTTTTAGGTTACAGATAAAACCAGCCCCACAATTTTCATGCTCAAATTCAGGCAAATACATTCCTTGTTTTTGCATATTCTTATTTCTCTTAAGTTTTTCCGGTGCAAAATTACGAAAACGCTAAGGATTCCGAAAATTTATAGCATTATAATAGTCTCTTTTATGAGTTACCTATTTTTAGGCTTTGTTTTTTAATAATTATCACTAATTCTTTAAAAAATGTAAGAATTTAATAATCAGCAAAGCAATCGTTTTCGTTTTATATTTAAGTAATAAAGTTAAACAAGAATCATTTGTTTTAGTATATAACAAGTATTAAAATTTTACTATTTAAGTAGATATACGTAAAATAGTTCTTACAATATAAGTAGTATTCAGAAGTTATTTTAAGAAATAATTATGATAATGATATTATTAAGTAAAATATTGTTAGTTTTTCGCAAAAATACTTAGTTACTTGAATAAATTCTTGCTCAAATTAACTAGTTAATATATTTTTGACCCCATATAATACTAACAATATAATTATACTCTATGAAAAAAATAGAAGCAATTATCCGTAGATCTAAGTTTCGTGCTGTAAAAGAGTCGTTACATTCTAAAGGGATCAACTTCTTCTCATACTGGGATGTTACCGGTATTGGAAATGAGTCAACAGGTCATGTATATCGTGGCGTAAGCTACAGTACTAGTGACATACAACGTAGATATATATCTATAGTTGTAAATAATGAATTTGAAGAAGCTGCAATTGAATCCATTTTAACTGCTGCTAAAACTGGCGAAGTTGGTGATGGAAAAATATTTGTTTCTGATGTTACTGAAGCCTACAGAATTCGTACTGCTGAAAAAGGTGGCGAAACACTTAACTAAACAATCCCCAAAATTATATTTAAAAAATTACAAAACTCATTATTATGAATGAAGTACAACAAAAAGCATTAGATGCTGCTATATCTAGCATCAATGGAGATATGGGAGCCTTATGGATCACCATTTCTGCAATATTAGTATTTTTTATGCAAGCTGGTTTCACCTTAGTGGAAGTAGGTTTCACTCGTGGCAAAAATGCTGGTAACATTATTATGAAAAATATCATGGACCTTTGTATTGGTTCAATTATGTTCTGGGCAGTTGGTTATGCATTTATGTATGGCGACACTGTTTTATTAGGAGGATTTATGCGTTCAAGCTCTGCTGATCAAGGTTATTTCTTTTTCCATGCAGATGATTGGTATAACTTATTTTTCCAAACAGTTTTCTGTGCTACTGCTGCTACTATTGTATCTGGTGCTGTTGCAGGAAGAACAAAATTTACAACATACTTAGTATTTTCTTTTATTTTAACTACAATTATTTATCCAATATCAGGTAGCTGGTACTGGCCTTTTGATGATGATGCATGGTTAAACACTTTAGGTTTTGTTGATTTTGCTGGTTCATCTGTAGTGCATGCTGTTGGTGGTGGTGCTGCATTAGTTGCTGCTAAATTAGTAGGTCCTCGTATTGGAAAATATGTTGACGGTAAAGTAAATGTAATTCCTGGTCATAACTTATTATTTGGTGCACTAGGTGTATTAATCCTTTGGTTAGGATGGTTTGGATTTAACGGAGGTTCTCAATTAGCTTGGGGTGGTTCTGATACAGTTGCCGCTGGTAGCGTTATTATCAACACAAACATTGCAGCTGCAATTGGTGCTATTTCTGCTTTATTCTTTACTTGGATTAAGTACGGTAAGCCAGATATTTCAATGACATTAAATGGTGGTTTAGCTGGTTTAGTAGGTATTACTGCTGGTTGTGGTGCTGTTAGCGCTAGTGGTGCTTTAGCAATTGGTTTAATTTGCGGTATTGCTGTAGTATTATCTATCGAGTTTATCGACAAAACATTACGTATTGATGATCCAGTTGGAGCAATTTCTGTGCATGGTACTTGTGGTTTCTTAGGAACTGTATTAGTAGGTGTTTTTGCTTTAGATGGTGGTTTATTAAACGGTGGTGGTGCTAAATTACTTGGTGTACAAGCATTAGGTTCTTTATCATACATTGGATGGGCTGTATTGACTACTTTCATTGTCTTATTCATACTTAAAAAAGTAATGGGACTTAGAGTTTCTGAAAAAGAAGAAATTGAAGGATTAGATGTTCATGAACATGGTATATCAGTTTACACAGCTGAATAATCAACTTATATTTTTACACAAAAAAAGGTTGTCTTGTTTAAGGCAACCTTTTTTGTTTTCTCAAAATTACCCCTATCCTATTATCAATTCTCTTCATAAAACTCATTTAATTTGCTTACTTGTTATAATTAATATACATTTAATATATATAATACTAACAATTAACTTTTTTATGAAAAAAATTGAAGCAATTATTAGAAGATCTAAATATCGTGCCGTGAGAGATGCATTACACGCAAAAGGTGTAAATTTCTTTTCTTACTGGGATGTAACTGGGATTGGAAATGAAAAAACAGGACACGTATATAGAGGTGTCAGCTATAGTACAAGTGATATTCAACGACGTTACATATCTATTGTTGTTAATAATGAATTTGAACAAGTAACCATTGATACTATTATTGAGTACGCAGGTACTGGTGAAGTAGGTGATGGTAAAATATTTGTATCAGACATAAAAGATGCTTACCGAATCCGTACTGGTGAAAAAGGTGGGGATACATTAAACTAACAAAAACTAACAACAATATAACTTATAATGGACAATACTACATTATTAACAAATAATGTATGGATGATGCTATGTACTGCACTAGTATTTTTTATGCACTTAGGGTTTTCTTTTTTAGAAATTGGTTTGACCCGCCAAAAAAACACTATAAACATATTATTTAAAAACGTATTTATTATCTGTGTAGGACTCCTACTCTACTGCTTAGCTGGTTTTAATTTAATGTACCCTGGTTTTGCTGAGGGTTCATCTGGATTTTTTGCATTTGCAGGCTTTGGATTAGATTCTCCTCGAACTGCTACAGGCGCACTCGATTTAACTTATAATGGAGGCTATACCTATTGGACTGATTTCCTTTTTCAAGGAATGTTTGCTGCTACTGCTGCAACTATAGTATCGGGAGCTGTTGCCGAACGTATTAAGCTTGGTGCTTTTATGATATTTACACTTATCTACGTAGGCTTAGTATATCCTATTGCTGGCTCATGGGATTGGGGTGGCGGATGGCTTGAAATGCGTGAAACTCCATTTTATGATTTTGCTGGTTCTACATTAGTGCACTCCGTTGGTGGTTGGGCTGCTTTAGTTGCTGTAACACTCTTAGGAGCTAGAATTGGTAAATTCAATAAAGATGATGGTAAACCTCAAGTAATTCAAGGCCACAATATCCCTTTAGCAGCTGCTGGAGTTTTAATCCTTTGGTTAGGATGGTTTGGATTTAATGGAGGATCAGTACTTTCTGCTGATCCTGAGTTGACTTCACTTGTATTAGTTACCACATCACTTGCAGCAGCAGCTGGAGGAGTTTCATGCTTTATTATTTCAACAATTGCCTATAAAAACTATGATTTAACCATGTTTTTAAATGGTATTTTAGGTGGACTAGTTGGCATTACTGCTGGAGCCGATCAAATGAGTCCTACTGATGCTATTTTAATTGGTATTATTGCAGGTGGACTTATTGTTGCTGGAATTGCTTTAGTTGATCGTTTAAAATTAGATGACCCTGTTGGAGCCATCGCAGTTCACTTAATTTGTGGTATCTGGGGAACTTTAGCTGTAGGTGTTTTTGGTAATTTAGCTGGCATTGATCAATTAGTTACTCAATTGATTGGTATAGTATCTATTGGAGTATTTTGTGTTACCACTGCTTTTGTAATCATATTCACTTTAAAGAAAACTATTGGAATCCGTGTATCGGAAGAAGAAGAAGTTGAAGGTCTTGATTTACATGAACATGGCATGGATGCTTATCCTGATTTTAGAATTGATCAGCATTAAACATTGATGATTTTATTATATAAAATGCAAAAAAGAGACTGCCTTTTCTGGCAGTCTCTTTTTTGTTGAAAGTATAATCTACTTCTAGTTATTAATAACAATTCGTTCTATTCTTTTAAAAGTATCTCCTTTAAACTCTAGTATATATGCTCCGTTAGCTAATTTGCTTACGTCGATATCATTTGTGTTTAGAGGTTTGCTTAATACCTTTGCTCCTTGCATATTGTAAATAATAACAGTATTAAATTCTTCTATGTTATCTAGAAATACGGTATGTTGAGCTGGATTTGGGTAAAAAGTGATCTCAGGCTGATTATTATCTAGCAATTTAGCTCCTGATACACTTGCAAAACTCCATTGCTGATTTTGGTTGGTGTTACTACTAGCCCACAAGTATACATTTTGCTCTCTAGCACCTCCATTACCACCATCAATTGAAAAACCTGGTGCGTTACGTTTTTCTAATCGGAAATTTCCATTGATATTCACTTTTCGCCAATGTTGATTTTGGTTGTTTGCACCACAAGTAAATAATTTTACATTTTGCCCATTAGCGCCACCATTACCTCCATCTAGGCAAAAATTAGTATTCTTCTTTCTGTAGCTATAAAAACCATTTCCTCTATCAATTTCTTCCCACTGTTGATTAACATTTCCTGTATTTCTACTCCACAAATACACATTTTGTTGATTAGCTCCTCCATTGTTGCCATCAATAGAAAAACCAGATGCATTTCGTTTGGTTAAAACAAATGTTGGATTATTGTTTCCTCCGTTACCACCACCGGTATTGGCAGTACCATTAATACGAACTTCACCAATATGTAAAAAGTTTGTTCCAGCTAATTGTACTCGTACGTAACGTCCTCTTCTGTTTATATTAATATTTGTTGGACTTGCAGCCTCTCCTGCGGTAAAAAAGTTGCCTACTCCAGACTGATTAATTGTTTGGTTTAAATTTTTAGAAGTAAAGGCATTATTTGATACTAATACATGAAACCTTTGTAACCTGTTTTGACAACAATCCGCTCTGTTGAATACTTGAATGTTAGTAATCTGTGATAGACTTCCTAAATCAATTTCCCACCAAGCATTAGCATCATTATTGGTATGCGTAAATATATTTGTATTTCCATCAATAGCTCTTTGAGCATTAAAATCATTATTATTTTGATAGGTACTAGACTGAGATACTGTTTTACCTATAGCTAAATTTGTCCCTCCTCCATTTGTTGGCGGTGCAGGAGTTGGCGTTGGTGCTGGTGTTGGTGGATTAACTACAACTGGCGGGTTTGATGGTGCTGGATTATTATTTGTGCCTGGTGTATAATAGTATACATCATCAAAAGTATTTGTTTTAGGATCTTCGTAAGGTAATTTTCTTGTTATCGATTGCCAAACATAGTTATTTCTAAACGTTATACTTTCTCTTACAATTCTTCTTCGTGGATTTAAAACAAAACCTCGGTTTCCTTTATTTAAATCGGCATAAAAAACATGATTGTTTGAATAGGTATTATCTCTGGTTGGTGGTTGCGTAGTTTCGCTACCATTTTCCTGAAAAGCTAATGCACGTCTGTCTGCATTTGGCATAAACATACCTACGTTTTGATCAACTACAGTATTCTCCACAGCAATTTCTGTCCAAATCATAAAACGATCCCCTGTGTGACATACTACATTTTTAAGTACATCGGTATTCTTTGCAAAAGCGTCTACATCAATACCATCTACTTTGGCTTCAAAAATTAAATTTTTTGAAACTTCTACATTATTTGTAGCCTTTATATGTATGGCCCTCCTTTCAGAATTATATATAAAGTTCCCTTCTAATTTACTATCAACAGTATTATTAATAAATAACACATTACGGCAACGCTCAAAATTGATTCCTGATATTTCAAGATTTCGTACAAATCTTGTAAATACACCTGCACAACGACCGTTTGTAATTATTTTACCACGTTTGGTCCCAAAGAAATTAACATTAGTTTTTCTGTTTCTATTATTAGTTCCTCTTACCTCAAATACTCCATTTACAACATCGGATACCGAAAATTCATCTGGTGTTGTTCCATTAGGTTGTGGTCCGGTATAGGTTACTGTTCCATCAATCCAAATAGTGGTATTGCTACCTACTTGAATAAATTTTGAAATGGCATCAATCGTAATATTTCCTCTAAAAATAAATGTTCCACCATTGTTTGCTATGGCATTTCTATTTTGTTCTAAATTCGATTGATTTACAATTGTTCCCTGACCTGTATATGTATTTCGCCGAGCTGCTAGTAAAGCTGACGTCTCTCTTACCGCTGCCATACCCGCAATATGGTTTGCAAATAGACCATCGGTTAGTCTGGAGTTTATAACTGATTGTGGTATTTGTGCATTTCTCAATAAGGTTTTAATGTCATTGGCATTACCTGTTGGCGCTGGAGCGGTTCGAACACATACATCATTGCCTCCATTATTATCCGCTTGTACACGATTACAATTTCGACCATCTTGAAAAATTTGGGCATTAAGGCTTGAACAGAATATTACTGCACCTAGTAATATCCTTTTTGTCTTTTTAAAATTCATGAGCTTATTAGTTGTTGATTTATATAAATTTAACAATAACATTATCGTATTATTAAAAAAAAATGAACTATTTATCTTACAACACAATTACACCTATATTTTAATGAGATTTTTATAATTTTTAATCCTAAAATTAATTACAAGCTTTGATTCTTTTTTTTGCGTGAGGGATTGTAATGGAAATCCCGCAACCTGACGCTAGGAAGTGTGAGGAATTGCATTGAAAAGCCCGACCCTTGTGGTCACGCCTATACATTTTTTTCTAAATAATTTTTGTTCTTAGCTTAATTTTTAAATTTTATAATAATAGCTTTGCCCTATGATTGGAAAGACAAACGACACGATTACTGCATTAGCTTCTGCTGCTGGAGCTGGAGCTGTTGCTATTATTAGAGTTTCGGGACCGGATGCTTTTGCTATTGTTTCTTCTATTTTTTTGGCTAAAAGCCAGAAAGATATTATTAAACAAGCATCACATACAATACATTTAGGGCATATAAAAGATGGACATAAAGTATTGGATGAAGTATTAGTTTCCCTTTTTAAAAATCCAAAATCATATACTGGCGAGGATGTTATTGAAATAAATTGCCATGGAAGTGCTTATATCCAGCAAGAAATTTTGCAACTATTACTCCGTAAAGGCTGTAGAATGGCTGATGCTGGTGAATTTACGCTTAGAGCATTCCTTAACGGGAAAATGGATTTAAGTCAAGCTGAAGCCGTGGCTGATTTAATTGCTAGTGACAGTGAAGCGGCTCATAAAATTGCTATTCAGCAAATGCGAGGTGGTTTTAGTAATGAAATTAAACATTTGAGAGACCAGCTTTTAAATTTTGCTTCATTACTAGAGTTAGAACTTGATTTTGCTGAGGAAGATGTGGAGTTTGCTGACAGAACTCAATTTGTTACTTTACTTTCTAAAATAGAGCTTATTTTAAAAAGACTTATTGATTCCTTTGCTATAGGTAATGTGATTAAAAATGGTATTCCTGTTTCCATTGTAGGTGCTCCTAATGTAGGAAAATCTACCCTTTTAAATGCTTTATTAAACGAAGAGCGTGCCATAGTTTCGGATATTGCTGGTACTACACGTGATACTGTTGAAGACGAGATTAGTATTGGTGGATTACGTTTCCGATTTATTGATACGGCAGGAATCCGCGAAACCAATGATGTGGTTGAAGGTATCGGAATTCAAAAAACTTTTGAAAAAATTAATCAAGCGCAAGTGGTTATCTATTTAGTGGATGGTACGCAATTAGTAATTGATCAACTTGATGGTTTTAAAAATGAAATTGCTCAAATTAAAAATAAGCATCCTCAAAAACCTTTACTGATTATAGGAAATAAAGCGGATAGGATTGACTCCGAAACTAAAAAGAATATACTTACTGAAATTCCGAATTTGTTATTTATTTCAGCTAAACAAAAAACGGGTGTGGAACAGCTTACTGACAAGCTTCTCAGTTTTGTTAATGACGGTTCCTTACGCAATGATGAAACTATTGTTACTAATTCTAGACATTACGATTCCTTAATTAAATCTCTTGAAGAAATACAAACCGTGCAAGCTGGAATGCAAAGTAATTTGAGTGGAGACCTACTTGCTATTGACCTTAGAGAAGCGCTTTTCCATTTAGGCAATATTACTGGTGAAGTTACTAATGATGAATTGTTGGGTAATATTTTTGCTAATTTTTGTATTGGGAAGTAACAAAAGTAAACAAAGACAATTAAAAGCAATAAAAACTAATTAAATCAACACTTTAACATTATTCAAGTTGATCTTATTTGTTTTTTATATTGTTATTTTTGTACTTTTATTACACCAAAAGTACACCTTTTATTTAAAAAACATTAAAAGATGTACTAAAGTACATCTTTTATGAAAATATCCTTAAAAAAGAAAAAGCTAGCTAGTGGTAAACTTAGCTTATATATTGAATACTACAAAGGCTCTCACATTGATAATAATGGTATTAAAAAGCATAACAGGGATTTTGAGTATTTAAAGATGTATTTAAATGGTGATCCTAAGTCACCTAAAGAGAAAAAAGAAAACAAAGAAACCTTAACACTTGCCGAAAATATACTAGCTCTAAGACAAGCCGATGTTATAAAAGGTAAATACGAGATAAAAAACACTAATAAATTAAAGACTTCTTTTTTAACCTACTATACCCAACTGAAAGAGGAACGTTATGAGAGTAAAGGCAACTATGACAATTGGGATGCTGCATACAAGCATCTTGAAAAATATTGTTCTTCTTCTATTACATTCAATGAAATTAACGAAGATTTTATAAAAAATTTCAAGAAATATTTAATTGAGAAAGCATTAACAAAAAGCGGCACTCCTCTATCTCAAAACTCTAAATACACTTATTTTAATAAAGTTAAAGCTGCCATAAAAAGTGCTTATGAAGAAGGTTATTTAGAAAAAAACATTCTTAAAAATATTAAAGGTTTCGAGCAAGGGGAATCAACTAGAGAATACCTTACTCATAATGAACTTCAAGCATTAGCTACAGCTGAATGCAAATACATCATGCTCAAAAATGCATTTTTATTTTCATGCTTATGTGGTTTACGTTGGTCCGACATTAATAAAATGATTTGGTCCGAAGTGCGTGACGAAGATAATGGCTTCAGAATTATATTTAAACAAAAGAAAACGGACGGATTAGAGTATTTATATATTTCAGACCAAGCTAGAGAATTATTAGGAGAAAGAACTAATGAAAGTGATCGTGTATTTGTTGGTTTAAAATACGGAGCACATTTCAATGCTGAAATTTTACGTTGGTGTATGCGTGCTGGAATCACTAAACACATTACTTTTCATAGCGCTAGGCATACAAATGCGGTGCTTTTACTTGAAAATGGAGCGGATATATATACAGTCTCTAAAAGATTAGGCCATAAAGAAATTAGAACAACAGAAATCTATGCTAAAATCATTGATAAAAAGATGAAAGAGGCTGCTAATATTATACCTAAAATAAAGATTGAGTTATGAAAAAATTATTTGAGCTATTTCTACACAAAACAGTTTTTTTTAATAGTAAAACTTTTATTTTATCAATAATCGCTGTTCCATTTATCCCTCTAATATTACTAGCAATCGATTTTGAATTAGATCGATTTAATAATGATATATTCTACAGGGGAATATATTTAACTTCAATTATAATACTATTAATTTTCTTTCCTTTTTTTATAAAAATCATAAGAAATGCAAAAAAAGATTCAAAGAACTTTGGTTATATAAAATATATCAGTTGTTCTGTAGATACCTTCAAATTATTTAAGAAAACCGATCAAATCAAATTTTACAATACAATAATAATTGCCATCAGAGAAAAAGATCTAAAATATTCCCAATCTAGAAGTAACAAATACAACCCATCACAAAATGATTTTTTAAAAACAATTAACACTGAAAATTTCAAAGAAAAAATTCTATACGAATTAGATTTTGAAAGATTTCAAGATATTATTAATAGCTATAAAAGAAAAGAATGGATAAGGCAAATTTTTTGGTATAAGTATAAATTTAGAGAAGGAGCAAAAATTATCTTGCAAAAGTTAACTAATCATCCTGACAATGTTGATGTAGATGTATTAACAGAAGTATTCATAAATAATTTAAACTTAACCGAAAGTGGTGTCAACCTTAATCCAAAAGAATTAAAAACAGATATAGATTTAGTTTTAAATAATAAAAACAAACTTTCACCTAATTTAACTCTTGAACAAAAGGAAGTAATATTTGATTTCTTAAAATCTTATTTCAGAGTCTATACAGAACAGGATATAAAAAATTTAATTAATCTAGACATACATTTGATAATTGGGCCCTTAAAATTAAAAAAAACCAATACATCATTATCTCTCCTTTTCCTTCTTTTATTAAAAAAAGAAGTATATTCTAGAGATGAAATTGATTCTATCTTTGATTGCAATAAAATAGAACCTTCTAGAGGATCTAGACAAAACTTTGACCGAAAAGTATTTTCCAAGTACTTAAACTTCTACAAAAAGAATAAAAAAATAATCCATTTGAGCAAGGATTATAAAAAATCCGTATCCGTACTTGAATCATTAAAAACAAATTAATACCTGTAAATCAATTGTTTAAAAATGATTTAGTAATCATTTTTTCATTTCTTAATATAATTTCCCATTATCATCATTTATTTGTCACCAGTTAACAATTAGAAAACAAAAGCAACTGCACAGTTAATTATTAATCTATAACACCATAGATAATGGACAATATAAAATTAGATGAAAGACTTAATAGAATAGAACAATTACTATTAGGCTCTAAAAAAGTACTATCATTTGATGAAGCTTGTGATTATACAGGTATATCAAGAAGTTACTTATATAAACTAACTTCAAAAGGTGAAATAACCTTTAGCAAACCTAATGGCAAAATCATTTTCTTCTCAAAAGAAGATTTAGACAAATGGTTACTACGCAATAAACAGATTTCTAAATCAGAATTAAAAAACAAAGCTCTCAATTATGTGCTAAAAAACAAAAAAGCCTAAAAAACAGCTTCCTACACTTTTTTTAGACTTTAAATCAATTACTAATTTGATATAGTACAAATGTACTGTATTCTATAGAACTTATAACTATGGAAAATACAAATCCGTCCTATTATGCCATAATTCCAGCTTTTGTTAGATACGACAATAGATTGTCAGCTAATATGAAACTCATGTATGGTGAAATAACTTCATTAGCAAATAAAGAAGGTATATGTTGGGCTACTAACAAGTACTTTGCTGAACTTTATAATGTAACCAAAGAAACTGTAAGTTTTTGGATAAATACATTAATCAAATTTGACTACCTCGAAAGCAAACTAATCTACAAAAGAGGTACCAAGGAAATTCTTAATAGGTATATAGCTCTAAAAGGGAACCCTATTATGAATAATCTTAATACCCCTATTACGAAAATCCTTAATGATAATAATACAAGTTTTAATAATAAACTTAATAATTCTTTTAAAAAGAAAATTTCAATTAAAGGAAATGTAATTAATGCTAATCCCAGAAAAAAGAAATGAAAAATTCATTAGGACAACGAGTGAAAATTCAGATGGGTTTAGAATCTGAAGAAGAAAGAAAAAAAAGAGTTGCGCAAGAAAAAAAATCAAATGAATCAGCAAATAAATATTTTGATTCACTTCAGAACAAAAATAGACCACGTCCACTACCCCCTATCTCAACTTTGTGGATTAAAAAACAAATTTGGATTGAAGGGAAACAATATTTTTCTAAACAGAATAGATATTTTGAAGTTGATGCCGAAAATAAGCTCTTTTTAGACATTATTTCAAAATACTTTGCCAATGATATTGAATTTGAAAAAATAACCAATGGAGAGCTCAGAAAAGGGCTTCTAATTTATGGTCCATGTGGAAGTGGAAAATCATCCATCTTTGATATTGTTCGAATCATCAGTTTAAAATATAATTTAAAGCAGATTTACTTCAAAAATACATCTGTCCACACTGTAATAAACGAATTCAACAAGGAGAGTAAATCAAATGAAAAATTTGGAGGTGAATTAGTTGTCGAAAAATACTCTAGAGGAGCAATTCATTTTGATGATTTAGGCACAGAAAAAATGGTTCAATCTTGGGGTATAAAAGAAGACTTATTCGATCGCATTTTACAAATACGATATAATAATTTTAAAGAACGTGGTCAAAAAACATATGTCACTACAAATATGACTATCCAAGAAATTCAAAAAAAATATAGCCCGCAAGTAAAAGACAGGCTTTTTGAAATGTTTAATATGATTCCTTTGGGAGGAAATACTCGAAGATTTTAGAGCTAAAAAATCAAACAATCAATTATTTAAAAAACTAGAAAAAAGTATTAATTAAAAATGTATCGAACGATACATGCTTATACGAAGTGTAGTACAAACTACACTTCCTACGGAAGCTGGTTTGCTTTTTTCTTGCAGAAAAAAGTGTTTTTAATTCTCAATCGCAAGCGATTAGAATTAAAAATACAGGATGAATTTTGCCTAAAGTCAAAACCTATTTCATCCTTCAATTCTAAAAAATTTTAAACATAAAAATCGATAATCATGAGCTACGCTATAATGCGCGTTATGAAAATAAAAGGAGACATGAGAGGTATCGGAAAACATATTGATCGAGCTTCTAATGGTGAAACAGAATCTCCTCAAAAACGCAAATCCTAAAGAGGTAAATAATAACATCCATTGGGATAAAAACGGAATTAGTTTCACTCAAAACGAATGGACACAATTTACTAAACACAATCCACTAAATAATAGAATAAATAACAACATAAATGAACGCTATAAACTTGATCGAAAAATCAGAAAAGATGCCGTTAAGGCAATTGAAATAATTCTTACTTCTGATAACCAAAAGATGAATGAAATATTCAGTAATGAAGACTCTTATAAATCTTGGATTAATGACAATAAAGAATTTGTTGCCGAACACTTTGGAGGAAATGAAAATATAGTTTCAATGCATTTGCATACTGATGAAACAACATATCATATGGAAATTGTGATTACTCCTATTACTCAAGATGGCAGACTTAGTGCCAAATCTTTCATAAACGGAAAAAAAGACCTTTCTAAAATGCAAACTGCTTATGCTAATAAAATGGAAAGGTATGGAATGATCAGAGGCGAAAAAGGAAGCAGCGCAAGACATCAAAAGCCTAATAAATTTAAAACAAAAAACCATGAACATAATCGCAATTAGCATTTTAGCCATTACATTGTATTTAATTTTTGCAAATAAGAAAATACAAATTTTAAATCTTACAGATAAAAATAAATACTTCTATTTAAAATCAAAAACTAAAAAATATTTAATAAAAAATCTATTCAGAGGTATTATAGGAATTGGTGGTGCCGGATCGGGAAAAACATTCTCATTAATAAACCCTTTATTATCATTTTGCATTAAGCATATGGGGGTTATGTCTTTTGATCCTAAAGGAGATTTATCACCACTAATCAATAATGCAGCAAAAAAGGCAAACAAACCAATTATAAATTTTTCACTTGATCAAAATCTAGATCAAATTAATCCACTAACATTATGTGAAGATAAAAGTGATATAATTGACTTTTCCAGCTACTTCTTAAGTGGTATTGTAGGTATTCCCCAAAATGACAATGCTAAATACTTTTTCAATGCAGGAAAATCGGTTTTAACGGGTGTAATTATTTTTCTCAAAAACAAAGGAGAACAATTTACTACGATACCACATATAATTGCCGTTTTTTTGAGTATTGATGCCGAGGGATTAATTAGAATGTTATCATCGGATGAAGAAGCAAAAAGAAGCGCAACAATTCTACTAAGTGTTAGAAAAGATCCAAAACTATTAGGAAGTATAATTTCGACATTTACAGCCTTTTTTAGTTCTCTAGACACTCCTAATATTTTTAAAAGTTTAGTTACTACGGACAAATTAAACTTACCTAATAACCCAAAACAGCCTAGTGTTTTAAACTTAATATTTAATCTTCAAAAAAGAGATTTATATACGCCTATTTACAGTTCTATTGTTGGAATTGTTCTCAAAAAAATGAATAAACCTAAGCAATTTAAAAGTGCTGTTATAATTGATGAATTTACATGCTTATCTATACCCGATTTTCAAAATATACCTGAAACAGCTAGAGATAATAAAATAGCCACATGTATTGCTATTCAAGATTTAAGCCAACTAATCACTCGATATGGAAAAGAAGTGGCTTCTTCTATTGTTTCTAACATGGGGAGTCAATTTCTATTTCGCTCTACAAACCCTGAGACATTAAATCATTTTCAAAATATGCTGGGCACTCGAGAAAAAAAGCAAAAATCTATTAATGTTTCTGATTTCAGTTTAAAAAGCTCTAAAACATTTAGTCAAGCCGATAAGAATATAATTAATAACGAAAGCATTATAAATTTTGAACCAGGGCAATGTTTTGGAGTGATAGCCGAAGGAAACCATAGGCTTATTGAAGCTGATAGAATAAATGGAAATCATTATACCAAAAACCTTAGTAATAATGAATTTTCATTTAAAAAAGCTAATGACCATATGACTGTTTACAAACAGGTATATGACGATATAAAACTTCTAATTAATGGCTCAAAAGGTCAAGCTCCTAAAAAATTTAATCTATAACTATCATGAGTAAATTAATTCCATATTTCATCAAACTACTTTATCTAATTTTAATAATATATCTATTAAACTATTTTTTATTAGGTGTAACATTAAGCTTGGATTTTTTAACCAAAATCAATAAAATATGCATAGTAAACTTTGTACTTGTTATAGCTGTAATTTTAAAATTACTCCTGAACATCACTACTTTCTTAAACTTTAAAAAAGTAGAACAATTTGGTTGGATTAAAACATTCATATTTACAGCTGCAATAGACTTATTTATACTGATAATACCATTCGCAGTAACTGCAACTAGTTCTCTTTCCGAATTTCTGAATAACGATAAAATATTTGATCAAGCTCTACTAAACATTAAAGGAATTTACAACAGTGACTATAGCTCATTAACTCCTATACAAAGTGCTTTTTTCAAATCATTATTTGCATACATAATTATAGTATTAATGATCGTCATTCATTTCTTATCAAAATACAAAAAACATTCAAAAATCACATAATCAAAATATTACATCAATTAATAAACACTTAAAATTTACATTATGAAAAAACAATTTATTTACATTTTAGCTTCAATTACCACATTTGTTGCTCATTCTCAAAGCAATTTAGATGATGAACAATTTGAAAAAAAAATTCAAGAAAATTTAGACATTCAAATTGATTTATTGAAGGCTTATAACAATCAAATTTTAAAAGAAGTTGAACAGCTAAAACGAGAATATGGATCAAAAAAATTAAACTCTAAAAAGATCAGCAAAAAAAAGGAAACACTCAAAAAAAGCACTAATGCAAGTATTGAAACGATTTTTGGCATATCTGAAAATCAAGGCTTAGTGAATCTAACAAATTTTAATATTGAAATAGATGATAAAAAAAATAAAGGTCTTGAAATGGGTTTGTTTATAGATATCAATGATATTAAAACACAGGGATTAAATGTTTCGAGCGAAGTATTCATCTTTAATTTAGGATACACGAATCAGATTAATTTTTTAAGTACAAAATCTAGAAATATAACTACTAGATTAATCATAGGTGGATCGATTGGAACCGAAGTTCTTAATGATGAATCAAAATTGCTCCCTAATGGCGCTATTCTAGAAACAGAAGGAGGTATCATTTATGGTGGGTATGCAGGAGCTGCTATAATTTTTAAAATTAACCATCATTTTTCTGCCATTGTCCGTAACTCAATTTTTTTAACAACCAGTGATACTTCTTTATACAAATTTATAGTTGGAGCTGGCTTACGATTTAACTTTTAACCTTATAAAATTTCATATTATGCATTTACACAAAAAAATAATCTCTCTTTTAGCTTTAATACTATTTCTAAATAGCTGTGATAAAGAAATTAATATTATAGAGTCATTTCCCTTTGAAGTTTCTATAACAGGCAACAAAAAAATATCATTGTCAGAGTCATTAAATAGCCAAATTACTATAAAACCAGAAAGGCTTGTTAATGGTACTACATATTCGTTTTCTTATTTTTCTGAAGGAAATGGAGCATACTCAATTGATGGAAATATAATTCCTGAAGGCAAAGAATATGAACTAGACTCATTAGTTCAAAATTTGACATATACCCCTACTATTGATGGTAAACACATTGTAAATTTTGATTTTAAAGATAGTAATGGGAATACGGAAAAAGCAGAATTAAATTACTCTGTAAGTAAAGACATCACTGACTTTGATTTCTTGTTTGAACCAGTTTCTGAAATAAATACAGTTGGCAGTTCTGTAAATTTAGTATTAGATATTACCCAAACAAGTAATGAATCATTAAACTACACAATGGATATTAGAGGACAAAGTGGTGAACTTATCTTTAGAAAAAAAGAATCTATTCCTGGATATATAAATAACATCAGTAAAGGCCGTTATAACTTATCATTTATTCCAACGAGTGTAAGTAATAATGATTTTGTTGTTACTCTTTCTGCATCAAATGGCATTAGAAAAACTAAGCGAGTTAAATTTAAATCTACTCCTGTAGAATTTGATTTTAATTTATCTAAAAGCAAAATATTTTTATCAAATAGTATTTCAAATGAATTGGTTAGCATTACACTTGATAGACCTACATTAAAAGAATTAAGAGTACAACCTAATTACTATTTAACAATACAAACAGACACTAATAATATTTTTTTGAATGGAAAGTATTCTTTTGGAAGTATTATACCATTAAAAGAATTTACTGGTATAACAAACGAAACATTCACATATAGTTTTAATAGAGCAGGTCGTTCAAATAAATTAATTGGTGGTAAAATTACCTTTATAATAAATAATGATACTGGATTTAAAATCAGCAAATCTATTGATGTTGAAATCCTTGAATAAACAAACCTAACAAAACCAACTTAGCTTTTTCTGCTTCGGTAAATTTCTGTTAAGGCTCATACTTCGCACTTATCAAAAATATTATCTCGCTTCAATGCCCTAAGTTGGTTTAAAAAACACATTACCTTATTCAAATTCACTCTGTAATTAAATAAAAAGGTAGGACACATCGTCGGCTGCTAAACCACCCACTTCGTAGTATTAGTTTTGGTAGATTGGGGCTGCGCGCTCCGCTTGCTAAATAATCAATAGAACAATCATGAAAGAAAAAATAAAGATCAAAGGCTTAAAATCTCAATTAAAAATAATGGAAGGAGAAGCTCAAGCTTTAAAAATCAAATTAGCTAACATCCAAAAGGAATATCATTTAAAGCTTAAGATTATCAATGAAATAAAAACTGAAATTGATAAATTTAACTTGAGCAATACTATTGAAATTTCTGATCACGCTATAGTACGATATACCGAACGTGTTTTAGGCTATGATATAGATTACATAAAAAAACAAATTTTAACAACCGAGATACAAGAATTAATCGAAACTTTAGGAGGTAACGGGAATTACCCAAATAAGGACTTTAAAGTAGTTGTAAAAAATAATACAGTAGTAACTATTGTTTGAACTAAAAAATGGATAAAATAAAGACAATTATCATTTCTGTAGAACAAGATGACCAAGGAACCTATTGGGGGAATACAGAAAATATTCCTGGAGTAATAACCTCTTCAGGGAAAACGCTTTCTATATTAAGGAAATCATTAAATCGAGTTTATTTGGATTACTATGAGTTGGCTCTAGAATTAAATGAAAGTTACATAAATCAACTACCTGAAAAACCTGTTTGCGAATTTATAAAAGTTAGCAATTAATAGTTACAAATGCGATTCTTGTATAATAAATCACAAGTACAATATCAAAAATATTATCTCGATTCAATACTCTAAGTTGGTTTAAAATACATTATCATTTTTTAAATTTATGATACAATTAAAATTTTAACAGGTGTAAAACTACTATTAAATAAAAGATAGGACAGATCGTCGGCTGTTTATACTCTCACTTTTCAATATTATAGCAGATTAGTACTTTTCGCTCTGCTTGCTAAAATTTTAGTTATCTAGAATAGTTTTTTTTAATGTTCCTAATACCTTATTATGTGTGAGAAAGCCTAAATTAAATGTTATAAAAGCTGATAACAAACATAAAATAAATGCTTGAAAAAGCATATTCTCA
The DNA here is from genome assembly GCA_947498765.1 of uncultured Aquimarina sp. GTDB lineage: Bacteria > Bacteroidota > Bacteroidia > Flavobacteriales > Flavobacteriaceae > Aquimarina. Next base: position 26,286 of record CANMLG010000027.1, read on the forward strand.
ATAGAAATCATATTTTTTAAATTCATTTCAAAAAAAGATCTTGTTGCCGAATACAATACTACACACATAGATACAAGTAATTTTAAAACACTAACAAAAGGTTTCGGCAACTCTTTGATTTCAAAAAACTTACCATAGAAAGATTCTATCGCTAATTTCATACTAATCAGAATAAAATAATTAAGTATTTTTCTAAAAACAAGTATTAATATTGTTAGGAAATAATAATAATAAACCACTTCAGTATTTATAATTTCATGAAGTATTAGGTAGGAAATAAAAGTTGAAATTGTAAATATTAATAAGTTTTTAAAGTAAAATATTAGTTTGTTTTTTATAGCAATTATTTTATTTTTTTTCATGAAAAACATTTTTACAAAATCAATTTATAACAAATCATATTATTTAAATAATTCAAATAGTTATTTCTACATATTGAAAACACTTAGGAACAACCTTTTCTAAGTAATTTTTCAAATAAAAAACAAAAGTTTCAAATTTAACTCGACCTATTTAACGTAAACATTTTTACGTTAATTCGTTAATTCGTTGTACATTAAGAAAAAAAGTCAAATTAAAAAATATAAATATGGGAACATTTTCAAAAGAAAGAATTAATGTTCGAATCAACAAAGAAACTAATAAGATTATCACAGAAAATAGTATTATAGTAAAAACACTAAAGGATAAGAAAATTTTTGTAGATGTTATTTTAAATCCTGCGATGCCACATGAATACTTAAAACAGACTCAAAACGAATCTAAAAAATTCACATTCATCAATAAACATAATACTAACAAAAGCTCATAATTTTTTTTGTTGTAGAAAGTAATATAATTAGGAGTTCAATAAAATGGATGAAAAACAGATTACTAAATGGCGAAATGGTAGAGTTATCTAATCAAGAAGATTTAATAACACTATGGTTTCAAAAAAAGACAAATAATTTTTATTTAATGCTAAATGAAAAAGTTATTAAGGCTACCAAAACTTGGAAGCCCATTCAAAAAAAATTAGATGATTTCAAAAATCTAGCAGAAACTAAAGTTCAATAAAACGATTATAATATGAAATTTAATTTTAATAAGATTTTATTATTCATCCTAGCTTATTCTCTTTTTTCTTGTAATAAAACTGAATTAGACTCTAAAGGATTTAAACTTGAAGGAAAATCAATATTTTGGATAAAATATGGCGAATGGAAAAGTTATTATAAAAATGGTGAATTATGGCAGGTTAATAATTTCAAATTCAATAAACCAGATGGAAAATATATTGCTTACTTCAGTAAAGAATATTTGAAACAAGAAGGATATGAATACCATAAATCAGTATCATACATTGGAAGTGATACAATAAAAGAAGTTTACTATGTTGATTATAAATATAACATTAAAATACAAGTTGACTCTATAAATGAATTACCAATACAAGAAATAGGATATTTCAAAAAGGGTAAAGCAAATGGAATATTCAAGCTCTATTTTCATGATGAAAATACATTCACCAAGACTAAATTTGTCGACGGTGAAATTAAAGACGAAATATTAGAATATTATAATACCGGTCAGTTAAGGAGTAAGTGTAAGACAAAAAATGGAAAAAAAGATGGGAAAGTAAAAATTTACAACAAGGAAGGTAAAATGTTTGCTATTGAAACCTATGTTAATGGAAAAAAAACTGATTATGAGCGATTAAATTAAGAAATATCTAAATAGTTAGTACTAAAGAAAAGGGAGAATAAATACAAATTAAAAGTTCAAATAAACGATGGAACATCCTACTAAGTATTATGAAAACTTGGAAGAATTTGAAAACGCTTTTGAAATAATGAAGAATTTTCAAAAAACACATAATATTATAAGAAATGATTATTTGAATTTACTAGAGATAACTATTGAAAATAAAGATAATCAAAGATCATTTAATACTCTTTATAGAGCTTGTCTGAGGGAGTTGTTTTCCTTAATCGAATCAGATCTTTATAACTTAAATGGATTAGACAAATACGAAGGGTATAGTGATTATGATGCTTTTATGGATAAGTTCAAAAAAACTTTAAAGCAAATCTGTTCAACTTGGCAAAAAGATAAAGTTCAAAGTGATTATTTTTCCAAAAATCTAGAAAGGCTTAGAAACGTAAAAAAATTAAGAGATAAAATAACACATCCTAAAGATTCTGAAGATTTTAAAAACGCTACAAAAGAAGATTTAAAATTGATAAAAGAGATATTTTCCAATTATTCTTCATTAATGCAGAAAATAATGGATGGTTTTTTTATTGGTACGAAGAATTACTCTTTTAAAAACTTATAAAAGTTCAATAAACCGATAAGAAATGTTGCCCGTGTTTTTGACCAATTTCCACAAAGTGATACGGGATAACAAAACCAGCTTTAATCATAAAACAGAATTTAATAAACCACAATGGATGAACAAATAAAGTCTTAACAAACAAAAAGAATTTATTTTGTTTGTTAATTAAGGTATTCTAACCCCTGGCCTTGCTCTAAAAGGCTTTCTTATTACAGAAGTTGTGACAATTACGGCATTGTCTCTTTGCGTTGCATGATTAGCTCTTGTAATAGCTCTATCTTCTGCTAAACTTCTAAGATCTCTTAATACACTACGAGGAATTTCGATCCCCGAACGAATTGTCGTAGAAGCTTGTGAATTAAAAACATGATAACCTCCACCACCTGTATCAATTGTTCTAGCTGTTGCTATCACTACAATTTCCTCTATTTCTTGTCCATAAATATTTATAGATAAAATCACAAACAATAAAAATATTATTTTTCTCATAACTGACTTAATTACAATTAGTTATATAAATATAAAAAAAATTTTATCACTTTCCTTAAAAAAACTAAAATACCAAATATTCAAAATAGTTTTCTAATTTTAATTGTTAAACAAACAGATCAGAAATGTAGTTGATGTTTTTGGTTAAGTTCCACATAACTAACCTGGATAAAAATATCTGAGTCAACTAAATATACAAAACAAAATGTTTTGTAATAAACATTTTGTTTTGTATATTTGTTTTAAATAAGAAATTAGAATGATAAAATCATTTGGGGATAAAGAAACTGAAAAAATTTTCAATGGTAAAATGTCTAAAAAAGTAGATTCAACTATCCAAAGAAAGGCATTAAGAAAACTTATACAGATTCATGCTTCCAATAACTTGAAGGATTTGACAATTCCTCCAGGAAACCGATTACATCCACTTAGTGGGGACTTAATAGGATTTCATTCAATTAGTATTAATATGCAATGGAGAATCATATTTCAATGGAATGAGGATAGCGCCTATAACGTTGAGATTGTTGACTATCACTAAAACGAGTTTTAAAATGGAAAAATTAATAAACATACACCCTGGAGAAATCCTCAAAGAAGATTTCTTAATACCAATGGGCTTAAGTGCTTATAGACTGGCAAAAGAACTTAATGTAAATCAAACTAGAGTTGGTAAGATTTTAAGGCAAGAAATGGGAATTAGTGGTGAAATGGCTTTAAGATTAAGTAAATTCTTTGGAAACAGTCCTGAATTCTGGTCGAATCTTCAATCGTTTTATGAAATACGAAAAGCTAAAAATGAAAATTCGAAAGAAATAAATAAAATTCAACCTTACGAGCATGCTAGCTGAAATTTAAATAAACGATCATATTATGAAAACTCAATTTTTAAACATAAAGCAAGTAGCTAATCTATACGGAAAGAAAGTTAAAGGTCATTTTAAAGATGATATTGGAGAATGGGACCAGGAAGAAAGAATTGTAAATACTGATCTTCTTAAATGGATTGAAAAAGGTTCTTTCGTTAATATTACTAAAGTCTAGATAAACGATGAATATTCAGATCACAAACACATCCAAATATGAGAATGTCAAACGAGTTTGAAACTATGGTGCACAGCTCGTAGATGAAAACCGTGTTGACGGTCATATATCAATTACTTTTTTGGAAGAAGATAACGTATATACAACGGCAAAAATGGGAATGATAAACAACATTGATTTGTAGTAAGAATATGGCTTTAAGTTTGTTACTCACGAAGAAAACATCAATAACAATAAATATTATTTCTAAGAAATTTAAAGTTCAATAAAACGATGAATTACAACTTAGAAGATATTAATATAGGAGATGAAATTTATTTTAATTCACTATCGGATCAGCAGAATTATGATTTATACTAGAAGGTTATTGGTAAAAATGGAAATATGCTTCAAGTTGAAATTAATGCAGAAGGAAAACCTCATAACTGTAGTGTAAATATTAATAAAGTTAGAAGTGTGAACAAAGTTCAATAAACCGATGGGGTTTAAAAGAGATCTTAAGAATTTAATAAAACAGAATGAATTAGATAATGCTATAGGCAAAATAAATTCTGCTGTTTTAGAAGTTTGTGATTTTGATATTGTTTTAGAAAATGTTGCAGGAGATGGTTGGTGTTTTGGTTCAGATATAAACGGTTTTGATCTATATTTGAAGATGGAAGATGTATTAGAAGTAGTAGAAAAAAAAGGTTCTTTTACACTAGAAGATTGGAGTCCTTTTAATTAATTAAAGTCTAAATAAACGATGGATAATAAAAAAAAGATTTCTTCATGCAAGATAAAGTGTTTATTTGTTGTTTGGCAGGTAATAATTTTGCTTTTGTTTATACTACCCATTAAATCTCTACATTCTCTAAATAATATTATTACAATATTAGTATTAGTAACTTCTTTTTTTAGTTTTTTAAATCTTTATAAGCCAAAACAAAGGGGAAGAAAAAACATACTGTGGAAAGCTAGACTATATTTATTTGGAGAACCAGATTGACTAGCTCTGAATTACTTTATAATTCTCTTTAAATAGTTTTAAGTTGTTATTAATATTTTAGGGTAATTGAAAGTTGCTTTAGAGTGTTGCGTTTTTATTAATGAATAACACAATGTTTCAATTTTGTAGCGTTAAGTTCTTGAGTACGCACATTCTATTTGTCCTTATACCCAATTGCCTACCGTAAGTATTTTTATTAACATATAGTAATAAATCTATTAAAAAGAATGTTATTTTTTTAATAAATAGAGTTTGTTTTTTAATGAATTATTAACATGATATGTTCATACATAAAAAAAAAATTAATTATAAAAACAACTCTAACGTTTTAGTATTTTTTTAACAAATGTTTAGCATTGTTTATTGTCATGATTTTTTCATATAAGTCTAAGTTTGAGTACTTAACATTAATTAATAAAACTCATGATTACAAAAAATCTTAAATCAATTTTATCAAATGACAATCCTTACATTCTTTTTGATGGAAAAAAATTAACAGAAAAATTAGAAATAAATAAAGAAGAAAAAGAAGAATTTAAAAGCTTTTGGAATGAATTAGAAGTAGATTCATATATGTCTGACAAAGGTAAATATAGAAAAAGAAGAATAGCTTTTTTTAATTACAATAGGCTTTTAAATAAGTTAGATGTAATACAAGATAAAAAGTCTTTTACACAAAGTTATGAGATTAATAAGTTTGTTGGTGATTTAGAAAGAGTGTTCTCACCTTCATCTAATGAATTTAAAAATTCACCACTCTTAAAAAATCTTATTGAAAAAATGGTGAGTCACTTACCAATCGAAAATGATTCAATTCAGGTAAATGTACACCAAATAAGAATCTTATCTTCAGCAGAATCTCTAGGTTTACCTACACCTGAGGGTATACATCGTGATGGACATAAATTTGTTTCTCAACATTTGATTTCAAAAAATAATATTTTGGGAGGTATTTCAGGATTATATAAACTTGATAAAAATCCTATCACGCATAAAATGTTGAATGATTTTCTTGATACAATTGTTCTTAATGATGAAAAGTTAATGCACGATGTTTCGCCTGTTTTTAGTGCTGATGAAAATTTACCGAGCTATAGAGATATGTTAATTATAGATTATAATTTTTAAATAATATACATTCTTAATTTCAATTATGCAGTTATGCTATAAGTTGCCTAACTGCATAATTTTTCAATAAAATTAAATATGAAAGAAGCTTTAAATAAATCTATTTCATCCTCTTGGATGATAATAAAACTAGTGGTTCCTTTTGCTTTAGGAATAGATATCCTTAATTATTTTGGAATTATAAACAATATTTCATTTTTATTTGAACCAATCACAGATGTTTTAGGCTTGCCCTCAGGGGCAGCTTTAGCTATTGCTGCTGGTTTTTTATTTAATCTTTATGCAGGGATTGCAGTTGCTGCTAGTTTAGGTCTAAATGGTTACGAATGGACAATTATTGGAACATTTTTAGCTATATGCCATTCAATACCACTTGAAGTCGCTGTGTTAAAGAAAGTAGGGTTTCCTGTAATAATTCATTCAATAACAAGATTTTTTGCTGCGTTAATAGGGGGAATCTTGGCGGGTAAATTAGCTTCCCCTGAACTTGTTCAGATTACAAATGATTTGGTAATACAAGAAACAAAACTTGATTTTTTTACTGTACTACTAGAATCGTTTAAAAATAGCATGTATCTATCATTAAAGATAGTTGTGTTGGTCACATTGTTGATTTTTATATTTGAACTTTTAAAAAAGTGGAAAATTTTTCAATCATTCCTTAATCGACATACCTATATGTCTAGTCTTTTAGTAGGAGGATTATTAGGTGTAACATATGGCGCTGGGATTTTATTAAAAGATATAAAAAATGTACCCGCTAAGCACAAGTTAAATTTATTAATATTTTTAATGTTAGCACATGGTCTCATTGAGGAAACAGTCTTATTTGGTTTGTTTCATGCTGATTTAATGATAATATTTTTCATCAGAATAACTATAGCAGTAGTGGCAGTTTTATCAGTTTATTTATTTTCAAAAGTCACAAGAAATGATGGGAAGTTAAAATATATAAAAAAAATAAAGTTAAATGATAGGTAAAATATTTATTACAGATAGAGTGGTTAATCCCACTATAGAATTAAAAGAATTAGGCGAATACCTCACAAATAATCCAGAAGATAATGTTCAAGTTCTTATGGTATGGCATCAAGAAGTAACTGGTGAATATTTAGATAAATTTAGTCAATTACATACAATTATAAGGTATGGTGTCGGCTATGATAAAATTGATTTAGAAGCTTGTAGAAAAAGAAATATTACAGTATGTAACAATCCTGATTATTGTACAGAGGAAGTAAGTGATACAGCAATTGCATTCATTCTTAATTGCAGTAGAGAAATTACTAGATATGATTTCAAAAGTAAATCTTATTCTATTGGTTGGCAGGAAAACGTAAAAAAAAACATAAAAAGAAGTAAAGACACAACAGTTGGTTTTATTGGTTTAGGAAGAATAGGAGCGACTACTTTAAAGAAAATTAATTACTTAGGTTATGACACTTGTTTTTATGACCCTTATGTTTCTCCAGGATCCGCTAAGGTTTTTAATACAAGAAGGTTTGATAATATAAATGATTTATTGCAAAATAGTGATATAGTTTCTTTACACTGTCCTTTAGATTCTAATACTCAGGGGATGATTAATGATGCTTTTATTTCAAATATGAAGGAAGGAAGTTCTCTAGTTAATACAGCAAGAGGTAGTTTAATAAAAGACTTGTCATTAATTGAAAAAGCATTAAGGGAGGAAAGACTTAACATGGTTTGTTTAGACGTTCTTCCGGAAGAGCCGCCAAACTTAAACGATAGCTTAATTAAAGCTTGGATAGATGGTGAAGATTGGATAGGTGGTAGATTAGTGATTAACCCACATTCTTCTTATCATTCTATTCAAAGTTCTGTTGAACAGAGAATCAAAGCTTCTAGAAGTGCATTGCTAGCATTGTTAGAAAAAAAACATAAGTATCTAGTATTTGATCCTAAGTAGACATAAATGGAAAAATATAAATGGAACTTATTAAATGAGGTTATTGATGGAGATTTAAAAACGGATGAATTACATAGAAAAATATATTCAACAGATGCATCGGTATATCGAATTATACCAAGTGCTATTGTATATCCTAAAAATGATAAAGATGTAAAAGAAATTATTCTTTTTGCATCTGTCTATAATATTTCAATTACCCCAAGAGCAACTGGAACATCGTTAGCAGGACAAACAGTAGGTTTTGGAATTATTGTAGATTTTTCAAAATATTTTACAAAAGTTATATCTTTTAATCCTAAGGATAAAGAAGTATGTGTTCAACCTGGTATTATACGAGATGAATTAAACTTATTTTTAAAAAAGAATAGTTTATTTTTTAGTCCTAATACTTCGACCTCCAATCGAGCTACTATTGGAGGAATGGTTGGAAATAATTCATCGGGTTCTACATCTATTAAATATGGCGTTACTCGAGATAAAGTAAAAAAAATTAAAGCAGTTCTCTCAGATGGAACTACTGTTGAATTTGGTGATATTTCTAAACAAGAATTATGTAAAAAATTAAAATTAAATACTTTAGAAGGAGATATTTATAGGTATTTTCATGAAATTAACAATGAAAAAACGAGAAAGCTGATTAAAACTAATTTAGCTAAACCTGAAATTCATCGGAGAAACACAGGTTATGCTATTGATAGTTTATTGGATCAAATAAGTAATAATTCTAATGATAATTATAATTTATGTCCGATAATTTGTGGTAGCGAAGGGACTTTAATATTGTTAACAGAAATCACATTGAGTTTAGATGATCTTCCTCCTAAACAAAAAATAATGTTTGTCGCACATTTCGACTCGTTAGATAAGTGCTTTAAAGCTGTAGTTCCAGTAATGAAGCATGACTTGTATAGCTGTGAAATGATTGATAAAATCATATTGGATTGTACTAAAGACAACATTAGCATGCAAAAAAACCGACAATTTGTTGATGGAGATCCTACTGCAATTTTAATGATGGAATTACGCTCAAATTGTGAAATAGATTTAAATAATCAAATATCAAACATCAGAGAGGATAAGAGTTTAAATCACTTATCGTATTCAATTACTATGCTTAAAGGTGTAGAAATTAATAAAGCAATAGAGTTAAGGAAGGCAGGTTTAGGGCTTTTAGGAAACTTAATAGGAGATAAAAAGGCTGTGGCATGTATAGAGGATACTGCTGTGGATATAAGTGAATTATCTGATTATATGAAAGAATTTTCGATAATAATGGAAAAACATAATCAAAAATCTGTGTATTATGCTCATGCAGGAGCTGGGGAAATTCATCTGCGTCCAATTTTAAACCTTAAGAAAAGAAAAGATGTTATATTATTCGAACAAATAACAAAAGACGTATCTTATTTAGTTAAAAAATTTAAAGGAACTTTAAGTGGTGAGCATGGTGATGGTATTGTAAGATCTGGATTTATAAGGTACATGGTTGGTGATGAGATTTTCAAAATTTTTGAAGAAATTAAATATTTATTTGATTCAAAAAATATTTTTAATCCAGGTAAAATTATTAATTCACTTCCTATAACTGAAAATTTAAGATATATACCAGACCGGGAGGAACCTATAGTAAAAACTTTTTTTAACTTTGACGATTCAGGGGGTATTCTAAGGTTAGTAGAAAAATGTAATGGAAGTGGTGATTGTAGAAAATCTCATGAATTTCAAGGAACAATGTGTCCTAGTTACCGTGCTACAAAAAATGAAAAAGATACAACTAGGGCTAGAGCGAATTTATTACGGGAATATTTAACAAATAATGATTCAATAAATAAATTTAATCAAAAAGAATTAAAAACAATTTTTGATTTATGTTTGAGTTGTAAGGCTTGTAAGAGTGAATGTCCTAGTAATGTTGATATTGCTACTGTAAAGTCAGAATTTCTATATCAGTATTATAAATCTAATAGAAAGCCTTTAAGGGATGTTATTATTGCATTTTCTACAGAACTAAATAGTATTTTGATACATTTTTCTTTAATAATAAACACAATTTATAAAAATAAATTGACCTCAAAATTGTTTAAAAAAACAATAAATTTTTCAACTAAAAGAAGTTTGCCTTTTTTAGATAAATTTTCCTACGAGATAAAAAATAATAGATCTGGAAATTATACAGTTACAATAATTATTGATGAATTTACTCGATTTTTAGATGGGAAAATTGGAAAATCAGTATGTGTTTTATTAGAAAAATTAGGGTATTCTATCGATATAGTATATATAGATAGTGCTCGTTCAATGATTTCTAAAGGATTTTTAAAGCAGGCGAAAATTAAAATAGATAAAAATATAACAATTTTATCAAAGTTGACAAGTGATTATATTGTTGGAATTGAACCATCTTCGGTTTCAGTTGTAAAGGATGAAAATATTAGACTAGCTTCGGATAAAGAATTAGCTAAAGAATTAGCCAAAAAAGTGTTTTTCTTTGAAGAGTTTATTGCTCTTCAAATAAATGAGAAAAAGATTGTAAAGTCAAGTTTTTCAATGCTAGAAAAGAACCTAAAAATTCACAATCATTGTCATTTTAAGTCGCTATCTAATCAAAAGTTTGTGTTTGATATTTTAAACCTTCCACCTAACTATACTGTTTCAATAATATCAAGCGGATGTTGTGGTATGGCTGGCTCTTTTGGATTTGAAAAGGAACATTTCGATGTTAGTATGAAAATAGGGAATTTATCTCTATTTCCATCTGTTCTTAAAAATAGGAATTCTGAAATTATAGCTAATGGAACAAGTTGTAGGCATCAAATTTTTGATGGCACAGGTGAAAAAGCGAAGCATCCTGCAGAAATTTTGTTAGAAGCAGTAAAATAGTTGAAATAAAAACTACTTATATTCAAGATAAATAAAAAAATAAAAAACAATGAAGATTATTTGCGTAGGAAGAAATTACACAGAACATATAGAAGAATTAAATAATGAAAAACCCAAGCAACCTTTACTATTTATTAAACCAGAATCATCTATATTAAATAAAGAGGGAAATTTTTTGATACCCGACTTTTCAAATGAGATTCATCATGAAGTTGAAATATTTCTAAGAATTTGTAAAAAAGGAAAGGATATAAAAGAAAAAGAGGCACATTGCTTTTATGATGCGGTTGGATTAGGTATCGATTTTACAGCTCGTGATATTCAAAGTTTGTGTAAAGAAAAAGGGTGGTCATGGGAAATAGCTAAAGGATTTGATGGTGCAACTGTAATAAGTGAATTAGTTCCTAGTCATACTTTTCAAGACATAGAGGATGTCAGCTTTGCATTAAAAAAAAATAATGAGATAGTTCAGCTTGGTAATACTAAAAAAATGTTGTGGAAATTTGATGAATTGATAACTTATATTTCCAAATATTTCACATTAAACGAAGGTGATTTAATTTTTACGGGTACCCCTGCTGGAGTATCTAAGGTTATTTCAGGAGATGAATTAATAGGTGAATTAGAGGGAAAAGAATTTTTTAAAGTAAAAGTGATTTAGTTATTCATTATCATTACTGTCCGATAAAACTTTTTAGAAGCGGGATTTCCAATTAAGGATTTCCCGCTTTCATTATCTTGTAGTTTACCACAACAAATAAGACATGAATAAAAGTACACACTTTAGCGGACATCCAATTATTAAGCAACTACTAAATTTAGTACCTAAGGGATTAGTTCGTCGGACAGCAGAAGCACATGATAGTAATCGTTATTATAAGAGTTTTAAAACATACGAGCATATGGTTTGTATGCTTTATAGGACTTTAAGTGGAGTAAGCTCACTAAGAGAACTTTCTACAGTAATGCTTGCTTGCGAAGGAAAATTAAGTCACTTAGGGCTGTCTTCATTTCCAAAATGAAGTACGCTTTCAGATGCCAATATGAAGCGTAGTAGAATACCCAATAAAAATAATTGCAATATTGAAATTAACAAATTTGATTCTTTCAGTACTGATATTTTAAAGAGTTTATCATTAACTAGGTGGTATGAAATTTTTAAAAAAGATACTGATTTATTATTTGAAATATATTTTATGATCAATTCAATTAGGGAGGATTTACCTATTCCACTTTTTAACAAATATCTTCATTGGACTAGACAATTCAATGATAAAAATAATACTCAATTTACTATAGAACATTCTCAAAGAATAGAAATGAGTCAAAATGACATTAAAATTAAACTAGAAGAAATTGATCTGTTAGAAAAAAAATAAATGATTTTAAATCAAAAGAAAGTCTAAATAAAGTATCACTTTACTCGTGTAGTGAAATTATAACCCATATAAATCTATTTAGTTTACTTTTTTTAAGTAAATATAACAAAAACAACTAAAAGATTACACCTGTATTCCATCTTAAACTCCCCTACTCCTTTATTTATAGGGATAGTTACATATTGTATTGGGAAGTAATAAAGTTTTAATTCTATTTTTCTTATTAATTTTATTTTTTTTATCCTTCGAAAAGACATTGTTTTTTTACCTTTTCCGTATCAATAAACAAAACGCTCTTTATTTTTTAAAACCATATATTGCAGACTTATAAAATTATTAAAATCAATGACCTCACAAATTATATTACTTTCAGCTGCTTTCTTTGGAGCCTTAGCTATAATTTTAGGTGCTTTTGGAGCGCATGCTTTAAAAAAAATATTTACTACTGATCAAATGCAAAGTTTTGAAACTGGAGTTAAATATCAAATGTATCATTCCATTGTATTATTAGTTATTGGCCTACAATTAAAATTTGAAACTAATTTAGAACAAGTCATAGCTTGGTGTATTGTTATAGGTATTATTTTATTTTCATTTAGTATTTATGGTTTATGTATTTCTTCTGCAAAAGGGAGGAAAATCAAAATTTTGGGACCTATTACTCCCTTAGGTGGTTTGTTTTTGCTAAGTGGCTGGGTTTTGTTATTTGTTAAATTCTCACTACCAGTTAATTAATAAAAAAAAGTAAAAAACCTTATGTAATAAAATTACATTGCTCTTGGTAGTAGTCCGTTCACCACTATCCATAACATTATAATAAATTAGATAAATTTCGCGTTAATATTTGGTCTATAAGTCATTTATAATAGATACGATACTGCCTAATATTTAAAAAAGAATAAAATAATTCAATGTTTTTTACTTCAAAAATAAAATATTTAATATTATTTATTCTGCTGAATGCTTGTCAAGCTAAAACTAATATAGATATTAACAATAAGGATCTAAGCTTGGTTAAAGGTCTAATGCTTTATAAAAAAAAACCTTTTTCTGGAACACTTTTTTCAAAAATAAATACCCTTATTATTTATAAAACAACTTATGTAAATGGGCAAAAAAATGGTATTGAACAAAAGTTTTTTTTTAATGGGGATTTAGCAGAGCAACGATTTTATACAAAAGGTAAAAAATCGGGTACTCACCGTGCTTGGTGGAATAAAGATCAATTAAAATATGAATATCACTTTGATAATAACGCTAATTACAATGGTATACTACAAGAATGGTATAGTAATGGGCAGCTACTTAAAAAGTTTAACTACATAAATGGTAAAGAAGATGGTACACAAAAAATGTGGGATGCCACTGGACGAATAAAAGCAAATTATTCAGTAATTAACGGAGAACGCTTTGGATTAATTGAATCAAAAAATTGTAAACCTATTGCTAATGTTAAATAATAAAATAGTTACAGCTATACTTTTTTTACCTCTTTTTTTGATCTCTTGTAATAAAAAATTTGAAAAAGATGATATAAAGAACACAAAAATTTCAATGAAAAATGAAATTAAAAAACTACCCTATTTCAACACACCAGACTTTAATCCTACTTGGCTACCTAATAATAATGAATTAAAAGACTTACATAAAATTCCTAGCTTTAGCTTTAAAAATCAATTAGGCAATGAAATAACTAACAAAACTTTAGAAGGTAAAATTTATGTTGCTAGTTTCTTTTTTACTACGTGTCCCAATATCTGTTTACAACTTGCTCAAAATATGCGAGAATTACAAAAAATATATGCTAAAGACGATGAAATAAAATTAGTTTCTCATACTGTTTGGCCTAGTGTTGACACTGTAGAAGTATTAAAAGAATACGGTGAACGACAAGATATTAATCCCGAAAAATGGTATTTACTAACAGGTGATAAAGAAAAAATTTACGATTTAGCAAGAAAAGCTTATTTCGCAGACGATTTATACAAACAAACTAAAGATACTAAGCGTTTTATTCATACCGAAAATTTAATACTTATAGACAAAAACAGCCATATCCGTGGTGTTTACAGCGGTACATTACCTGCAGAAATTAAACGTATACAAAGACATATTGATATCTTAAAAAGAGAGTAAATCTACTTAAAATTACTGTGTATAATTTTTTTAGCTACTTACTTCTTTACAAACTAATTTTTTTATAAAAAAACTAGTTTGTATTTGCAAAGCACCTTTCTATTTTATAATTTTAAATAATTGATTTTAAACATATTAATTATTTGTTTAAATAAATTTATGATGTTTTAAAAATTTTCATGAATTAATTAGCGTCAAATTAACTCAATAGAATCTAATTAAAATTTTTTATTTTTTTTATGTTTCAAAAAAACACTTATTATCAAATAATATTTTAATGTACTAGAAACTAAATACCTAAAAAGTTTGTAGGTTTTTTTACTTTCAATATTAAATTTGTTTAAAAAAAATTATTTTAGTATGTCTCAAATTTTACATATATAACTTTTCTGTAAGGATAATTTTATTGGCTTATCCTTATGCTCTAAAACACTTATTATAAGTATTTTAACCAACAATTATCATAACTGACTTGATAATTATATCGTAATAAAACAGGCTAAGTAATATGTAAAACACAAATATTAACTCAAACAACTACAAATCATTATGAAATCTAACACTCAAAGAACTATTTTTTTTAATAAAGTGATCCTAATTACTTTACTCATACTATCAGGTCAACCCATTTTTGCCCATGGTACAGTTACAAATCCTCCTAGTCGTGTTTGGATTTGTTTTCAAGAAAATCCTGAAAGTCCAGATTCTCCCGCATGCCAAGCAGCAATTATGGGATATGGAACCCAAGCTTTTTATGACTGGAATGAAGTAGCACGAATGGATGCAGGAGGAAGACATCGCCTTATTCTTCCTGATGGTAATTTAGCCAGTGCAGGTAGACCCGATAAATACGGAGGTTTAGATCAAGTAAGAGACGATTGGGTAACTACAGCTGTTGAACCTGGCCCTTTTACTATAACTTGGACTAACACAGCTCCACATCAAACCTTATACTATGATGTATATATAACAAAGGCAGATTGGACTCCCGATCAACCTTTAACATGGGATAGTCTAGAAAGACTTGTACGCACCGATCCAAGACCCGCATCAGCTACCGATAATATCGATGTAGTGCTTCCACAAAGATCAGGGAAACATATTATTTTTAGTGTTTGGCAACGTTCACTTACTCCTGAAGCTTTTTACTCAACTAGTGATGTTGATTTTGGAGCGAACTCACAGGTAAGTTTACCTCCTATTGCTACTTTTACTAGCGATAATGGTCGTTGCGGTGGTCCAGATGTTAATTTTAGTGCAGCTAATTCATCTGATCCAAACGGTGATGCATTAACATACTCATGGGATTTTGGTGACGGAACAACTGCAGAAGGAGTTGAAGTTTCTCATAGCTACACTAATTTAGACAGTGCAACCGTTACTTTAACAGTAAGTGATGGACAATTTAGTACACCTTCTGTAGAAACAATAAGTCTAGTAGTTGAATCAGATTGTGTTGAGCCAGTTTGTACTTTTGATACTCCTTTGGCAGGTGCATTACCTTCTATCAATTCTTCTTATCAAAATATTCATGTTATAGGTGATAATGGTCCAAGCTTAAGCAATGTTGCCAGTTTCAACATTAATTGGGATCTAGGAAATAATGGTTTATATCAATTTTCACTAAATACAAATAATGGTTTCCCTAGTTGGTTCATTGATTTAGGCTCTGATGCTACGTATAATTTCAATACTGCTGAGCCTCAAGTAACCATTACAGGCACTAATATCGATGATTTAGACGGAACTTATTATGTAGCAATTGATGGAGAAAACTTTGTTCTAGTTTCAACTCAATTTGGATTTACTATATATTTTAGTAATTCTGACACTACTCCAGATTGTGATGGTTCATCAGTAGTAGTAACTCCTACAAATACAGCTCCAGTAGCTGCTTTAACAAGTGATGTAACTACTGGCATTAGTCCTCTATCAGTTTCTTTTGATGCCTCTGGCTCTACTGATGCTGATGGAGATAATTTAACTTATAGCATCAATTATGGTGATGGAAATACAGGAACAGGTGCTACATCGACACATATTTATACCACAACAGGGAATTACACAGCTACTGTAACTGTAACAGATGGCAATGGAGGTTCTGATATTGCTTCGATAAACATTATTATTAATGACGAAGACGACGATACAAATATAGGAATACCGTCAGGTGATTGTAATTTTGGTACTCCAATAAGCAACCCATTAACAACTATAATTGATTCTTTCGAATATATATATGTATTAGGTACTGATGGTCCAAATTTAGACAATGTAACAAGGTTTACAGTAAATTGGGATTTAACTAATAATGGTTTACACCAATTTTCATTTAATTTAAACGTTGCCCCTTGGTATATTGATTTTTCAGATGCTATTCAAAACTTTAATGAATCAAACTCTAAAATCACTTTAACCGATACAGGTATTTCTGGTTTAGATGGTGACTATTATGCAAGTATTGACAATGGAAACTTTGTATTGGTAGCTGATGACTATACTATTTACTTTAGTAATTCGGAAACAGCTCCTAATTGCTCAACTAATACATCTGGAGCAAAAAATACAACTGAAGAATTAAATTTCACCATTTATCCAAATCCAGCAGCATCAAGTATATCAATACTTAATAATATAGATTTAAAGGATAGCATAATTACTATTTCGGATCTTACAGGGAAACAGATAAAATCTGTAAATGTAAGCGAAAATACTACGAATATATCTTTAGATATTTCTGGAATTGCTTCAGGCTTTTATTTAGTAAGAGTTTTAAATTCTTCTGGTACAAGTCGTACTTTAAAATTAATAGTTGAATAACATATTGTTTGATATTCATTCAAATTGTTTAAATAAAAAACGACCTTCTAAAAAAGAAGGTCGTTTTGTTTTATAGAAGGCTTAATATTCAATTATTCAATAACGAAGTGCTATTACATAACCTGGGTTAAATCATTGGTCACGGTACAACCAATACTTTTCATACCGGTTATACTGCTCATTTCTGAACTGTTCTGGTGTTTGTTTCGTTATTCTTTTAAACAACCTTATAAAATAGGAATTATCCTTATAATTCAATTCTTCGGCTATAGAGGCTATTGATAAATCTGAATGTATAATCAATCGTTTGGCTTCTAAAATAATTCGATCCGTCATTATCTCAGAAGGCTTCTTCCCTACTGTTTTTTTACATAAATAATTCAATTGCCTATCTGTTATATTCATTTTTTTTGAATAACAGGAAATTGGACGATGCATTTTAAAATATTTATCTACTAAAGCTTCATAGCGGTGTAATTGCAATAAATCATAACCATACAAAGTACTTGTTTCTTCTTTTTCAGGATATATTCTAGACAATTCAATAAACATAGCATTTAAATACATCCTAATCATATCCTGATACTTCAATGACCTATTTTGATATTCCTTATAAATCAATTCATACTTGAGTACAATCTCATCTTTTTCTTTAGTAGTCAGCTTTACATATGGCGAACTAAATGTAGAATTAAAAAAAGGAAAATTTGTTAATCTATCTGTATTAAAATCATGAAGAAAAAAATCTTTAGTAAAAAATAAAATATAGCCATCAACATCTTCAGAAACATTCCATTGGTGAATTTGTCCAGGAGAAATAATGAACATTGATCCTTCTGATACTTCGTACTCTAAAAAATCAATTGTATGCTTTCCTGTACCATGTGTAACTAATAAAATTAGGTAAAAATCATGACCATGTGGTTTTTCTATGAATAAGTTTTCCTGAACATGTTCTCTAAAATTTCTGATATAAAAATTGCTTTCAAACTTCATACAGTTATTATAATCATCAAAATTTGAAATTTTAAAAACAGGAAGACTTGAATTCATATAACGGGGTAACTAAACATTAATATCAATACTCTTTCAAAAAGCATAAATACTTATTTATTGTCGTAAATAAAATTAAAACCTTATAAAATAAGTACAAATACTTAAAATTAATCTTTATTAACCTTAATTGTATTATAGTAACGTTAATTAACATTTAACAATAAATAAAGTGTTTAAAACCTCTTTTTTGTTACAAAAAAATCATTAAAAACAGATTACACATGTAAAAAGTTCAATTTGTGCTATTATTTGTTAGTTCCGTACCGTATAAAAAATACTTAAGTAATATATGTTTGTACTATCAATTTTAAACAATATAAATTATGCCAACAGTAGAAAAAGCAATGCACAAAGACGGAGATTTTTTTGTGGACTATGAAGACAAAGTATTTGAAGATGTAAAAGCCAAACCAGGTGAAAAAGCTTTAGTAACATTTCATACAGTAGCCTTTGAAGGATCTATCGGACTAGTAAATATTTTATCTGCAACTAGATTACAACGTAAAGGTTTTGAAACTTCTATTTTATTATATGGCCCTGGTGTTACTTTAGGTATCCAACGTGGTTTTCCAACGTTAGGTAGTGAAGCTTTCCCTGGTCATCAAAATTATGCTGCTCGTTTGAAAAAATTTATGGACGAAGGTGGTAAAGTATATGCTTGTCGTTTTGCTTTACAAGCATTATATGGTCACGGTGAGCCTTCATTATTACCAGGCATCCAACCAATAAGTCCTTTAGATGTAATGGATATTCAGTTGATTCATAGAAATGAAAATGCATTTGTATTACATACCTGGACGATGTAGACCCATTTCCTATTTAAAAGGACATATGACTAAAATAGATACAATCTTATAATAGTCATATGTCCTTATTTATAGTTTTTTTAAATTAATAATAAGGTAATATATTAAATATAATGTTCAAAAAACCCATTGTAAAAGCAGCAGCTGTACAAATAGCTCCAGTGCTCGAAAGTAAATCTGGAACTTTAGGTAAAGTCGCAGATGCTATAGTTGAAGCGAGTAAACATGATACTGATATTATTGTTTTCCCTGAAACTCTGGTACCAAACTATCCTTACTTTTCCTTTATAAAACCTGCAGTTAGTATACGTAAAGATCATACTAAACTTTATGAAGAAAGTGTAGTTGTACCAAGTGAATCAACCGATTTTATAGGAAACCTTGCAAAAGAATATAATATGGTTGTGGTCTTGGGGGTAAATGAACGTGATAAAGGCACCTTATATAATACACAACTTGTTTTTGATACCACAGGTGAATTGGTATTAAAACGTAGAAAAATAACACCTACCTATCACGAACGTATGATTTGGGGGCAAGGTGATGGTAGCGGCCTAAAAGCTGTAGATACTTCTATTGGACGAATTGGAGCTTTAGCCTGTTGGGAACATTATAATCCTTTGGCCCGATTTGCACTTATGAATGATAATGAAGAAATTCATTGTAGTCAATTCCCAGGATCTATGGTAGGCCAAATATTTGCCGATCAAATGGAAGTTACCATGAGACATCATGCGTTAGAATCTGGATGTTTTGTTATCAACTCTACAGGTTTTTTACACCCAGAGCAAGTACAAGAAATTACGGGTGATGAGAAAATGCAAAAAGTACTAGATAAAGGGTGCTTTACCGCTATTATTTCTCCCGAAGGTGTAATTATCTCCGATGTACTAACCGAAGGTGAAGGTATCGTATATGCTGAAATGGATATGTCATTAATTACCAAAAGAAAGCGAATGATGGATTCTGTAGGACATTATTCAAGACCCGAACTTTTATCACTCAATATTGATAAAAGACCTAAGAATTTAATGTATGAAAGCCAGGGTTTAATAAGTAACAAGGAGACAAACCAACAAGAAATCTCTTTAGAAAACAGCTTTTAAACTTCTACAAAGACAAAAAAGAATTATCCCTTTATTGAAACTTTAAAATACAGTAACTATGAATAATACATTAACACTACAAGACAATCATACATTACTGAATGATATTCAAACACAAGGCATTCGTTTAGAAGGTTTACAGGACCTTAGCATTCGCGAAGGGGGAGCTGGACCAACAGATCATAAAGCAGTGACTATTTTTAATACCACCATTATGATCCCTGTATTTAGTCATGCAGCCAAAAACTCTCCTTTTGTAGCCACCGCTCCATCAAAAATGGGGTATGCTTCATTAAAAAAAGACGGTAAAATACTCACTACTATTAGGTTTATAGGGGAACCTCAATTTTATAAAGAAGAAAGTTCTGATGGTATTCCTTTTTGGAAAATTGCTCGACTACATAGTAAGGATGTTTTAGCTACTACAGTACTTCAAAACTGTATTCGTTACAAAGAAAAAGAAACATCATGTCAATTCTGTGCTATAGGTGAATCATTAAAATATGACACCACTATTGCTTACAAAAGGCCACATCATTTAGCCGAAGTGGCTAAAGCAGCTGTAGCACTTGACGGTATATCTCAATTTATAATGACCACAGGTACACCTGCCAGTAGTGATCGTGGTGCTAAAATATTATTTGAAAGTGTTACCGCTGTAAGAGAAGTTGTCAATATACCCATACAGGTACAATGTGAACCGCCTGATGATTTTAACTGGTTTTACATGTTAAAAGAAGCTGGTGCTAGCTCCATAGGTATGCATTTGGAAGCAGTTACTGATCGTGTTCGAAATAAAATTATGCCTGGTAAAGCCAGTGTATCACTCGATTTTTATTTTAAAGCATTTAAAGAGGCTGTTAAAATATTTGGAAAAGGAAATGTAAGCACATACATATTGGCCGGTTTAGGTGACACTCAAGAAGAAATTCTAGAAATGTCCGAAAAATTAATTGCCATTGGAGTATACCCCTTTGTAGTACCTTTTGTCCCTATTAGAAATACACCTTTAGAAAATCATGCTTCACCTGAAAAGGAATATATGCATGGTATTTTAGATCCCTTAGCCGAGGCTTTAGTTAAAGCTGAAATGACATCGGACACTTTAGAATCTGGTTGTGCTAAATGTGGCGCTTGTTCCACATTAGCAAGCTTTGAAAAAAAATACAGCGCATGATATATTTCAAAACAAAAAAACAAGAAACGGGATTAGACTTTATAGATATCAATATTCCTAGTAATAATGCACAATTAGATGCTTATTATGAAACGAGAAAACAAATCTTTTGCAAAGAACAACAACTTTTTGAAAATACTGATTATGACGAAAATGACTACTGCTCTATTCCTATCATAGCCTTAAATCATTACTTAGGTGCTCCTGATAAAGTTGTCGGTGTAGTTCGTATTTTTGAAACTAAAGAACGAGAATGGTTTGGTGGTAGACTTGGAGTAATTAAAGACTATCGCACGTTTTCAAAATTTGTGTGCCCTAACCTATTTAAAGATAAAAAAGTCTCTCCACTATATCAAATGTCTATTGCTGCTGGTTTAATTTACAGAGCGGTATCCTTAGCAAATTACATTGGTTGTGATAAATTTTCAGCCCATGTACAAGAACAAAATGTAAAGTTATTTAAACGTTTACACTGGAATGTAGTTGACCAAATTGAATTACATGGGGTAAAACACTTTTTAATGGAAGCCGATTTAGATGCCTATCCAGCAACTCCTATTTATACTTCGACTGTTGCTAATACTGAAACACTGCTTAAACTTTTTAAAGTAGCCTAATTAAAAAAATTATGATTACTGAGTTAGAAAACATAAAAGATTGCATTAGCAAATTAAGGAATCATCAAAGTATTTTAGACAAAAAAAATATTAGTGAAACTCATAAAAGTATTGGTAACTCAGTAGCAAGTAGTGTTTATTTTAATAACGAATCAAAACACCAGCAGACAGCTATAAAAATTGGCGATGATACTGCTGCTATCCCACAGACAGATGGGAGTCATTTATTATTTGCAGCCGAGGGGATTATTGAAAATTTTTTAAATGCCGATCCTTGGTTTGCTGGCTATTCCGCAGTTATGGTAAATATAAGTGATATCTGTGCTATGGGAGGATTGCCAATAGCCGTAACAGATACTATTTATTCAAAAAATGCCGAAGATAGCGTTCAGATTTGGGAAGGAATGCTTGCCGCTTCAAAAAAATATGGAGTACCCATTGTTGGCGGACACACTTGTTATCATTCCCAAAACAAAGCATTAAGTGTATCCATTATGGGAAAAGCAACTCAAAACCTATTGACAAGTTTTGATGCTAAACCTAACGAAAAATTATTATTAGCCATTGATCCAAATGGTGCTTATTACAAAGAATATCCTTTTTGGAATGCCAGTACCACTAGTGACGCTAAAAAAATTCAAGAAATAGTAAAGCTCCCTCACCAAATAGCCAATAAAAACTTGAGCAATGTATGTAAGGATGTGAGTATGGGCGGCATTATTGGGACTATCTACATGCTTATGAATACATCAAACATAGGAGTAGAAATAAATCTGGAAAATATTACCAAACCAGACAACGTATTATGGGAAAAATGGTTAGTTAGCTTTCCTAGTTACGGATATTTATTTAGCTGTAGCGAAGAAAATGCAGCTAAAATTCAATCCATTTTTTTCGAAAAAGGAATCAATTGTGATGCTATTGGAACCATTACATCCCAAAAAGAACTGATTATAAATTATAAAGAACAAAAAATAAAATTTTAGTACATGCCAGTAACTTACGTAAATATCAAATGGCCCGATAATAAAACAGATCAAGTTTATTCTCCATCTAGTATTGTAGAAGACTATTTTTCATCGGGACAAGAAATTACAGTCGAGGAATTTCTAAGTACATGTAATACTGCTTTAAATGAAGCTAGTGAACGGGTACGTCAAAAGTATGGTTATGCCTGTACTTCTGCGCAAGCAGAATCACACCGAATAAATGAATTGTGTCAGACTTATGAACATTCAAAAAAAGTAAAAATTGTATCAATTAAATAGAAAAAGTATGAATCACTATCAAGTTATTGTTGTTGGAGGAGGTCAAGCAGGCTTGTCGGCAAGTTATTGTTTAAAAAAGGAAAATATAAATCACTTGGTACTAGACCGAGGGGAAATTGGAGACTCTTGGGGTAAACGCAGATGGGATTCTTTCTGTTTAGTAACTCCTAATTGGCAATGCAGATTGCCTGGCTTTGACTATGATGGAAATGATCCAAAAGGTTTTATGGTTAAAGATGAAATTGTTGATTACGTAAAACGTTATGCTGAATCTTTTAATCCTCCAATTAAAGGCAATGTAGAGGTTCATAAAGTGTATAAAAAAGATACAAATAGCGTTTTTAATGTAGATACTTCCATTGGTAATTTTACAGCCGACAAAGTGATTATTGCCACTGGTGCTTATCATATTCCTAATATTTTACCAATGTCCAAAGGCTTTGATGATAGTATTACTCAAATTCATTCAGCAGACTATAAAAACCCAGATCAATTTTCCGAAGGAGCAACACTTGTTGTAGGTTCTGGACAATCGGGAGCTCAAATTGCCGAAGATTTACATATTGCAGGTAAAAAAGTATATTTAAGTGTGGGGACTGCTCCTAGAGCTCCACGTACTTATCGAGGAAAAGATGCAGTAGAATGGTTGGAAGATATGGGGTATTACGATCAGCCTATTGAAATGCATCCGGATCCCGAAGAGGCTCGACATAAAACCAATCATTACCTTACGGGAAGAGACGGTGGACGTGATATTGATTTACGTAAATTAGCTTCGGAAGGTGTGCAATTACGAGGACAAATTGGTAGCGTTGAAAATGGTAGCATATCATTTAGTAATGATTTAAAAGAAAATTTAGATGCAGCTGATGCTACTTATGAGCGCATTCAAAATAATATAGATAAATATATTGAAATCAACAATATTAAAGCACCAGAGCCAACTCGCTATGAGGCTATGTGGGAGCCTAATATTGCCAATGACGCTCCTGTAGATTATAAAGCCGAAGGTATAAAATCCGTAATCTGGTGTACGGGTTTTAGAGTAGATTTTAAATGGGTAGATTTCCCTAAAGTATATGACCAAAGAGGTTATCCAACCTATAAACGAGGTGTTACCGAAGAATCTGGTTTATATTTTATTGGCCTACCATGGTTACACACATGGGGATCTGGTAGATTTTCACATGTAGCACAGGATGCAGAATATATAAGCAATCATATTGTAAGTGCTTTTGATGATGAAATAGTTGAAACTTGTTTGACTAAAAAATAATTCTCATACTAAAAAACCAACTAGAATTATAATAATAATTCTAGCTGGTTTTTGTATAAAAAAATCCAATAAATAGTGAGGATTTAAAGTGAAGCATAACCGAGACAATTCCATTTTTTTAAATCGGATATTACTTATATATAATGTGATACTAAAAATTTATAACAATACTTCTGAAATGCCTTTTAAGTAAAACCTATTTTATTCTAATTCAAAATTCACATAATTTTTATTAATCTTCCTTTTTTTCAAAATACCTTACATAGTCAACCTTCATACTTGTACCATCAATAGCATCGGTAACTTCCCCTCCTATTCTCGCTTTTAGAATCGCTAAACTTAATAAGATGTTTGTTTTAGCATGACAAAGCGCATTATCTTCCTCTCTAATCAATTTTCCATCAAAATAGAATTTAAACTCTGTGGGAGTCCATAAAAATCCATAGGTGTGGTAATCTTTTGAAAAATCATCTCCTTCTTCCGTGTCAAAGTGGGCAAGTTCTATCCATTCTTCGCCTTTTAAATATTCTATTTTATAATTTGTAATTAGATTATACCATGTTTCAGTATTTTTTGTCCAAGCATTTGTAAATTGAATACATCCTATATCTACTGCTTTCTTAAATTTTAATGTAATCCATTTTTCTCCTTTAATCTGTGAGATCCATTCATTATTGGCACCTCTAACTACTCCATCAACTACATTTTGTGGATCAGTATTTCTTTCTCCTTTAAATGCATATTTTCCACTTGCTTCAACTTTGACATTCTTCTTTGCTGCATGGTTTACAAGCTCGCTATAGTTATCTGCATCTTGTGGACGCCTAGGATTTTTGGGATATCCTTTTTCTGTTGGTGCGTACACAAAGATTTCTCCCATATTTATTTTTTTTCCGTGCCTAGAAGAAATTCTTACTTTCTTTGTTTGTATTGGAGTTTTTAAAATATGAGAATAACTGTCTTTAGGAATTTTACTTCCAAAGAAAAAAGGTTCTGGATCATCTTCATGATGCCCATGTTCATCTTTATCCGTCCAATTATGAATATTCGTGTTTACTTTATTGGGGTAATGCCCTTCATTAACATCTAATTCAAACGCTTTTTCTCCTTCTGGCACACCATTTTTAGGCCACATCCAAAAAGAATTGTTCGTTCCCGTAGCTCCTGCATATTTGTATTTAGCCTCAAAATAACCATATCCAAAATCTTCTTTCGTCCAAATATTTCCACAGGTCCAATCTTGACCTCCTCTACTTTCTTTCTTCGCTTTTAGTTCTAAAATACCATCATGGACTTCTGCATTTTCTCTCCAACGACTACATAATACATATGCTCCTCCTGATTTAGAATTTTGAGAATGCCAACGTTGGTCTAAGTCAGCATCAGTACCATTAAACTCTTCACTCCAGCTTAATTCATAATTTTCTTCTATTTCTTTTGGTAGTTGTGCCCAACTAGAAACAACAGCAAACATAGATATTAGGATTGTAATCTTTTTCATAATAAATTATTTTGAACTTAAAATTTTAGTATTACTAGTATTGATTCTTTCAATTTGATTTTTACTTAAAGATTTTGAAAAGAACACCTCTTTTTTGAACTTGGTTTGTGTCTGCTTTAACTTAAGATCTTTAACATCTAAACTTAAATCACAATCAAACCTTCCAAGAATAGTATGATCCTTACTCCAATCATCAGCGGCATTATCAAAATGCGATAGCCCCCAAGTAATTCCTCTACCATTTCCATTACTATTGAATGCGTCTGGTACACAAGGGCCTGCTGCAATAGGCAATAAAGCCGTTACCGAAGCAACACTGAAATTGACACCATCAGGCGCATACTGAATGGTATTAGCTTCATTACCATTTCGAGTAGCTATGGTTGCAATCCCCTCTTCGAAAGGAAAATATGCAGTTTCATGACTAGAATTTAATATTGGATTTAATGGATGTTTTTCAAAAGGTCCCAAAGGATTATCAGCTATAGCTAAACCATTTACACATAAATAATCTGGTCGATCTCCAAAGGCAGCTTTGTAGTACAAATAGATTTTCCCTTTATATACCAATGGATAAGGATCATGAATTGAAAATTGATCCCACGTTCCTGGCTTTCCATTTTCAACTACAATTTTATTTAATGGTGTCCATGGTCCATCTGGAGAATCAGCATAGGAAACCGTTACGGGGCAGTGATCTCCTTTTTTCCCACTAGCTTCCATAAATCCCTGATAGTACAGGTAATACTTTCCTTTAAACTTTAAAATATCCGGAGTAGCTACTGAGCGCCATCCTACAATGGGTTTTGATGGTCGCGTTACCGCCACACCTTGCTCTTCCCAAGTAAATCCATCTTTACTGGTAGCATACCATATTTCACATAAATCCCAATCTGCTGAAGGAATTTCATCTGTAGATAAATGTGCATTTCCATAACCTACTGGTGGATATTTTGTATGCCTTTTGGTATACCAAACGTAGTATTTCCCATTTTCAATTATGACTTTAGAAGGATCACGTCTAGAAATAGTTCCATCTCCTCCATTATAATCAAAACCTTTTAACTGCGTATATGCAAAACTTGTAAACAACTCATTATCTTCTGGACGAGGTGTTTTATAATCTGTATATAAGCGTTTCATCGCTTTACTTAAAGGACGATCAGGCATTGACTGTGGAATATCCCAAGGGAAACCGCCGTAATCTTTTTTCTTTTCTAAAGAAGATATTTCTTGCTCTGTTGATTTACTTTTTTCGCTTTTTTCTTTTGCTCCAGAATCACATGAAATCAATTGAATTGACACGATCAAAGCAAATATGATTTTAACTACCTTCATTATTTTGATTTTAGTTTACTACTATTTATCCAATATATTTTCTTAATCAAAAATTTAAGATTAAGGTTTTATAGGCTCTAGTTGCCAATTTTTATTTATCTCTTGAATTTGATAATATGCCTTTTTCTTTTCTCTATTTTCACTTACCACTCCCCATTCTCTAAAACCAGATTCTGGTGTTCCTTTATAGTTACTTCGGTAATCATTATATGACCATAGAGATATCCCTACTAGATAAGGAAACTCCTTCAATTTTTTCAAATCTTCTATTAACTCGTTTGAGAATTCAGAATCTGGAGCAGGGCCTATTTGAGATCTTCCTATTTCAGACATAAAAATGGGTTTTCCTGGAAACTTCTCATGTGTTTTAGTTACTGCCTTAACAGCATCTCCGTAAGAATTGATACAAATAAAATCCAGTTTTTCAAATGGTTCATTTGTTAAGTTAACATTATCACCATAAGCCGTAAGACTTACATAAGTCTTTAAACGTGTTTGATCTAATTCTTCAACATAATCCAACATCGAATCGATATATTCATATTGATCCTTAGTAAGTGTTTTATCGGCCCACTCACCTTCTGGATCCCTTAGTTCATTACCTACACTCCAACCTATTACAGAAGGATGATTAAAATCTCTTTCGATCATTTCTTTCATCCATTTTTTGGCAAGAGGGCTATCTTTAAAAGTTTGAGGATCATCATCACCCCATACAGGTATTTCTTGAATTAAAAGATACCCTTCTCTATCACAAAAATCCAAAAGGGTCTTGGACAGTGGAGCATGCATTAATCTCGAAAATCGTCCCCCTAAAGCTTTAATATCTTTCATATCGGCTTCTACAATATGTTTAGGTTCTGTATTTCCATATTTAGGATGATCATGAACTCTATTTAGTCCATTTTCACGTAGTGGTTTATTATTTAAAAAAAGCTGTTCTCCTCTAGCTTCAATTTTTCGAATTCCAAAATTATCTGTAAGTGTGTGGACTATTTTTCCATTAACCTTTAGTTTTGAAGTTAATTTATACAAATTAGGATGGTCTAAATCCCATAGCTTATAAAGACTCAAATCTGCAGGGTAGCTCATCTTAGTTTCTATAGTACCTAATGAAGAAATCGTTACAGGCACCTCACCCAGTAATATTCCATCTATATAGGATATCACTTTCACTTCATTATCCTCATTACTAAGATTTTCTATAGCATGTTTAATTACAAAAGAAACTTGTCCACTGTCAAAATCTGGTGTTGCATCTATGTGTTGATATTTCATTCTAGCTTTATCAAATGCTTCCAATGAAACAGTACGACTAATACCTCCCCAAGCCCACCAAGCTCCACGTTTGTAGGAATTATCAGCCATCACAACTAATTCATTAGGTTGATCTGGTAATAATTCTTGATTAATATTGAATTCAAATGGGGTATAACCACCAACATGTTTTCCTAATAATTTTCCATTCAACCAAACTTTTGCCGTTTGGTATACCGCTCCAAAGTGGATTTGAATATGTTTATCCGACCAAGAAGCTGGAACCTCAAACGAACGTCTGTAAAATGCTTTTCCGCTATACGTACTGTACTTTTCTTTAGTATCCCAATTCCCAGGAACTACAATAGAATCCCATTCTTTTATTGCTTTTTGTTGTTCATAGGTTTCAACATCTTTGGAAGCTAAAAATTGCCAAGTACCATCTAAAGATATTTTAGTATCTATGGGTTCACTAGCACATGATAATAGGCTAGTAAAGATGAAAAAGCTTAAAAATAACTTATAAAAATAATCCATTTTAATATTAAATTATGCTACAAAAACCTCAAATAATGCAGCCGGAACTGATTTTGAAGGGTGTTCTAGCTTTATACGTAATCCTTTGGTATTAATTGATTCTTCCAATACTATAGTATTAATAGTCTGGTAATTCCCTTGCTTTTCAAAAAGTAAATCTCCTTCTAAACTAAATACTTTATAATTATTTATACAAAAAGGAATGATATCTTCTGGGTGTCCATATTGTACCGTCTCCATCGCATGATCGTAATCTGTATCGAAAAATAGTTTTATTTGATTAATCGTCTGTAATTCATCCCATTCAATATTTATTTCTGGAGTATTATCTGTTAAATCTGCTACCCAAGCATTGGTACCTTTCCATGGTCTTACATAACCATTTCCAAGGTTTGCTGCTTCATAAATCTCCAAAGGAGGCGAAATACTTAAGCTAATATTTTTCCCTTCAGGTCTTCTATTAGGTATCCAAAATTCGAATGCATCTACTCCAATACCTACTGGTGGAGTTTGTTTACCTGTATTAGATACCTTTTTGTTTACTCCATTAAAGGCAGTCATTATACCCGTAATTAATTGATCACTTTCTTGCAATTCTAGCTTTTCATTTGCCATAAAAGTGACAAAAGCATAGGTGCTTTCTGACAAAGTAGCTTCAAAACTAAATTCTATGGTTTGTTCACCCTTTTCAATGCTAATTATTTTTTGGTCAAAAATTATTTCGGGAGTATAATTATAGGCTAACTCTGATGTACGTAATTGTACTTCTAATTGAGTAGCTTCTTGTGCTTTTATAGTTACTTTAAAACTATACTTTGTATCTACTTTTAAAGGCAGTAATTGTGCTACAGAAACATCAAGTGGCAACCAATTACCATTAGTTTCTATTTGAGAAAGCTTTAATGTAGAACTTGTTTTTACAGTAGCCTTATTCAATAAGTTACTTTTTGCTTGTATGGGAATATTACAAATACTTTGTCCATCAATATTCAACTGATTTTGAAGTGTTTTTATTCTTCCTTCTTCCAGAATTTGTGCTGGCAATACCTTTTCTGAAGTACACATAGCCGCTGCAGTACCAACTGCCTGAGCACCAAAAGCACAGGTTAACATAACTCGAGTAGATCCAAAAGCAACATGAGACGCACTAATAATACGACCTGCTAAGAATAGATTATTAATATTCTTGCTTACAAAACTTCTATAAGGGATATCATATACTCCTTTTGAATGCCATTGAGTACAACCAGAAAGTTCGCTATAAATTCCATCAGCAGGGTGCAAATCTAGTGCCCATCCTCCAAATGCGATGGCATCATCAAAGGTTTCCTGACCCAAAACATCTTGTTGTTTCATCATATAAAGACCATCAAAACGACGACTTTCACGCTTTCCTGGAACGTTAGCAACCCATTCTAAGTCTAAGTTTTCTACATCTTCGAACTCACCAGAGTTTTTAATGTAATTCCATACCCCATAAATTACTTTCCAAAGTTCCCATTTGATTTCTTCAGTTTCATGGATAGTATCTTTTCTTCCTCCAAATTCGAACCACCAAAAATTACATCCTTTATGATTCTTTCTAATCAATTTATGACGTGGTATATCGTTAATATCTTGTAATGCATATGATGGTGCTACATATTTTACAGACTTATCCGATTCTTTACTGTAGAAAAACATGGAATGTCCTAATAACTGCCCATAGGATTCATCTGGGGCGAAAAGCTCTCCAAATTCTTCCTTCGACTCTGCTCCAATTCTAAAACTTGCTCCCGATTTGAAACCTACAATTCCATCTCCTGAAGCATCACAAAATAGTGGAGCTTCTATATCATATTCTGTAGAATTTTGGCTATTAAAAGCCTTAACAGATTTAATGGTATGATCATCTGATTTTTCAACATCACTAACTGCTGTATTTAATAGCAATGTAATATTGGGTTCGTTTATTACCTTTTCTAGTAAAACAGTGTCAAAAATGATAGGATTCCCTTCTCTATTTCGATATAAATTTTCTACCATAATCTCATCGATAAGACCTCCTTCACGAGACCATCGATTGTTATTACCCATGTGTGATGTTGCTCCTAAAGCCCATAATCGAACTTCAGATGATGCATTACCTCCTAATACAGGTCGATCTTGAATTAAAACAGTTTTTGTTCCTTTTCTTGCAGCAGATATAGCAGCACATACACCAGCTAAACCACCACCTACTACTACAAAATCAGTACTATACTTTTCAATTTTGTTTTCTCTACCTTTTTGACTAAATGCTTCTGTAATCATTATTTTTTAGCTTTCTTCTTTATTTTTATAAATAACAAAAAGTCCTAGTAATAATACAATACTTCCTATTATTGCAATCGTGATTTTTTCTGCATCAGCAAAAAATGTAAGTATAAAAATAAGCAATCCTATTGCACCAATTCCTAATCCTATAACACGACCTCCTCTTTTATTTCCTTCATTAGAACTTTCAGATTCTTCATCAGTAGAAGAATCATTAATTACTTTATTTGTAACAGGAGCTACAAATCCTTTAAAATAATTTATTAATTCTATAATTATCAGCAATACCATTGGGATTCCTACTCCCATTGACATTTCTGTAGTTCTATCTAATGTAATCCCTAAAATTGATGGGGCTAAAAACTTAAAAAAAGCATTTATCAAAAGAGAAATAATAGTAACTAACACCGTAGTCTTTCCCGTTGATCTTTTGGAAAACAAAGCCCATAGTGGCGGTAAAAACATAGCTGCTCCAGTCAGAGCCGCAATACTCATAACCACTTCTACTATTCCTCCCATTAAAGGAACTAATAATGCTACAAAAATGGTTAATAAACCAAGTATTACTGTAGCTAATCTTCCTACTTTAACAAGCTTTTCGTTAGAAGAATTAGGAAACAATAGCCTATAAATATCATTTGTTATAACTCCTGCGGATATATTCAAGGTTGTGTTTACTGAACTTGAAGTTGCAAATACCATACCTCCTAACATTAATCCTAACATTCCTACAGGCATTACTTCTTTACACATTAATAAATAAGCGCCTTCATCTGCCAAATTTGTTAAATCGGGATTTAACACTCTATAAATCATTGGTGGGAGCATCCAAATTAGCGGACTTATGGTATATAAACCTCCAAAAAGCCATCCTACTTTTTTGGCATCTTTAGGAGTAGCTACACTAGTATATCGTTGAACATACGCCCAATTTCCTGCAATAAAAAACAAATTATACAATCCAAATGCTATCAAAAAAGGCACTGAATATTCTTCATTTACTAGATTAAAAAAGTTTTCTGGAGCCTTTTCTATAAACAAATCAATTCCTCCTACCTTTTTAAATGACAGTGGTAATACTATAAACACTGCTGCGGTCAATACTACAAATTGAAGAACGTCTGTTACAATTACCGCCCAAAGCCCTCCTATAGCAGTATATATTAAGATCAAAACACCTAATACGATAATACTTGTGGTAATAGGAATACCTGTGGAGACTTCAACAATTTTTGCTACGGGATATAAAAATGCCCCTGTAGTAAATAAGGATACAAATAAAAATAAATAGGTATACACTTTTTGTGTTTGTAAGCCCAAACGTTTCGTAATAAATGAGGCTACTGTTATTTCTTTAGTTTTTTGCCATTTAGGAGCTATAAAAAAACCAATAATGATTCCTGCTATTGCCATAGTCCATTGAATAGAAATGGCTACCCAACCACTCGAATAAGCTATAGATCCCCACACAACAAAAGTACCTGCTGAGAAAAAACTCATAAAGAGAGACAATCCACTCATCCACCATGGTAAAGCACCTCCCGCTGCAAAAAATGAACTAACATCTTTTCCCGATTTTGAAAAACTAATTCCACACACAAAAATGAGTACGGTAAAAAGTAGAATAACAATAATATCAATAGAATTCATATATACATATTTATGGCAAAATAGTAAGTTTAGCATTAAATTATATCGTTTTCGTTAGTATTCTTTTCGGAAACGTTTCCGAAAACGTTATTTTTTTTCGGAAACGTTTTTATTTTCTTAAATTTGAAATCGAAATTAGTTTCCTTTTTATGAAATATGTTACTATAAAAGATATTGCTAAAGAATTAAATGTTGCTGTATCTACAGTTTCACGAGCCTTTAACGATAAATATGATATTAAACCCGAAACAAGAGATCGTATTCTAAAAAAGGCTGCCGAAATGGGATATCGCCCCAACCCTATTGCAAGAAAATTAGTACAGCAACGTAGCTTTAACATAGGCATTATTATTCCTGAGTTCGAAAATTCTTTCTTTCCACAAGTAATTATGGGAGCACAGGAAATCTTGTATCAACACAACTACCAAGTTCTTATTATGCAGTCTAACGAATCAGTAGACTTGGAAATTATGAATGCCAAAACCTTAGTTGATAATATGGTAGATGGGCTTATTATCTCTCTATCAGGTGTAGGTAATAATATATCCTACTACAAAGAACTAACAGAAAAAAAAATGCCTCTAGTCTTTTTTAATCGCGTTCCCGAAAATATAGAAACTTCCAAAGTCGTTTTTGATGATTACAAGTGGGCTTTTTTTGCAACTGAACATTTAATTCATCAAGGATTTAAGGACATTCTTTTTATATCTGGTGCTGATGAACTTATTCTTTCAAAAAATAGACAAAGAGGTTATGATGATGCCCATAAAAAACACCGAATTCAAACTGGTAAAAAGATAACTTGCGGATTTTCAATGAAGGATGGTGTTCAAATAGCCAAAAATTTAATTACTAAAAATAGCATTCCTAGAGCTATACTTGCAGCTAATGATGCTTGCGCCATTGGAATGATACGCGTTTTTAAAGATTCAGGATTTAAAATCCCTGAAGATATTGCTATAGTAGGCTTTTCCGAAACCAAAATGGCAGCTCATATTTCCCCAACATTAACCTCTGTTGAACAACCTACTTATGAAATAGGTAAAGCAGCTGCCCAACTCCTTTTAGAACAACTTCAAAATAAAGGAATTCACATCCCTCAAACTATTGTATTAAACGGTCGGTTAAATGTAAGAGAATCATCTGTTGTTTTAAGTTAATTAGCATATATCAAATTATACGAACATTTCATGGAACATAGAAAAAAAATACTACGGGAATAAAGCAAGCAGAAAAAGTAATGCACCTATCTGCTATGGCTTATAATTTGAAAAGCACCTAAAATCCATACAAAAAACAGCAAAAAGTAAAACAAAAACTCAAGTAATCAAAGCTCTATTGAAAAACGGATTATATGAGTTAATATTCCTTTTTTAAGCCCTCATAATTTTACAAGTTTAATCTTTAAAACATAAAATAAGACCTCTTAGAATAGCTTATTTTAAAACTTTCTCGGCTCAAGCTAAAAACTTGGGGAGAAATGTATCTTTGTAGTTAAAAACAGATCACTTGAATATAGAATTAGCCCGTTATTTTTTACCAGAAGGGATATTAGAGTACTTTGATATAGTAGATCATAAATCTACCTCAGAAAAGATTCACTTTTACTTAGAAGAGAAAAATATTTTACCCCAAGAGTATCAATCAGAAATAGCCCAATCCAAAGGTTTTTTACCACAAATCACTGTGGAGGATTTTCCATTAAGAGGTAAATCAGTTTTACTTCACATAAAACGCAGACGCTGGACATTAGTCAATACAGGAACAATTATAAAAAGAGACTGGAATTTAATCGCTAAAGGCACTCGTATTACTAATGAGTTTGCCTCTTTTTTAAAAGATATCTCTTGATACTAATGCCGTAAGTGCAAAACGATTTGGGAATTACTACAAAATTAATGGAAAACGTTTACAGACACATTACAAAAACAAGTTAAGTGATTATGATACATGGGCTCAAAAAGAACATGCTGAAGATTGGTTGCTTTATGGAAAAAATTTAGGCAAACGCCTTAGCCTTGATGAAACCTCGCTATCCAATGGAGAACTCTATACCATACTAACCAACAAAGAAGCTCATGGATTAAAAGGAAGTATTGTAGCTATGATTAAAGGGACTAAAGCAAGTGATATTATAGAAGTTATCAATAAAATAACTCCACAAAGAAGGAGAATGGTCAAAGAGGTTACTGTGGACATGGCTCCTAATATGAATTTAGTAATTAAAAAATGCTTTCCTAAAGCACAAAGTGTCACCGATAGATTCCATGTGCAAAAACTAGCCTTAGAAGCAGTACAAGAACAACGAATTAATTATAGATGGGAAGCTATTGAAGAAGAAAATCAAGCTATTAGTCTGGCCA
>CANMLG010000028.1 GCA_947498765.1 uncultured Aquimarina sp.
CCAGCCACATCACCGCTTTATTTATTCAAATGTCTACTAGACATTTGGTTTTATTTCATAAAACCTCATAAAAAAGTGTTCCTCAGAACCGACCACGCAGTCTGGCTTACTTCCTCGTATCAGGGACTCACAGCCTTTGGGACATTCTTTAAATGAACTATATTTACCACTCAAAGTACACACAATGGCTATAATTAATAAGGGTTTTTAGTGTTCAATCCAAAGTTTGGTGTATTTTTATAATGTCCGCCAAATCTTTTTGATTTGGCTTTTTAAAAGAGAAAAATTAAAAACAAAATATAAAAATTCGGCTCTGTGTTAACCCGAAAAGTTTGTGTCTTTTTATACGCTACGTTTCATACACAAGTCCGTTGTGTGTCATGAAAAATAATAATCAAAAAATGAAGAAAATAGCAGTTTACTGTGGCTCTAACTTTGGAACCGACAAAGCATTTAAAACACAGGCTTATCTACTTGGAAAAACATTAGCAAAAGAAAAAATAGAACTTATATACGGAGGAGCTGAAATTGGTCTTATGGGGGTACTGGCAAATGGTGCTTTAGATGAAAATGGTAGAGTAATTGGAATTTTACCGAAATTTTTAAAATCACAGGAAAGTGCCCACGAAATGTTGTCTGAATTAATTTTAGTTGATACCATGCATGAAAGAAAACACATGATGAATGAATTATGTGATGGAATAATTGCTCTTCCAGGTGGTATGGGAACATTGGAAGAACTTATTGAAATGTTAACTTGGAGACAAATAGGACTTCATCAAAAACCAATAGGAATTCTAAATATTAATGATTTTTATAAATCACTAATTTCTCTATTTCAAACTATGGTGGATAACGATTTAATGAAGAAAGAAAACTTAGATAAGATTATTATAAGTCATGATATTGACGAATTATTAGATTTAATGAAGAATTATAGCGAATAAAAACGAACACACAACACGGTGCCCTATAAAACATAGCTAATAAGTACTTAACTGAAAGGTTTTCTATATTTAGAAAGTCCGCCAAATTTTTAATTTGACTTTTAAAATAGAAAAATTAAAAACAAAATATAAAAATTTGGCTCAGTGTTAATCCGAAAAATTAGTGTCTTTTTGCACGCTACGTTTTATACACAAGTACGTTCTACAATATTACATATTTTTAAATACCGATTAAAAAATGAAAGGAAACACATACGCTCCTAAAGAAACTATTGTAGGTCCTTCTAAACTAAAACCTTGGATTGAGAACTTTATTTGGATGGGACTTATGATTTTTTTCATTTTTAAATTGTTTACAGTTCAATCTGAAATAAGATACCTTTCAGTTATTTTAATTTTTGTAATGATCTATGGTATTTATAGCAACATCAAAAAGACTAATAAATCTCCAAAAATCTTATTAAAACTATCAGAAAAGGGAATAACTCCTCAAAATAGTCGCTTGATTAAATGGTCTAACATAGAAAAAGCAGAGATAATTGTGAAACCAAATTATTCTAATTCAGTAATTCAAAAGGAGTACTTAATTATTAGCTCTAAACAAGGTAAAAGAGAAGTATTTATAAATGATTTAGACATAACAGCATTGAGACTGGAGTATTTGATTAAAATTTACCGCAATAGATTTAACAAAAAATCGGAAAAACAATAACATGATAGACTTAAAGGAAAAGTTTAGAAGTACTACATTTAGATATGGAGTATTATTCATATTAACTGGTTTTTTAATACTTCTATACTCCAAAATGATTTTTTTAAATGTCCCAAATGTCAATCTGGGAAAAAGATTTAGTACAGGTGAATTTTATGAATCCGACTTTTTCAACCTGATAGCTATGCTACAAATAATAGTAGGAATTATATATCTCGTTATTGAATTCAAAGCTATCTTTTACTTAATCGACAGAAAAACTATCCTTAATTATTGGTTTGTAAATTCTTTTATTTTAGTAATTCTTTCAGTTCCAATTCTTAACAAATATTACCCTACTGACGGATATGGAGGAACCAAAATTAGCCAATTAATAATGGTTTATATATTTGTTTCTCTAATTCTGTTTTTTGTAGGTATCTATCATTATTTAACAAATGTTATAAAATCTGTGTACTCCTACTTTGTCATTAAAAAAGGATGGAAAAACTAACATTGTACAGTCGAGTAGGTAAAAATTAATTTCTCCCCTAAACCTCTTACAGAACCATACGTGATAGCTTGCCGTAAGTGCAACTGCAAGAAAATTAGCTGTTTTTATATGGAATATGATTACTAAAAAAATGCAATCTCAACCGCCTAAAAAATACGTATTCCTAAACCAAAAAAGAAAACTCGGAATGATAAAAAAAATTAAAAAAAAAATTGATAAATTTGATTTAAAACCTGAAGATTTCGGATTTAATAAAAAACTGATAATCAACAAACAAAATTGACGTTAATCAGAATTTGCGCAACTAACGAAAATAAATTAATTTTGGTTTATGGAAATTAATATTCAAAGTGCTAAAATAGAGCTTATCCAATGGTTAACGACTTTAGAAGATAGTTCCGTGATTCAAAAAATAATGGACTTGAGAAAAAATGAAACCAAGGATTCGTGGAATGAAATATCAGAAGCTGAAAAAAAATCTATTGAACTGGGTTTAATGGATGCTGAAAAAGGAAAACTAAACCCAAATTCAGAAGCTGAAAAGATTTATGGAAGGTGGTTATAGAATTCTTTGGACTGACCACGCTCTGAAGGAATTGGCTGAAACCTATAATTATCTTGAAACACATTTTACAGAACGTGAAATGAGAAAGTTATCAACTGAAATTGACAAAACGCTTAAATTAATTTCTATAAACCCAAGCTTATTTCCAAAATCAGAATTAAAAGAAATTAGAAGAATTGTAATTAAAAAGTTCAACACAATGTATTATCGAGAAAAGGAAAATACTATTGAAATACTATCTTTTTTCTCAAACAGACAAAATCCTGATAAAGGAAAAATATAAAAAACTATGCACAGTCGAATAGGTAAAAGGGAATTTTACCCCTAAACCTCTCACAGAATCCTACCTGATAGTTTCCCATCATACGGCTCTTATTAGGCAGCCAATTCAACTAAGTTAAATGATAACCTAGTGACCAATGGTAAAATAGATTTGGAAAAACTTGATTGACTATTTCTGCTGATCATATTCCACAAAAGCCACAGATGATTTTTTCACATAAGCTGGAGACTCCTCAAACAATTGTTTCAACTTATTATCCCAATCATTAGCTATACTAAAATAATCCGAATTTACCACTGACATTATATGGCCACAATCATCACAAACATGAGTTGAATACTCTAAAAAATAATGTGCAAATTCATGAAAAGCAACTACTTTTAAAATTTCTTTATCCAATTGAGCTACCCAATTAATATCAATTGATACCACTTTTCCTTCTTCATTTCTACGAAGCATTCCTAAAGTAGAAGCCTGTTCAGATACTGTTAATGTGTTTACTATATCAATTGACTTTAGTTTGAATAGTTTATCATAGTATGTTATATCGTATTTTTTACACATTGTAAAAAAATCATTCAATAAAGGTTGTAATCTACCATCTATACTCACATCTTGTGCATTGATTGATGTAATTTTAACAAAAGCCAACACCAGTACTATCAAAATTTTCTTCAGCATTATTTTGTCATTTATCGATTAAATACATTTTTAATCGTTTAAGTGCAAATATAATAATATAAAACTCTAATTTACAAGCAAGTAAATGTTAAAGTTTTGTATCTATAAGAAAAAGGGAATTGCGAGTATTTCACAAAAAAAAACATAAACAACTAATAAACAACAAAATACAAACAAATATCACTTCTATACACGCCTAAGGAAGTCACTATTAATTAAAAGAAACACCAATAATTTAACTTTTACTTCATAAAAAATAAGATGACATACACATGAAAATAAAAAAAGCTCCCTATTTCTAGGCAGCTTTTTCTCTTCAGTTTGAATTAATCCTTATAAAATGTGGATAAGAATACTATTTATTTGTTGCTTTTGGTAACGCTAATTTTTTAGCATTCTTTACTTTTTGATCTGTTACAGCAATTTCTAAGACTTGACTCATTTCGGAAACATAATGAAATGTTAATCCTTTTAAATAATCTTCTTTAATTTCAAGAATATCTCTTCGATTATCCTCACATAGGATTAATTCTTTGATTTTTGCACGTTTGGCAGCTAAAATCTTTTCCTTAATTCCTCCAACTGGCAATACCTTACCTCTAAGTGTAATTTCTCCAGTCATAGCAATACTTTTCTTAACTTTTTTCTGTGTAAGCAAAGAAACTAAGGAAGTTAACATAGTTATACCTGCACTTGGACCATCCTTAGGTGTGGCTCCTTCAGGTACATGGATATGAATATTATAACTAGAAATTATCTCAGGATCTATACCCAGTGATTCTGCATTAGCCTTAATATATTCTAAGGCAATGGTAGCCGACTCCTTCATTACCTTTCCTAAATTCCCTGTAATATTCAACAAGCCTTTTCCTTTTGAAAGAATAGATTCTATAAATAAAATATCACCTCCTACTCTAGTCCAAGCCAATCCAGTTACCACACCTGCTACATCATTATTTTCATATTTGTCTCGCTCTAGTCTTGGCGGCCCTAATATTTCAATAACATCTTTAGCAGAAATTTTAGCATCGTGTTCTAGCTCCATAGCAATATTTTTTGCTGTGTTTCTTACCACCTTAGCTATTTGTTTTTCCAAACCTCTAACTCCAGACTCACGAGTATAACCTTCTACTATTTTTTCCAAAACAGGTTTAGGCACTTTTAAATGTTCGTTTGAAAGTCCATGCTCTTTTAATTGCTTTGGTAGTAAATGCTTTTTACCTATTTCAACTTTTTCTTCAATAGTATAACCAGATACATTGATAACTTCCATACGGTCACGTAATGCAGGTTGAATGCTCCCCATATTATTAGAAGTAGCAATAAACATTACTTTTGATAAATCGAATCCTAATTCAAGAAAATTATCATAAAACTCACTATTCTGCTCTGGGTCTAACACTTCTAACAAAGCTGAAGAAGGGTCTCCTTGATTACCTGCCGCTAATTTATCTATTTCATCTAATACAAATACAGGGTTACTTGTACCTGCTTTTTTCAAACTCTGAATAATGCGTCCTGGCATAGCTCCTATATAAGTTTTTCTATGCCCTCTAATTTCTGCTTCATCACGTAAACCTCCCAATGAAACACGCACATATTCCCTTCCTAAAGCTTCGGCTATTGATTTTCCTAATGATGTTTTTCCGACTCCTGGAGGTCCAAATAAACATAAAATAGGCGATTTCATATCATTACGTAACTTTAAAACAGCTAAATATTCAATAATACGCTCTTTTACATCTTCTAAACCATAATGATGTTTATCTAGTATTTTTTGGGCACGCTTTAGATCAAAATTATCGGTGCTGTACTCATTCCACGGTAATTCTAAAAATAATTCTAGATAATTACGTTGAATTCCATATTCTGCAACCTGAGGATTCATCCGTTGCATTTTACCTAATTCCTTTTCGAAATGTTCCTTTACCTCTTTACTCCATTTTTTCTTTTTCCCTTTTTGACGCATTTGATCCAGTTCGTCATCATGAGAAACACCACCTAATTCTTCTTGTATTGTTTTTATTTGCTGATGTAAGAAGTATTCGCGCTGTTGCTTATTCATATCATGCTGCACCTTACTTTGAATATCATTTTTAAGCTCCAGCTTTTGATATTCTAAGTTCATAAATTTTAAGGTTGCTAAAGCACGATCTTGCAAACTATTTATTTCTAATAACTCTTGTTTTTCAACAAGAGATAAATTCATATTTGAAGATACAAAGTTGATTAAAAAAGAATTACTTTCTATATTTTTTATAGCGAACGAAGCCTCGCTAGGAATATTCGGACTCTCTTTTATTATTTTTAATGATAAATCCTTTATAGAATCAATAATTGCGCCAAATTCTTTATCATCTTTATCTGGGCGGTGCTCTTCAACCTCGCTTACTTTTGCCATCATAAAAGGCTCATCTGCAATCATTTCATCAATTGCAAAACGTTTTTTTCCTTGAATAATCACTGTAGTATTTCCATCAGGCATTTTTAATACCTTCAAAATACGAGCTACAACTCCAATAGTATTAATATCATTAACAGTAGGTTTTTCAACCGTTTCATCTTTTTGAGAAACAACTCCAATTACTTTATCGCCTTTATTAGCGGCATTAATCAATTTAATTGATTTATCTCGACCTGCTGTTATTGGAATTACAACTCCAGGAAAAAGCACAGTATTTCGTAATGGTAAAATAGGTAGGGCTTCGGGTAGACTTTCTTGTCTTATTTCTTCTTCATCTTCTGGAGTCATTAAAGGAATTAATTCTGCATCTTCATTCATATCCTGTAATGACAAATTGTCCAGACTTAATATTTTAGATTTGGCCATATATATTTGTTTGCCAAAATGGCACTAATAAAAGTGTATTTTGGGTATTCAATTAATAATAAATTAGTATAATTTCTGTTTTTCAAGCTATTACAAAGATAGCTGAACTTTACGTATTAATAAAAATCAATAGTTGTGCCAGCTTAAATTAAAATAAAAAAAGTCTACTATACTTAGTAAACTTTTTTAGTTCTTATTTTAGTATTAGATATTCGAATATCTAACTATAATTCAACAACCTGTATATTATCAAAGTTACCTCCTGTAATTTCAGAAGATTCACTTCCTGTCTCTGTAAAAGCTTTAAATGTAAAAGATCCAGAAACAGTATTACCATCGTAAATTAGTTGCAAAAAACCAGTAGCACTGCTTGAAAACCCTGTGCTAAATATTGCTCCCGCTTTATTAATATTACCTACAAAATCTTGTGCTGCTCCGACTGCAAATGGTTGGGTCATAGGATTATTAACTGACATAATAATTGAATTTCCTCCTATATCTATTAAGTTTATTGTTAATAAAGCTCCATCAAGTGTTGCAGAAAACGATCTAACTATAAACTCTTCATCATCTATAAGTCCTATAAAATCACCTGCTTCTGCAAATATTTTATCTGGTGACGGTGTTCCTCCTCCGCTAGGATCAATAACTACACCGGTAACTGGATCTATTTCTAAACCTGTTGCTGGATCTGTAATTACTCCTGTAGTTGGGTTAATTATCCCACCTGTTATTGGGTCAGTAAGTTCCCCTGTTACAGGATCTTTAATTCCTCGGGATATTATTTTTAGTTTCTCTATTTGATTTCCATCTAAAAAATCACTAGCAGTGGCATCTTTTTCACAAGAAACCATTAGTAAACTTAATATAGAGATTATAAAAGCTATCTTTTTCATACACAACATTAATTACTATTATAATGAAACAAAGTTACAGTTTATTGCATTATCACACTATTTTTTTAGGAATCCTAAATAACAGCAATGCTCCGATAAAGAAAAACAGCGCAAAAAATAGAATTGAAAATCGTGGACTACCTGTGTAATCCCCTAAAATACCATACAATAACATTCCTATAACAATTCCTATTTTTTCGGAAACATCATAAAAACTAAAATACGAGGTAGTATCCTTTGAATTAATCGGTAATAATTTAGAATAGGTAGAACGTGATAATGATTGGATTGCCCCCATTACCAAACCTACAAAAGCTGCCGTAATATAAAATTCCATAGGAGAATGTATGGTATAAGCGTATAAACAGATTAATAACCAGATAATATTTATACCAATTAATGTATAGATATTTCCTACTTTTTTTGCTATTCGCGAAGTTATAAGCGCTCCCAAAATGGCGACTAATTGTATTAATAAAATACTAATTATTAACCCCATGGTTGATCCTCCTTTTCCCCAATCTATTTCTTCAACCCCAAAATACGTAGCTACTAACATTACTGTTTGCACAGCCATGCTATATACAAAAAAAGCTCCTAAATAACGCTTTAAAGCCATATTCTGCTTTATTTGTAACCAAATAAATTTTAACTCTTTAAAACCTTTAAAAATAATATCACTAGTTATTTTATTTTCATTTTTAAAACTAGGTAAAAAAGCGTAAGTATATTGACTAAAACCGATCCACCAAACTCCTACTAATCCAATTGATATACGTGTTGGTAAGGCTTTACTTTCAAACTCAAAAAAACTATAGCCTTCTATTAAAAATAAACATATAACTAAGAGTATAACACTTCCAAAATATCCTAGTGAAAATCCTTTTGCACTTAACCTATCTTGATCTTCTGTACTCGCTATGTCGGGCAAGTAGGAATTATAAAACACTAAACTTGCCCAAAAACCGATAAGTGCTAAAAAATAACTGAGTAATCCAAAAAATAAATTTTCGAGATTTATAAAACTTAAACCAATGCATGCTAATGCCCCCAAATAACAAAAAAGTTTCATAAAAAGCTTTTTATTACCAGCATAATCTGCTATTCCTGATAAAATTGGACTAATAAAAGCCACCACCATAAAAGCTATTGCCGTTATATAACTTATTAAAGAATCATTGTTAAAATCAAAGCCTAAAAACTGAACCCTATCATTACCATACTCATCAGTGGTTAATCCACTCCAAAAAATAGGAAAAATAGCAGATACAATTACTAAAGCATATACAGAATTTGCCCAATCATAAAATGCCCAAGCATTCATCACTTTTTTATTTCCTTTTTTAAAAACTTTTGCTGTCATAAATCAATACTACAATTTTAGACAACATAATGCAAAAAAAAGACTGTCTTTTTAAACAGCCTTTCTTTCTCTTTTTCAATATTTGTCAGCAATTTTAATCCCATCGCTACGGGCGTTTTTTTACTTGTGGTTATTTTTTTATTATTCTTTTAAAAAATTCATTTTGTCCAGATTTTATTTTCACTAAATAACATCCAGTATTTAATTTACTAATGTCAAAATCCTTTGATGCAGTCTTAGTGCTAAAAACATTATTTCCTGATATATCAAAAACATTAATTTCTCTTTCTCTCCTATTTATGTTGTTTCTTAAAGTTAAAATTCCAGTTG
Organism: uncultured Aquimarina sp.; assembly: GCA_947498765.1. Classification (GTDB taxonomy): domain Bacteria; phylum Bacteroidota; class Bacteroidia; order Flavobacteriales; family Flavobacteriaceae; genus Aquimarina. The sequence continues at coordinate 9,101 of CANMLG010000028.1, forward strand.
TAGGATTAGGATATAATTTTATTTCTTCAGCATCATCAATGTTTATTTGATTAACACTTAACACCGATTGATCTTCCTTTTCTTCACATTCATTTATTGAAAAAATTTGTTCAACATTACATGATAACCTTTCCGCCACTAGTAAATAAGGTACATTAGGCTTTATAAAATTTTTCACAATTACCCCTGATACTACATTAGTATTATTTATTAATTCTCTCGATCCATCATTTAAAACTTCATACAATGTCAATGTTCCTGGGACACTGCTTGGATTTGCAAAATTATAGACCAGCTCTCTTTTGTCTCTAGAGTTACATGTTGCTAAATCATTCGTGATTTTCAAACTTAAAAATGAAGAAATCACATTAACTTCTTCCAAAACTTCACATCCATTAGATGCTGTAACCTTAACATTATATTGACCTGGAGAAAAAATATCAAATCCTTTATTATTTAACTCTAGATTCTCTCTATCAATTAAAATTTCACCTGTAACTTTATTTGAAATCACAACATCAAACGGACCAATACCTGAATCAATATTAAAGGCTATAACTCCATTAGTAATATTACAATCTGGTTTAGTTATATTTTTTACTCTATATGATAAAGGATTAATCTCACAAGTACTCTCAACTTGAGCATGCGCAAAAAAAGAATTCAAGAAAAAGACCGATGTAACTATTAATTTAACAATACACTCGCTTTTTAAATATTGTAGCTTTTTAATCATTAATCAGTTAATTTTATATTTGGTACTTATAAAACGATTAACTCTCAATATACCCTACCCATAATTCTTAAAAAAAAACCATAAATAGACAAAAAGCATATAAACACCATCAAACACCTATTTTTATGCTAAAAAAATAGTTTCTTTTAATTTAATAATGATAATTGCAACTAAAAATGCATATCAATTATACAGCATTATTCAATTATAAAAATGATCCTATATAGTATTATACATAAACCCCTACTTTTGTATTACATTTAAAATAATATAAATGAGCATTGAAAGAGAACTAAAAAAGCGCAGTAATAATAGTTGCGAATTTTGTAGCAGCGCTGAAGAATTAACTATATACCAAGTCCCTCCAAAACAAAAAAAAACAACTAGCAACCAAAGTGTGTACGCTTGTCGTACATGTACAGGACAAATTGAAGACCCTAAAAAAACAAATGCTAACCACTGGCGTTGTTTAAATGATAGCATGTGGAGTGAATACAAAGCTGTTCAAATAGTAGCATGGAGAATGTTAAATCGTTTACGTAATGAAGGATGGCCACAAGATTTACTTGATATGATGTATTTAGAAGAAAAGGATTTAAAATGGGCACAAGCCACCGGTGAAGGTGAAGACCCTGAAGAAAAAATAATTCATAAAGATAGTAACGGTGTAGTTATAGAAGCTGGTGATAGCGTAGTACTTATAAAAGACTTACCTGTTAAAGGCTCTAGTATGATTGCTAAACGTGGTACTGCTGTTAGACGTGTATCACTAGACCATGAAAATGCTGAATATATTGAAGGCAAAGTTGATGGACAACAAATTGTGATTATCACTAAATACGTTAAAAAAATATAACTTTGAAATGGCTAAATCAGGTAGTGCAAAAAACACTAAAAATAAAGCGCTACATTCAAAATTAATGGAGCGTAAAAAAAATAAAGCTCGAAAAGAAAAAGACAAAAATAAAGAGCGTAAAAAAGAAATGGTTCGTAAATTTCAAGAGCAAATTAAAACTCAACAAAATATAGAAAAAAGCTAAAAATGATTATTACTAATTGCCCTTGTGGTAGAAATAAGTACTTTAAAGATTGTTGTGAAATAATTCATAATAATATCAATTTAGCTAAAACTCCCGAAGATTTAATGCGTTCTCGCTATAGTGCTTTTGTAACAAATAATATTGATTACTTAATGCTTAGTTGGTATTCAAAGACAAGGGACTCTTCTACAAAATCTAAAAAGGATCTACTTTCATGGTCTAAAGCAATGACATGGGTAAAACTCGATGTTCTTAATGCTACATCTAAATCTCCTGAAACAGGTGAAGTGGAATTTAAAGCCTTTTTTTATGAGAATGGTATATTAAATTGTATTCATGAAAATTCTCTTTTTATTATTGAAAATGCTCATTGGGTTTATGTGGATAAAACCTAAAAGTATTTACAAATGATATATCTATTTTCCTATATCTCCAGTTTATAAAATCTAACAATAATTACTATAATTATTGTTAGATTTTATACTATTACATAATCCTAAATAATTCAAACTCTTAAAACAAATTTCTTATTTATTACCTATTAATGTTTATGGTAACCATTTCTTCTCAAAATTTGGCTTTCGTTTTTCTAAAAAAGCATTACGCCCTTCTTTTGCTTCATCTGTCATATAGGCTAAACGTGTTGCTTCACCGGCAAATACTTGTTGACCAACCATACCATCATCAGTCAAATTCATAGCAAATTTCAACATTTTTATAGATGTTGGTGATTTCGCTAGCACTTCTTGAGCCCACTCATAAGCGGTATCTTCAAGCTCAGCATGTGGAATTACTGCATTTACCATTCCCATTTCAAAAGCCTCTTGAGCTGAATAATTCCTTCCTAAAAAGAAAATTTCTCTAGCTTTCTTTTGTCCTACCATTTTTGCCAAATAAGCTGATCCGTAACCTCCATCAAAACTAGTTACATCGGCATCTGTTTGTTTAAAAATAGCATGTTCTTTACTCGCTAAAGTCATGTCGCAAACAACATGTAAACTATGACCTCCTCCAACAGCCCAACCGGGCACAACACAAATAACAGCTTTTGGCATAAAACGAATTAAACGTTGTACATCAAGTATATTAAGCCTATGATAACCATCATCCCCTACATAGCCTTGGTGTCCTCTAGCTTTTTGATCACCTCCGCTACAAAAACTATATATGCCATCTTTTGATGATGGGCCTTCGGCACTAAGCAAAACTACACCAATACTCGTATCTTCCTGCGCATCATGAAAAGCTTCCAATAACTCACTAGTTGTTTTTGGTCTAAAGGCATTTCTAACCTCGGGTCTATTAAATGCAATACGAGCAACTCCATTGCTTTTCTTATAGGTAATATCTTCAAACTCTTTTACTGTTTTCCATTCAATTAAACTCATACACTTTATTTTTTCTCCACACTGTGGTATTTAATTTTTTTGAGAGTTAACTCTATACAAAAATAATTAGTAGTCACCTAGGTAATATCAACTAGACAACTAGTTCAAAAATAACTCAAATAATAGCATTGCCCATACCAATAGTAGGTTTAATTATATTATAGCCCAAACAAAAATATGTTAATTAAATTTTCGTAAAACAAACTAGTAAAATTTTTGAATGCATTACCTTTGCTTTTGTAAGCAGTATGCTTTTATAATCACAAACAAAATATTAACTAATTAACTCTATAAATTTTGGAAAGTAAAAAAGCCCAAAAACTTATTACTAAGATTTTATCGGAATTGGATCACGCTGGGATTATCATTAACACTGTTACCGATGATTTAAAGGAACTACGACCTTATGCGCTAGAGGAAAAAAATCCATTACTTGTTAAAGTAATAAGACTTACATATGAACATATTGAGGCACATCAAACTTTTGCAATAGCCATTCCAGATGATGAACCTATTGAGATTGAAGAAGGTGAAGAGGTAATGGTTTCTGATTTAGATGAGAATCACGATCCTAAAGAAAGTTTAGCTTACTTAGTTTCCCTTTTTAAAGATTTAAATAATAAAATGAATATACTTGATCTTAAAGCTTATAGAAATGCTTTAAATGAATACAACAGTTAACTATTTAAAATAAGTAACTATAACAAAAAAACCGATATGCATTACATATCGGTTTTTTTGTTATTTAAAATGTTGTTTGAATAGAAAAAGAAGCTAATTGAGGCTTTTTTTCTATTAATCTATTAATAAAAATTTTTAATTCCTCAATTTCATGAGGTAGTAAACGTTTGAATGCTTTTTCAACTTCTTTGGAAAATAAATTTACATCAAAGCTGACTTTTTCCAATACCGTTTTGGTATAGTCAAACATAGCTCTTGCCATATATATTTTTTTATTGTAGTTTATAATACTCGACCGTACAATGCCTACATTACTAAACAATTATAGTTAAAAAAACGATATTTAGCAATTAGTTGTTGCAAAATATAATCATAAAATTATTTTTTTAACCTCACAGTCCATTCAAATTTAAAATCTGAAACTACTACCCCTTTTTCATTAACACCTTGAGAATCAAGCCAAAAAGTCTGCCCTTCACCAGTAGCTATGGTATGTTTGATTGCTTTTGAAATTTTTTCTTCTTCAGTACATAAAAAAGTGATTTTACCTGTAGCTTTTTTACTAAAACTGGCTTTATTTTGAGCCACAAGCATCGAAATTTTTTCTTCACTTTCTTTAATTCCCTTCATTACTAAAGCCCCTGTACTTAATTCTGCTGCCATAGCTTGTACCGCAAAATACATAGATTTAAAAGGATTTTGATTAATCCATTTATGTGTAACGGTTACTTCACAAATTGAAGCTGTAATTTTTTGAACTCTTACACCACACCACCATGCTGCTGGTAATTTAAAAAACAAAAAACGATTTAAATTCTTTTGAGTTATTTCCATAAAATAATTTTTACCCTTTGAAAGATATAAATAAAAATTCCCTAAACCTAGACTAAAAAATTGTTCAGCATTAATTAAATCTTACAAAACAACATTAAATACAAATCTAAAATCAATTGTATTAGATTTTGTATGTTTGTCCCTAATATTTAATTGTAACATATTTGTAAAAATTAAGTTTTTAAACTTAATGCTTCACTTTTTAAAATCGCTTTTTTTAAATAATAATAAAAAAAAAGCCTTATAAAATGTAAAAGTGTTAGATAAATTCGTAAAAATTGAGTTTTGAAAAAAATATTTATACTTGCTTTTTTATTACTAAATACTATTTGTAATGCTCAAAGTGTTACAAAAATAAAAGGAAATAAAATCCTAGAAACCAAAAGCATTGATATTCCCGAATTTAGAATATTAGAAATTGGTGAAAAGTTTGAAGTTGTTTTAGTTCCAACTACTCAACCTAGTATTTACATAGAAGCTGATAGTAATCTACTTGAATTTATTGAAGTTAAAGTAGAAGCGGAAAAACTAAATATTAAGAGTACTCGTACTATTACTCGATTCAAAAAATTAGCTATTGAGATTGGCTATACACCTAATTTATCAAAAATAATTTCTAGCGGTCGTACTTCCATACTATCTGAAGGAGATATAAAAGTAGAGCGTTTAGCTATTGAAGCCTATGAAAATGCCAATCTAACCATAAATACCAAAGCAGATCGGGTCGATATTTTAGGAAAAGATAATAGTCGTATTACATGTATTATAGCTGCTCCTTCTATTGGTATTCATAGTAATGATTCATCTAAAATAAGTGCAAATATTGTTTCTGAAAATCTAAATATTGCTCAAAATCAACAGAGTAAAATTGAAATACAAGGTACCACAACTAAAAACACACTATTCTTATTAGACTCTTGTAATTTTTATGGTATTGACCTTATAACAACCAACGCCTCATTATCCATTGAAGGTAAAAGTTATGCCTACTTAAATGTAACCGATAAATTAGAGCTTAAAGTTACTGGCGAAAGTGAAGTTTCTTTACTTTCAAATCCTATGATTGACTTACAAAAATTTCAGGATGAGGCTGTATTTAAAAAAATAAAAAAAGCTCCAAGTACTTTTAAGCGCCTGTTTGATTAATAATTATTTTAGCTACATGTAAAATCGTATATCTATTTAAGACACATAAGTAATAATAAAAATACTATCCTTATTACTTACTATTTTATTCATATTAGCTTCAAATAACACCCCCTCTTTGATCAATTCCCCTTCCACTTCAATAGCTCCCGAAACTACGTAAATTAAACTTTCTACTGGTGCTATATACGATTGTTGATTTGTTAAATGACCTACTTCTATTTGAGTTGAATTATCATCTTCTACACCACCATACACTTTTGTTATTTTTCCTTTCTCTGCAATTCGAACTCTAAAACTTGCTTTCTCATCTTCCTTTTCTGGAACTAACCATAACTGAAGCATTCTGGTTGTATCCGTTCCTTTATTTATCTCATTATGTATAAAACCTTCTTTTCCTGACTTTTGTACCTGAAAATCTAAAGATTTTAAATTTACGCCATGCTCAAGTGAACCCTCGTGACTCAACTCACCTTCTACTACAAAAGTTAATACATCAATAAACTTATGAGGATGCATACCTGTGGAAATTCCTTTTTTAAACCATGAATCTGCCAAGTAAATTAAATTTCCTATACCTGGCCAAGTTCCTTGTCTTACTCCCATTCCTGGTCCATATTTAGGGTGAACAATTAATCTTTTTTGCACTATTCCATGAAAACCTCCTGTTTCTATACTATTTCTATCTAGTTTTATAAGTGACATATTATATATAATTATTAACTTTAGTAATATAGTCTAATTATCAAATAACAAATTACACCATTTAAAAGGATTTTAAGCAACGCTTAAAAGAACTTATCTTTGCCATAAACTAAAAACTAACAATGACAACAGAATCGCTAATTGCAGAAATTAAAAGAAAAAAATCATTTTTATGTATAGGACTAGATGTCGATCTAGACAAAATTCCGCCACATTTATTAAAAGACCCTGATCCAATTTTTGCATTTAATAAGGCGATTATTGATGCTACGCATCACCTTGCTGTTAGTTATAAACCCAATACTGCTTTTTATGAAGCTTATGGCATGAAAGGATGGAAATCTCTTCAAAAAACAATTGAATACCTAAATGCCGTACATCCCGAAATTTTCACTATTGCCGACGCCAAACGTGGTGATATTGGCAATACCTCAACCATGTATGCCAAAGCTTTTTTTAATGACTTATCATTTGACTCTGTTACTGTAGCTCCTTATATGGGTAAAGATTCTGTCGAGCCCTTTTTGGCTTTTGAAAACAAACATACCATTATACTAGCCCTCACATCAAATAAAGGTGCTTTTGACTTTCAAACCCAAAAAATTAATGATGTAGAAATCTATAAGCATGTATTAAAAACTTCGAAAACTTGGGAAAATGCTCAAAATTTAATGTATGTAGTAGGCGCTACCAAGGCCGAATATTTTGCTGAAATTAGAAAAATAGTTCCTAATAACTTTTTATTAGTACCAGGTGTGGGAGCTCAAGGCGGAAGTTTAGCTGATGTATGTAAATATGGATTAAACGATCAAGTGGGTTTACTTGTAAATTCATCACGTGGCATTATATATGCTTCTAATGAAACTGACTTTGCTTTACAGGCGGCTAAAGCAGCAGAAAAATTACAACAAGAAATGGCAATCTATCTTTAATCCAACAAATCCAAAGTAGATCTTTTAAAACGTAAACGATATTGGAGTTCCAAACACCTCCTAATTTTTATAGCTTCAAAATAATCATAATCACTAAGGGCCGCATCTGTCTGCATAAGATTATAGGCTTCTTCCATGAGTGCTTTATAACGACTCATTAATTGTTTTCTATTTTTGAAATTATAAATTTGCATACTTAAAAATAACTAATAAATTGATTATCAAGTGTTAAAACATCCATTAATCGACAAAAAGTAGTGTTAAAGTTTTTATAATATTAAATTAAGAATATATAATAGAATTTAGTTATGATTGTTGCATTATCAATAAAATGATTTGTTAATTTTAACATAGACTTCATTATTATTAATTAAAAAGCTCAAAGAAACCTTTGATTTTACATAAATTTTGATACTGAATAGATTTTTATTCCATATTCTAGGTTATACAATTTTCGGATAATTATTTTGTATAAATATGTTGAATTATTTTTTGTTAGTCTAAGACAAAAAAAATAATAAATAGCCTTATAGTTATTGTTTCATTTTTTAACGCGTGAATTATAAAAAAGAAACGAAATATATGCCAAGTATATTTTCGTTAATCGCATAAAATAGCACTAGCTTAATCACATAAGAGTGCCATGTATTTTATACCATACATGGCTCTTATTCCTACTATTTCAGAAATCATTAAAACAAGTTATTTACTGTAGCTTGATTGTACTCTTATAATTAAATAAATGTTTTAAGATAAAAAGAGCTTATTAATGAGCTCTTTTTATGCTTATAATACTCTTATGAATGTAATCTAATATTATTTTCAGTTACAATTTTACAATTTTAACTACTTTTTCAAGTGACGTCTCTTTTTGTTTTAACGCTACAAAATAAACCCCAGAAGCTAAGTTTTCCAGATTCACTTTTGTTTGTTTTTCATTTAATACTCCTTCATCAAAACCTTGACCTTTCAAATCAAAAATTTGATATGTTAATTTTTTTTCAGGCACATCAATACTTAACACATCTATAAAAGGGTTTGGATAAATGTTAACTTTTCCAATAACTAATTCAAAATCGTTAGTGCTCAATGTATTTTCACAATCTGATTCTACAGTAACTCTTATTCCATTTTTAATATCAGCGACTGTCGATGCAAAACCTTTCCCCTCTTCTGTCATATATATATTTAATCGGTACTCCTCACCTACACGTAAAATTTCTTTAGCATCAAAATTAATTACTATACTATCCTCTCCATTTACTGTTTGTTTAGCCTTACCAACAATTTTAAAATCCGATAAATCTTGAATATCAATATTGATATCTCTCATTGTATTAGTTTTATAGTCTAACTTTACACTTCCCTCTCCCGAAGGTTTAATACATTTTGTAGCAACATTTAATTCAAGACTTTCAGGGTTGGAATTACTTACCTCTAAAAAAAGAACATTTTCTGGCTCTAATTCGAAACCATTTTTAATCGTTATTCCTTTTAATAAATCATAAATAACTAAATCATCACCTTCAATTCCGTTCATTGCTAAATTTAATGTAGCTGTTGTTACACCTAAATTAACTAATGATATCACATTTTTACCAGTTGTTGTTCGCACGGAATGTTGTGCTACTCCTTTAAAATTTACTGCTTGCTTATTTATTTCTGTAACTTTTATTAAAGGCTTAAAGCCTTTTGATTCTGCTTGTGTTAATATTAACTGTTTTACATTTGCCGAACTTGTAGGAATAATAGTTCCAGCTCCTGCTCTAAGTGATTTAGAATGATTTTGTCCATATTCATTTTTTTTAAGACTCACATTATCTAGTAAAATAGTCCCCCCATTATTCAAATAATCTTGTAAAGCATCTAATTCACTTTCTAGCACAAATTCGGAATCCTTTACTACAATAAACTCCCAGTTCTTTTGGTTTTGTTTTTCAATAATATTTTTAGTCACAAACCCCAATCGATGTCCTTCAAAATAAAGACTTTCATAAAAACCTTTCAAATTAGTCATATGATTGGGCTTGTTTATAGCCGATGTTTCCGAATAAAAAATACGTATTGGACTTTCTACTTCCTGTAAATCAGTAATTTCCTGTCCGTAACTATTTATATCCATCATAGTCGAATGTAACTCAAATAACACTCTTGGTTGCTGCCCCACCGTAGATGCATTTCTTGTTCCGTTCCTGTACGAACCATCTTCTCTCCTTGTCCATACCCAATTTGTTGTCATATCTAGCCCATGCATCGTAGCTAACCATTGGGAAGCTCTTGCATATTCTGGCCTTAGGAAAGCTTCGCGAAAACGTACATTATATAACATGTGGGCTTCCGAATTATAATTTATGGCATTAGGCTTTATTGAATGAAAAAAATCATAAGCCATGGTTAAATGTACCCAATCAAGCTTATATAGTTTTTGCCATGGTTTTTCTCCAAATCTTCGTGAACCATCCATATGAGCATCATGTCCTATCACGTCAGACATTTCCATTAATGATTCAAAATCTAAACCACTACTCCTATCATCATTACTCCATTGAAATGGTATTAATTTAATATGTGTTTTAGCTTCATTATCTAGCCGTTTAATCTCATCATTCATAAACTTAAAATACTCGTTCACTCTTTCTTGATTAAAGCGCATAAAATCATACCACTTTGGATCCCCTTGAATGTTTGATGGTACAGGTGTTGAAATACTATTGGAAGCATCATTAAAATTAACAAATGATGAATTCCATAAATTATTTAAAGTTGCAATATTCCCATGTTTTTTTTGCAACCAGGTTACAAATTTAGCATGTGTATATTTTGTTATTTCAACAAGATCCCAACTTCCTGCAGTATTCCAATGAGGTTCATTTGCCAATAAATATCCTAATTTACTCATATTTTTCCCTTTAAATTCAGACACATAGCCTTTAAATAAAGCTTTCAATAAGGGTTTTGTTTGGGGGTGATCAATATCATAACCTGTAAATGCAGCATGTCCGTCTGTAATATCGGGGTATTTTTGCGTAATAAAAGGAGCTAGTCTATTCCCGCCTAAAAAAGGAGAACCAAAATTACCCGTATTTAAATTTTTTATGGCATTTTTTTGAGCTGTATTGATTTCAATGCTTCCATTTGGCTTTTCTTCTAAAAAATGTAGATCATAATAATAGCCTCCTAAATTACCAAAGTATGTTGTTAAATCTAGGTTATCAGCTTTTTTAGGTTTAAAAGTCCAATCATTCCCAAAAACTGGTTTTCCATTTTGAACAATACGGTTTCCACTAATATCTAATTGATCCCATATAATAGTTGTAGTCTCAGCCCTTTTACCTTTATTATTAATTAAATCTTCTAGCACTGCTATTCGTTCATCTAACATAATTATGACTTCATTACGTTCATAATCTGGTAATTCCTTTGCAAATTGGTTAGCTGTTTTATTTAAAGGAATTATAGGCAATTGTGCTTCAAAATCTGCTTCAACTTCGTTAACGTTTTTTTCATCCCAATTAGCATAAAATAAGTATACTTCAGCTACACGAATACACATTTTTTCTTTTCGAGTATCAATTCCTTGAGAATCTGCTTGATTTATTAATGTATTAAGTTCCTTAATCTTATTTTTAGCAGTTGCTTCTAAATCTTGTGAAAAAGAAGAAAAGTAAGAGTGTAAAACTACTACTATTAAGAGTAATTTTTTCATAATTTTAATGTTATTAGAATTTGTGTTCAAAAAAGCCCCTAAATAAATACCAAAACAAAATTTATATATCTATTAAAAATTTAAGAAAATGACATATTCCTTGTCTACATTCTAAATATCCCAACACATAATTATTTCGACATTTATTAGAAAACAAAACGCAAATCTGATATAGTAAATTGCTTACTACACCTTTATTTAGATAGAAATACAATATTTTAGACAAAAGAATATCTAATCTTTTTTTTCTTACAGAATCGTACAAAAAAAGGCCATTCAGAAAATTTCCAAATGGCCTTTAATACAAATAAGTTAACTACTAAGTTACTTAGCTATATTGTGTTGGTGACTAATTGATTCTTGGTGAATTGCCGAATATACTTTTTCAATAAATTCTTCACTTAAACCTACTTGACTACCGTCGTTAATCATTTTATTTTTAATAGCATTCCAACGATCATTTTGTAAAATTTGAACGTTATTTGCTGCTTTTACTTTTCCAATTTCATCAGAAATTGACATTCGCTTTGCCAGTTGCTGTACAATACTTTCATCAGCAATGTCAATACGTGCTCTCAATTCATTTAAAGCACTTTCGTATGCTGCTGTACCACCTTCACTACGTACTTTCAAATCTTTCATGATTTGAATAAGTGTGTCCGGTGTAATTTGTTGCTTAGCATCACTCCATGCATTATCTGGATCGTAATGAGATTCAATAATCATCCCATCAAAATTTAAGTCTAAACCTGTTTGACATAAATCTTGAATAATATCTCTACGCCCTGCAATATGCGAAGGATCTAATATAATTGGTAAATCTGGAAACTTAGCTTGTAAGTCAATTGGAATTTGCCATTCTGGAATATTTCTGTACTTCGTTTTTTCGTAAGTTGAAAACCCTCTGTGAATAACTCCTAAGTTTTTAACATCACAAGTATAAAAACGCTCGACCGCTCCTAGCCATAAAGCTAAATCTGGGTTAATTGGATTTTTTACTAATACTGGATTTTTAATACCTCGACAAGCCTCTGCAATATCTTGAACAATAAAAGGAGAAACCGTGCTACGCGCACCAATCCATAAAATATCAATATCATGCTCTAATGCCAATTCTACATGATGAGGATTTGCTACTTCTGTAGCCGTTAGCATTCCAGTTTCTTTTTTTGCGGTTTGTAGCCATTTTAATCCTAAAGCACCAACACCTTCAAAGTTTCCGGGGCGTGTTCTCGGTTTCCAAATTCCAGCACGTAATACCGATGCATCTGAATCCTTTAATTGATGTGCAATTTTAACTACCTGATCCTCTGTTTCTGCACTACAAGGTCCCGCAATTACTAAAGGGTGATCTAACTTGTAGGCATCTAACCAATTTCTAAGTTCCTTTTTGTTTTCCATTGTAAATGAGTTGTGTGTCGCTAGACACTTTTTATTCTTATTTGTATTTAATTATGTAAGAAAAAAGAAATTCGAATATAGATAATAGACTTACTATATATTTCAATAAAACTCATAAACTAACCCGTCTATAATCTTTCTTCTTTTATCTTATGCTTTATGCTTCTTTTTTATCTATTCATTAAAATCATTCAATACCCTGTAAAATTGTTTTAATTCTGTTGGTATCTTTCATTTCATTAAAAATATCCTCATCATTACCAGCTTCCATTAAGGCTTTAAACTCTGTTAAATTATCAATATATTCCTGTAATGCTCCTATTACATTTTCCTTATTTTGTTTAAAAATAGGTGTCCACATTGTTGGTGAACTTTTAGCTAAACGAACAGTAGATGCAAATCCACTACCTGCCATATCAAAAATATCACGTTCGTTTTTCTCTTTTTCAATAACCGTTTTACCTAACATAAATGAACTTACATGCGATAAATGCGATACATATGCTATATGTTTATCATGTGATGCCGCATCCATATATCTAATACGCATTCCTAAACGATCAAAAATATCCAACGCAAATGCTACTTGTTTTTGCCCTGTTTTTTCAACTTCACAAATAATATTAGCTTTTCCTCTAAACAAATTAGTTAAAGCTGCTTTTGGACCCGAAAATTCTGTCCCTGCAATAGGGTGCGCCGCTAAAAAACAAGCTCTTTTTGAATGTTTCGAAACTCGATTACACAGTTTTTCTTTAGTTGAACCTACATCAAAAACTAAGCAATCATCAGTCACTTTATCTAATACTTGCGGAAGTACAATTTGAGCAATATCCACTGGAATAGCTAAAATTACTACATCTGCCTCATACAAGTTTGCAAAGGTAGCACTTTTATCCACAAAGCCCAATGAAATTGCTGTAGCCAAGTTGCTTTCATTAGCATCAATTCCATATATAATTGCATCTTTATATGCTATTTTTATATCAGTTACTAATGAACCTCCTATTAACCCTACCCCTATTACAAAAACTTTCATTGATCTGATTCGCTTGACACGAATTGCCATTAGCTTTAAATGCTAAGCAATTAGCTTACTTTAATACTTACTTAATTTTTACTATTTTAAACCTTTATTGTCTAAACAAATCCATTTAAACGCTCAATGGCTTCTTCTATTGCTTTTTCATCAATACACAGCGAAAAACGTATGTATCCTTTTCCTTGACTTCCAAAAATGGTTCCTGGTGTTATAAATATGGATTTCTCATACAAAATACGATCAATAAACGCTTCGGCATCCGTAATATGTTTTGGTAACTTAGACCATACAAACATCCCTGTAGCATTTTCATCGTAAGTACAACCTAACAGTGTTGCTAATTTCCAAATTAACTTTCTGCGTTTGGCATATACAGCATTCATATTTGCAAACCATTCTGTACCACATTCTAATGCAGCTATAGCTCCTTTTTGTAATCCCTGAAACATGCCGCTATCCATATTACTCTTTACTTTTAGAATAGCTTCAATTTTTTCTTTATCACCTAACACCATACCAACACGCCAACCAGCCATGTTAAAGGTTTTACTTAATGAGTTCAACTCTATAGCTATCTCTTTAGCTCCTTGTATACTCAAAATACTCATTGGTTCTGGATTCAATACAAAACTGTATGGATTATCATTGACCAATAGTATATTGTGTTTCTTAGCGAAAGTGATCAAACTTTTAAACATTTCTTTTGATCCAGCAGCTCCAGTCGGCATATGTGGATAATTAATCCACATGATTTTTACTTTACTTAAATCTTGCTTTGATAAAGCTTCTAGATTAGGATGCCAGTTATTCTCTGCTGATAAATCATAAAAAACAGGTTCTGCTCCTAATAATTTAGTTACCGATGTATAAGTCGGATAACCTGGATTCGGAATAAGCACCTGATCTCCTTCATTTAAATACGCCATGGAAATATGCATAATACCTTCCTTTGATCCCATTAACGGAAGTACTTCAGTATCTTCATTCAAATCAACTCCATAATGTAACTCATAAAAATTTACAATAGCCTTACGCAACTCTGGTAAACCTTGATAACTTTGATATTTATGTGCTCCATTAACCAAAACAGCTTCAGTTATTGCTTTAATTACTGTTGTTGGAGGTTCCAAATCGGGGCTCCCAATTGCCATATTAATTACTGGTTTTCCTTGCAAAACTAAAGAGCGTACCTCTCTTAATTTTTTAGAAAAGTAATATTCCTCGACCGTTTCCAAGCGCTTTGCTGTTACTATGCTCATCCTTTTTGGTTTTTATATTCACCAAGTATTTTAAATTCCGTTGCCATAATTTCTAATATCGATGTGGCCTTTTCATAATTGATACTACTATCAAAAGTTACATCGACAAAAAAAGCATATTTCCAAGGTTTATCAATTACAGGTAATGATTGTATTTTGGTTAAATTCATTCGACAATCGCTCAATACATTCAATACCGCGGCTAAACTGCCTCGCTTATGATCTAATACAAATTTTAACGAAGCTTTATCTATCTCCTCCTTTTTAACACCTGAATCGTTCCTTGTATTTAAAATAAAAAAGCGCGTACTATTCGTTTTTATTGTTTGAATATCTTCGGCTAAAACATTCAAACTGTATATATCTGCAGCTGTTTTTCCCGCAATAGCGGCAACACCTAATAATTTTTCATCTGTAATACGTTTAGCTACCTCAGCTGTATCCGCATCTTCAATCAACTTTATATGTGAATGTGCTCTAAAAAATTCTTTACATTGCAACAATGCCATTGGATGGGAATATACTTCCTTGATATCCGAAATAGCTTGTCCATCTAAAGCCATTAAACAATGATGTATAGGTAAATAAAACTCGCCACTTATAGTTAAATCATGCTCATCAATATAAGCGTAATTAGGAATAATAGACCCTGCTATCGAATTTTCAATGGCCATTACAGCATCCGTACATATTCCTTTTTCTAAGTTATATACCAATTCTTGAAAAGACATACATTCATTTACCTCAATATCATTTCCAAAATAAGTTAAAGCCACACCATGATGATATGATCCTTTAACCCCCTGTATTCCTATTATTTGTTTCATTTACTATACTAGTTACTTTCAATAACCACACAAAAAAATCCCGACTCTATTTCAGAATCGGGATTTTATATATTTAGCATTTTACTTTTTACATACCAAAATCCCGCTTCTATCTAAAAAAGAAGAAGAAATAAAATCGGTTATAAAAAAATAAATTGTTCATTGACTTATTAATATGATACAAATGTATTTAAACTTTTGATATTGCAAAATTTTTTTTAATATTTTTTTTAGAAAAGAAAAAATTAATAGCGTTATTCCTAATGATAAAAATTATTTTTGTCCATACAAAAAGTTCATAATGTCAATAAAAGTATCTAACCTTTCCAAACATTACGGTAATCAAAAGGCCCTAAATAATATATCTTTTGATATCCCTAGTGGACAAATAGTAGGTTTTTTAGGACCAAATGGTGCCGGAAAATCAACATTAATGAAATTGTTAACCACTTACCTAGCTCCTACCTCTGGTGAAGCTTTTGTGAATAACTTTAACATTAACACACAAACAAAACAAGTACAGCAAAGTATAGGGTACTTACCAGAGCATAATCCCCTTTATTTAAATCAATACCCTAAAGAATATTTAAGTTTTAATGCTAATTTATATAATGTTCCCAAGTCTAGCATTGAAGAAGTTATAGAATTAACAGGACTTCAAAATGAAACATCAAAAAAAATTGGAGCCTTGTCAAAAGGGTATCGACAGCGAGTTGGACTAGCTTGCTCACTATTACATGACCCAAAAGTTTTATTACTAGATGAACCTACCACTGGATTAGACCCTAATCAATTGGTAGAAATTAGAGGTTTAATTAAAAGCTTAGGCAAGAACAAAACGGTTTTATTATCAACACATATTATGCAAGAGGTTGAAGCTATGTGCGATCGAGTACTTGTTATTAACAAAGGAACTTTGGTTGCCGATCAACTTATCGATCTATCGAAAAAACAACAAAACTTACTGGTTACTTTTGATCAATCACCACATTTAGAATCTCTTAAAAAGCTACCTAATCTTACCCAAATAAAACAACTAAAAGATACTCAATTTTTAGTCTCTTTTGCAGATCAGCAAAACTGTGCTACACTCCTATTTGATTTTGCTGTTGCCAATAATTTGAAATTAACTCAATTACAACCACAGGAAATAAATATTGAAAATTTATTTAAAGAAGCCACCAATTAAACTTATTTTAATAGCTACATAAACAATCAAAACAAGAAAAAGCTTAGTTTTTTTACAATAGCTTAATAATTTCTTATATTTCATGTCATATAACTAACTTATTACCATGAAATTAAAAACTTTTGCAATTACAGTATTCTCTGTAAGTACTGTAATTACTACTGCTGCCACTAAAACGATGGTAGTAAATGGACCTCCTGTCCCTGTATTTTCTCAATCATCACTCAATAAGGCTAAAAAATTACTTTCTTCACTTACGCTAGAAGAAAAAATTGGTCAAATGAATCAATTAACTATTACTTCATTTGAATCAAGTCCTGGTATACTCGATGAAGCTAAACTAGAAGAAGCTATTCTAAAATACAATATAGGTTCCATATTAAATGTTCCGGGTACAGGTGCCGTAACTCCAGAAGTTTGGGGAAAACTAATGGCTAAAATTGAAGCTATTTCAAATAAAACTGACAAAAAAATTCCTATCCTTTATGGTATCGATGCCATTCACGGATCTAGCTATACTGCTGGTGCTACGTTATTTCCTCAACAAATAGGAATGGCCGCTACATGGAATACTGATTTAGTAGAACAAGGTACTCGTGTTTCTGCATACGAAACCAGAGCCTCTTCAATTCCGTGGGTATTTTCACCAGATTTAGATTTACCCCGCTCCCCTGTATGGTCTCGTTTATGGGAATCTTTTGGTGAGGACACCTACCTTTCGAAATCTATGGGTGTTGCCATGGTTAAGGGTTTTGAAGGAGATAATGTAGGTGACAAATATAATGTAGCTACTTGCATAAAACATTTTGTTGGGTATGGAAGCACCGTAACTGGACGTGATCGTACTCCTAGTATTATCCCAGACAGGATATTACAACAATTTGATTTACCTATTTTTAAAGCAGCAATTGATGCTAAAGCAAAAAGTATTATGATAAGCTCTGGTGAAATTAATGGTACACCAGTACATGCCAGTAAAAAATTATTGACTACTATTTTAAAGGAACAACTTGGTTTTCAAGGCATGGTATTAACCGATTGGCAGGATATTATTTATCTATATACACGTCACAAAGTAGCCAAAGACAACCGAGAAGCAGTAAAAATGGCTATAAACGCAGGTATTGATATGAGTATGGTACCTGATAATTACACTTTTTATAATGATTTGCTTTCATTAGCTAAAAGCGGTGAAGTCGCTATGACTAGAATTGACGATGCCGTACTAAAAATTTTAGCACTTAAATACGAATTAGGTTTGTTTGATCAATCTTTTGTGGCTAAAGCTAAAGACTACAAAAAATTTGGTTCTACTGAATATGAAACTTTAGCTTATAACGCTGCTGCAGAATCCATCACGTTACTTAAAAATAATGCCGCCATTTTACCATTAAGTAAAAACAAAAAAATATTGGTTACAGGACCAACAGCAAATAGTATGAAGTTTTTAAATGGAGGCTGGACATTTACGTGGCAAGGTGAAAAAGCAGATGAATTTGAAAAAGATGAGTTCACTATTCTAGAAGCTTTTGAAAATAAAGTAGGTAAAGAAAACGTAATTTATGCGAAAGGAGTAGAAATTTTTAAAGAAGTCAATATTGCCGAGGCTGTTAAAAAAGCACAATCGGTCGATGTTATCATTTTATGTGTTGGCGAACATAATTATACCGAAACTCCAGGTGATATTATGGGCTTAGCTATTACTAAACCTCAGCAAAAATTAGCCGAAGCTTTACTAGCTACTGGAAAACCTGTTGTATTAGTTTTAAACGAAGGTAGACCAAGAACAATCACTAATTTTGAACCTAAATCAAAAGCAACCATTCAGTGCTATTTACCTGGTAGCGAAGGTTCACGAGCTTTAGTAGATATTATTTATGGAGACGTAAACCCAAGTGGTAAATTACCTT
The DNA here is from genome assembly GCA_947498765.1 of uncultured Aquimarina sp. Classification (GTDB taxonomy): domain Bacteria; phylum Bacteroidota; class Bacteroidia; order Flavobacteriales; family Flavobacteriaceae; genus Aquimarina. Next base: position 27,894 of record CANMLG010000028.1, read on the forward strand.
ATAACTACCCTCGTTTTACCAATTCATTACAAAAATACAATCGTAAATACACCGAAAGTTTAGGTGACGAAGAACAAAATGATGATGCCGATTACCAAAAAAGCTACAATCCTTTATATGAATTTGGAACAGGCTTATCTTATACCACATTCGAATACAGCAATTTGATAGTAAATAAAAATACATTCAACTCATCTGATACTATTGAAGTTTCTGTAACTGTAAAAAATACTGGAAAAGTAACTGGAAAAGAAGTGGTTCAATTGTATCTAAGGGATGAAATTGCTAGTATTACTCCCGAAGTAAAATCATTACGCGGATTTCAAAAAATCAATCTTAACCCTAGCGAAAGTAAATCAGTAAAATTTATCCTAAAACCTGCAGACTTTAAATTTGTTAATGAGGCAGAAAAATGGGTTTCCGAACCCGGTGAGTTCACTATAAAAATTGGTGATTTAACTAAATCAATTGAGTTAAAATAAATTATCAATAATAGTTTTCAACAAGTGTGATTTAATTAAATAAAATTTTAATATCACGCTTAAATTTTTAATTAAGACTATAAAAATACCCTAGCTACTTAGCTAGGGTATTTTTCTTGGTAATATTTATTACCTGACTTTATTGATATCTCCAAATAAATTTATTCAAGAAACATCAAAAAGCCATACTTTTAATTTTGAAAACCAAGACGAAGATTAAACTAGTCTGCCCTTATTAAACGTGGAATAGGCATTGAAAAATTGAATACCTGTAAACTAACACTTGAAATCATTCCTCCTTCGTCTGGAAAAGTTATACTAATTTTATTTGATTTCTTTAGGTATTCATATGGTATAGGTATTTCAAAAACTCCAAAAAATTGATCTCTGTTCTTTTGGTCATAGCCTTTCCAATCCTTAACCATTATTATTTGCTTTCCATTTATCTCTATTGATGGCGTTAACGCTAAGTTATGTGCCCTTCCCACACCAAGTCGCAATATAGCTTCTCCTTGAACACCTAGTGATACTCCCTTTACTGTAAATTCATTCTTTTTATTAGCTATTATTGTCTTAAGATAGCTTTCTGCATATACCTTTTGTTCTTCGGATGTATTTGTTAGCTTTATTTCGTTATTCAAATTATATTCTAATAGTACAGTAGCTTCTTTATCTAAAGTAATTTGTTTTGGATTAATTTGCTCACTGGCGTCAAGCACAGGCTCTCCTTTACTATCCGCATATAAATGCTTCACTAGAACAGTTCCGTTTAATGAATTTACTTTTAGCTCGGGAATATTTAATTTTACAGTGACTGAACTATGTTCTAAATTACTCAAAATAATGTATGTCTTTTTCCCTTTCACATAGGCATCAATTAATAAGTCTGGATCATTAGCATAGGTATCCACTCGTGTACCTTCCACATTAGCCCAAAGCTCAAAAAACTTTAAAAAATCGGTATATACCCATTCCTCTCCTGTCTCTCCTTCTATTTCTTTATTTTGACGTAGTAATCGGTAACTGTATTTATAATTATCAGGATTTTGCCACCACTTTGCCTTTAAAATCATAAATGGAATAGCACTTATAATTTGATCTTGTCGTTCCATAAATTGCATCATCATAGATGAAAATGTTCTTATATTAAACCAATCCCGAGGCTTATTATATGGGCCATTTAACGATCGACCTAACCAACCATACTCTGATATACTAAAGGGTTTTATCTTTCCTAATTTTATATAACTATACTGTTCTACCATATCTAAAATAGCTTCCGTATTACTCCCTTTTCGTTGTAATTCCTGACCATTATCTGCTAAAAAATCGTATAAGTGCAATGAAAAGAAATCCATATCATTACCAGCTTCATCAATAAAAAGCCTCCAATTATTTTTCCAATGATTAAAATTATTATCCTCATACGCTGGGTGTGCCGCTGAATATCCTCCTACTTTTACATCTGGATTAAGCGCTTTTATTCTTTTTGCCACAACCTTATGCATTTGCGTTATCTTGGCATTAGTTGTTCCTAACTTTCTTGATTTCACAAAAGGTTCATTTAATACCTCTACATATTTAGGCCTAGGTTTTCCTGTTTCCTTACCCGAACCAAAAAACTCTTTTAAATAAGTTGCGTAGTATTCAGCAACTGCTTCATAACTTTTATATGCCCATGGCTCAGAGGTTGAACAACATTTATTAGGTCTTGTAAGTTGACCCGAAGGGTACATTGGAGTAGGTTGTCCTCCAAAAACCATATTACTATAACGATCTTCAAAATTATGTGTACTTTTCTGTTTAGCATAACTACTTTTTGATGCTATTCCTTTTTCTTTTAGTATTTCAACATTAGGCCATCCCTTTTTATTTGGGTCTTCGGAAGATTGATCAAACTCCCAAACCATACTCCCATTATTCCTGCCTAAATACACATCATAAGTTTCCAAAAAATGTTTACGTTTTGCATCACTATCCCATTCATTATCGTCAATATCCCCATGGAGTATCATAAATTTACTTCTATCAAATTCAGCTATTCCATGTACAGCATGTTTTGTACTTAAATTTACCTCTGCTTGTATTATATTTTGAGCTTTGGTCTGAGTTCCACATAAAAAAACGCCTAAAACTCCTAGTAGTAACATATGATGTTTCATAATTGATATAGTTATCTTTATTAGAATAGCCCAATATATTTAGACTTATTAAATTACGATACAACAAACAAGCATATTCCTGGTACAAATCGCTTTAACATAAAATTGGTATCTAAAAAAGCCACTCCTAAAAAATCAGGAGTGGCTTTGTTATTTTTTAAATTTAACCCTTACTTATTCCTTTATAAACAAACTTGATTTAACACTATTACTAAAATTTTTAAGTATCAATAAATAAGCATTTGCTGGCAATTCCTTTACATCTATTGAACTACCAGATTCTACTATTCCTTCTTTTAAAATAGCCCCCTTTAAATCAACAACAGTGTATTCAACGGCTTTATCAATTCCCTGAATAGTAATTTGTTCACTTGCTGGATTAGGATATATTACCACTTTTGTGTCAATATCAAATTGATTATCGGTTACAGAAAGTGAAGACTCTTTTTTCAATGTAAATTTATCTAAATTCCACTGCCAAGTATCTGAACCACTAGCCACAACAGTTAAAGTATGAACGCCCACACTAAGTTCTACAACACTAGTACTCGATACAGCTTCATAATTATCAAAACTTCCATTATTAGGCACTTGATCATCGGCTACCACTGTACCATTTAATAACAACTGAACTGCTGCATTATCCCCGGGAGCACTAATTAAATACGAAAGAGAGTAAGAACCTGCTTCAGTTACTTCAATTTCATACTCGGCACTATCAGCTGCATTAACATAATTAATCCCTATATTACTTTCATTTACTCCTAATGGTACTTTTTCATCATCAAAATCACCATCGGTATTATTAAACTTTTCAGCTTCTATAACTAGTTCATCACCGGATTGAACAAATACAGTTTTTTGTCGATTTTTATTAATTAAATCAAAACGTCTTAAATACATCCATCCACCTCTAGCACCATTTGCTGCAGTAGAAAAATCTAAATGATGAGATAACCCCCAACTTACTCCGAATTTTGGATCTGTCGTTGAAATGGTTTCTGGTCTAAAAATACCTAAAGCATCTGGCACTTCATTTTTTTCTCTACCTGATGTTCCTGAAGCTGTACCCATCATTTCAAAATTAACTCCATCAGGTGCAAATTGAATCGAACCTATTTCAGGACCATCTAATTTTTGTATAATAGCTATTCCATCATTGTAATTCCAAACACTAACCTCATGACCAGTATTGGTTATAGGATTATACTCTGATTTCACATAAGGGCCTTCAATATTATCTGCTATAGCCACTCCCCATCGAATCTCTCTTTCTCCACAAATAATTTCTTCGCCCATACGCTCCCCTTTGTAATATAAATAAAACTTGTCTTTATAAAACATTAAACAAGGATCATGTACTTTATGACTATCAAAATCACCTTTAACTTTTTTTCCATTTCTAGTTAAAACATCTTGTCTTCTTTTTGTATTTGGATCCCAAATACCATTATGAGACGGTCTCAAAATAGGTTCCGCTAACTTTCTCCATGGACCATTTGGCGAATCAGCTACAGCCATTGCTACATTATTTTTAACTCTTTCTATATAAGGTGATTTTACTACTTGATATACCAAATAAAATTTATCATTATGAGCAAAAACTTCAGGAGTAAAAACAGACCGGTCATCAAATGAGCCTGCTGGCCCTCTTTCTACCGCTGGTCCTTCTTCTTTCCAATCAAAACCATCAGTGGATGTTGCATAATACACATCACTATAATCCCATGGAAATACATTAGCATCTGTATCTCCCAAATCAGTAGGCTTCTTAGGGTCTCCTGTATTAAAATAATTAGATGTTTGGGTTAATTTGCGAGTATACCAAACATAGTATTTGTCATTGTACTTGATTACCGAACTTGGGTCTCTCCTAGTAATTAATGAGTTTGCAGCTAAATCTCCTGTTAAAGGTGTTTCATCAAATCTTACATTCCAAAGTTCATTATCTGGAATTTGAGGATTATTGTAACTATTGCAATTATCAGTAGGATCAGTATACCTATTCCAACGCACCGTAGCCGCACTAATTTTTTTTGCTCTTAATACAACCTCAATTGTTGTGGACGGAGTTTGATTGTAAATATCTTCAAAAACATAACCTTCTTTATTAAAATAAAGGGTTTTATTTCCTGCTATTGAACTATTAAAAGAAAACTGACCGTTTGAAGTAGTGCTTATATTAAGGTTGTCTTCAAGCAATGTAACTTCTACGTCGCTTAATGGATTTCCTGTTTCACTATCGGTAATTGTACCACTAAAGTTTTGAGCAAACAGTGCAGCTCCAACAAATAGGTGTACTAAAAATAATAAATTTTTCATATTTTTTTTGTGATTTTGTCAATAGTAAATATAACTTAGCTAGGTATACCTACATCTAATTCAAAAAAATAAAAAGTAAGTAAAAAGCTACTTAAAGATTTAGTTTTTCTTTTAAATATTTACCTGTATGCGATTCATTAATTTTAGCGACTTCTTCTGGGGTACCTGATGCGACTAAACCACCTCCATTTTTGCCACCTTCGGGACCTAGGTCAATAACGTAATCGGCACACTTTATTAAATCCAAATTATGCTCAATAACCAAAATCGAATGCCCACGATCCAATAACGCATTGAATGAATTAATTAATTTTTTAATATCATGAAAATGCAAGCCTGTCGTAGGTTCATCAAAAATAAACAACACCTTATCCTTAGTAGTGCCTTTTACTAAAAATGAAGCTAATTTTATACGTTGTGCCTCCCCACCAGAAAGTGTTGCCGAACTTTGACCTAATTGAACATAACCTAAACCAACATCTTGTAATGGCTTTAATTTACGCACAATCTTTTTTTGATTGTGATCTTCAAAAAATGAAATCGCATTATCAATAGTCATACATAAAACATCATCAATGGACTTTTTATGAAATTGCACTTCTAAAACTTCTTTTTTAAAGCGTTTCCCTTTGCACTGATCACATTCCAAATGCACATCTGCCATAAATTGCATTTCAATGGTTACCTCTCCTTCACCTTTACAATTATCACATCGCCCACCATCAACATTAAATGAAAAGTGTTTTGTTTGGTAGTTTCTCAACTGAGCCAAGCGTTGAGCTGCAAACAAACTACGTATATCATCATAGGCCTTTATATAGGTCACTGGATTTGATCGCGAAGATCGACCTATTGGGTTTTGATCAATAAACTCAACAGATTTTACACTTGAGTATTTTCCAGATATGCCAGTAAATTCACCAGCTTTATCTCCATGAATTCCTAGCTCTTTTCTTAGCGCAGGGTACAAAATCTCTTTAACCAATGTACTTTTTCCACTTCCTGAAACTCCTGTAATGGCTGTCATTATACCAAGAGGTATTCTTACATCAATATTTTTTAAATTATTAGCTCGTGCTCCTTTAATATTTATGTATTCAACTCCTTTGTTTCTTTTTTTTGGTATTTCTATAACTTCCTTCCCCGATAAATATCCTGCTGTTAATGTTTTCGCTTTTACTATTTCTTTAAAAGTACCTTGAGCCACTAATTCTCCACCAAAAGTTCCTGCTTCGGGACCAATATCTATAATTTGATCAGCTGCCTTCATAATTTCTTCATCATGCTCTACAACTATTACAGTATTTCCTAAATCTCGTAATGATAAAAGAACTTTAATTAACTTTTCATTATCTTTAGAATGCAAACCAATACTTGGCTCATCTAAAATATACATAGAGCCCACCAGACTACTACCTAACGAAGTGGCTAAATTTATACGTTGCGATTCTCCACCTGACAGTGTATTAGATTTTCTATTTAAAGTTAAATACTGCAAGCCTACCAAATCTAAAAACTGCAGTCGGCTGTTAATTTCTTTTAATAACCTTTCAGCTATAGTTTTATCATGAGTAGATAATTTTAGGTTATTAAAAAATGGAATCAATTCAGAAATAGGCAATTCTACTAAATCATTTAAACTCACTCCATCGATTTTAACATAATTAGCTTCAACTCTTAATCTTTTCCCTTTACAGGAAGCACATTTGGTTTTCCCGCGATAACGAGATAGCATTACTCTATTTTGTATTTTGTAGGCTTTGGCTTCTAAAAATTGAAAAAAACTATGAATTCCTTCAAAAAAACCATTTCCTTGCCATACCAAATTTTGTTGTTCTTCAGTTAATTCAAAATAAGGTTTATGTATTGGAAAATCAAATTTATAAGCATTATTAACTAATTGATCTTTATAAGATCCCATGGTTTCTCCTTTCCAAGGAAGTATAGCACCTTCATATATACTTTTTGAAGTATCGGGAATTACTAAATCCTCATCAATACCAATGACATCTCCATAACCTTCACATTTTGGACAGGCTCCATATGGATTATTAAAACTAAACAAATGTACATTAGGTTCTAAAAACTCTTTATCATCTAATTCAAACTTATTACTAAACTCATAAATTTTATTAGTCGCCAGTTCTTCAATAAAACACCTCCCCTTTCCTTCATAAAAAGCAGTACCAATGGCATCTGCCAAACGATTAAAAAAGTCTTCATTATTTTTTATTACTATTCTATCAATTACAACAAAACAAGGTATATTTTCATCTAATACAATTTCTGTGCTTAAACGCTCAATTTTGTCGTTTTGTTTAACGCGAACAAATCCTTGCTGCAGTAATACTTGTAATTTTTCATTTAGCGTTCTTCCATTTTCAACATGAACTGGTGCCAATAAAAGTAATTTTGTTTTTACATCATATCCTTTAATATGGCTTACAACATCTGAAACACTATGCTTTTTTACTTCATTACCCGAAATAGGTGAAAAAGTTTTTCCAATACGAGCAAATAATAATTTTAAATAATCATAAATTTCTGTAGTAGTCCCTACGGTTGATCTTGGATTTGTTGAATTCACCTTTTGCTCAATAGCAATTGCTGGAGCAATTCCTTTTATATAATCTACTTTAGGTTTATTTAAACGTCCCAAAAACTGTCGAGCGTATGATGATAAACTTTCTACATACCTACGTTGCCCTTCTGCATAAAGTGTATCAAAGGCTAAACTTGATTTCCCTGACCCAGAAAGCCCCGTAATAACCACCAATTTATTCCGAGGAATAACAACATCAATATTTTTTAAATTATGAAGCTTTGCCCCTTTTATTATTATATTTTTTTTAGGATCTAAAGATCCTAACTCTTTTTTGCTGCTTGCTTTAACCATAAGCTCCAAATATAAATATAAGTACACAAAAAGTGAAGAGTATCCTGAACTGCTTTTTTGTTAAAATTTTAAGAAAATTAGCTATTTCTAAATTTATTTATATATTTACATCATTCTTAATCAAAATTATAAGGCCTATAGCATAATATTACTTAATACATTTTATACTCTTTTAAGAAAGTAATATTTATGATTTTAAGAAAACAGCAAGATTCAGTTTTGGTTTCTGAATATATTAAAGGAAACGAACACGCATTAGGTATTCTAATAGATAGACATAACCAACGTATTTTTAGTTTTATTTTTTCTAAGGTACTTGATAAAGATGTTGCTAATGATGTTTTTCAAGATACTTTTGTCAAAGTAATTAACACCCTTAAAAGAGGGCGTTATAATGAAGAAGGTAAATTTTTACCATGGGTTATGCGTATTGCTCATAATTTAGTAATTGATCATTTTAGAAAAGGAAATCGCTTGCCCAAATTTGATGATAACGGCGAATTTAGTATTTTTTCGATATTAAGTGATAATACCCTTAACGCAGAAAAACAGCTTATAAAAAATCAAGTAGAAAATGATGTTCGCAACTTAATACACGAACTTCCTGATGACCAAAAAGAGGTATTGATGTTGCGTATATATAACGAAATGAGCTTTAAAGAGATTTCTGATAAAACTGGAGTTAGCATTAATACTGCTTTAGGTAGAATGCGTTACGCCTTGATTAATCTTAGAAAATTAATTGACAAGCATCAAATAGTTTTAGTTAATTAATGCAATAAAGGCTTTTTTTTATCGTTAAAAAGTAAATGTAAACGATAAAAGATATATTCATGGCTAAAATTTACTCAAGAGCAACTTCTAATAATTTCCAAAAATTGAAGCCAAAAGCTGAAACCATTAGTTTTATATTAAATTATTCAAAAGCTATAAATATTATTGCTACGGATAAATTTATTATTCAAATTCACAAAAACTAAAAACTTTCGTATGTATAGTTCTTTTTAATAACTCTTTCCAAATAGGATAATTATTACTTAAAACTTACAGCTTATTACTATACGATAAGTTACTACAAGTAAATTCATTTCACAAAAAAAATCATAACAGACTATATTTCAATTAAATACAATAAATATCATTAATCCTAAACAAAAATTATAGTTTTATATGCTTATTTTTTAGCTAAAGCAGTCCTTTTGTAAGATTAAACCTACTCATTTTTATGCTTTTACATTTAATTCCACAAAAATAAAAGTCAAGCCGATATTTTGACACAGTACACCCTTTTTTGTTTTTTTCTCTCACACAAAACCAGCAAACTACTCTTAAATTTATTTATATATTTACCATGTAGTCAATGAAATAATTAGAACCACAGTAATATTCATCTCATTTCATACTCTTTATAAAAATTTATATTTATGGTTTTAAAAAAACAGGATGATTCGGTTTTAGTTTCTGAATATATTAAAGGAAACGAACAAGCTTTAGGTGTTTTAATCAACAGACACAATCAACGTATTTTTAGTTTTATTTTTTCTAAAGTACTTGATAAAGACATTGCAAATGATGTTTTTCAGGACACTTTTATTAAAGTAATTAATACTTTAAAAAAAGGACGCTATAATGAAGAAGGTAAATTTCTCCCTTGGGTTATGCGTATAGCTCATAATTTAGTAATTGATCATTTTAGAAAGAGCAATCGTTTACCCAAATATGATGATAATGGTGAGTTTAGTATTTTTTCTATATTAAGCGACAATTCTCTTAACGCCGAAAAACAACTTATAAAAAATCAAGTTGAAGATGATGTACGTAATTTAGTTTATGAGCTTCCTGATGACCAAAGAGAGGTATTAACTTTACGTATCTACAACGAAATGAGCTTTAAAGAAATTTCAGATAAAACTGGTGTAAGCATAAATACAGCTTTAGGAAGAATGAGATATGCTTTAATAAATTTGAGAAAATTAATTGACAAACATCAAATTGTTCTAGTTAATTAAAGTTGATATATTTCTTTTAATATTTTTACCTATACATCACACAACTGTTAATTACTTTTTTTTAATTGATGGTTATACAATAAATATATATTTTTATCGTTTAAAAGTAAATGTAAACGATAAAAATATATTAAATGGCAAAAATTTACTCTAAAAATATTTCAAAAGAAAACCAAACAGTGAAGCCAAAAGCTGAAACTATAGACTTTATATTAAACTATTCCAGATCATTAAGTATTTTAAAAACGGATAATTTTGTTATTGAAGTAAACAAAAATTAACACAAAACTAGCTTTACGTAAATACCTACAAAAAATTTATAATTATTTTTTATAATAATCATTTATCACAGTTTTACGTCCAATTTGATTAGTTATAATATCCTTTTCTAAATCCCATGCTCTTGCTGGTGAATATTCGCGTCCGTACCATATAATTTGCAAATGCAAATCATTCCAAAGCTCCTTGGGAAACAAACGTTTTGCATCTTTTTCAGTTTGCATTACATTTTTCCCATTGGTAAATCCCCATCTATACATTAATCTATGTATATGTGTATCTACAGGAAATGCCGGTATGCCAAAAGCTTGAGAAATAACCACGCTTGCTGTTTTATGCCCTACAGCTGGTAATCTTTCTAAAGCCTCTAAATCCATAGGTACTTTACCATTGTGCTCTTCAATTAAAATTTTGGATAAGCCATGTATTCCTTTTGATTTCATAGGAGACAAACCAACAGGCCTTATAATATCCTTTATTTCTTCAACTGTTAATTTTACCATATCATATGGGTTATCTGCTTTTTCAAATAATAATGGAGTTATTTTATTAACACGCACATCCGTACTTTGCGCACTTAACAAAACAGCCACTAATAAAGTATAAGGATCTTTATGGTCTAAAGGTATTGGTATTTCAGGGTATAAGTCTTGTAATGTTTTTATAACAAAGGTTACTTTCTCCTTCTTGTTCATTTTTTTGTAGTTTTATGGTAAAAATAAGAATTATGACAACATTAAAGGTTGGAGACAGTGCTCCAAATTTTTCAGCAATAGATGAGAGTGGAAATAATCATAGTCTTTCGGACTTTAAAGGCAAAAAATTAATCCTTTTCTTTTACCCCAAGGCAAGTACCCCTGGTTGTACTAATGAGGCTTGTAATTTAAGAGACAACTACAAAGAATTACAAGAAAAAGGATATGAAATTTTAGGCGTGAGTGCTGATAGCGCTAAAAGGCAATCTAATTTTAAAAATAAATATGAATTTCCTTTTCCATTATTGGCCGATGAAGAGAAAGAAGTTATAAATGCCTTTGGTATTTGGGGGCCTAAAAAATTTATGGGAAAAGAATACGATGGCATACACAGAACTACTTTTGTTATAAATGAGAATGGCATATTAGATCAGGTGATTACCAAAGTTAAAACCAAAGATCATGCCGCCCAAATATTAAACAACTAACTATATAATGCAAAAAATCCCTTGAAGTTCAAGGGATTTTTATTTTGAAATATTTTATTACTTCCTAAAAGGCAACTTTTGTTAAACCTGCATCTGTAGCTAAAATATATACACCGCTAGATAAACCAGAAACATTAATTGATCCATCAGCCTTTTGATCAATCACTTTAGTTCCACTTAAATCATATAATTCATAAGTTTCCGTTACTATATCACTACCAATAGTAATAACACCTTCAGACTGACTTATTGATGCTGAAATATTGTCTTTATTAATTTCATTTGTAGATAATGTAGAATCAATTGTTACAGCTGTATTTGCATTTGCCGGGAAAGTAGTCCCTGCTGCTGTATTAACTTGGAAAATTAATTCTAAAAAAGTATCTCCATCAGCTACTCCAACTGGAATTGTATACGTATATACTTCATTAGCCGTACCAGACGGCCCTGAGTTTGCATCCGAATCTTGATCATAAAATAAAGGCGACTGACCTGTTATTCCTGTCTGGATAGTTCTAAATGTATCTGGAGCTACAACACCCGCCCAAGTAACATCAATAGTTATTACATCTCCAGGCAAAAAAGTAGTTGTCTCATCTCCATCAGAGTTTTTTAAGCTATTTAGTGTTAAAGTTTGCGAAAATGCAAATGATGCTAAAAATAATGCTAATACTAATAAGGTAATTTTTTTCATGATAAATGTTTTAATTTTTAATTTTAACTAAATGTAAGTAAAATACTTCTACATGTAAAATATCTAACAAAATTTTAATATTAATTGCATATTAAAAAAACACTCAAACCACTAATAATCAATTATTTAAAATGTTAATAAATATATCAAATTTTATTTAATCGATTAAAACAAACACTACGTCGTTAAACCAAAAGTGAAATCAACATTTTACATGTTAAATAAGTAAGAATAAAAAAACTAAGACTATTTCTTAAAACTATCACAAGCTAACAATAAAAATTATCAAATTAGTTAGCATTTAATTTAAAACTACACAAGGCACTCTTACACATGTAAAAAACTAGTAAACAATTATTTACAATAAAAAAAAAGCATTGTCATTTTGTAAATAACAACTATCAACTCACAAATAAAAGTTAAACCACTTTTATTTAATAGTAATACTATTAAATTTGTTAGCATAACATATTAATATGGATAGATTACTAACAAATATTAAAATCAGTGTAAACGAAAAAATTTACATCAAAGACCCTGAAAGTTCCGATCTAGGAAAACGCATTTTAAAACACAGTATAGAATTAATCCACTCCATAGGTTTTGAAAGTTTCAATTTTAAAAAATTAGGTTTAGAAATTGGATCAAATGAGAGCTCACTTTATAGGTATTTTGAAAATAAACACAAACTACTCTTATATCTTACTTCGTGGTATTGGGGTTGGTTGGAATATAAATTGGTTTTTTCCACCAATGGAATTTCCAATTCCAATGACAAATTAATAAAAGCTATTGAAATTATTTGCGATGTGATACGAGAAGATTCAAGATTTTCTCATATAAACGAAGTTAAATTAAGTAAAATCCTTATTGCCGAATACAGTAAGTCCTATTTAACCAAAGAAGTAGATACAGAAAATAAAGAAGGTTATTTTTCCATTTATAAACGACTTATTATTCGTGTAAAAGAAATGATCGAGCAGGTCAATACTGAATATCAATATCCAGCATCATTAGCTAGCTCAATTGTTGAAGGTGCATTACATCAACATTTTTTAAGGGAACATTTCCCTTCAATAACGGATTGTTCTGATACTAAATCAACTACTTCATTTTATAGTGACTTAGTTTTAAAAACTATTCAAAATTAAATTATATGGCTGTAGAAACCAAAACCCCATGGCAACGTTTTACTGGTTTACTGGAATTAGATCGTAAAGATATTCGTCAAATTTTTTACTATGCTATTTTTGCTGGCTTAGTTGCATTAACGCTTCCTTTAGGAATTCAAGCAATTATAAATTTAATACAAGGCGCACAAGTAAGTAGTTCTTGGATAATACTTGTTATACTAGTTACTGTAGGTGTTGCTTTTCAAGGCATATTGCAACTTATGCAAATGCGTATTCTTGAAAATATGCAACAAAAAATATTTGCTCGAGCTTCTTTTGAATTTACATACCGATTTCCCAAAATTAAATTAGATGAGCTAAGGGATCATTATCCTCCAGAATTAGCCAATCGTTTTTTTGATATACTTACGGTACAAAAAGGCTTATCAAAAATTTTAATTGATTTTCCTGCTGCAGGTTTACAAATAATATTTGGGTTAATTTTATTATCATTTTATCACCCCTTTTTTATTTTATATGGTTTTCTTTTAATTGGCTTAATTTATATCGTATTTAAGCTTACTGCAAAAAAAGGTATGGATACTAGTTTAAAAGAATCTAAAGGAAAGTATAAAGTAGCCCATTGGATTCAAGAAGTAGCTCGTTCCTTAATTAGTTTTAAAATTTCAAGTAAAACAAGCCTAGTATTAGAACGTAATGATAAATTAACACTGGATTATATTAATGCCCGAGAAAGTCATTTTAAAATACTTATGCTTCAATTTGCTCAAATGATTGGCTTCAAAGTACTCGTAACAGCGGGGCTTTTAGTTATTGGTGGCTTGTTAGTTTTAAATCAAAAAATGAATATCGGACAATTTGTTGCTGCAGAAATTATTATTTTATTGGTTATTGGATCAGTAGAAAAATTAATCAAAGGGCTAGAATCTTTTTATGATGTACTTACATCTCTAGAAAAAATAGGACAAGTTGTTGATAAAGATTTAGATATAGATTCTGGTGTGAATCCTTTTATAACTGGTAATGAAAAATTAAATATCGAACTAGATGAGATAAAGTATACAACTCTTGATAAAAAAAATATTATACGCTCTGCTAATTTAACGATTACCGAATCGGACCGTATATTACTCCTGGGCGCTACTGGTTCCGGAAAAGCTACATTATTTAAAATTATTTCGGGACTTATACCTCCTACAAATGGTGCTTTGTATGTCAATGACACTTCTATTAGAGCTATTTCATTAGACGATTACCGTACAGAAATTGGTGTTGTGCTTCCTGAGCAACTTCCCTTTGAAGGTACTATTCTTGAAAATATTACTTTAGGAAACGAAAATATTTCTCAAGAACGTATACACTGGGCTTTAAAAAATACAGGCTTACTTAATTTTATAAAAGAGCAACCCAAAGGAATACATAGTCAAATCCAATCAGATGGCTTGCATATTCCTTACAAAATTGCAAAACGACTTGTTCTTGCTCGTGCAATTGTAACTAAACCTAAACTTTTATTATTAAAAGATGCATTAGAGGATTTTGAAACTAATGAAGCTAGAGAAATTATTGCATTCTTAATTGATCCTAAACGACCATGGGCACTATTTGTTTCCAGTCGAAGCTCGCTATGGAATAATAAATGTAATAAAACAGTTGAACTAAAAGATGGGGTTTTAACATACAAAACAGATTCAAATGCTTAATATTTCTAACAATAAACTTGGAAAAAAAATTCCTTTAGATGGTTTTGATGCCTATCAAGCAGCTCACAAAACTAGACATTTTAAATACTTTAATCGTTTTTTAGGTTTAACTGCTATTGTAGGTTTTATTTGTTTATTTCTACCTTGGACACAAAATGTTTCGGGTAAAGGCTATGTAACTACACTAACCCCCGATCAACGCCCGCAAACCATCCAATCTCCTATTCCTGGTAAAATAGAAAAATGGTTTATACGCGAGGGAGATTTTGTAAAAAAAGGGGATACTATTCTTTTTATTTCTGAAATAAAAAATGAGTACATGGATCCCCAATTAGTAGAACGTACCAATACACAGCGAGAGGCTAAAAGCAAATCGGTACTTTCATACATTGAAAAAACAAAAGCGCTTGACAATCAAGTAAACGCTCTTCAAAATGAATTGAGGTTAAAATTAAATCAAGCTAAAAATAAATTACAACAAGCAAAATTAAAAGTAATTAGCGATAGTACTGATTTTATAGCGGTAAAAAATAATTATGATATTGCCAAAAAGCAATATGACCGTACATTAACACTACAATCCGAAGGCTTAAAATCAGTTACAGCTGTTGAACAAAAGCGCTTAAAATTGCAAGAAATGCAAGCTAAACTGATTTCGCAAGAGAATAAATTACTAGTAAGCAAAAACAACATTTATAATGCTCAAATTGAAATTAGTCGAATTTCGAACGAATATGCCAATAAAATATCAAAATCAAGAAGCGACAAATTTTCTGCTGAATCAAATCAATACGAAGCTGAAGCGCAGGTTTCAAAACTTGAAACACAATCCACAAATTATAGTTTACGAAACAAGCTCTATTATATTACCGCTCCACAAGATGGTTTTATAAACAAAGCCATTCGCAGCGGTATTGGTGAAACTTTTAAAGAAGGTGAAAAATTAGTAAATATTATGCCTTCTAAATACGATTTAGCTGTTGAAACTTTTGTGAATCCTATTGATTTACCACTCATCCACCTAGGAGAAAAAATTCGTGTCCAATTTGATGGATGGCCTGCTATCTTTTTTAGCGGATGGCCAAACGTTTCATATGGTACCTATGGAGGTAAAGTTGTTGCTGTGGAAACTTTTATAAGTGACAATGGCAAATTTAGAATATTAATTGCTCCAGATTCTAACGACCATAAATGGCCCAATAAGTTGCGCCCCGGCTCTGGTGCTTATACCATTGCATTGCTAGAAAATGTTCCTTTATGGTATGAATTATGGAGACAGTTAAATGGATTTCCTCCCAACTATTATACTCCTGAAAAAAATAAAAATAAGCTTGATAAAAATGATAAAATAAAAAAGTAATGAACAAATTTACACCCCATTATATATTTATTAGTGCTTTATTATTCGTTTCATTTAGTTTTGCTCAAAACAAATTTACTCCAAACAAAGCTACTTTTAGCTATCAAGAATTTTTGGGTTTTGTAAAAAAACATCACCCAATACTAAAACAAGCCAATTTAAACTTAAGCATTGGTGAAGCCAATTTATTAAAATCACGAGGCGGTTTTGACCCTAAAATTGAAGTTGATTATAAAACTAAAGAGTTCAAAAAACTAGAGTACTTCGATATTTTAAATGCTACATTTAAAATCCCTACATGGTATGGGATTGAGTTTAAAGCTAATTTTGAAGAAAACACTGGAGTTTTTTTAAACCCGCAAAACAATGTGCCCAAAAATGGCTTATATAGTGCTGGTGTTAGTGTTTCTGCTTTAGAAGGCTTTTTAATTAATGACCGCATGGCTACATTAAAAAAAGCGAAATTTTATTTAGAACAAACAAAAGCAGATCGTACATTACTTGTAAATGAACTTATTTACCAAGCCACCATAGCTTATTTTAACTGGATAAAAGCCACTACTGAAGAAAGTATTTTTAAAAATTCATTAAAAAATGCCGAAACACGTTTTAAAGCTACTAAAAGAAGTGTAGAAACTGGCGATAAAGCTGCTATTGACTCTATTGAAGCAAAAATAACTCTTCAAAATAGAACTTTAGGTTTGGAAGCTGCACGTTTAAAAAGAATAAAAAGCACATTTAAAGTAAGTAATTTTTTATGGTTAAATGATATTCCTTTGGAGCTACAACCCAACGTAAAACCTAATACACCTGATATTAATGCACTAACATCAATACTTGCTATTGACCAAGCTAACGTAGATAATTTACAATTAGATTTCCACCCAAAAATTCAATTTTTAAGCTATAAAATTAAAAGTTTAAATGTAGACAAAAGACTCAAATTAAATAAATTACTACCTAAACTAGATTTAAATTATAACTTTATAAGTAGTTCTCCTGAACGCATAGACACATTTAATCAAAGAGAATTTAAAGCAGGCATAAAATTTAGTACGCCTTTATTTTTACGTAAAGAAAGAGGCGATTTAAAGTTAGCAAAATTCAAATTACAAGATGCTAATTTTGAACGTAGCTCGCAAACACTTCAAATTCGAAATAAAATTAATATTGCTTATGCAGAAATTAATTCTTTAGACAAACAATTTAATCTTATTAAAGATATAATAGTTAATTATAAAGTAATGTTAGCTGCCGAGGAACGTAAATTTTTTTTAGGTGAAAGTTCATTGTTTTTAGTAAACTCACGTGAACAAAAACTGATTAACACACAAATAAAACAAAATGAAATACAAGTCAAATTATTAAATACCAGAGCAAAATTATTCAATAGTTTAGGGATATCACTACCGGAATAAGATTTAGTACTACAACATAACAGAATACATCATATTCAAACATTCTATTGTATTGAAAATGATTGTCAATTGTTATGTATTGATTACCAGTTTCAGGGTCTTTTTCTTGTCGTTGGTACGCATACCTGTAATCACTTAAGCTGTTACGCAGTGGCATTGGCATACCAAATGGATAGTAGTCCGTTCCGGTTTTGGTTATTTCACTTTCACTCCATGAAACTACCGCAAGTACATTACCTAAATGATCCGTAAGCTCATAATTGGTTTTTCCTCTTTGGCGTTTGGTTTTGGGTAAGTGGCATATCTGTAGCCACAACCCCTGTTTCCTGTAATCCTAATCGGCTGCTACCATAAATATGGTGTTCCTTAAGTACTACGCCTTCAACTGTCTGTGATGTAAACGGATTATTTTATCAATATCTTCAAGTGATGCCGAATTTATTTGTCAAGCAGCATTTCTAAATGCTTATTTATATGAATGTATAATTATATTCAAATATATTATTTTTGGTATAAGTATTGTTTAACATTTATCAATTTTCTTTATTTAATCAATAAGGCGTATATTTGCACCATCAAGTGTTTTTTATGAAAAACTCAACTTTACATATTAAAAGCCCTTCTAAAGAATTACTTTCTTTGGTTAGAAAACTTGGTAACGATAAAGACGTTAAGAAAAAAATTGCTCAAAAAAATATAAGCAAATACTTTAAAAAATCTTAAACGTATTTAGTTTATGAATTACTACAGGGAATATCCCTTTACTACCTCTATATCAGGTGTTCGCTATGTTTTAATATTTAGTGAATTTGATAATCAAGATTATAACACCCCCGTAATTGATATTACTCTTGTTTGTGAAGATAATTTGGAACAAGCTAACGACGTAGACGTTCTAATCAATATAAATAACTTTATAAAAGATTACTTATCTCAATTCAAAAATGTTATTATCTATTATTATTGTGATAAAGCTCCTATTGTTAAAAGTAAGAAAAATCAAAACCTTTCAAATCAAGAATATAGGCACATCTTATTTAATAGAATGTTTGAGTTTTCAAAATTTAATTCCGTTATAAAAAAGAGTATTATAATCAACGACCCTGAAGAAGGAAACCATTACATCAATTTAATCGGCAATACTTCTCTTTATGATACTATCGAAAAAATTGCTCTTGATATTAATAAGATTAACAATAAATAGATAGCCTACAAAAGCGGATGAAAATTATTTACAATACTATGTAAATCCTCTAAATCATTTGCCTTGTAAGCTTCCGTAGAAGATATAAACCGATGACCTGCTAGTACTTGTGTTTTCTAAGTCCGTACTGTTTCAACCAATTGGTAATAACTGAAGTTCGTATCTGCTTTGTAGAAGTTATATAAGTGTTTAGTCCTTTTAAATGTCTAATAATCATAGCCAAAATATTTCCTATAGATCCGACAATTAATACTTCTTTATCATTATTATTAAGCAAGTTACTTAATGCTGTACAATACATATCTGGTCACAAACACATCAGCTCCACCGAAAACTACCTTACTACAAACATTGAATAGTTAAAAAGTAGTGTTGTTAAGTTACATCCGTTTTAGAACAACAAAAGCTACTCTTTTTGTAGAATAGCTTTGTTTTACACTCCTTGTTGGCACAGAAAACATTTCTGCGCTATCACTTTTGTTTTTTATTCTTTAAATCCGAGCGGTCGGGAGCTATCACTTTTGTTTCTTATTCTTTAAATCCGAGCGGTCGGGCGCTCGCGCCAGCCTGGGAAAAGGTTAAATTTATAAAATATTGATTTTAGTTTTCTTAGTGTTTTCAATACTATCAAAATCAAAACAAATAATACATATATTTTCAAGGACTTCTTCATTTTTTAAATAATAAAGAAAAGAATAAAATTTATTTATACTTACTATAGCCATAGCGTCATTCGTATTTATTATAAACTCATAGTCTTTTTTTAAATTTATTAAGAAATCAAGGCATTTAATCTCAAAATAAGAAAAGCTTTTTATTTTTCTGTTTATATCAATATTATAATACTTAATAAAATAAATTAATTCAAATTTATAAATGCCTATTAATTCCTTGATTGATAACTCCCCTATTTTTTCATAATATGAATTTATATGAACAATATCTATAACTAATATTTTTTTAAATTTTTTTTTAAAAAAAATATTAAACTCATGTATTTCATAATATTTTTTGAATATTATTTTATAAATATTTTTTTTTTCAAAAATTTGATTACTTAGAATTTCGTTATCTTCTTTATCTAACATAGCGGCTATACATTCAATCGTTCTGTTTTTGTATTCTTTAAAAATTTACAACCCTGAATTAAAATCAAAAGTTCTCGCTCCACTATTAGTTCTTGTTCTAATTTTATTAGGCGAAGCTTTCAATATACTATTAATAAATGTATCATCTCCTGTTTCTATGAAAAATTTTATTGCTGCAGTTGTAGCGTGATTTCCTTCATTGATTACTATTTTTCCATCAAATCTAAATGCTCCTATCTTATCAAGGAACCCTTTCTTACTTAATCCATTATGCATTTGATCTACAATAAAATCAACAGTTTCATGACTCCTTAATCCATTTTGAATAGATAAAATTCCTTTTTCTCGAGCAATTGTATTAATTTGATCTATAACAGCATCATCAATAGTCTGACCTTGTTGCATTTCTATCAAAGGTCCAGTTTGAATTTTTCCTCTCCTAAATACTTTACTTAGACCTCTTCCTATAATTGGACCTAAACCGGCTGTAACACCTCCTAATGTACCTTGAAAAAGTGCTTTATTAGTGTTAATCTTACCTCCATTTTGTATACGTTGATAAACTCCACTTCCAATAAATCCTCCTGCTATACCTCCTAATACTGCTGCTGAAGCTCCTCCTGTTTCTATGGCAAGACCGACAAATGCTCCATCAACAGCCCCCGAAGCTACACTTGCCCAAAAATCATCCCCACCAGTTGCTAAAGATACTGCCCCTCCAACTACTGCTCCTACAAGAGTAGAACCTAAAGTAATCGCTCCAAAAAAACCTCCATCAGGATCAATACCATTAATAGGGTTATTACCCATCCCTAGATATGGTGAGTGATACTGCCCATACGGATCCGTAGTCAACCACCTTCCAATACGTGCATCCCATAATCTAAGTTCAAAAGCTTCTTTACCCGTTTCAGGATCTTTTTCTTGTCCTTGGTAGGCGTAGCGGTAATCACTTAGTGAGTTACGTAATGGCATTGGCATACCAAAGGGATAGTAGTCCGTTCCGGTTTTGGTAATTTCACTTTCACTCCATGAAACTACCGCACGTACATTACCTAAATGATCCGTAAGCTCGTAATTAGTTTTAGCGTTTGCTCGTTTGTATACGCCTAATCGGCTTGCGCCGTATATGATGTGCTCTTTTAAGGCTTAATCAATCAGTATCTAAAATGCTTATGTATATGAACTTAAATTGAACAAGCGATGACTATAAAATCACTGCTTGTTTCAAATTAATTATAAATTTTGTAATACTTTTTTTAATTCTTTAGGGTCTCTCTTATTATTCCAAAAAAGTAATAATTCAATTCTGTTTTCTTTTTTATTTATATCAAAAAATAAAGTTGTTTGTTTTGATACAACTACACTTCTTATTTGACTTCTTTTTGAAATTCTACCTTCTAATTTACCAGTCTTTAACACTTCAAGTTTACTATTAACTAGCAATGTGAATTTCTTAACTTCTTTTAAGTTCCATTTTACTAAAATAAATTCAAGTTCTTCGGTATAGCTAACTTTAGCTTTTTTACCCCAAATAATATCCATTTTTGTCTAGTCAGTGATATTAAATTTCTGATTTATTTCAGACATCACTTGTTTATGTGAAAAGAAATCTCCTTTACTAATATCTTTTCTACTTTCAAATAATAAATCTTGTATATCTACAGGAAGTTCATCATAAAAATCAACATCTTTATTTTCTTCTCTGTAACTTTCAAAAACAGCCTTCACTATTCTCAATACTTTTTCGTCAGCATCAATCATATACTGGCTTATCATATTTCTTAATTCTGCTGCTCCCATAATACTCATATTATAAACTATTACAAATATAATCAATTCAAAACCCATTCCATAATATTACAAAAGCGGATGAAAATTATTCACAATATCGTGCAAATCCTCTAAATCATTTGCCTTGTAAGCTTCCGTAGAAGATATAAACCGATGACCTACTAGTACTTGTGTTTTCTAAGTCCGTACTGTTTCAACCAATTGGTAATAACTGAAGTTCGTATCTGCTTTGTAGAAGTTATATAAGTGTTTAGTCCTTTTAAATGTCTAATAATCGTAGCCAAAATATTTCCTATAGATCCGACAATTAATACTTCTTTATCATTATTATTAAGCAAGTTACTTAATGCTGTATAATACATATCTGGTCACAAATACATCAGCGCTACCGAAAACTACCTTACTACAAACATGGAACAGTTAAAAACTACTATTGTTAAGTTGCATCCGTTGTAAACAACAAAAGCTACTCTTTTTATAGAATAGCTTTGTTTTACGCTCCTTGTTGGCACAGAAAACATTTCTGCGCTATCACTTTTGTCTTTATTCTTTAAATCCGAACGGTCGGGTTCCTGTAATCTATTATACACACAAAAAGCTACCTAATTTTCATTAGATAGCTTTCTTTTACTTTATATTATTTATTCTCTTTGTTTTGGTTCACGAGCGGGACGCTCGCGCCAGCCTGGTTTATACCAAATTTACTAGGTAGTCCAATCTACGAACTGCAATTACAGGATTATGATTGAAAACGGATATTCATATTTTTTTGTTAAAATATTATTAAAATCAACAACATAACTAATTAATCGCTTGAATTGTTAATTAAATGTTAAATATATATTTACTCTATTGATACTGCTCATAACTATCCACAACGATCTCTGCTTTTAAATCGTGTAATAAGTTATACAGTCCGAAAAAAGTACGATTGATATACAAAAAATGTCTACTTCCTCTACTTCCGTTCATTTTTCTGAGTTCTTTATCATTAGAATATTTTTCACTCAATTCTGTAATGCTATTCCAAAACGATTCATCTGAAAAATCAAAGGTTTTGTTATGAAATGGTGAGGTAAACAACGACAACATTTCATGAAATAATGCTGAAAAATATTTTGACTCTTTTGGTGTATCGGTTGGAAGTAAAATTTCCAATTCAAACATTTTTTGTTTGAAAATTTCAGGATTATTAATGTTTTCAATTTTAGCCAATTCAAAATAAGGTGTATAAAACTCTATAGGTACTTTTTTGATACACCCAAAATCAATAGCAATTAAATTGACCTCTTTATCTACTAAAAAATTACCCGGATGTGGATCCGCATGTACTGCCTTTAACACATGCATTTGATACATATAAAAATCCCAAAGTGCTTGCCCTAATTTATTCCCTTCTGCTTGCGTAAAACTTTTAGCGGTAAACTCACTCAAGTGCTCCCCTTCCATCCAATCCATGGTAATAATTCGCTCGCTTGAATATTCTTTGTAATACTTAGGAAACTTTAAATTCGGTATTTTACTACAAGCATTAGTAATTTCTTTACTTTGTTCCACTTCCAGTATATAATCGGTTTCCTCTAAAAGCTTCCCCTCTATTTCCTTAAAGTACTTTTCGGTTTCTTTACCTTTTAAATTGAACATTCGAATAGCAATTGGCTTTACCATAGCCAGATCCGATCCAATACTATCGGCCACTCCTGGGTATTGAATTTTTACGGCCAATTGGTTACCATCTTTTTCTGCCTTATGTACTTGACCAATACTAGCTGCATTAACGGAATTTGCTGTAAATACATCAAAAATGTCTTCAGGATATTGACCAAAATAGGTTTTAAAAGTTTTTCGAACCAATGGTGCCGATAAAGGAGGTACACTAAATTGTGCCAATGAAAAACGCTCTACATAAGCTTTGGGCAGTAAGCTTTTTTCCATGGAAAGCATTTGCGCTACTTTTAAAGCACTTCCTTTCAAACTTTTTAAACCATCATAAATATCAGTGGCATTATCCTCATTCAACTCGTCTTTTGATATTTCTGGATTTAAGGCTTTTTTACCATAATATTTTAAATAATTACCTCCAACTTTTACTCCTGTTTTTACTAACTCCGTAGTACGCCCCAACTTTGAGGTGGGTATGCTATCAATTGTCTTCATTCATTTGTAGGTTTATTCTGTTTTGTTGTAATACAACATCACTCTAAATTTGAGTACTATTATGCCATCCGCTCTTTCCATAAAAACTTTCCTAAGTCTAAAATATTATCCAATGGTGTATTATCAAATATATCAAAAACAGTATTCACAGATTTTTCAATGGCTACATCTGTTTTTTCGAAACCTGCCGATTCATCATCCTTCCAAAATTTCAATAAAAACAAAAACTGAACCCAAGTTGCTTCACTCACAATTAAAACAGGCTTTTTGGTAATTTTTAATTTTTTATCTTCATTATCTAACTCCACTAGCTCTTTTCCGTAAGCAACTACTTTTTTACGTAAACCTGATAATTGCTTTAAATTTTCTAATTTATTTTCCGTTTGGCTTAATGCCCACAATACATAACTTCTATTAGCGGTTAACATTTCAAAAAAAGTAAAGTAAAATGTAAGTAATTTTTCTCTGCTCGAATAGTTTTCATAATCTGCATTTTTACCCAATAAATCTTCAACATATACATAAAAATCTATCCATATGCTTTTTTTTAATCCTTCAAGACTTCCAAAATATTGATAAAAAACAGCTTCTTCTATTTCATTTTCCTTGCAGAAAGAAAAAACACTTTTAGGAACTCCCTCCATCAATACATATTCCATGTATAATGAAACAATATCCGATTTAGTTATTTTTTTTGTTGCTTTTGCTTTGGTTGCCATAAATTAATGATTTGTGGTAAAGATAGTAAGTGTTTAACATTATACACGTAAACATAAACAAAATGATTTGTTAAAATTATACGAAATCAAACCAAAAGTGAATCCCCTACTAAAGTAAGGTTGTGATAAATATGTAAGATTAAACTTTCATTAAATAAAAATTAAAGCCATTATCTTAGATAAAAAGCACATTGTAACACATAAAAATTAAAAACAATTTATAAAATGGCCTTAAATTTGATTAAATTTTATTAAATTGACAGAAATAAGCTATACAAATAAAATTTACTAAATAGCTTATAATAAAATCAGTACCATTTATCTACCCCAAATTGATAAAGGGTACTATTAAAATCTTAGCCTATGAAAATAAAATTTTTACCCTACGTTTTATTTTTGGTTACTTTTTTAAGTAACGCTCAAAGCAATAACACAGCACTCAGAGTTGGTGATGAATTTCCCTACTTTGAACTTGAAACCATTGATGGTGAAACAATAACATCTGATGATATTAGAGGTAAATTAGTGTTTTTTAATTTATGGTTTATTCACTGTAAACCTTGTATTGATGAGCTACCTGAATTAAATACATTAAAAGATTTTTATGAAGATGATGTGGTGTTTATATCTGCTACATTTGAAAATAAAAATGATGTAAAACAATTTTTATTACATACTAAATTCAATTTTGAACATATCATAACTGATGCAGGTCCTTTTCTTAAAAACAAAATAGGCAATATAAGTTATCCTAAAAACTTTATTATTGATTATGACGGCACCATAAAAGCCATAAAAGGCGGATTACCTGTAAAAACAGTAACTACACTGGATAATAAAATAGTAAAAAAGAAAAGTGATTACACTCATTTTTCCAGATACTTAGATGATTTAATTAATTATTAAAACAAACAAACCTATATTCTTTTTTGACACTTTGTCAGCATGCACACATTGGTATTTTTTTTGAAACACACTAGTTACATTAATTAGTTTAACATTTAAAAAATATACCTTATGGCTACTGGAAATATTAATGTTTCGGTTGAAAATATTTTTCCACTTATAAAAAAGTTTTTATACTCAGATCACGAAATTTTTCTTCGTGAACTAATTTCGAATGCTACTGATGCTACTTTAAAATTAAAGCATTTAACCAGTATCGGTGAGTCTAAAACCGAATACGGAAATCCTTTTATTGAAGTAAAAGTTGATAAAGAAGGAAAGAAAATTCACATCATTGACCAAGGTTTAGGAATGACTGCTGACGAGGTTGAAAAATACATCAACCAAGTTGCCTTTTCTGGAGCCGAAGAGTTTTTAGATAAATATAAGGACAGTGCTAAAGATGCTGGAATTATCGGACATTTTGGTCTTGGTTTTTATTCGGCCTTTATGGTTGCTGACAAGGTTGAAATTATTACCAAGTCACATACCGATGCTCCTGCAGCCTACTGGGTTTGTGATGGATCGCCAACTTTTATTTTAGAAGAATCGGATAAAAAAGAGCGCGGTACCGAAATTATTCTACACGTTAGTGAAGAAGAAACGGAATTTTTAGAAGATTCAAAAATTAGCGAGTTACTTGTAAAATATAACAAGTTTATGCCTGTACCAATCAAATTTGGTACTAAAACAGAAACTCTTCCAAAGCCCGAAGATGCAAAAGAAGAAGATCCTGCACCTACTCAAGAAGTAGACAACTTTATCAACAACCCTACTCCAGCTTGGACAAAACAACCTGCTGATTTAGAAGATAAAGATTATAAGGATTTTTACCGCGAGTTGTATCCAATGCAATTTGAAGAACCTTTGTTTAACATTCACTTAAACGTAGACTATCCTTTTAATTTAACAGGTATTTTATACTTCCCTAAATTAGATCCAAGTGTTGGAATACAAAAGGATAAAATTCAATTATATCAAAATCAGGTATTTGTAACGGATAATGTTGAGGGTATTGTACCTGAGTTTTTAACCATGTTACGTGGTGTAATTGACTCACCAGACATTCCATTAAACGTATCACGTTCATACTTACAGGCTGATGGAGCTGTTAAAAAAATATCAAGCTACATTACACGTAAAGTGGCAGATAAACTGAACTCGTTATTTAAAAATAACCGCGAGGATTTTGAAGCTAAATGGAATGATATCAAAATTGTTATCGAATACGGAATGCTTTCTGAGGATAAGTTTTTTGATAAAGCTAAAAACTTTGCCCTTATTCCAACGGTTGACAATGCCTATTTTACTTTTGATGAATTAAAAGAAAAAATTGAAGCTACTCAAACCGATAAGGATGGAAAACTTGTGGTATTATATGCTTCTGACAAAGATGCACAACACAGTTACATTCAATCTGCCAAAGAAAAAGGTTACGAAATAGTATTATTAGACTCGCCAATTGTTTCTCACTTAATCCAAAAATTAGAAACTACCTACGAAAACACCACTTTTGTACGTGTGGATGGAGATCATATTGACAACTTAATCAAAAAGGAAGACACTGCCGTTTCTAAACTTAATGATGAAGAAAAAGAAGCTTTAAAAACCACTATTGAAGGAGTGGTTCCTAAAGAAACCTATACCGTTCAGGTAGAAGCTATGGACAGCCAAGCATCACCTTTTATTATAACGCAACCTGAGTTTATGCGTCGTATGAAAGAAATGCAACAAACTGGTGGTGGCGGAATGGCTATGTTTGGAAACATGCCCGAGACTTACAATTTGGTAGTTAATTCCAACCACAGCTTGGTTGAAAAAATTAATAGTGCCGAAAATGACGAATCAAAAGCTGCCTTAATCAAACAAGCATTGGATTTAGCAAAGCTGTCACAAAACTTACTTAAAGGTGAGGATTTAACCAACTTTGTGAAACGTAGTTTTGATCTTATTTAAAACATGTTAAGGAATTAATTTTTCTTTTTTATAATAAAAAATAACCTGAGTTTGATTTGTAAAATTAAGCTCAGGTTATTTTTTGCACTTTATTAAACCCTAATTATGTATTGAAACTTTGTCATGAGGCTGTGATATACAATAAATACTAGTGTTTTCTTGATTTCAGCATAGCACCCGTTATGGTTAAATTAAAAAATACAGTTTACAATAGTATTTGAAGTAGATCGCAGACGTAATAGATTTTTTAATGCATAATTCGGGTTAAACAAACAATAAAATTTTGGGCGTGCCCTAAAGGTAGGGCTTTCCGTTACAATTCCTCGCTCTTCCTAACGTCAGGCTGTGGGATTTCCACTGCAATCCCTCACGTAAAAAAATCATAGCCACAAATGTTATAAATTAGTATTTCATATCGAACATCATCTTTTTCATATCAAAATTTCTCTTCTCGATACAATTTTCTATTGAAAATTACTCGAATCTACAATTTTGACACTTGAATATAATTATGACTAATAAATTCAAAATACACACCTCAAATATCAATTATGAAACAAATTACATTACTAGTTACTATTCTCTGTTTCACTTCTTGCGTAAGCACTAAACGTTTTAATACACAAATAGCAAAAGAACACAACCTAATTGAACTTCATAAAGATATTGATAAAGCCTACCATGAATTAAAAAAGCTACACCCAAAACTTTACCAATACATTTCAAAAAAAGACTTAGACTATAAATTCGATAGTTTAAAACAACATATTAATCAGCCTTTAAAAAGTCATGAATTTTACAAAAAATTAGCTCCAGTTATTGCTTCCATTAAACAAGGTCATATCTCAGTCTCCCCTCCTTTTAAAAAACGTACTACAAAAGAAAAAAAACACCGTAAAAAAACATCTTTTGATTTTAATAAACTTGATTTTGAATATGTAAACAGTGCTTTTTTAATTAGTGCTAATTACAACAAAACTGATAAAGAAATTGTGGGTAGCGAGGTGATTAGTGTAAATAATGAACCTATTCAACAGATTATTCAGCAATCAAAAAAACGCTTTGCCTCCGATGGTTATAACACTACTTTCCATAACCGAATTATAGCACATCATTTTTCGGGTATGTATCTAAAGTATAAAGGTGTGGTTATGGATAGTATTTGCTTGCAACTTAAAAACAAGGATTCTATTTATTACAAAACCTTTACGCGTATTTTAAAAGAAAAATACCGAAAAAAGGACAGTACGATCACGCCTATCAAAAAAGTAAAATTAACTCCAGAACAAAGATTAGCGCATCGCAAAAAAAAGCGTTTCCAAAAAAAATATAACAAACAGCATGGTTTTATAAAATCGAAAAAATTATACCAACGCAATTTTAACTTTATAGGCAAAGATAGTTCCATTGCTTATTTAAAAATAAGAGGTTTCCATAATGGCAACTATAAAAAGTTTTATGAAAATAGTTTTAAAAAAATAGAGGCTGCCAAAACCAACACTTTAATTATTGATTTGCGTAATAACACTGGTGGTAGATTAAACGAAATTTACAAGCTTTACTCCTATTTAACCGATCAAGAGTTTCAGTTTGTAAATAAAGCCGAAAGCCGAACTCGGATTCCTGTTTTTAAAGCTGCTGCAACTGGAAATATCCCTTTATCTGTCAAATTTTTTAGCTATTTATTTAGCCCTATTTTAATTACGCACGATCTATTAAAAACTTCTAAAAAAGGAAACAACATTTACTATAAACTCTCTAGTTCCAAAAGCAATAGTAAACCAAACCCCTTAAATTTTAAAGGAAAAATTTATGTGTTAATCAATGGCAATTCCTTTTCTGCGTCATCCATATTAGCCACAAATTTACATGCTACCAACAGAGCTACTTTTGTTGGCGAAGAAACTGGCGGCGGATATAATGGAACCGTTGCTGGTATTTATAAGTCGGTCTTACTTCCAAATTCGAAAATAAAATTTAATTTTGGATTAATGCAAATTGAGTCGCCTTATAAAAGTCAGCAAATTGGTCGAGGTATTATTCCAGATATTAAAATTACGCCTACCAAAAATGATAGATTACAAAAAATTGACCCTGAGCTAGAATGGATACTTACAAAGGAAAAACATAATTACTAAATACGAACACCCATAAGGAATACCTATGAAATTGAATGTGAATAGTATTGACCGATTTACGAAAGAGCTTCCAGCTGACAAGGATGTAGATAATAGCAGAAGACAAGTGGAAAAAGCTTGTTTTTCATATGTTACTCCCAAGTCTCCCAAAGCCCCTTCTTTAATTCATGTTTCGACAGAAATGTTAACAAATTTAGGGCTTAAAGAAGAAGATGGAAAGCATTCCGAATTTCTTGATGTCGTTTCGGGAAAAACAGTGCTGCCCAATACAAAACCTTATGCGATGTGTTATGGAGGACATCAATTTGGTAATTGGGCAGGTCAGTTAGGAGATGGTAGAGCTATTAACCTCACTGAGATCAAACATAATAGTAAAATATGGGCATTACAATTAAAAGGAGCAGGAGAAACTCCCTATTCTAGAACTGCAGATGGATTAGCCGTATTGCGATCCTCAATCCGTGAGTATTTGTGTAGTGAGGCCATGTATTATTTGGGTGTACCGACTACCAGAGCTTTGTCTATAGTTTTATCCGGGAACAAGGTACTGCGCGATGTTTTATACAATGGGAATCCTGCTTACGAAAAAGGGGCTATTGTATCGAGAGTTGCTCCATCATTTCTTCGTTTTGGTAATTACGAAATTTTTGCTTCAAGGGGTGATAAAACTACTTTGAAAACACTGGTAGATTATACCATAAAAAATCATTTTCCCCATTTAGGAATACCTTCCAAAAAAACTTATTTGGATTTCTTTCAAGAAGTAACAACGAAAAGTATGGATATGGTGATCCATTGGCAACGAGTAGGTTTTGTGCATGGAGTTATGAATACAGATAATATGTCCATTTTAGGACTTACTATTGATTATGGTCCTTACGGATGGTTAGAAGGCTATGATCATAATTGGACCCCTAACACTACAGATAGTAGACACAAAAGGTACCGTTACGGAACTCAACCTCAAATTGTATTGTGGAATTTATTACAATTGGCAAAAGCTCTTTATGTATTAATTGAAGATGCCACTGCCTTGGAAACAATTTTAGACACCTATCGCATTGACGTTAAAGTGGGTCAATTAGCTATGATGAGAAGTAAACTTGGTTTACACAACACAGAGAATTTTGATGATCAGCTTATTGAGGATTTAGAAAAAGTATTGCAGCTAACAGAAACTGACATGACTATTTTTTTTAGAAACTTAGCAAACCTAAAAAAAGAACAATCAAATAATTGGTTTAATACCATTGAAGATGCTTTTTATAAACCACAAGAAGTTGTTGGTGCTATAAAAGAAAACTGGACAAATTGGTTTAAAAACTATGAGAAGCGTTTATCCGTAGAAATATGGACAAATGAAGAACGGAAAAATGCTATGAATAAAGTAAACCCCAAATATGTACTACGGAATTATATGGCACAATTAGCGATTGACGCCGCTGATAATGGAGATTATAAGGTATTAGATGAGCTTTTCGTACTTTTAAAAAAACCTTATGACGAACAGCCAAAATCCTTAAAATGGTTTGCTAAACGCCCTGAATGGGCCCGACATAAAGTAGGCTGTTCTATGCTTTCTTGTAGTTCGTAGTAAACTACCACGGAGCATTATAAGCTTTTGAGGTGCCAATAAAAAAAGACGTGTTTTTTTTAAATTAAAGCGATGTTGCTAAGCATTTTAATGAATTTTCAAGAAGGCTATACTGAAGGTATTTATAATAATAAAAAGTATGGCTTAACAAAAACAACATTCAATAAAGGAAAATCTATAAAATTTTATGCTAAAGAATTAGGCGGAAAAGATTTTATAAGTCTTAATTATTATATTACAAAAAGCAAAGAATTGTTAAAACCATGCGAAATGCCCGAAAAAAAAGTAATTCACTTTTTAAATAATGTGAAGCTTATAGCCATTGAGAAAAATAACACTTAAAAAAGGGTTAATGTATAAATGAAAAAGAGGTGTTTTAGCATAGTTTTACATTATAAATAAAATTAAGTAACTCATATTAAAATTCACATTATGGAAGATTTGAAGAGAGCCTATATCGCAGGGGGATGCTTTTGGGGAATGGAAGATTTATTTAGATCAAGACCTGGTATTAAAGATACAGAAGTCGGTTACCAAGGAGGAAAAAATGATAATCCAACCTACAAGAATCATCCAGGGCATGCCGAGAGTATCGAATTAACTTATGCTCCAAGTGAGACATCATTTAAAGAAATTTTAGATTTCTTCTTTAGAATTCATAATCCTACCACCATTGATCAACAAGGTAATGATCTAGGTTCAAGTTACCGATCTGTCATTTTTTATCAGAACGAAGAAGAGAAATCTATTGCCTCTGATATGATTTCACTAGTCAATACTTCGGGCAAATGGGAAGCTGATGTAGTTACTACGTTGGAACCTTATTCTACATTTTGGAAAGCTGAAGAAAGTCATCAAGATTATTTAGTTAAACACCCTAATGGCTATACTTGTCATTTTTTAAGATTTGAAGAAAGTTTTATTTCAGAATAAAAGAAAACATTACAAGTAATCGATTATGCATTTTATTGAACTTACACAAAAAAATTATAGGACTTCATTTCATTAAATTTCGGAAATTCCAAACATTTACTTTTACCTAAAAAACCCAAGATTTAAAAAATTTAAATCTTGGGTTTTTTAATGAACTAACTAATGCTACTCTACAAATGTATTTCTTTTGGCCATTTGCTTATGCATTCTTTATAAAAATTTTTCATTTATCTAATTAAACTAAAATGCCCTGTTTCTTGCTTACCATCAATCAATTTTGATACAAACCAATAATCATCGGCTGGCATATCTGTATTATTATAAATTCCATTCCATCGATCCGTTGGTCTAAAACTTGCTAATAATTTTCCGTACCTATCATATATCTCAATATATTCAATAAGTGACATTGCTTTTGTACTTACTTGCCAAAAATCATTCTCTGTATCTCCATTAGGAGTAAAAAACAAAGGATAATCCCTCTCTTTAGGAGGATTAACTCTAACTGTGAGTGTCGAATTTAATGTTGGACAACTGGTAATTGTTTCTATAATTTCATATACTATTTCCTGAACTTGATCTGAACTGTTGGTCAATACATCTGATATAATAATTGAGTTATTTCCAATAGTATTTTCACCTTCAATAAAAATCCCATCACTTGTTGCTAGCCACGTAATATTATTGGGTAAAATGCTCATATTAGAAACTATATCATAATTTACCGATGTTCCACTTTCAATAGTAATTGTATCAAATTGAGGGACCTTTTCGGGAGTTACCGTAATAGTTAATGAAACTCTTTCACTTTCACAATCTGTAACATCTTTTTGAGATACAAAATAGATATTTTCCGAAGCTACAGAAGTATCTATAATTGGTTTCGCAATTGGAGTGATTGAAAGCGCACTTGAATACCATACTACAGTTTCTGTAGCCGATATAAAAGTATCAATATCTAAAGGAGTATCTCCAAAACAAAATGATGGATCAGTAACAAAAGGAGCTTTAACGCTTGTACATGCCACAGGAACATCATTATCCAAAATAGTTCCAATGGCTGTTTGCGCTATTGGATTGACAATTCCATCAACATTCACTATCGCTAATTCTAAAGTTTCCGTGTCTTCTTCAATAAAATCGTCTATTGTTTCTAACTCAAAATTTCCTGAACTCAAGCCTGCAGGAATTATAAGACTTAGTGGTTTTCTGATATAATCTCTAGGTAATGCCGTAATATTAGTAATTGAAAAGGTTACTTCAATATCTTTTGTAGGCACTTCTGTTAAGGTTATGGGAAATACCAAATTGCCTCCTTCAACAACACTATCTCCATTATTAATAATTGCTGTTAACACACTTGATGTTGGCAAAACTGTAACTTCTAACTCTGAAGTTTGAGGAACACAACCCACTGATGGTATAGAAGCTATCCTATAAGTAACCACTTCGGGTATATTTGATGTATTAGTCAATATATCTGAGATTACATCTAAGCTACTATTAATCAATGTTTCTCCAACAACATTATTGTTATTAGTCACTACACTCCAACTCAATGTACCGGACTCTAAGCCCATTTCAGCAACAATATCAAAACTGACATTAGCACCATTTATAATTGTTTTTGCATCAAATTTCCCTGCATCTCCCTCTTTTATATTCACAACAACTTGTACCCTATCACTTTCACAATTAGTTGCAGTTCTTTGGGCAACATAATAAAAAGTAGTTGCCGCTACTGAAGTATCTATAATTGGTGCACTAATTGATGTACTACTCAACGCTGTATCATACCAAACAATAGTTTCTGTTGCAGTAACAAAAGTATTTATATCTGCTACTGTTTCTCCAATACAAAACTCTATATTTGCTACATTTGGTTTATCAATTGTTGGACAAGCCATATCATTATCTTCAATGGCTCCAATAGCTGTCGAAGTTATTGAATTGGGTACTCCATTTACATTTACAATAGCAACCTCTAGTTCCTCCACTAATTCTACTTCAACATCATCAATTGTAGAAATTACAAAAACACCTTTATTAGTACCTGTTGTAATAGTTAGACTTGTTTCTAAAACTCCATAATCAGCTGGTAATGTTGAAATATCTGCAATAGCAAAAGTAATTTCAACATCGGTGGCGGCTAATTCGGTTAAGGTAACTTCAAATTCAAGATCATTTCCTTCAATAGTTGAAGTATCTGTTATAAATGCTGATAATACCGTGACTGGAGGCAAAATTGTAACCACCAATTCTGATGATTCTGGCGGACAACCTGTACTTGGAATTGATGTTATTTTATAAGTAACTGTCTCATTTAAATCAGTTGTATTCACTAATATATCAGAAATAGTATCTGAGGTAACCGAAGTTATTGACTCACCAGTAATATTTGTGTTATCTACTGTTTCCCAACTAATAGTTCCTGCTTCTAATCCCATTTCGGCTACAATATCAAAATCAATATTACCACCACTTTGAATTGTTTTAGTTTCTGATTGAGAAACTCCACCTGCTTTCACCTCTACAACTACCTCAACTCGATCACTTTCACAATCATCGGCGGTCTTTTGAGCTACATAATAAATTGTACTAGATGCCAAAGAAGTATCAATTATCGGTTTTGCTATCGCTGAAGTACTCAGCTCATCCACATACCAAACTATAGTTTCTGTTGCAGTAATATAAGTATCAATATCACTTACTGCATCTCCTATACAAAATTCAGGTACATTTTGTGTTGGTTCATCAACATCTATCAAAGCACAAAGATCCACTCCACTACAATCCAGAATAGCCTGAGCACTCACAAAATCCTTAGGTAAGCCTAAGGCATTGGTAAAAGCTAAGTTTACAATTTTAGAAGTGGCAGATGGACACGACGCTATTTCTCCCTTCCATGAATAGGTTATTTCTGTATCAGCTAAAACTGGTCCTGTTATTTTAGGATAGGTCACCACTCCTGAAGTGTTTACTCCTGAGCCATCAGCAGATATAAATGTAATCTCTGTAGGAATTGGATCTGTAATTTGTAAATCAAAAGCAGAATCTAAACTAGACTTATAAGCTATCAATTGATGTACCCCTGATGTTGAAGAACCATCTGGGCTTCCATTAATCACACCAGCATAACCTGCTCTTATCGGCAAACCTGTCACTGTCCAAGTAGGTGTTGGACTAGCTGTATTTCCCATCCATACTTGTAATTGATCATCTGCCAATTGTAATTTAATTTTTGCAGGATTCCCCGAAGGTGTTATCCCAGTTGCTTTTACCGATGTAGTTCCATCAAATACTTCAGTCTCTATATTACCTCCACCAAAATTAGGTTTAAAAAGAATATAAATTCCATTATCAATAGCTCCTCCTGTATGTCGTAAGGCAAATCCATAAGCTTGACTATCTGCAAAATTAACTTCGGCTTCAATAGTTCCATTTGTTCCATGGGAATAATCATGTGTAGAAACGGCTAAACTATTAGATGCATTAGAAACACCAACATTAGGAGTCACTGTCATTGCCGGACCACTTTGAGCTGTCCATGACCTTGTGAAATCAGCCTCAAATGGTGATCCATCGGTATTTTTATAACTTAAGGTATAAGTTACCTCATCACCCACTACAGCCGATTTTGGAACTACCGTTTTTGTCATTGACGAAGGCGGCGGAGGTAATATTACTGGAGTACAGGTTATGGTAACTTCGGCCGTATCAATTACTGGCGACTCATTTTTAGCTTCTATTGAAGCCGTATTGATTTGAATTTCATCGGCTCTCGGACAAGTCCCTGAAGAAAAATTAGCAGTAGCCAAATAACTAAATGAACCTTTTTCTTTTACTTGTAAAGCTTTTTTCTTCCAAGTAATTGTTCTGGTGGCTTTGTCATAGGTCGCTTTTTCTCCTAGAATCTCTACAGAGTCTCCTAAGTTTTTCCCAGTAGCATCAACAAAACCTACAAATGTAAAACCAACGGGCAACACATCTGTCAATATCACATCTTCTACCTCACGACCTGGCACTGGACTATTTCCATAAATTCTACGCCAAGTAAAGCCATCCCATTCTTCAACCAATACATTATCAATAGTTATGCTTGGTGTTTCGCAGGCTTCATTATGATACTCGTTTACAGGCACATCTGGATTATCGGGATCTGTCCAGTTATTTGTTATAGGATAATATAAGCCATCATCTCCATCACTTACTGCCGGGTTCCATGACCAGTCATCATCCCATTGCACATTACCCCATGCACTGGTATGCATCTGCCATTTCGCCCTTAGTGGATTGGCACCTCCTTGATGCACACGTCCGCCTGTTAAACCAAAATAACGTGAAATATGAGGAGTTATAGTGGCCAGTTGTTCCGAAAATTTAACAATAACACGTTGGTTCCATGCACCATTTGCATCCGATCCAGGTATAATCTTTTCACTAGTAATACTTACTTTAGAGCGGTCACCACCTTCGTAAATTTGGGCATCTAATGCCCAACCTGTGCCTGTACAACCAGGCGTACCTGCTACACAATCTACCGAGTTATCATTTAAAAATAATGAGATTCTATAATTACCATAATCAATATAGGGCTCGGCAGCTCCGTGATATAATCTGATCTTAACATCACGTTGATTGGTTGTACCACCATGACCACTATGTGCATATGCGGGTATCACATCTTGTCTTCCTCCGTTTAGAAAACCACCTGAAGAGGCATTTTCAAAATCCACGGTATAAGTAACTTGATCTCCTGGATTTACTGTGGCATTATCTACTGTTTTTTCAATTTCTAAGGCTTTTTCTGCCACATCAAAACAATTACGTTGCATCACTGCTGTTTCCTCATTAGGAAATTCATTAGATGTCCAGCCTTTTCCGTTTGAAGTTTCTATATCAAATTCTGTACAAATTCGCCCCGTAGTTCCTTTGTCTATTTTTAAAATCATTTTCACCTCTCCAGTAGTAGGTAAAATTCCCGTTGAAGTTTTAAAACCTGGCACCGTACCAATATCCCATGTAACCGTCGCTCCTGTATTGACACCTCCATTGGTTGCTGACACAAAACTCATTCCTTTAGGAATCAAAGTACTTATTTTTACATCTTTTCCATCTACAGAAGCATAGTTTCGGTAAGCCACGGTAAATTCAATTTCATCGCCTGTAAAAGCAAAAGTTTTATCAACACTGTGATATACTTTTAAATTAGATTCTAATATGGTTTCAGCTGGAGAATGATGATTTCCCGAAAGGGTTAACATACCTAACAATCTAAAAAAACCATGAAAATACCCTGGAATACTAGTCAAATAACCATCCCCTGCTGTGGTTGTATCCCATTCAATAACACATTGACGGTACAATTCCCCCATCAACTTATAATCTTGAGCTGCTACTGCTGCAGGAGATCCTGTACCCGCTAACCAATTTAATGGAAAAGCTCCTATTATTTTCCCTGAATTAGGATCATACTGTTGTCTTAATTGAGAGACTCCATTGTATGATAAACTTGGACCACCTGTTGCTACCCAACAATCATTTGACCAAGGTGCTTGACCAGGATCTTTCATAAAAGTAGCTAATCTTTTTCCTATATTTTTTTCAAACGAATTCCCTCCTGCCTCAACTTCATGTATCGAAGGATTCCAACTTGTTTTAGGATCACCATGCCATACATAATTCAATATCGTTCTCCATGCATTTCTAAAATCTTCACCTTCAGAAAAACTACTATATATTGGGTTATTTGCTGTATCTAAATCAACCCAACCCGCCAAGGGAAGTGTTGTAGGGTTATCTAACATTTTACCCATTAACCAGTCTGATGATGCTTCTGCTCTTTTAAACTGATCTATATTCCACCCTTGATCGCGAGTATCTCCATTGTCTTCTAAAAATTTTTGAAAAGCATGAAAATATGCAGGTGCATTATAATCAATATGATGAGGTGTGTTTGGCCCATATTGTGGTTTAGGATTTATTAAGGTAGCTGACCATTTTGATAACTCCAGCCATGTATTTCCCCCTTTTTGATAACCATCAAAACCAATGATACCTGATGTAAAATCTTCATTTCCTTTTACGTTTCCTTCAAAACGTTCTACCAAACCTCTAATTACTTTTAATGCCTCTTCTTTGTAATTAATTACATTTCCACAACCATCTTTATGTCCTGAATCTCCTCCCCACTGTTTATAGGCAACAAGTAACGCTAAGGCAATATCAACATCCCCGTCCGCAGCACTATCAGATCCTGGTAAACCTTTCTCTGATATTGATAAATCTCCCCATGGATAATTTCTATCTGGCACTACACAATCTTTATATCTAGGCTGCTTTATCATTTTTAAATCATGAACTCTAAACCAAAGTCCATCAAAAGTAGTTTTATCAGCCATTTCCGCAGCCCCTAACATTGCATAACCATCTCCTTCTGTACAATCATGTGGACATCCTAAATTACCTATAATATACCTTACTCCATCGTGACTTTCACCTGTATACTTAAACCTGTTTGCCATGATTTGCCAAGCATCACGTATAGTTTGCTCCATTTCGGCATGGGTAACTCCTGGTGCATTTTGAGTAGCTAAGTTCCCTAATTTGTGATTCGTTGATTCATATGCTAAAAATTGCGGAAAAGGAAAAGCTGGATTTCCTGAATTGATATCAACAAAAACTTCAGGGTTTGTAGGGGGTTGCGAAAAACTTACAAACACCAAAAAAAAAGCAAAAAAACAGGAGTATAATTTATTCATACTTAAAGTTACATATAGTGGTTTAGTTACCTTGTGTAACGTAGCTTTACCTCAAAAATTACCTGTTAAAAATAGCTCAAAGTATACATTTAAACCACAGCTACTTTTTAACTAAAAAAAACAACCTTACAGCATTGTCTAATTTTTTATTGAATAAAAAAATAAAGAAAAAAACTACAAAAAAAATAACTTTACTATTTTAAAAAAAGGACTGCTCTGAATTTAGAATTACACTACTTTGGCTATATTTGCTTATCTAAAAAAAACATATTTATGTCATTTAATGATTTATTCGATAGCGGGAAACATAAAAAAAATTTAGGGCATTTTGCTTGTATAGTAACTCTAGCTGCTGCTGATGGTGCTATAAATGAAGATGAACTTAACTTACTTAAGCGTTTTGCCCGTAAACTTGATGTTGACGACAGTGAATTTGAAGAAATTTTAAAAACACCTACACATTACCCTATTAACCCTCCAAACAACTCTGGAGAGCGCTTAGAACGTTTATACGATTTATTCAAAGTTATATATGCTGATAATAGTATGGACGAAATTGAAAATAAACTTATAAAAAAATACGCTATTGGTTTAGGGTTTCCTGTTGAAATCACTGAAAATTTAATTAAAAAATCAACTGAATTATTTAGTGGTAAAATTAAATTTGATGATTATAACAGTATAATTAATACGCTTTAATTTTTTTTTGAATACCTAATTAAAAAAGACAAAGTCCGAAAAATTTTTCGGACTTTGTCTTTTTTAAATCTATAATAAATTATTGATAAATTTATTTACATAGAGTTAAGAATATTGCTTCCCTTTACGCTTAAAAAGCTTTGTGATCTTGCCTACCAACAGCTCTTCCGAAAAAGGTTTTGCCAAAAAGGAATCAATTCCATTAATAGCACATAAATTTTCAATATTCAGTGTTTTTATTGCGGATATACCAAGTATTGGAATATCCTTTATAAATTCATCGGCATAATCTTTTCTTATTTTTAATGCTAAATCAAAACCAGACATTCCAGTTAGTTTTATATCTAAAATAAGTAAATCATATGTTCTATTTTCAATAGCTTTTATGGCCTCTTCTGCTGAAGATACTACATCGACAAAAAAGCAACCTTGATTTAACAATAAACGAGTAATTAAATACTGCGTACTTCTTTTATTTTCAACTAAAAGCACTCTATATCTTCCTGATTTTGGCGCTTTCAATTTAACATTTGGAGCTTTCTTTTTTTCGTTATCAGCAATATCATGTCTCAAACGGACATCTAATATAAATTTAGTCCCCTTCCCTAATTCACTTTCAACTTCAACTGTCCCTTTCATTAAATGAACTAGACTTTTAACTACATGAAGTCCAAGTCCAGATCCTTCTCCTTTATCATTATGTTGCACAAAGGCCTCAAAAATAGTAGCTTGATTTTCTTTATCAATCCCAATACCTGAATCTTCAATTTCAAACTGTACTATTTGTTTTTTATACTTTCCGCCTTTTTTAGAAACTTTAAATTTTACAAAACCTTTTTCAGTATATTTAAAAGAATTATTCAATAAATTATTTATAATCTGATAAATTCTAGTTTTATCTCCTATCATTTTTGCATTTAATTTAGTGTCTATATCGACTTTAAATTCTAATGCATTTTCTTTGGCTATATGCTTGTATGATTCTACTATTGAATCTATTAATTCAATTAAATCAAAGGGTTCTTCAAGTAATTTAAAAGCCCCCATTTCTATTTTGGATAAATCAAGCATATCGCTAAAAATGCGTTCTAAATGCTCGCTCTCTCTTAATATAATCTGAATTAACTCTTCTTGTTCATAACTTAAATCAGTTTTTTTGAGCAAATCCAAAAATCCTTTTATTGATGTAATTGGCGTACTTACTTCATGATTTATGTTTGCTATAAAATCATTTTTGAATGATTCTTTTTCCAATAGTAATTTATTAGAAAAGACCAACTCTTGATTTTTTATTATTGACTCGTTCCTTTCCTGAGAAATTTTATTTAACTCTTTATAAGTTGTTGTATAATCAAAAATAACTACATGAATTTCTGCTAGTTCAACGGTTATATTTACATCACAAATCCTTTCTTTAGATGCACTTCCCATGGTTAAATGAACGCATGGAAAACTAAATTCATTATTTGCTGGTGTATACGTTGATAATAGACTTTTAATTATTTCAAAAAAAGGATGCAATTCATAAATCAAATCACCAACAACAACACTATTAAATAAATTTGAATCTGTAAAAGATACTACTCCATTGTGGCTTATTGTAATTAATTGAACCTTATCATTAAATTTTTTCTTATTCAAATTATCCATAAAATAAAAATTTAATTAGTTAGGTCAACAGCTATATCAACAAATAATTCAGCTACATTTACCCCTGTCTTTGCACTTGTTAAACAGTCATAATTTACATTATGATCCTTTAAACTTTCTTTGACACGCTTTACAACTACTGTATCAAGTTTATTTCCGACTATTTTTATTAGCACATTAGGATAATTATTTTTTAAAAAATCAATTTGTTGGTTAATATTTTTATAGGTATCAATTCGGGTTAAATCAAACACATAAATAAAGGCATGTGATCCCAATAAATAAGAGCTTCTACTCTCGGAAATCTCTTCGTGCCCTTCTGTATCCCATAAAATCATAGACAAAGCTGTTCCATTATCCATGTGTATTACTTTTTTTTGAATCTGAACCCCTAAAGTAGATTTATAGTCCTCCGAAAAGGCATCATCAATAAATCGACGAAATAATGAAGTTTTACCTACTCCAAAAGGACCCACTAAGGCAATTTTTTTAGATAATTTGCTCACTAAAATATGTTTTTAAACGTGACGAAAAGACTTCACTATTATTAATATCTTCTTTTGAAATTCCTTTTTCTGCAAAATCCAAGATTGTATCCTCTAAAATATCCTTGAACTCATTTGTATAGGTTCCATTTACTACGGCAGTAACATAGTAGTTATGGAAATTCTGAATATGAAGTGTATATAACTCATATACTATAGTTTCTAAATTTTGATTACCTAACTTAAAAGCATCTTCGACAAAACTTTTTATCGCCGTTAACATTCCTGCAATCAAATCATCATCCATAGTATCAAATTCATCTTTTGCATATTTTGCGACTAGTATTCCCGATGTTTTTTCAATAACAAAAATTTGCAATACACTAGCTTGATTAGAATTTACTATAATTTCATTTGCTATATTCCTTTTACCAAATTTACTCCTAAAAAAATTCTTAAACGAAAACGCTTTTTTTAATTGTATGTTAATTCTTTCATTGAGTAATTTAATTTCATTGGCTATGTATTTCTTAATCATTTTACCAATGATCGGAAATAAGGCTTCAACTACAGCATCCTGTGAATTCTTAATTTCTGCTTTAAGCGCACTTGTTATAACTGGCGACAATTTTTTTGGCATATCATCCACCAGTTTATTTATTTTTTTATCAATTAAAGGATCGACCTTAAGTGCCAATTCAATAGGCTGATTTAATGTATTGGAAAGCTGTTCTACATCAGCTATTAAAGAATCTGTTACTTCTTTTTCTTCTGTAAGTAGAATTTTTTTAAGCAGTTTAAGTCGCTCATTTTGCTCCATTGAAATCAATTAATTGATTACTCACTGATTTGATTTCCTAATTTCACCAAAAGTTGACCTAATACTTTTTTATCCACTTTTTTGGCATCTAAATCTTCTGCTTTATCAGCAATAGTATTTTCTAGTTCCGTTATACGAATATTTAAATCTGTACTTAGATTATCAATAAGTCCATTCAACTCCTGACTAGTTTCTTCTATAAATTCTTTAAGCTCATCACGCTTTTGAGTAATTTCTTTTTTTAAAGAATTAAATTCAGAATCATAAGCTTGTATATTTTCTCCAAAAATTAAATTTTTAATAGCTTCAATTTTTGATCCTCCATCAAGTACTCCATTAGAAGGTATTTCTGTTTCAATATTCTTTTTAGACATGATATTTATTGGGTTCATTGTTGGCTACTTAATATTCAAAGATACTATTTTCTTACATAATGATACATCACTTTAAATCCTAACCTAAAGTTTTATCAATAAGGTTAAGTTACGTAAATTTGCTGTTATCTTAAAAAAAAACAAAAATCAAGCCAAAATAATCGTTTGAAGTAAAAAGCATGAGAGTATTTAAATTTGGAGGTGCATCAGTAAAAGATGCTGCAGGTGTTAAAAATGTAGTAAGTGTATTAGAAAAAGTTGGACACAAAAACACCCTAGTTGTTGTATCAGCTATGGGAAAAACAACCAATGCACTTGAAGTTGTTATTGAACAATATCGAGACCAAAACCCTGAACTTACCAAAAGTATAAAAGCTTTAAAAGAAAGTCATTCTGGTATTTTAAATGACC
The DNA here is from genome assembly GCA_947498765.1 of uncultured Aquimarina sp. Classification (GTDB taxonomy): domain Bacteria; phylum Bacteroidota; class Bacteroidia; order Flavobacteriales; family Flavobacteriaceae; genus Aquimarina. The sequence goes on from CANMLG010000028.1 coordinate 71,263, forward strand.
TTTTTAAAAATGAACAGCATCCTATTTTTAATCAAATTAATGACATTTTTGATGATTTAGAAACGTTTTTAAAACGTAATAAGTCTCCTAAATATGATTATATTTATGATCAAGTAGTAAGCTATGGTGAGATTATTTCCACCACCATTTTAAGTCATTTCCTTTTGTCCAAAGGATATGAAAATGATTGGCTAGATGCTCGTACACTAATTAAAACTGATAGTACTTATCGTGATGCTAAAGTAGATTGGGACACTACTCAAGCTGCTATTACCAAAGCCATAAATAAACAAAAACTTAGCATTACTCAAGGTTTCATTGGTGCAGATACTAATAATTTCACCACTACACTTGGACGAGAAGGAAGTGACTATTCTGCCGCTATTTTTGCTTACTGCTTAAATGCCGAAAGTGTTAGTATTTGGAAGGATGTTGATGGTGTTTTAAATGGAGATCCTCGTGTGTTTGAAAACACTAAATTACTAAATCAAATATCATACGAAGAAGCTATTGAATTGGCATTTTATGGAGCTTCGGTAATTCACCCAAAAACCTTACAGCCTTTACAACAAAAGGAAATACCATTGTATGTAAAGTCTTTTATAAATCCCGAAAACACAGGAACAGCAGTTAGTAAAGGACAAACATTAGAACCTTTTATTCCTTGTTTTATCGTTAAAAAGAATCAAGTTTTAATTTCACTTTCTTCATTAGACTTCTCTTTTATTGTAGAAGAAAACATAAGTGAAATTTTCAGTCTTTTTCATAAATATCAAATCAAAGTGGATCTAATCCAAAATTCCGCTATTAGTTTTTCGGTTTGCGTTGATAATAAATTTGGGCATTTACAAGAACTTATTACTGAACTAAAAGCAAAATTTAAAGTTAACTTTGAGGAAAACGTTTCACTTTATACCATTAGACATTTTGACCAAACTGCTGTTGAAGGTTTAAAGAAAGGAAAAGAAATATTATTAAAACAATTAGGCACAGAAACCTATCAAATTGTAACCAAAGGCTAAGAACTACTATATTCTAAATAATTTTTTTGTAATTAAAACAAAATAAGGCGGTAATTTGAAGTTACCGCCTTATTTTGTTTTAATAAAAATTAATTTCATTCTTTTTATGGTAATTTTCAGAAAAAAATAAAATTTCTTGTTAAGTTTAACATATCAATACGACTTTACACACAAATTAATAATCAACTCTAACAATGTATCTAAAACTAACTTCTCTTTTTCTTGTTATAGCTTTATCTAGCTTTAGTATAGGAAAAGTATTTGTTTCTGAAAGTTTCCCTTCTGGACAAAAAAGTGCTGAAGGTTGGATGATAGGAGTAAAAAAAATGGATTATTGGTATTATTTTCATAAAAACGGATTAATAAAATCTAAAGGGAATTATACAAATAATCTTAAAAATGGCTATTGGTTTTACTACAATTCAAATGGACAAATAGATAAAGAAGGACATTTTATTAATGATATTTCTAGTAAATGGTGGATTTATCATAAAACAAATAACATTAAAGAAAAATGTTTATTTCAAAAAGATGGTATTACTCGTTTTTGTCTAGTTTACAATAATGATAAACTTATTAAAGCTAATAAATACCGAAACGATGTTTTTTTGAATCAATGGACTAGTATAAGTAGTTTTAAGCGCGATAACCCTCATTTTTCATTTTGAAGTATCCTCAAATTAAAGTAATCATTCCTGCAATCAATGAGGAAGATTCAATCCCTAAAGTAATTGCTGAAATTCCCAATATTGTTTCTGAAATTATTGTTATCAATAACAATTCTACAGACAGTACTGCAAAAGTTGCAAAAAAAGCTGGCGCTACCGTACTCCACGAAAATAATAAAGGATATGGTTATGCCTGCTTAAAAGGCTTAGAATATATAGCTACTCAAAAAACACCAACAGATATTGTTGTTTTTTTAGACGGAGATTATAGTGATTACCCCCAAGAAATGGTTAATATTTTAGATCCTATTTTAAAAAAAAACACAGACTTTGTAGTTGGTGCTCGGGTGAGTGAATATCGTGAAAAAGGATCTATGACTTTTCCGCAACGTTTTGGTAATTGGCTTGCTACCTTTTTAATGCGTATTCTTTTTAAATCTACCTTTACAGATCTTGGTCCTTTTAGAGCAATAAAGTATGATAAGTTAGTTTTACTAAATATGGAAGACAAAACTTATGGTTGGACAGTTGAAATGCAATTAAAAGTATTACGACATAAATTGACCTATACCGAAATCCCTGTACACTATAAAAAACGAATTGGCGTTTCAAAGGTGAGTGGCACGATTAAAGGTGCTATATTTGCAGGCATAAAAATATTAAGTTGGATTTTTAAATACAGTTTTTAACATATGGATTTGGCAATTGTTATTACATACACTATCGCCTTAATTTTTATCTTTTTATATAGCTTAGCACAGCTTAATTTACTGTTCGCTTATTTAAAGTCTAAGAAAAAAGCACAAGAAAATGGACCTGTTTTTGATTTATCTAAAACAGAAGAAACTCCATACATCACCGTTCAATTACCTGTATATAATGAACTATATGTAATGGAACGACTATTAGACAACATTTCACTGTTAGATTACCCAAACGACAAACTAGAAATTCAAGTTTTAGATGATTCTACTGATGAATCAGTAAATACTACACTTTCAAAAATTGAAGATTTAAAAGCCAAAGGACTTAATATTGTACATATACACCGTACTAATCGCGCCGGCTTCAAAGCAGGAGCATTAAAAGAAGGCCTCTGTAAGGCTAAAGGTGAATTTATTGCTATTTTTGATGCCGATTTTTTACCTAAACCTGATTGGTTAAAGCAAACTGTTCCTCATTTTAAAAACCCTAAAATTGGAGTAGTACAAACTCGCTGGGGGCATATTAATAGAAATTATTCTGTATTAACAAAAATCCAAGCTTTTGCTCTTGATTTTCATTTCACCATGGAACAGGTTGGAAGAAATATTAAAAAACATTTTATTAATTTCAATGGTACCGCAGGTATTTGGCGAAAGTCATGCATATTAGACGCAGGAAACTGGCAAGGAGACACATTAACAGAGGATTTAGATTTGAGTTATCGTGCTCAACTTAAAAACTGGGAATTCAAATATTTAGAACAAGTTGAAACACCTGCTGAACTACCTGTGGTGATTAGTGCTGCCCGTTCTCAACAATTTCGCTGGAACAAAGGTGCTGCTGAAAACTTTAAAAAAATATTTAAATCTGTAATAGCCAATAAAGACTTATCATTTAGCACAAAAGTACATAGCTTTTTTCACCTACTAAATAGCTCTATGTTTCTATTAGTTTTATTTGTTGCCATAATGAGTGTCCCCATTCTTTATATAAAAAACAACAATCCTATGTTTAGCTGGTACTTCAATGTCATAGGCTTTTTTGCTTTAAGTACAGTTATCTTTTTTACATGTTATTGGGTGACTTATAAAGAAATACATGGATCAGGTGCTAAAAACTTTTTATCCTATATTAAAATGTTTTTTACTTTCTTTTCTGTTGCCATGGGTTTTTCGGTGCACAATAGTGTTGCTGTACTTGAAGGTCATTTAGGTAAACGTAGCGAATTTGTTCGTACACCAAAATTTAATATGAAAAATTTAGGTGACACCTGGAAAGATAATAAATACATTAACAAAAACTTATCAACAAATACCTTTGTAGAAGCTTTTTTAATGTGCTATTTCGCTTTTGCTTTATACAGCGGATACCATCTACAAGATTTTGGTTTAGCTATATTCCATTCTATGTTGTTTTTTGGGTTTGCCTTTGTATTTTTTAAGTCTATTTTATCAAAAGTGTAATGAAATCGACCACAAATTGGTTATTAAGTGTATTAATCTTTTTTTGTAGTTGCTTACTTTATACATATGTAGGGTATTTTTTAGACCGAAGCATATTTGTTGTTTTACTTAGCTGTTGGGTTAGTTTGTTTGCAGCAAGCTATTATTTGGTTTATCATTCTGATTTTACACCTAAACAATTAGCTGCCATTGCAGTTGGTTTTAGATTAATATTCTTATTTGTAACTCCCAATTTATCACAAGATTTTTACCGTTTTATTTGGGATGGTCGTATGTTACTAAACGGACTAAATCCCTATTTATATACTCCTAAAAATTTAATTGAACAAGGAACGGCATCTGTTAATCATGCTCAAAAATTATTTGAAGGAATGGGAATGCTTAATGCTAGCCATTATACGAATTATCCTCCATTCAGTCAATTGTGTTACTTTATTGCCGCCTTATTTGGTAATAAATCCATACTAACAAGTATAATTGTAATGCGATTTCAAATTATTTTAGCAGATATTGGCATCTTATATTTCGGAAAAAAAATCCTTGAACAATTAAAATTACCTTTAAAAAATAGCTTCTTATATATCCTAAATCCTTTTGTGATTATTGAATTAACTGGGAATTTACACTTTGAAGCTGTAATGGCTTTCTTTTTAGTTGCTTGTCTTTATCTTCTACTTGTAAAAAACAAATGGGGTTTAGCTGCCATAGCGCTTGGAATTTCAATTAGTGTAAAACTTATAACATTGCTTTTTCTACCTGTTTTTGCGCTGTACTTTATTCCTAATTTATTTTTTAAAAAAAACTGGTTAAATAATAATAGAAAAGACATTCTAAAATATATCAATTTTTGTTTCATTGTAATAGGAACTAATCTTATTCTATTTTTTCCATTCTTATCTGCTCAATTTATTGCTAACTTTAGTAAAACAATCAGTCTTTGGTTTCAAAATTTTGAATTTAATGCTAGTATTTACTATGTAGTGCGCTGGGTTGGTTACAAAGTAGTGGGTTGGAATATTATAGCTAAAGCAGGTAAAATACTTCCTTTAATCACTATTTTGATGATTCTTATATTTAGCTTTACGCGAAAGAACTTGAAACCTAAAGTACTTATTGAAAGTATGCTATTCAGCATTACGGTCTATTTATTTTTATCTACTACTATTCACCCATGGTATTTAACCATTCCTTTAGCATTATCTTGCTTTAGTAAATTTAAATATATGTGGGTTTGGAGCTTATCTATTATTCTAAGTTATTTCGCTTATTCAAATCCTGACTTTAAAGAAAATCTACTCTTTGTAACTTTAGAATATAGTACGGTTATTATTTTTATTATTTACGAGTTTTTTAAAAAGCCCAAATTACTAATAAAAAAAGCGAACTTCGGTTAAAGTTCGCTCTTCATTATTTTATACATCTAAACAAAAATAATTTACACTTCTTGCTACGCTAACATTCCCATATTAATCACTTCCTGCTTGGTTAGCTCTCTCCAACGACCTCTAGGAAGGTCTTTTTTTGTGAGCCCACCAAAAACTACACGATCTAAATGATTTACCTTATAACCTAAGGCTTCAAAAATTCGAGTAACAATCCTATTTTTTTGTGAATTCAATTGAATACCTACTTCTTTTTTTGAAGAATCTTCTACAAACGAAAGCTCTTGTACTTTTACAATATGATCATCGATCCGTACACCTTCTAAAATTTTCTCAAAATCTTGTTGTACTAAATTTTTATCTAGCTCAACATGATAAATCTGACGAATCCTTCCTGAGCCGTTCATATTACCTAAAAATGAATCATCATTAGAAAGCAACAATAAACCCGAACTATTACGCTCCATTTTACCAACTGGCTTTAAAAACGATTTTGATGCTGATTGCAAAAGAGCATATACAGACTTCTTTTCATTACTCGTATTAGCAGCTATAGTATATCCTTTAGGTTTGTTAATCAAAATATAAGAGCTTTTAACAGGCCTAATTAATTGTCCATCAAAACGTACTTCATCTGTTAACTTTACTTTATATCCCATTTCGGTTACAACCTCTCCATTTACCTTTACACTTCCTGTAGATATATATAAATCAGCATCCTTTCGGGTACAAATCCCAGAATTACCAATATATTTATTTAAACGCATGGTATCTGGATCCTGTAAGGCTTGTTTTTTTGACTTAACAGGACGAGCACTTTGAGGTTTTGCTATGTTCTTTTTTTGAACACTTTTCCCTTTTCGTAATCCAGATGTTTTCTTATTTCGATTATTCTGAGCTTGACTCATAAACTTAAAATTTGCGCAAAGATAAGTTATTATATGCCCGTTTGCCTTTTTTTTAATACTGAATGATATAAACTTTTATGCTCACTATTAAAAAAGTTATTTCTCCTTAAAATTAATGTAAATTTTTAAGCCAACTTGGCTCAATTAACATGATACTAAACACACCCGATACAATAACAAATTTTAATAAATTATGTAATAAAACGTATTGTTTTTTAGTTGTTGATTTTTTTAATAAAATCCAAAAAATTAGCAACACACCTGATGTCATCCAAAAAAAATAATTCATTTTTCCTAATGGATATTTATAAACAAGTATCATTGCTGTAATAATACACGCAATAGTTAAACCAATCAATATTTTTTTTGCTAATAATTCGCCAAATACTATAGGTACAGTTCTATTACCTACAGCCGCATCACCTTTTAAATTTTCGAAGTCTTTAATCATCTCTCTCATAAAAACTATTAAACTTAAAAAAATTGCATGTACAAAAATTACAGCATCATAATTCTTATAATAAATAAAAATGGCAAAAAAAGGTAAAATAGCCAAAAAAGTTGCCATCAGGTTTTTAACCACTAAAATTCGTTTTAATTTATGAGAATATAGCCATATACCAAAAATATAACTTGAAAAAAATAATACTGCTCTAAAAGAAACATAGCTTGCAATAATAACTGCTATAAAATTTGCTATGAAATAAATAGTCAATTTTGTTTGTTGACTTACTAAACGATCCAAATGATATTTTTGGGGTCTATTTATTAAATCCTTTTCACTATCATAAAAATTATTAATAATATAGCCCGAGGCTATTGTTATAGCAGAAGCAAATACAATACAGAAAAGACTTGTATCTAAAAAAACTGCTTTGTATGAATTATTCTCCGATAAAATAAAAATACTTGTTACATACTGAGCTATCAAAACAACCAATACATTATACCCTCGTATAACAGAAAGCATACTAAATAATTTATAAAAAAACCATTTGATTTTTCTAGATTGGTTTGGCATGTATGAATTATTTATGCGGGGTTACACAAATAAAAGTATGTCTATCATTTTAGAAATGATACACCACTTCCAACTGATAGTTTTTTAATGTTTTTTGTGCTTTTTCAAAATTTTCTGTAAAGCCTAAAATATAGCCTCCACCTCCTGAACCACACAATTTCAAATAATATTCATTGGTTTCAATACCTTGTTTCCAAAGTGCATGAAATTGAGATGGTATCATAGGTTTAAAATGATCCAATACCGTACGTGATAATTGTTTAATATTTAAAAACAAAGAACTTACATTTCCACTCAAAAAATCATCAACACAAGCATCGGTATGCTTCACAAATTTATTTTTAAGCATATTTCTAAATCCGTCGTGTTTCATTTTTTCCATAAAAATATTGACCATTGGTGCGGTTTCTCCAACAACACCACTATCTAACAAAAATACAGCACCCTTATTTTTATGTTGTTTTTGCGAAGGAATACCCGCCGTTTCTACATTATCTTTAGAATGGATTAATATAGGTAAGCTTAAGTAACTATTTAAAGGATCTAACCCAGAACTATTCCCATGAAAAAAAGATTCTACATAGGCAAAAATCAATTTTAGCTTAAGCAACTTATCACGTGTTAAATTTTCAAGTACCGTTATTTTATTTTCAGCATATTTATCATAGATAGCTGCTACTAAAGCTCCACTACTGCCTACACCATATCCTTGCGGAATACTACTATCAAAATACATTCCATTGGCAATATCTTTAAATAGCATATCTGTATTAAAAACAACCAATTCAGGCTTTGGATTTTCTTTTAAATAAGTTGCTAATTTCAATAAGCTTTTGTTAGAAATTGCAGCTTTTTTATCTAAATCTTTAGTCGTTTTCAATGCCCCATTATAAAAATTATAAGGTATGGATAGCCCTTTGGAATTTTTTATGATCCCATACTCACCAAATAAAAGTATTTTAGAATAAAATAAAGGTCCCTTCAAAATTTAAATATTTTCGATTATGACAAAATTACATTTTTTTCGCTCCAATTCCTAGACAATCACATATATACTGTTTGTTTTGACATTTTTCTGCCAATTCAGTTTCAACAAAAGTCAATACTTCTTTTTTATGTGCTTCTGGATATAGCAAATGTACGTTTGCTCCTGCATCTAACGTAAAGCAAACCGGAACTCCTGTTTGTTTCCGATAATTCCATATACAATTAATTACCTCCAAGGTATTTGGTTTCATTAAAACAAAGTAAGGTAATGAAGTCATCATCATTGCATGTAAAGTCAAAGCTTCGCTTTCTACAATTTCAATAAACTGGGTTATATTTCCATTTTGAATCACTTTACTCAACTTTTCTAAATTTGAGTTTGCTTGTTCAAATCTCGCTTTAGCATACGGGTGTCCATGCATTAAATTATGCCCTACCGTACTACTCACTTGTTTTTCTCCTTTGTCAATTAATAATACGGTGTCCTGATAATTTTCAAAAATTGAATGTACTTTTAGCTTAAAAGGTACAGCAAATTCATTGCTTGAACCTTCAATGTTATCATGCTTTCCCCAAACAGTAATTGGTCCCTCTATACTTCTACAGGCACTACCAGAACCTAAGCGAGCTAAAAACGAAGCTTTTTCTATTCGTTCTTCTGCAGTAAGCACACTACCTAACTCATGCTCTATTTCAACCAAACACATAGCTAAAGCGCTCATCCCACTAGCCGATGAAGCGATTCCGCTACTATGTGGAAAAGTATTGCTACTATCAATAATAAATTCAAAATCATTTAAGAATAAGCAGTATGGTGCTATACGATCAAAAAAAGTATGAATTTTAGGCTCAAAACTAGGTTTAGGAGCTCCTTCAAATAAAAATGTAACTAAAAAACTACTCCCACTATCTTTTCTTTTTCTGTATGTAATTGATGTTTCCGTGCGACATTCACTCAAAGTGAAACTTAATGAGGCATTTTCTGGTAACTGAACTGGACGTTTGCCCCAATATTTTATTAAAGCTATGTTACTTGGCGCAGCATAAGCTACCTTACCTTGTTCTTTTTTGTATAAAGAATCTATTGATCTATATGATGTACTCAAAATAAAATTTTGAACAAATATAAGTTTTGATTGACCGATATTTAAAATGCTTTTCAAAAAAAATAGTATTTTAGACACATAGTGTTAAAAAATGAATAAAAAAACAATTAAAATTATCATTGCAGTAGTGATTTGTCTTACAGCTGGAGCCATTGGCGCAGCTGCTACGCAAACCTCAGTAAACACTTGGTATACAACACTATCTAAACCTTCATTTAACCCTCCAAATTATGTGTTTGGTCCTGTTTGGACTGTCTTATATATACTTATGGGTATAGCTGCTGGTAAAATTTGGAACCATGGCTTTTATCATAAATGGGTTAAAACTGCGTTATACCATTTTGGATTTCAATTAATACTAAATACCACATGGTCATTAGTGTTTTTTGGACTCAATGAAATTTTCGGGGCACTTTTAGTAATTATAGGATTATTAGTATTACTGCTTTTTACCTACAAATGGTTTAAAATAGTTAATACTAATGCTGCCTATTTACTTATTCCATATATATTATGGGTATCTTTTGCCTCAATTTTAAATTTTAGTATTTGGCAATTAAATTAATTTAGATTTGAATAAAAAATCCCTTATCCTCCAGGTTACTCTAGAATTAATTACAACTAAAGGAATTGAAAACACTTCCTTGACTGATATTATTAAAGCTGCCGATGTAGCTAAAGGAACGCTCTACCATCATTTTAAGAAAAAAGAAGAAATCATAGAAGAGCTTTATACCATTCTTACTGAAGATTTTGGTACTGTAATTATGCGTAACACTGAAAATACCGAAGACGGCAGAAAAAAATATCAAATAATGTGGCTAAATTTATACCACTATTTTATTGATAATCCTCTAGCTTTTATTTTTTCAGAACAAATTGGGCGTTCACCTGAAATTCCTTTGAGACTTAAAGAAAAAACGCGTGTTTATTATGCGGATATTGAACAGTTTTTTAGAAAAAGAATTCAAGAAAAAACATTCCGTCAATTTAATACTTTGGTAATGCAAGAATTGTTTTTTGGCAGCGTAGTATCCATAGTTAAAATACATGAAAATGAATTAGTTGATCTAGAAGAACGCCACATAAAACAGGCCATTGAAATTTCTTGGAAAGGATTTTGCAGGCATTAATCAAACTAAATCATTAGTTATAGATTGTGCAGCAATATAACCTCCAGTCCATGCATTTTGAAAATTAAAACCACCTGTAATAGCATCAATATTAAGTACCTCTCCTACCAAGTAACAATCTTTAAGCTTGTTGCTTTGGTAGTTTTTAAAACTAATTTCTTTTAAATCAACTCCACCTGCTGTTACAAATTCATCTTTAAAAGTACTTTTCCCATCTATATAAAAAGTACTTCTAACTAATTGATTTGCTAGAGCTGTTAGCTGCTTTTTATTAATATCTGCCCAACGTTGATTTTCAAAAATCCCACTTGCTAAAACTAATTGTAACCACAAACGCTTTGGCAATTCATATAATGGATTTTTTATTACTATTTGTTTGGGAGTTTCCTCTTTTACATCCTGTAAAAAAGGACGACATTCTTCAAAGCTATCAAATTTGGTCCAATTAACTATAAGATCAAACTTATAACCCATTTCATGTAATACTCGTGCTCCCCATGCCGAAAGCTTTAGAATAGCAGGACCACTAAAACCCCAATGCGTAATTAACAAAGGGCCTTCGGTTTTTAATTTTGTGTTACCTATAGCAGCTTTTACCTGCACCGCTACACCAGGAATAGAAGCTATTCTATTATCAACTGAATTAAATGTAAATAACGAAGGCACTGGAGCTACTGTTTTTATCCCTAAGTCACTTAACTGCTGCCATATTTTAGTCTGACTTCCAGTAGCAATCACTAATTTTTGAGCTCTAAATTTATCTGACTTTGTTTGTAATTCCCAACCTGAATCCAAAGGTTTAAAATCAACTACTAATTGTTGTTTTCTAATTTCAACACCTAACTTTTCTGTTTCTTTCAAAAAACAATTAATAATAGTTTCCGACGAATTTGAAACTGGAAAAACACGACCATCATCCTCTATTTTTAACGCTACACCACGCTGCTCAAACCACTCCATCGTATCGCCTGTCATAAAACTATGAAATGGACCACGCAACTCCTTCTCCCCTCTAGGATAATTTTTTATTAACTCATTAGGAATAAACTCGGCATGCGTTACGTTACAGCGCCCCCCACCTGATATACGCACTTTTTGAAGTACATTTTTAGCACGTTCTAAAATTAAAATAGAAAGTTTGGGATTTAAGGTAGCTACATTAATTGCAGTGAAAAAACCCGCTGCACCTCCTCCTATAACAATAACATCGTAACTTTTCATATAATGCTATTTTATTTATAACAAATCGGGTTGATCAGAAATAATACCAGAAATATCTAAAGCTTTTATTTTTTTTATATCAGCAGGTTTATTTACTGTCCATGCATATAAATTTATATTTTTTAGCTTCGCCATTCGAACTAATCTACTTCTCAATTTTTCGTGATATATATACAAATTATCGTAAGCATTATCAACGGCAATAGCAAAAGCTTTATTCGTTTTAGATTCCGCTATTAATCCTACTTTAATGGCACTATTTCGTGCTTTTACTTTATTTATCTTTTTTGCATCAAAACTAGACACATGTAACTGATCATAGGCCCACTCCTTATTAGCTACCACCTCCTCAATAAGCATACACACTGCTTTTGCAGTTCCTTTCCCTTTTAATTCAATATGTAGCTTACATTTCCCTTTACAAACCTGAAGTACCTCGTTTAATGTTGGAATTTTATACATGTGCTCTGTTCTTAACATCGATAATTCCTTATAGCTTAAATTAACTACCTTTCCTTTACCATTTGTTGTACGCTTAACAGTTTCATCATGAATAACCACCAACTCTCCTGTACTACATTTATGTACATCTATTTCAATGGCATCAACTCCTAATTCAATGGCTTTTTCAATAGAAGGGATGGTGTTTTCATCCACCAAAGCTTTTGCACCTCTGTGACCAATTTTTTGCATAGTACTTATTACATTTTTAAATAAAAGTTTTGTACTAATTTAATATAATCATCAGTATAAATATGTCTTTCTTTTTCAATAATTAACTCTGTTAATTGCAAGTCTTTTTTGGTTACATTAAACTTAAAAGCTATTAGACTACGCTTTATTAACGCTTGTTCATTTCCTTTAACATGTGTTATTTTTATAGGACGCAAATGCATTTTTGCAGCAATATTTACTATCTGTTCCTCTTGATCATAAGGAACTATAAGTGCAAATGTACCTTGATCTGAAAGTAATTTTGAAGCTCCGTAAAGTAAATGTTCAAATGGCAAAGCATCTTCAAAACGCGCCTTATTACGTTGCTCATTTGGTGACTTTTGTGTAGCTGTAAAAAACGGAGGATTACTTACTATTAAATCATAAGACTCTTCCATTTCCTGAAAAAATTCTTGAAACGAGGCATGATAACAAAACATACGATCTGCCCATGGCGAATTTTCAAAATTTGTCATGGCTTGCTCATAGGCAGCTGCATCAATTTCAATTGCATCAACATCCGAACTACTAAATCGTTGTGCCATCATCAAAGCGATAACCCCTGTTCCTGTTCCAATATCTAATATATTAAATGGCATTTCTTTTGGTTCCACCCAAGCCCCTAGTAATACTCCGTCAGTACCTATTTTCATAGCACACTGATCTTGAGTTACTGTAAATTCTTTAAATTGGAAGGGTTTTGACATCTAATTTTAGGTTTTTATTACGTCATTACTGTCTACAACATAAAACTTATGCCTAACAAAAAAGACATAAAATCAACAATAACTTCCTACAAATATAAATCTATTAAACCTTCAGGAGTATCAACAATAAGTAATTTATTTTCCTTATCTAATTTGTGAATAAAACTATCATTTAAAGGAATCAGAATTTGTTTTCCTTTGTTATCAATCTCAAATATAGCTTGAGATGTAGTATCATTTATAGCCGTAATTACTCCAATTTTACCTTTAACAAGGTCTTCAACCTCAAAACCTATAACGTCATGAAAATAAAATTGATCTTCATCTAATTCTGGAAGTAAATCTAACGGCAAATACAACGCTGCTTTTATTAAATCATCGGCATCTTGCTCCGTATCTACATCTTCAAATTTAACTCGTAGTAAACTTGACTTATGCAGCCGCGCTTTTTCAATAAAAAATGGAACCAAATTATTGTTGTAATCAACAAAAACCGATTCCATTTCTTGATAAATTTCAGGGGTATCGACATCTAATTTTACTAGAACTTCACCCTTAAAGCTAAACTTACTTACAATTTTGCCTAAATAGAAACACTTTTCTTTTTGCATTATTGTAATTTAAAAGATTTACTCTTCTTCGTTAGCTGATTCTTCAGTTTCTTTTGCTGCTTCAGCTTCAGCCTTTGCTGCTGCTTCAGCCGCCTCAGCTTCAGCTTGCGCTGCTGCTGCATCTGCCTCACGCTTAGCATTCACTTCTTTTTCAGCTTCTAAAGCTTTTGCCTTAACTGCTGCTGCATCTTTAGCTAAACCATCTTTTTTAGCATTAACTGATCCTTCTTTTTCAGCAACCCAAGCTTCAAATTTTGCATCTGCTTGTTCTTGCGTTAAAGCTCCTTTTTTTACTCCACCAGCAAGGTGATTTTTCAAAAGAACCCCTTTATAAGAAAGAATGTTTTTTGCAGTATCAGTTGGCTGAGCACCATTCTGTAACCATTTAACAGCTCCATCAACATCAACATCAATAGTTGCAGGATTTGTATTTGGATTATAAGTACCTAATTTTTCAAGGTATTTACCATCTCTTTTTGAACGTGCATCAGCTGCTACGATCCAGTAAAAAGGCTTTCCTTTTTTACCGTGTCTCTGTAATCTTAATTTAACAGGCATAAAAAATTAATTTTGGAGGTTCGCGACCTCGGTTATAATTAGGGCGCAAATGTACGGCTTTTTACTAAAATACAATTAGTTATTTTCAATAATTAAAAACAATTTATATGACCAACAACTATAAAAAAACCAATTACATAAATTTTATGTAATTGGCTTCCCTTTTTATGATAAAAATTTAATCTCACTATATAGAGATTACTCCTTGCTTAGACCAACATGACCCTTTTCTTACCCTTAAATAAAGAGTCCCCGAAGGTCTTTCTGGTTGCCCTGGTCTCCTTGATGAATTTCCAAAATCTGGAACCACCAAAATAGAATTACCTTTTGATTTTACTACTTTTGTTTGATCAAGTCCCTGACCATTAGGTCCATTTGTAAAAGTACCTATATTACCACTACCCGAAAATGACCATTCGTACTCATCTGCCACAGCATCAGTTTGCACATTAACAAAAATCATAAACCCACCATTTCTATCTTCTTTAGTCAACTTTGGAGTAGGTACAGCCCCAGAACATCCATTTCCTATTACTGTAAATGAACATTTAGACGTATTACCTGCTTTATCTTTTGCCGTAATTGTTATTATCTGATTGCCAGTTTTAACTCTACTTCTAGGTGCAGGCGACTGACTTAATGTTACGCTTTCTGTACAATTATCTGTAGCACTAAAAGAACTTCTGTAATCTGGCAATGCTGATCCAGATGATAAAACACGAGCACCAGTAATACCACATTTGATTTCAGGAGCTACAGTATCGCTTCTACATGGATCTGTCGAACTATCACTATTAAATCGTAAAGCTATTCTCCATACTACTAGCTCTCCTTTTATCGGATCAAATCTTTTAGCAAAACCAGGAGATTTTATAGGCAAAGCTATAATGTTACCCGAACACCCATTGGTACTTGCCGGATTAAGATACACATAATCAGTATCAACAAAAATCACATCGTAAATACACAAAGTACTACCACTAGCATTTTTATTAGCTACAGTGTTTGTACCGTCATTTATAAATACATATTGTACTGAATTATTTATAACCGACAACCATTCCCCTCCAGTAAAAGCAGCCACTCTAGCCGAGCTTTGGGATGTTTTCCCTATAAAATTCAAAAATACCTCTTTTTGACTTTCAATTGGAGCTGTAGCTACATCCTCTTCTTCTTTGGTACACGCCACAAATAATGAGAGTCCCAATACTAAAATAAAAGTTTTAAAAAAGCCCCTTTTACAAAACATAAATTTTGTTTGTGTTTTCATAATAAAAAATTTAATTAAAATGTTAGAAATTAATAGTTAGCAATTTAACTACACATCTGTTTTTTACCCCCCCTGTTTTCAGTGAAATAAATTTCTAAAATCACCCCTGAAAAAAGCTATATAATATAACATTCATTTAATTAGCTTCTATTATTCTCTCAAAATTAAGCTTAAAAAATTTTTTACTATTTCTAAATGGAATTAATTTCTAATGGATAAGTTATTCTTTATTTATTGGCTAAAAAATCCTTTTTATTTACTTTAGAAGTATAATTCAGACCTATGCTTAGATTAACTCTTTTTTCACTCACATTATTTAGTTTTTTTTTCAATGTTTATTCTCAACAACAGCTTACGCTAGAAGCTATTTGGGGTGGTAAATTTAGAACTGAATACTTAGAAGAAATCCAACATTTAAAAAACGGAAAAGAATATAGCACCTTAACTTTTAATCGTGCTACTAACGAAACAAAAATAGAAGCTTACAATTACCACAATCCAACACAACACAACACGCTTCTTTCTTCCAAGGATTTAACAATTCCTAATTTTGACACTTATGAATTTAATTCAAATGAAACTAAAGTACTTCTTGGTACTAAAATCAAAAAACGCTACCGCTATTCAAATTCGGGTATCTATTATGTTTATGATTTTCAAACTAAAACATTAAATACCATTTCGGATAGCTCTATTTTTTCGCCCGTTTTTTCTCCTGATGGAAATAAAATAGCATATGTTTTGAATAATAATTTATTCATTAAAAATCTACTCTCTGGCAAACTTATGCAAGTAACCACTGATGGTAAAAAAAACAATATCATTAATGGTCTATCTGATTGGGTATATGAGGAAGAATTTGAATTAGTCACGGCATTTTCATGGAATAGCACTAGTGATCAACTCGCATACTTTAAGTTTAACGAATCTAAAGTACCCGAATATAGCATGATGCTATATAAAAACAGTAACTACCCCAAGGCAGAAACTTTTAAATACCCCAAAGCTGGAGAAACTAATAGTCTACTTAGTGTACATGTTTACAATACTATGACTGCAAAAACTTCACAAATTAATCTTTCTAATTTTGAATCCTATTATTTACCTCGTTTACAATGGACAAACGATCCAACACAATTGTGTATCCAAACTTTAAATAGACATCAAAATAAATTTTCAATTCTTTGCATTAACACAAAAAATGAAAAAGTAAAAACACTTTACGCAGAAACAGATAAGGCTTATGTTGATATCACAAATAACTTGACTTTTTTAAAAGATAATAGCTTCCTTTTAACTAGTGAAAAAGAAGGTTACAACCATATTTTTCATTACGATCCTAAAGGAAAACTTATTCAGCAAATTACCAATGGTAATTGGGAAATCACGAATTTTTATGGAATAGACAATTCTGAAAAAAAACTTTTTTATCAAAGTACAGAAAACAACAATATTGAACGACAAGTGTTTTCTATTAACATCAAAGGAACTAACAAAAAACAACTTACTACATCAAATGGTATTCATAATGCTTCATTTAACACTGATTATTCATTGTTTATTGATACCTTTTCAAACAGCACCACTCCTTATCAGTTTTCGATTGTAAATACTACTAACTCAAAAAAAAGTACATCTTTAAAAAATAATAAAAAGTTAAGTACTACTATCACCGATTATAATTTTACAAAAAAAGAATTTAATAACATTTCCCTAAATGGAGAAAGCCTAAATACATGGATGCTTAAGCCTAAAAATTTTGATCCATCAAAAAAATACCCCGTATTATTATTTCAATATTCTGGTCCGGGTTCGCAAATGGTTAAAAACTCATGGAATAGCTATAATGACTTATGGCACCAACTACTTACTCAAAAAGGATATATTGTTGCTTGTGTAGACGGAAGAGGTACTGGTTATAAAGGACGAAATTTTAAAAAATCTACGCAGTTACAATTAGGAAAACTAGAAGCACAAGATCAAATTGACTTTGCTAAATACTTAGCTAAACAATCGTATATCGACGCTTCAAGAATTGGTATTTGGGGTTGGAGTTTTGGTGGTTTTACGGCTTTAAATGCCATTTTAAAAGGCAATGACATTTTTAAAACAGCTATTTCTGTAGCTCCCGTAACCCACTGGAAATACTATGACACCATTTATACCGAACGCTTTTTAACTACTCCACAGGAAAATACTGCTGGTTATAATGATAATTCACCACTAAATCATGCAGACAAATTAAAAGGCAATTTATTATTAGTTCATGGATCAGCTGATGATAATGTACACTTACAAAACACCTTGCAAATGGCTAATGAGCTTACAAAAGCCAACAAACAATTTGACCTTGCCATTTACCCTGATAAAAATCATGGCATATACGGAGGCAATACCAGATTACATTTATATACAAAAATGACAAATTTTCTATTGGAGCATTTATAGCCTCAATAGTGTATTCTTTCAAAATAAGGTGACAAAAAATTATTCTTTCCTCCTTAAAAAAATGAAATAAAAAAGCGATCTAAAATTAGATCGCTTTTTTAGGACTTGTCAGTGTATTACTTACTTTTTCTGAAAGATATCACTACGTAATTGATTATTTAAATCTGTAACACAAATAATATAACTTCCCGCACTTAATCCACTTACATTAATAGGATTATTTTCGTAGTTATCAATTTTTAAAACTAATCTTCCATGGAAATCAAATACTTTAACTTCTTTTCCTGAATGATCTCCCAATAGCGATAAGTTATCCGTTACTGGGTTTGGATACACGATCAAAGAACCATTTAAGCCTTCATTATCTTCACTAATATTTTTACTACCTGTTGTAGTTTTATAAGTAACAATTAATTCTGGAGCTTTTACACTGTTATGCTCTTTTGAAGCAAAAGCAAAATCATTACCCGAAACTAAGCTAAGTATCAAACTAAGTTTATTACTGTTTAACAAACTAGGTGTTAAATTTATTGTTTTTACATTCCCAATACCAAAAGCACCATTACTAGATCCTAGTAAATTTGTAGTTGTTGGTCTATTATTTGCCGAAAGGTTATTTTCGGTCCAAGCAGTAGAATTTCCTTTGTGGATTTGTAAGTTTCCATTTCCTGCATCTCCATTTACGGTAAACCTTAATTGAGCACTTTCGATATCTCCTCTAATAGCAGATAAATCAAATTGTAAATAACCTACTCTTTTGTTAGACTCAATACGAATGATTTGATTATTAAATCTGGTACTATTTCCTTGTAGATAAGCATCATGTATAGGTGATAAATTAAGCGTTTTTGAAACACTTGTTAACTCACCTATTTTTTTCAATAAAATCTTATCTAAATTCCATTGCCAAGTGTTTGATCCAGAAGCTACAATTTTAATTTGATGATTTCCTGCTGTTAAATTCACCGTACTTCTTGACTTTAAATTCACAAAAGTATCCCAAGCGCCATTATTAACTACATTATCCGTAGCTAATAAATCATCTTTTAAAAATAATTTAACTTGTGCATTATCCGATGGCGTGGCTATTACATAAGTTATTTCATAAACACCTGCTTCTGCTACCGAAATAGTATAGTTGGCTGTATCTCCAGAATTTACATAATTTACAGCATTAGCTGTTTTATTTATACCTAAACCTGGTCCACCTGCAGATGAATCATCAAATGTACCATTTGTAGTTACAAAATCTTCCGCTTCTATAACCAAATCACTAGTTGCTAGCACTGGTGATGCTGTGGGTGCTGGTCTTGGAGGTGTTGGTGAAGCATTACTAGGACCTGTTGCATTGCTTTTAGTTGATGTTTGTCCAATAATAACAACAGAACTAATACGCCCTCCTCTATCTGGAAATGAAACTTTAACTATATTATTATTTCTTTTTAACAATGACGTTTTAAAAGGGATTTCGGCCATACCAAACCAACGATCTCTTTCTCTTTGATCATCTCCTATCCAATCCTGAGGAGTTTCAACTACAGTACCGTTAATACTAACTGTTGGTACTTTTGAAGCATTATTTTCTCTACCAAAACCTACTCTTATTTTTGAAGTTCCACTGCCATTACCTGTTACTACATTATCAAAACGGTAACTGTATTCTTGATTCGCATTAATGTTTCTTAATATATTAGACTGGTTACTGTTTCGAGTAGCATAGTACACCTTCTCGCGAGTGGTGTTCGTATTTTTAGGCGCATTTTTTAAATTCAATATTAAAAGTGTCGTAGCATCTTTTCGAACAGAAAATCTATTAGGCACACTATTCGAAGTTGACGTATTCAATTTAGGAATGCCATTATTATCTGTAAAAAAAGAACGTGTGGTTACTGAATTCACCGTAGTATTTTTCAAAAAATCAAGCTCAATATTTCGAGTTGCTCCATCCATATTATGAATAGCCACATATACTTTTGAATTATCGACAAAAGCTTGCGCCAAAATATCAGGGTCATTAGTTTCTACTACTACTCTATGCCCTGTAACATCTTTCCATAATTCATAAAATTTACGCAAATGTGTGTAGGTATATCTCCCGTTATTTAACCTTCTTAATAAAGCCCAAGGATAAGGGTTATTATCTGGGTTATGTGCTAAATTGTAAAACCAATCTGATTTTGATACAATAAAAGGTACTGCCTTTAGTAATCGGTCTGGTTTTTCGAACAATTGCATTAACATAGCGTTAATAGATTGAATAATTTCGCCATCTCTAGCTTCGGTATATGCCGAAACCCGTCCTTGACTATTTCTAATCCAAGGTCTTTCGGTTCTACCAAACTCCGATATTAAATGTGGCTTTACTTCTCCAAACTTATCATTACTATACGCCTCAATTAAATCAAGTATCGCCTCCATATTACTTCCTTGTCTACGCTGATCACTTCCTACCACATTAGCACCATCGTAAATATGTGTGGCATAAAAATCCATAGTATTATCAGTAATATCCATAAATCTTTTCTGATTTTTATTCCAATGATTAAACATTGGATTACCAGCTTCCATTTGAGGGAAAGCAGCTGAATAACCGCCAATCAAAGTTTCTGGAAGTGCCTTATGCAAATGGTCCGCCATTTCTTTATGTAATTCGGACATTTGTGTTAAAATTTGATCCGTGTTATTCCCAAAATCCCTTGCATGAACAAAAGGTTCGTTCATGATTTCATAATACCTTGGTATAACCCCATCAAAAGCAGATTTTATATAGTTTTCGGCAAACCTTGCCGCTCTTTTATAATTACCATTAGGAAGAAATATATCATTAGGCGCATCGACCAAAATGACATCTGAAGTTTTTCTTTTATTAAACTCGGCAATACCAACTCTACTCATCCAAGCATTTCGAATACTTTGCCCACCAGTAGTACCTACTGAAGGGTTTGGATAAGCCGTGACTTTTCCATTTTGACGTGTTGTTCTTCGTCCAGGTCCACTCGCTGCTCTTGCCCGACCTACATCCAGGTTATCTAAAATTTGTTCGTTAATGTTATTCGAATTAAACTCGTTACTCAAATAAGAGTTATGCATATTAAAATAGCGTGTCCTATCTAGATCCGAAACAGCACCAATAAATCGTTTATTTTCTAAATCTATAGTTACTTTTTTGGTGTTTTGAGCTTTAATACTGGCAGTAACAGCCAATGAAATGAGTAGCGTATTAAAAATAAGTGGTTTCCTTTTCATTTGTAATGAGCAATTAATTTGATTTTTAAGCAATAATCAAAACTAATTAGAAAACATAATGCTTATAATTTACCCTAATGCTTTTCGATAAATTGCAATAAATTAAAGTTTACAGGTATTAAAAAGGGGATTTAGAAAAATTAAATAAAGTAAAAGTACAAAAGAACAGGTTCTATTTATTTTTTATAACTTTCGAAGTAATACTAAACTACATACCTAATCTAAATAAAACACGCTAACTGGTTCGAGTATTTTATCGTAGCGATAGCGGAGGGAAAATGTATCCAGAACTTATTACACAAATTACTCGAAGCTATGCTAGACTATATACCAACTTAAATAAACACGCTAACTGGTTCGAGTATTTTATCGTAGCGATAGCGGAGGGAAAATGTATCCAGAACTTATTACACAAATT
>CANMLG010000029.1 GCA_947498765.1 uncultured Aquimarina sp.
TGTAAAAGAATATCTTAAAAAGATAACACTTATAGATTTTGCATTGTGAGCAAAAACCCATTCTCCAAAATCTTTGTCTTCGGTTAAAATTATCTGAGGTGGGTTCTTTGAGAGTTCTATAACTTTTTCATCAGTAATTCCTCTATTGCTTTCATAGACAGAGTGTACTGAGATATCGTTATTTCTTAAAGCCTCAATAATATCATGAGGAATGTTTTCGTCTGCAAGTATCATAAACTAAGCAACAAATTCTTCTCGATCCCCAAGTCTTGCCGATGCATACTCTAAAGCTGCATATATTTTATCTAACTCTAAGTTGTATTGCTCAGATAAAGCTTTTATTGTAGCTCCTTCAGATAATTTCTTTAAAATAACTTCTACAGTAATGCGTGTTCCTTTTATTACTGGTTTTCCCAGTAAAACACGATAATCAGATGTAATATGTTCTTGATATTTTGACATAGTATCAAAGATAATTAATTGTTTTTAGTTTGTGTATACGTATTATAATTTACTGCAGCGGATGGAACATTTGTATTTGTTTAGATAAATCTTCAATGTCTTGTTGTCTGTAGCGTTCTATGGAGTAAATTCCTTTGTGTCCGCTTAGGTATTGTGCTTGTCGAAGCCCATAGTGCTTGATCCATAACACAATTCTACTTTGTCTTAATTGCCGTAAAGATTGATAAGGTATGCCTTGAGATTTTGCTTGTACCACCAATTCTTTATGCAGTAAACCACACTGCTGTTTAAAAGTGCTTTTTTTTAATGCCTGGGGTAAAAATAAAAAGTCTTCTTTTAAACTGTTTTTAGTATTTCTGTGTTTGGTAATGTATTGATGTAAGGGTATAATTTGATGGGCTTGTAAAGCTAAGGTTCTACTGTTTTTTAAGTGTTTGCCCGAAGGTACATATAGCGTCCCTTTTTCTAGATTTAAGTGGGTTAATCTAAGGGCTAAAAAATCATGTATCTCTAAGTTTTGGTATATCATTAATCCTAACAATAGCTTATTGGAGTGTTTAAAATAAGTAGTAGATGCATCTTGATTGTAGTGTTTGTATAACAACTCCATTTCTTGTTCTTTTAAAAATAAGCTTTGGTGTTTTTTAACTCCCTTTAGCCTAACATTAGCAGCTATATTGGGTAAGACTAAGTATTCATAATAACAAGTGATCGCACGTAAATGTTTATTAATAGTTGGGGTGCTTTTGTGTTGAACATCTTGCAAATAGCCGATGTAATCCATCAAGTTTTTATAACTGACTTGTGCTATTTGCAGTTGTCGTTTTTTAAGCCATTGAAGGTAATAATACACGTTGTAATTATAGTAATGTGCAATTTCATTACTGTAAGCATTGGCAAGTAAATGCTTGTAAAATTCTAAGCTAGAATTAGGTGGATTTTTCATAGAGTAATTCGGTATTCATACGCACATACATTTGTGTCGTATCTAGGCTTTTATGTCCTAAAAACTGAGCTATTTGTTCTATATCCATGCCTTGTTGTAATAAATGGGTAGCTATGCTATGGCGTAAACTATGAGGACTAATTTGTTTGGTAATACTGGTGTGTTCCAATAAGCGTTGTAATGATCGACGTAGTATACGTGTGTTAAAACTATTGTTATTGGAGGTAACTAAAAAATAGTTCCCTTTGGGGTTTAATAATGGTCTGGCATAGTTTTCATAA
>CANMLG010000030.1 GCA_947498765.1 uncultured Aquimarina sp.
AAATTGAAAAGTGCAACAAAGTGTTTGTTTTTGAAGTGATTTCATAACGTAATAAACTTTCTAATGCATAATTTGGGCTTAACCATAAGATGCACACTAAAATCACTAAAACATTAGTATTTGTTGTATTTTAAGGCTTTAAATAAACAATACTTAATCAATATTGTAACTATACCATTTTAAGTAACACACAAACAACCACATCTATTAAGCTCAAAACACATGTTTGCTCAAAATTATCTAGTTCTAATTATTATTTTTATATTTTTTGGGAGCAACTATGCTCAAACTCCACAATTTGATCACTTTTATACAAATAATGGTCTTTCCGATAATTCAATTTTTAGTATGGAAATTGATAGCAAAGGTTACATTTGGTTAGGCACACGTAATGGCTTAAATAAATTTAATGGAAAAACATTTACTTCCTTTAAACCAAATGCAAATACATATGGTAATATTATTGGCAACAATGTTACTGCTATTAAAGAAGACCAAAAAGGACATATATGGGCACTAACTAATAATGGTGGATTAAATAAATTAGATATAGACAAAAAAGAATTTATTCATTACAATCATCCACATTTAAATAATTTCCCTAATGAATGGCCTAGTCATTTACTTATTGAAAATGACAGTATAATTTGGATCAAAAAACAACATCAAATCGGGGTCTATAATACAAAAAGCAATCAATTTTATTCGAAAAAGGAATCTCAAATGGCTCCTAATTTCATTTTCTCAAAAAAACCAAATAAACACATTTTATGTACTGGAGATTTTGGCATAAAAACATATCAACTAAACAATACTAAAATAAAAAGTAATTTAAAGTATACAGAACCTGTGTACTATTTAGATCATTATAAAAATAATTATATAGTAGCTACAGACAAAGGCGTTTTTCTTTTTGATCAAAATTTTAAACCTACAAAAACACTCCTAAATTATTCAGAAACTACAATCAACTTTGAACCAAAAGACATTAACACCTTAACCATTGATGCTATTAATTTGTGGATTGGCACCTCTAAAGGATTATATTTATTTTCAAAAAAACGAAATCAAACACATAACACATCAACTAAATTAGCCTATAAGTACAACAGTATTTCATTATCTGAACATAGTATTTTACATTTAAAATATGATGTTTTTGGTAATCTGTGGATTGGAACAGCATCCTTTGGCATTTACCTTCATAATAAGTTAAAAAATCAATTCAATTTTATTTCTCGAAATAAAACCGCCTTAAATTCTGCACTAAAAAAACAAATAAATCCTGTGAGTGCTATTTTAAAAAGTAACAACAACACTATTTGGGTAGGTACTAAAGACAAAGGAATTGAAGTTTATGACAAAAAAAGGAATCTAAAAAATTACACTCATTTTTTTGACAGGAATAAAACAATGCAGCCCATTATAGGTGTTCGAGACTTATTTCAAGACTCCAACCAAGATATATGGATTGCAACAGCAAATTTTATTGGTAAATACAACTCGAAAAAAGACCGAATTGAAACCTTAAATCACACTTATGACTGGGATTGGCCTTACCAAAGTTATGTCATAAAAGAATTCATACCTGGCACATTAACGTTAACTGGAGCTCATTTTATAGGCGAAATAAATTTAAACACCGGTGTACTCAAAAAATTTCCAATCAAAAAAAACAGCATACTACATAAAGGTATAAGAGATATTGAGATGGACAAAAATCAAAATCTTTGGATAGCTCAAAACACAAATGGCTTAATAAAAATAAACAAAGAACGCAGTCTTTATACCCCATTTAAAAAAACTACTAGTGGTATTACCGATAATAAAATTTATGCTCTTGAAGTTAGCGACAACAGCATTTGGCTGGCCACAAATAGTGGACTAAATCTTTTTTGTACAGATAAAAACAAAGTCATTAAAACTTTTTTTGAAGAAGACGGATTATCCAGCAATATAATTTATTCTGTAAAATTAGATCAAGATAAAAACTTATGGATGAGCACCAGTAAAGGAATAAGTAAACTAAATACTAAGACACACAAATTTACTAATTACCTTTTGGATGAATTTTTTTTGGATGATGCTTTTTACCACAATAAAGATTATACTTTTTTTTACGGAGGTTATCAAGACATTATTTGCTTTAAACCAAAAAACATTGCCAATAATACTACTAACACCAAAACGATTGTTGAAAATTTTTATCTAGCTAATAAGCTTGTTAAAATTGGCGACACTATAAAAAATAAAGTATTACTAACCAATAGAATAAAAAACAACACTGAAATTAAGTTAAATCATAAACAAAATACTTTTTCATTTTCTCTTGATGCCTATCCTATTGATTACTTTCAGAAACATAAATTTAAATATAAATTAGAAGGACTACAAAACGATTGGATATATGAAAATCAAACTACAATACTTGCTAATTACACTACAGTACCTCCAGGCAAATATATTTTTAAAACATCCGTATTAAACAAAGATCATTCATGGAGTAATACCTTTAATTTAAAAATTAGTATTGCTCCTCCTTTTTGGCAAACAAACTGGTTTAAATTAACTGCTATTTCTTGCTTTCTTTTAAGCATTTATAGTTTTGTTCAATTTCGCTTATTCCAGCTTAAAAAAAGTAAAATACTGCTTGCTCAAAAAGTAACTGAACAGACTAAAGCGCTAAAACAACAAAACGAAAAGATTAAAGATATTTCCAAAAAATTACACAAAGCAGACCAAAGCAAACTTCAATTGTTTACCAATATTTCTCATGAATTTAGAACACCGCTTACTTTAATTTTAGGACATCTTGAAAATTTGAACAAGAATAAATTTGAACACTCAAAATTAATCATCAAAAAAAACGCAAATAGGTTACTTGATATGGTTAATCAGCTTATAGAAGTGCGTAAAATTGATCAAAAGCAATTACAACTAAAAGTTTCTAAATTTGATATTGTGTCTTTTACAACTAACATTGTAACTTCTTTTCAAGTATTAGCAGAAGAAAAAAATATTGATCTTCATTTTTTTTCAAATGAACAAAAAATACAAGTCTGGCTTGATCCCGAAAAAACCGAAAAAATAATTTTTAACCTACTTACCAATGCTATTAAATACACTACAAACAATAAAAGTATCTATGTTGAAATTCAAGAACAGGAAAATGAAATTAATCTATTAGTAAAAGATAAAGGCATAGGAATTCCCGAAAAATCACTTCCCTTTATTTTTGATCGTTTTTACCGAACACATCACGAAAATTTTGAAGGTCATGGTATAGGCCTATCTTTAGTCAAAGGATTTATTGACATTCAACATGCAAGCATTAAAGCCACAAGTAAATTAGGCGAAGGAAGTGTTTTTTTAGTCACTTTTAAAAAAGGAAATGACCATTTTTCAAAAAAAGAACTTGTTAATCAACAAATATCCCAACATCAAACTCCAATTAATCCTACCAAAAAAAGCACTATTAAAACTAATTTTGGATATACTGTTTTAATTGTTGAAGATAATGTAGAGTTAACCAACTACATAATTTCACTACTTGAAAAAACTTATATTGTAAAAACTGCCTCCAATGGATTAGAAGGTCTTCAATTATTAAAACAATTTACTCCTGATTTAATAATTTCTGATATTATGATGCCCCTTATGGATGGAATAGCATTTTGTAGTAACGTTAAATCCAATATTGAAACTTCACATATTCCATTTATTTTACTCACTGCCGTAACCAATCTAGATACCAAAATAAAAGGCTTTACCATAGGTATTGATAGCTATATTGAAAAACCCTTTAATAGTGACGAACTACTTGCTCGTATATCCGCATTGTTATCGAATAGGATCTTGTTTAAAAAGCATATTTTAACTTATAATGCTACTAATGAAATTGATAAAAAGTGGTTAAACGAACATGATTCTATTTTTTGGAAAAAAATAAATACATTAATTAATGAAAATTATACCGACTATAATTTTACAGCTGAAAAACTAGCCCCATTAGTAAATATGAGTAGGGCCACATTTTATCGAAAATTTAAAGATTTAACTGGCTTAAACATTGCAGAGCATATAAGAAAAACACGTTTACACAAAGCAAAAGAGCTACTTTTAAATGAACCTGTAGCTATTGGTGAACTCGGAATCTTAGTAGGATTCAAAAGCAGCTCACAGTTTAGAACAAATTTTAAAAATGAATTTGGCGAAACTCCTTCTCAATTTATTAAAAGGTTAAAAAGTTAATTCCAGCCTATTTTAAACTTATTTAAAATAAAAAAGGTATACATAATGTACACCTTTTTTGCCCCAAATCTACCATGAACTTAACCTACTTATGTTATGGTGATACTAATATAATACCATATACCCTTGAAACAAAATAAATTAGATAAACGACTAAAAAACTTGTTAAAGTGCATTTTAAGTTCTAAAATACAGATCTAAAGATACTTATATCTAATAAGCACGTTCATTATTTCCTTCATAAAAATTTATAAAAGCTTTATTTACTACTCTGTTTCCTCCAGGTGTTGGATAATTTCCTGTAAAGTACCAATCTCCTAAATTATTTGGGCAAGCTTTATGTAAATTATCAACTGTTTGATATATAATTTTAACCTTAGCCGATACCGAATCTTCAGTTAACAATTCAGAAATTTTATCACTAATTTGCTCATCCGTAAAACCAGCATAAATTTCATTTACAAAATTTTTAACTTCACTATCCGCTATATTCTCCTGCATTTTACACTTTTTATATACCTCATCTACTAATCCATAGTTATTAGTATCCTTTAATAACTCAAGTGCCGCTTTAAACGCAATTAAACCTTCCATACGTGCCATGTCAATTCCATAACAATCAGGAAATCGAATTTGTGGCGCCGAGGATACTATTACAATCTTTTTTGGATTTAAACGGTCCATCATTTTAATGATACTCTTTTTAAGTGTTGTTCCTCGAACAATACTATCATCAATAATCACTAAATTATCGGTTGGCTTCACTACACCATAGGTTACATCATATACGTGAGCCACTAAATCATCTCTACTACTATCTTCGGTAATAAAAGTTCTTAGTTTCGCATCTTTTATAGCTATTTTTTCCGTTCTAATTTTAGGCGATAAAATTTCGCGCAAACGTGCATTTGAAAGCTTATCTTTTTCCGCTAAAATAGAGGCTTCTTTTTGCTTATTTAACTCATCTTGTGCCGCTTCAACTAAACCATAAAATGATGTTTCAGCAGTGTTTGGAATAAATGAAAATACTGAATTTGCAGTATCATGCTCAATTTCCTTAAGCACTTGAGGCATAACTAATCGACCTAATTCTTTTCTTTCTGTATATATATCAGCATCGCTTCCGCGAGAAAAATAAATACGCTCAAAAGAACAGGCTTTACGCTCTAAAGGGGCAATAATACGCTCAACACTAGTATCACCGTCCTTTTTAACTATAATAGCTTTACCTGGATCTAATTCATGAACCTCGTTAATATCAACATTAAATACTGTTTGAATTACAGGTCTTTCCGAAGCAACTACTACAACCTCATCATCTTTATAATAAAATGCAGGTCTAATTCCTGCAGGGTCACGTAACACAAAAGCATCACCATGTCCTAACATTCCAACCATAGCATAACCACCATCCCATCGTTTTGATGATTTTTTAAGAATTTTAGCTACATTTAAACGCTTCGCAATTTCTGGCGAAGCATCTACCTTACTGTAGCCTTCTTTTTTTAATTTTTTATATAATTTAGAAACTTCACCATCAAGGAAATGACCTATTTTTTCCATTACAGTAATAGTATCTACATTATCCTTTGGGTGCTGTCCTAAACGCAACAGATTAGCAAACAATTCAGTATTATTTGTCATATTAAAGTTACCCGCCACTATTAAGTTACGATGCATCCAGTTATTTTGACGTAAAAAAGGATGTACACTCTCAATACTATTTTTACCATGAGTTCCGTAACGCACATGTCCTAAAAAGGCCTCACCGATATAAGGTGCATTTTCTTTAAGCCATTTTATGTCCTCCGCTTTTTCACCACTATCCTTTACCTTTTCATTGATACTTTCATTAATCTGCTTAAAAATATCCTGAATCGGTGCTTGCTCATTGGAACGCACTCGGCTTATGTAACGTTGCCCTGGATCCATGTTTAATTTAATGCTTGCAAAACCAGCTCCATCTTGACCACGATTATGCTGCTTTTCCATCATTAAATACATTTTATTCACACCGTAAAACGCTGTACCGTATTTTTCTTTGTAATATTCAAGTGGTTTTAACAATCGAATAAAAGCAATTCCACATTCATGTTTAATAGCATCACTCATAAGTAGGTAACATTAGGTGTTAAAATATGTAATTTTCAATTTTTAGGCCAATTCAATTTCAAATTGGGTTAGCTCTTTAAATTGGCGTAAACGTTGGTTTATTTCTGTTTTGGTTAATTCCTGCATGCGTTCAGTTCCAAATTTTTCTACACAAAATGAAGCTAAATTAGAGCCGTGTATAATCGCTTTTTTCATGCTTTCAAATGAATAATCATCCACATTAGCTAAATATCCAGTAAATCCACCTGCAAAAGTATCTCCTGCTCCAGTGGGATCAAAAACTTCTTCTAGCGGAAGCGCAGGTGCAAAAAACACTTGTTCTTTATAAAACAAGAAGGCTCCATGCTCTCCTTTTTTTATTACGACATATTTTGGTCCCATTTTAGCTATTACACGTGCT
Source organism: uncultured Aquimarina sp. (assembly GCA_947498765.1). Classification (GTDB taxonomy): domain Bacteria; phylum Bacteroidota; class Bacteroidia; order Flavobacteriales; family Flavobacteriaceae; genus Aquimarina. The sequence goes on from CANMLG010000030.1 coordinate 6,764, forward strand.
GCTTTAACTAATGAATACTCCCCACTTAACTGACGAGCTTCTTCATCATTTATTGTAATTACATCAACTTCGGCAATGGTTTTCTTTAAGTCATCTAAAGCGACATCCATCCAAAAATTCATCGTATCCAATACTATTAATTTTGGTCGAACCTCCATTTGCTTTATTACAGACAATTGTACTAAAGGATGTAAGTTCCCCAACATAACGACCTCGGCATTTTTAAAATTCTGAGGTACAACTGGAGTAAAATTTTCCAATACATTCAATTGGGTTTCCAAAGTATCTCGCGAATTCATATCATTATGATAACGACCACTCCAAAAGAAGGTTTTGCCATCCTGAACTATTTCCAGAGACGAAACATCAATGTTTCGATCCTTTAGCATTTGAATGTCTTTTTTGGGGAAATCGTCGCCAACAACTGATACTATTGCCATTGGAACACTAAAGTTAGACGCAGATAAGCCAATATAAGTAGCAGCGCCACCTAAAATCTTATCGGTCTTTCCAAACGGGCTTTCGATTGCATCGAAAGCCACCGTTCCTACAATAAGTAGTTTACTCATAAAAAGTGGAAGTAATTTTTTTGCAAATATACGTTCTTTTTAAAGAAATAACGGTTTGATAATCTATTTCTAAATTTGTTTATCAAAACTAAAAAACTTTGCAAAGCCTATTGGCTCTTTTCTACTTTGCTGCTCACTCCTTATAACACTCCAACAAAATAAAATGTCCTACTTTATTATTATTTTTCCCGAATACATTTTATCTATTGTTTCAATCCAATATAAATATATCCCTAATTCAAATTGAGTTAATAGCACATTGTTTTTTAACACCTTTTCTTTAAGTAACTCTTTACCAGAAATATCATATACCGTTATTTTATAAGTACCTTTTACATCAGAAAAGCTTAGTTTTTTATTAACTACAAAAGGAATAGGAGTCTTTTCTTTTTTAATAGAAGATCTTGTACTTAACGTAGCTTCATCTTGTGTAATGAAAAATTGACTAAACGCACCTATAGTTGATGTTTCGAAAACAACTTTTTGTGATGACGAATCAAATGATGTTCCCGTGGCAATTTCTGTTCCCCAATTCACTATTTGATCATCATTACTAGCTCGTTTAAATAATTTAAAATCCCCTGCATTATTAGCTAATGAGATAGCTCCAACATTAAAAAATTCTATCGAGGACAATCCTGTAAAAGTTTTATTTGTTCCATAATTATTAATAATCCAATACGTCTCATCAATACCATCTGTAAAATCATTGCCATATGGCATTGTATTTAATTTTGAAACAACCACATCACCATTAGGCGTTGTTCCAGAGCTAAAATCTAGCTGTACTTTTGGCGAAGTAAAAGCTGCAATTCCATTAGCATTTATATTCATTTTTTGAGAAACTCCTTCGGCTACTGGCGCTGTAGAATCTGGCAACATTACCTCACCTGTAGCTATCATATTTTTGGAGTTAACAATATCATAGACCTGTCCATTTAAAATATTATTGAACTGGTAATAGGCCTTTAAATTTGGATCCGAAACATCTTTTAACAAATGCCTATTCAATCTAATTTCATCCGTTGTTAAGGCTTTATCCCAAATTGCCATTTCATCAATTAGACCAGCATAGTTCCTCGATTCCCATGCATTATACGATCCGATATACGCCTTTTTTAAATCCGTAGTATTTGAAGCATAATTACGTACTGCTTTTTCTTCATTTAAATATAAAGTCACATTAGTAGGCGTGACTACGATAGCTACATAAGACCATTCATTTTCGGGCACTACTAAACCACTATTCCACCACCATTGGCTTCCATTCCAATGAAAACCTAATTGATTGTTATCTGGTCTAAAATTCAAACCACACACTTTTGCTTCACTATCCTGAGCCATAAAGATACATGCAAAACCTTTCTGAATGCCTACAGACGGCTTGATCCATGCCGACATAGTAAAACCACTCACATTATCAATATCAATATCTTCTCTGGACAAAAAGTTTCTTGACGTATTTACAACTTCCATTGCACCTCCTGCTAAATTTTGACTCCCACATAAGTTTTCTTCATACTTAATCATTTCAGGAATTGTTTTAGTGTCCGAAGCTCCTGTGCCATCAGTTACAGTAAGTGTTACATCATACTTCCCTTCGGCATCATAAAGTACTTTTGGATTTCGCACTGTGGTGGAAGAAACATAAGATGCTCCTGGAAAATTCCATTCCCAGGACGCTCCCATGTGATTTAACACAGAATAGTCATCAAAATACACCGTATCCTTAACACAATATCGTTTTTCTGTATTTGCTAAAGGCTGAGCAATGGGTTTAAAACTTTCGAACAAAGCGGTTTCTACAAAACCTCTATTAAAAGTAGCTCCTCGCATTTTTCCATCCCTATAAAAAGGCAATAGCTTATTAAAAGTACGCCTAGTTGGCAACCCATTACCATAAGCAACCCAATCGGTCATGCTTGTATTCCTATAATACACTTCATTATAAGTAACCGCATACACACCACCATCCGTTCCATTCTGTATAATTAAATGACGTACACTTCTGTTTAAAGTAGCAGTAGTCAAATTTTCCCACATAACACCACCATCTAATGACTTAAATACTTTATTTGGATTATTCCAATCATTGGCAAATGATATATATATTTCATTTTTATCATCTTCGGCTACCTGAATAATTACGTATTGATGATTTGCTCCTGTAGGCTTTATTATTTCGTTCCATGTAGCTCCAGCATCAGTAGATTTCCACAACATAATTCCACGATTTGGTTCATTGGGTATGCGCTGCGATACATAAATATAATTAGGATCATCTCGTGGGACTTCAATACTTTGCACCAACTGCTCTACGTCTGTTCCAAAAGCTTTGAGTAATGTATAACTAATTCCTCCATCTTCTGTTTTCCATAACTTATTATCTTTTCCTAAATAATGTACATTAGCATACCTTGGATCATTAACAATTTCACTCCGTTTCCTAAAATCACTTTGATGTTGATTTGGATACATCGCCAAATTAATCGTAGCTGCTTTTACCTCACCTGTTAATTCTTGTGGCACCACTACATCATTTATATCACTAAACATACTCACTCTACTATCGGCACTAACATAACCCGTAGGCGCCTCACCGCCTCCAAGACCTATAAATTTACCATTAGTAAAACTAGGTCTGTAAGCACCATTTCCATTATGGTAACGTCCTCCAACAATTACATCTTCGTTCCAACCCTGTCCAAATCCCCAATTTTCGGTAGCATTAATCCCATCTACTTTAACACCCAAAAAATTAAAATCCTTGTCATACAAATTCAGCCCACCATCAGAAGCCACCCAAACATCATTTCCATTAATTTCAATTTCCTGTATATCGGGGTGTTGCCTATTTTCTGGACAATCACCATTGCAAATGTAACCTCCCCAGGCGTCAAAAGTGGTCGCGCCATCATTTGAACGAAACATACTAAGCATTCCCACTAACAATAAATCAGGATCATCATCGGACACACCAATACTCGCATTGTAAAAACCTTGATCATAATTCCCTCCACCTGTTAATGAATTTCCGAAACCAAAGCAAGACAAACACCAATCGGTATCACTATAAGGACCTCCTGGATCATTATCTGCCATTCCATCATTATCCCCATCATAAGGTAACGTCCAAGTTTCGCCGGCATCATCGCTACGATAAATTCCTAAAAAATTCACATCAGTAGCATAATTTTCATCACTTCCTAAAAGGAGTACATACAACCGATTAGGATCTGCTGCTGTCACTGCAATTCGAGCACCTTGATTCCCTACCGCCTGGGCTCCAGTAGGTGAAAACCATCCCGAAGTTTTTGCTGTAAAACTCACACCATCATCAATGGATTTCCATACCTCGGTTACATTAGTTACTGTATTGGTTTTTGATACAAACACTACACTAGCCTCGTTTGTTTTTCGTTGAATATCCCAACATTTATCTGTAACTATTTGTGTCCAAGTCCCACCGGCATTAGTGGAACGGTATATCCCTTTACCACCTGCTGTTAAAATAGCATTACTATCATTCGGATTAATAGAAATAGCTGTAATGCGCAAACCATTTACAGCATGAATTTCGGTCCAAACCCCTCCTCGATCTATTGATTTATACAAGCTATTCCCCTGAGAAAAATACAAAACCTTATCATCATTCGGATCAATAGTTACGGCCCCAATACCATTACCTACCCCTAGTTCATCAGCCGTTACCGTCCAATCTTCTCCTTTATTTGTCGAAATAAAAACTGCTCCAGTTTCCGTACCAACAATCATCATATTTGGATTGGATCTACTTTGTTCTACAGTATAAATATTAACCTGCCGATCTCTTTTAGTAATTCCACCGCGATCATAGGTTTCAAAAGGACCAATAAAAGTCCAGTTCGCTGTTAATTCGGAAGAGTTTACCACTTTAGCCGCACTTTTTTTTTGTGCTAGCTTATTCTTTTTTTTCAATTCAATTTTTGGCGCTTCCAAAGTACCATCTTCTTTTAAATATCCTTCCGAAAACACATACCGCATAAAATGTTTATAATTTTGAACATGTGTTGTTTTTTTATAAGGATGTGTGTTGTAATATTCAGTGTAAGCTTGCTCAATACTATTTACATTAGGTTCACTACTATACATCAATTTTGCCCATTCAGGCGTATCAACATCAATAGTAGGAATACTCTTAAATAATTCTGGATACTTTGGATCAGGAACCAAAACCTCTTGCGAATTCAATAAGTTTGATACAAAAAATAATAAAAAAACCGAAAAAAAAGAACTCCTAAACATATTTACACATTGTTAATCACTTAATAATCAAATAATTATATTTATGTAATTTACAACATTATCATCAAATAACTAACACTTAATCGACTAAAATAGCTTTATAGCTGATAAAATTTTTCAATCAAAAATTAAACCTTTTGCAAAATTCAATGTCTAACTTGTATAAATTACAGAAAAAATTAGATCCTTTTTTCTAGATGTTTTATTAAAAAACTGACACCATGAAAAGCATTTTTTATACTATTTCAGTACTATTTTACATACTATTATTTAGCAACTGTAGTAGTGATGACACTTTCCCTACAGAAACAAACCAATCTCAAAACACCCCTATAGAACAGCCCAATATTCTACTCATAATTGCCGATGACATGGGACTTGATGCCACTCCGGGGTACACTATCGGAACCACAAAACCCAACATGAAGACTTTACAAAACCTAATAACCAACGGCATTACATTTACCAATGTATGGTCAAACCCCACATGCACCCCAACCCGATCTGGAATACTTACCGGAAAATATGGTTTTAAAACAGGAGTAACTAAAGTTGGGGATCAACTTCCTGTCAACGAAGTATCAATTCAAAAATATATTGATCAAAATACCAATACTGCTTACAGCTCAGCCGTGGTAGGAAAATGGCATTTATCAAATGACCCAAGCCACCCCAACCAAATGGGTATTGATTATTACTCCGGCGGCTTATCTGGATCATTACCATCATATATCGATTGGCGTTTAACCACTAATGGAACAACCGATAATAATACAGAATATACAACTAGTAAATACACCGACCTAGCCATTAACTGGATCAGCAACCAAACACAACCTTGGTTTTTATGGCTGGCTCACAATGCCCCACATACTCCATTTCATGTCCCTCCAAATAATTTACATTCACAAGGAAATTTAACTGATGATCAAGCTAGTATTGATGCCAATCCACTCCCTTATTATATGGCTTCCTTAGAGGCTATGGATACTGAAATTGGCCGACTATTAGCATCTATGTCATCCCAAACACGTAACAATACCATCATTATTTTTGTGGGCGATAATGGCACACCTAGCCAAGTTGTACAGGAGTATAATAGTCAAAGGGCTAAAGGCTCATTATTTCAAGGAGGAATCAATGTACCTATGATTATTTCGGGAGCTAATGTATTTCGAAAAAACGAATCCGAAAATGCCCTCATTAATACTACCGATTTATTTGCCACAATTGCTACTATAGCTGGCGCCAATACTCCTCAAATTAATAATAGTTTTAGCTTCCAAAATCTCTTAAGCAATTCCGAATCTACTACCCGAAATTACATATACTCCGAAACTTCAACCGATAAAACTATTCGGAACACTAGTCATAAATACATCCAATTTGCCGATGGCTCCGAAGCATTATATGATTTAAGCACTAATCCCCTTGAAAAACCAAATCTTTTAAGCCCCAATCAACTTCCACTAAATGAGGCCAATTCAAAAATTAAGGACGAACTTATTACCGCTTTAAACAACATTATAAACAATTAAGTGGTAATAACATTTAAAATATAAAACTCAGCTTGATTTTTTCTATTTCCTGAAAAATGTTTGAAATTCACCCACATTTTGTTTCTTTGTTTAAAATCAAATTAGCACCTTATGGCAACTCGTACAAATGGAAGTTTATATGTAAAAACTGAAAATGGTATTGGAAGTATTACTTTTGGACACCCTTTGAGTAATTCCCTTCCGGGCGAATTATTACAACGTATTGCCAAAGGCATTGATGAGCTAGGAAATGACCCCTCCACTAAAGTCATTTTAATTCAGTCCGAAGGCGAAAAGGCCTTTTGTGCCGGTGCAGCTTTAAATGAATTAATTGCTCTCGAAAATGAAACTCAAGGCGAAGCCTTTTTTATGGGCTTTGCCAATATTATAAATGCGATCAGAACTTGCCCTAAATTTGTGGTAGCCAGAGTACAAGGCAAAACTGTTGGAGGTGGCGTAGGTATTATTGGTGCCTGCGATTATGTTTTTGCTACCGAAAATGCTTCCGTTAAACTAAGTGAAATTAGCATTGGCATTGGTCCTTTTGTTATTGAACCTACCCTAAGCCGAAAAATAGGTGTTGCTGCTACAGGCCAATTAAGTATTGATGCCACCCATTGGCAAAATGCTTACTGGGCAAAAGACAAAGGCTTGTTTGCTCAAGTATTCGAAAACACCAAGGAAATGGACAAATCCTTGTATGAATTGTTAGAAAAATTAGCTTCATACAATCCAAACGCCATGTCTGCGTTAAAAGAAAGCCTTTGGAAAGGCACCGAACATTGGGATACATTATTAAAAGAACGTGCAAAACTCTCGGGAAGCTTAGTGCTTTCTAACGAAACACAAAAAGCACTTCAAAAATTTAAAAAATAATATTTTATGGAATTCATGAATTTTTTAGCTGGGAATGGTCTTTTTTTAGTACTAGCTGTTGTACTTGTTGTTGTTTATTTTGTGAATAAGCGTAAGCGGTAAGTAATTACCTTATAAAATATATAAGCCAAAGCTAATTACTAAATTTCAATATTTAGCCAAACACTTCTGCTTCCGTAATTAGCCATTATGAATAAAATGAGGAGACGACTGATTTTATGCCCTGTGTAGGAACGGAATGCAATTCCGCTCTATCATAGTCAAGTAGGTACAGGGAATTTCACCCTATACCTCTCACAGAACCGTACGTGATAGTCTCCCATCATACGGCTCTTATTGTACAACCTATACAAATGCATATCCAACACGCCAATGATAAAATAGATAAGGATAATGCTTATGAATACTCTTGACATATTTAAATGCACGTTTCCTACTCCTTTTAAATCGCTTATACCTGTTCAATACCCATTTTACCAATCGATTATGTAATCTATGAAACACCTTACTCAATGACTTTCGCTGAAACTTCTCATAGTATTGCATCCAGCCTCGTATCTTAGGATTTAACATCTCTGCAATATCTTCTATAGTCGCTGTGGACCATTTATGAAAACGAGTATCTCTTAGTTCTTTAACTAATTTTGAGTACGTTTTCTTACTAATACTGCAGTCATAGCCTAAAAACATACCTCCATATTTCGAAGATTTACTCTGAGGCTGGAAGCTAAAACCTAAAAAATCAAACTTTACAGCTTTGGTTGTTTTAAATGTTCTGCGATAATCTTTGCAATACACTATACTTGTTTTTGATTCATTCAATGACAAATCACAACTTAGTAATCGTTCCTTTACCTGTGTTAACACTTCCTCTGCCTTTGACTCACTATTACAATGAATAATAATATCGTCTGCATAACGCACGAATGGAAGTTCTGGAAACGACCTACTAAGCCAAACGTCAAAAGCATAATGCAAGTATAGATTTGCTAACAAAGGACTTATCACTCCTCCTTGAGGAGTACCCCTCTCCTGCTTCTCTATCAAATCGCCGTTAGGTTTCTTGATCGGAGCCAATAGCCATCTCTTGATATAGACTTTGATCCAATTCTCTTCTACATGCCGATCTAAAGCTAACATGAGCTTTTTATGACAAACATTATCAAAGAATTTCGATATATCTAAGTCTATAACCCAAGCATATTGACGTGCATTTACTCGAACCTTTTGCAAAGCCTCGTGACTACTCTTTAATGGTCGATAACCATACGAGGAATCATGGAATTCTCTATCAATTCGGGGTTCAATGATGTCTTTGATGACTTGCTGACAGATACGATCGCCAACGGTTGGAATCCCTAGCTCTCGTTTCAAATCTTTACTTTTAGGTATTTCTACACTACGAACTGGCGGCGGGAAATAGCTGCCCGAAGCTAATCGATTCCAAAGTTTGTACAGGTTATTTTCTAAGTCTGTATCAAATAATTCAATACTAACTCGATCAACTCCTGAACCTCCTTTGTTCGATTTTACTTTCTTGTAAGCACTCCACACCTGCTCTTTACTAATTGGTAATGGTTTTGCTTTCTCTTTAAAAATCCTCCTCATTTATTGAGTTGTTTCTAATTAATAAAGCTTGTACAATTCAACCCCTTCGCTCCATCCTCATTACAAAGACTTCATAACTACTACGAGTTGATCCGACACCTTTTGTTACATTGATAATAGCCTCTCTATTTCCTAGATTGAACGTTCTCTTTCTCATTAACAAAAGGCTTCCTGCGTTCCGAAAATAAGCCTAAGTAAAAGTCATGCCTCCTTAACGACGACTGACACATAACCAATAAACAGGTAATCGTTATGCTAATCTCTAGGATCACGGAATATCCCGATTTCGACAGTAAGTACGATTTCTCGACGCTTATTCGGTAGGTTCGCTTTCGCTCATCTCTTTTACCCACACTTGACTCCTAAAATGAAGCCTTTTCCTTTCTCGCTTCACACCAATAGATTACTCCATCAGCATCAGAAAGGTAGTTTGATACCTGCTCCTGTAAGCCGATATCGGTAGACCTACTACCATCTTATTTTCAGTTACGAGAATCTTACGATCCTCTCACAGCACACTCCGAGTGATCGGGTGTAACTTTTCCTTGTATTTCAGCATCACTATCATCGCAATCTTCTGAATTACTTACGTAACCTAAACTTGACTACCACCTTTTTTCAAAAACTATTTTCTTTTCCTTATTTATAAAAACCATTAAAAAAGATTCTCTAAAATTATTAAATATTGTATCGATTACATTTTTTTCATCTAAAATTTCAGAATTAAAATATCCAGTTCCAGCTTTTTTTATTTTTGGTACAAACTCTTTTTGACTTTTAATCTTATTCTTAATTGACAAAAACTCTTCTACGTTATCAACATATATAATTGCTGCCTCTAAACCATCATTTATACCATTTGTAAAGTTCTTATTCAAAACCTTTCCTGATTTAGGGAATTTAACTTGAGAATATTCTTCAAAAACAAATATTAATCTTTTATCATCTGGCTCTTTTGTTTGAAAAGTACTATTTAAAAAAAAGAAAAAGAAAAAAGAACACAACACAACTAGGGATATAACCCAAACAGCAGTTTTATATAAATTATTCTTTTTATGTAATTTCATGTTATATATCCAGCTAAATTAATTATTCTAAGTCTCCAATTATATTACGATACAAATCAGTTATTTCACGTTCTGTATTGCCTGCGTAAATTTTGTCTAATTTCTTGTTTAAGAAAAAATTAATACTTTTAGTTTCTCCTGATAATCTATATGATACTATGGCAATAATGTCTGAATTATGACCATTTATCATAGTTTATTTTGTAAATAAACGTAAACGGTAAGTAAACAAACAATAAGTCTCAATGCCAAAGAAGCGATCCATTTATATTAGAAATTATTATTTAATTGCTCTTTTTGCAAACCTATTACCAATACTAATAATATTAATTAATGTAGGTAGTATTCACGGAGAATCACAAATGGGATTCTTGATTTTCTTTATTTGGGAAATAATTTGTTGTATTATTTATAGCTTCTATTACATTATCCCTGAGTTAAAAAAAAACTGGGAAAAAATTACTAGCTTTATATTTCCCACATTCATATTAAGTCTAGTTTTATTCAAATTTCCGGAATTCAAAATAGTAATTGCTATAAATTTTAGCTTAAATTTAATTTTCATCATACACTGGACAAAACATTACAAAAATTAATGTTAGGACACCCCATCAATAACGTCATATTACTATGCAGGATTCTGATTATATAAAAATTTTTACAGATAATTTTATCGTAGTTCAACCTTTATTAGAAAGGTTGAAGGAAAACGACATTCCTTTTATAATAAAAGATGAAAGCGAATCAAGTAGACTTGCTGGTTTTGGAACTTCAATAAAGGGACTACAAGATGTTTTTGTCCCTAAAAACAATACCGATCAAGCGCTTGAGCTATTGAAAAACTTCCTATAAAACTTCTAATAATGATTGATTTTCTAAATACCTTATCAAGTGGTAAATTATTTCCCGCTTTTGTTTTAGTTTTGCTTATAATTTACATTGTTAATCGCATAAGAAGTCGAAGATTATGAGCAATATCCGAATCACCAAACAATTCAATTTTGAAACTGGTCATGCCTTACACGGTTATGATGGCAAATGTAAAAACGTACATGGGCATAGTTACAAATTAAATGTTACCGTTATTGGTCAACCTATTACCGATCCAAATCATGTTAAAAACGGAATGGTAATTGATTTTGGGGATTTAAAAAAAATAGTGAATCAGGAAATTGTTGATCTGTTTGACCATGCAACCGTATTTAATAAAAATACACCACATGTAGAATTGGCCAATGAACTACAAATAAGAGGTCACAATACTATTTTAGTGGACTATCAACCAACAAGTGAAAATATGGTGATTGATTTTGCTAAAAAAATTAGCGCCAAACTTCCTAATCATATTAAACTATTTGCTTTAAAATTACAGGAAACCGACACCTCATTTGCAGAGTGGTACGCTAGTGACAACTAATTAAAGAATACACTCAAAAAGAATTCATATTTCCTAAACTTTAAACAAACTACCTCAGCCTATTATATACTTTGGCAGTGCTAATAAATATTGATTCATATAAAATTGACAAATCAATATTTATGGAGTCTTTACATCTGATAAGTTCTTTTATATTTGCACAAAAAATAATATCATGGCAAAAATACTAACAGGAGTACAAAGTACAGGAACTCCACATTTAGGAAATATTTTAGGGGCAATTTTACCTGCAATTCGCATGGCAAATGAACCCGAAAATACTTCGTTTTTATTTATTGCCGATATGCATTCGTTAACACAAATTAAGGAAGCAAAAATTTTAAAAGAAAACACCTTAGCTACTGCTGCTGCTTGGTTATCTTGTGGATTAAACGTTGAAAAAACAGTGTTTTATCGCCAAAGCGATATCCCACAAGTAACCGAATTAAGCTGGTATTTAAGCTGCTATTTCCCATACCAAAGATTAACACTTGCGCATTCATTTAAAGATAAAGCAGATCGTTTGGCTGATGTAAATGCGGGTTTATTTACCTACCCAATGCTAATGGCTGCCGATATTTTATTATATGATGCCGATTTAGTACCCGTAGGTAAAGATCAACTACAACATTTGGAAATGACACGCGATGTAGCCTCGCGCATACACGCACAGGTAGGCAAAGATTTATTTGTATTACCAGAGGCAAAAACCCAAGAAAGCACCATGTATGTTCCTGGAACAGATGGTACTAAAATGAGTAAATCCAAAGGAAACATTATTAACATCTTTTTGCCCGAGAAAAAATTACGCAAACAAATAATGGGAATTGCTACGGATAGCACCCCATTGGAAGAACCAAAAAATCCAGATACTTGTAATGTATTTACCATATACAAATTATTGGGTACACCCGAAGAAATTGAAGCCTTAAAAGCAAATTATTTGGCTGGAAATTTTGGATATGGGCATGCCAAGCAAGCCTTGTATGAATGTGTTTTAAAACGTTTTGAAACCGAACGAAAAAAATTCAATCACTACATGGAAAATCCTCAAGAAATTGAAGAGGCTCTTAAAATTGGCGCTCAAAAAGCCGAAAAAGTAGCCTCTGCTACTTTAAAAAGAGTACGTAAACATATGGGCTATTAGTTAACTACAAAATCACATTAGGTTAACTAAATCGTTTTTTCTTTAGGTTTCATTTTATAAATACTTACTTTTAAGTGTATTATAAAACACTAACCAATGAAAACTCTAAATATAATTACCTATGTTTTGATTTCTTTTTACATTCAAACTTATGCTCAACTAACAAGCGAAATAGCCTTTCCGAATTTAGAATTCGAATATCCTGTCGAAATTTTAACAAATAAAGACCTACCAGATAGGTTTTATGTTGTTGAGCAAAGAGGAGTTGTAAAATCTTTTCCTAATAATCCAGATACCTCAGAAGCTGATGTTGATATCTTGATAGATATTAGACCTAATATTAATTTACTTTTTAACAGAGGGCAAGAATTAGGTTTATTAGGAATGGCCTTTGATCCCGATTACAAAACCAATGGGTATTTTTACGTGTATTATACTATTTTTATAGAAACTGGATCTTTAGGCGTAAGAATTTCAAGATTTAAAGTATCCGATGAAAACCCAAATATAGCTGATTTTTCTACAGAAAAAATAATAGCCGAATATTCAAAATCAAGTTTTTTTGGTAATCATAATGGTGGCAAAATCGCTTTTGGGCCCGATGGCTACTTATACTTTTCGGTCGGTGATGGTGGTGGAGCCAATGACCCTTTAAGAAATGGACAGAATATTTCAACCATTTATGCTAGTATTGGGCGTATAGATGTACATGTTGATAGTACCGATGGAAATACTATAGAAAACAACCCCGAATTGCCAAATGGTAATTATGAAATACCTGAAGATAATCCCTTTGTAGGGATGGATGGATTGGACGAAATTTATGCTTATGGATTAAGAAATACATGGAAATTTTCATTTGACAGTCTTACTGGAAAACTATGGGGCGCAGATGTTGGTCAAGGTAATTTTGAAGAAATTAACTTGATAGAAAAAGGTGGAAATTATGGATGGAGTCGTTTTGAGGCAGGAACTCAAATTAGCAATAGAATAACCGAAGGAGAATCCCAATTTCCAATTTATTTTTACAATCATGACCAAGGTGATGTTTCAATAACCGGAGGCTACGTTTACAGAGGAACCCAACTCCCCGATTTATTTGGTAAGTATATTTATGCAGACTATGTAAGCGGCAGGATTTGGGCATTGGATTATAATCCCGAAACTGGAGATACCTCAAACCAATTACTATTTAGAACTAACGGACGTTTTGTTTCTACCTTTGGAACTGATAATAACAATGAACTTTATTATGCTGGATTTAGCCTTGATGGAAGAATCTACAAGATTATTGAAGGTGAAAATATAATTGAAGGCAATGATTTTGACGGAAAAGGAGAATGGTTTCCTATGGCACAAGGCCCTTTTGTTAATGGCATTGGTAATGGAGTAGTAAATGCAATGGCAATTGATAAAGAAGGACAAATATATATTGGAGGCGATTTTGAAAATGCAAATAGCACCAACAGCTTTAATTTTGCCATATATGAATCTGAAACCGATAGTTGGCAAACATTCCCTATGGGAGCTAGAGGAGGCGCTGTAAACAAAATAAAAGTAGTAGACGATAAAGTCTTCCTAGTGGGAGGCTTTAATAGTTTTGAAATCGACTTCTCTACTAGCGAAGCCATGATAAGAAATAATATTGCCGTTTGGGAAAACGATGAATTTAAAAGCTTTGGAGATAATTCAATTTTTGATGGTGAATTATTCGACATTGTTATTAATGGTCAAGAAATTTATGTTTCTGGTGCTTTTGATAATGTTGGAGACATACAAGCAAATAATGTAGCCAAATGGAATGGTTCCTCATGGGAAGCTTTAGTCGATATGGACACAAACGAAGCTGGCACAAATAATGAGGTAAGGTCATTAGCCATTGATCCTATTACAAAAGAAATATATGCTGGAGGTAATTTTACGCTTGCAGGGGGAAAAGCCGCCCAAAGAATCGCTAAATGGAATGATACTACTAAAACATGGTCTCCACTAGGGAGTGGCACCAGTGGATTTGTTGAAGATATTCTTGTTACTCAAAATAAAGTATATATAGGTGGAAATTTTTCAGAAGCAGGAAATCAAAAAGTAAACCAATTGGCACAATGGGATAAATTAGAAGCCACATGGTCCGGAGTTGGATCTGGCGTTAATGGTTTGGTAAAAACACTGGAATATGACGGCACCTATTTATATGTTGGAGGAGGTTTTTCTATAGCATCCTTTGAAAAGGATAATTATATAGTTAATGGAATAGCCCGATGGAACAAAAATACTGGCTGGGAATCCTTAGGCGCGGCAACTGCTGGTGTAAGTACTCAAGTAAATGGAATAGCAATAGGCAACAATGATACTGACCGAATTATTTACGTTGGAGGTAGCTTTTTTACTGCAGGAAACAAAAGATCTGACAATGCAGCTGTATGGATAAACGAAGATGAATTGCTTAGTGTGAAAACTTCTATTTTAAATACTGAAAATCAATTTTATCCAAATAATGTTCATTCTATCCTAAAACTACCTGAACAAATGCGATGGAAACTTTATGATATTTCAGGAAAACTACTCAATTATGGAAACAATGAAATAATTGATTTTCAAATTCTTCCAGTTGGAATTTATATTTTAAAATTAAACAATGAAACTTTTAAAATACTAAAATATTAATTTTCAAAAATAAAAGAGCTATTCAAAAATAACTTTATGTGTAACGCTTTATCACTAGAACCACCTTATGAAAAAACTAAGCGCAACACTATAAATTACACTTTAATTTGAACAGCTCGTTTTATAGTACTTAATATACATTATATCTTTATCACAATTTTTTGGAATACTACAAATACAAATAGCGCACTACTATATTTATTGTATTCCAAAAATCAAATAAGTTTTACAACACATATTACACAACTTTAGTAAACTTCTAGTATACGATTTAATGGAAGCACGTTTGCCGACTTAAGAATCACATACTTTTCGGTAACTCCCCAAATAGTCGTATGTATTTTTTTTAATCCCATGTCGTCCTGAAAAATAATTTTCATTTTAGTATGATCAATATTACCTAAAACCTGAGCTCTTTTCAATAAAATGTTTCGATTTACTTGATCTTCTTTTTTAGCTAATACTTCATCAGCAGGAAAATGCAACTGTGCTACAGTTTCTTTTTCAATTTGTAATGCATTCATAATGGTAGGTTTTTTTTGTTATTGATAAATTTGGCACTGCTAATATACGAATTTTGTAATGCTACAGCTCAAAATTTAGCATTTTAACACTTTTTAGCGTAAAAAAATGCGTTTTATCGATTTTTTAGCTGTATTTATTCCTACAATAATATTTTTATATTAAGCACCCAATTTAAGTCGAAATAATTAGTATAATATTTCATTAAATGAAAAATAAAATGATTATTTATAAGTTTTTAATAAATTTTACACTATAAATATGTATTAATAACGGAAAAATGCTTAAAAAATTAGATATTGAAAGGAGTATAGTAAAACTAGAAGTTTTAAACCTTAAACATACACTTGAATTAACAGATGCCGTAAAGGATGGAAACCTTTGGCAATTATGGTATACCTCTGCCCCCGAACCAAAAAATATCGAAGCTTATATTAAAAAAGCTATGCACGATTATGAAAAAGGAATTTCATTAGCATTTGCTGTTAAACATAAAGAAAGCAATAAAATTATTGGAACTACCCGATATATGAATGTAGATACTACTCATAAAAGACTTGAAATTGGTACTACATGGTATGCTAAATCCTACCAAGCTACTGGCGTAAATACGGAGTGTAAATACCTATTACTTTATCATGCTTTTGAAGTTTTAGAATGTATAGCGGTTGAGTTTAGAACTCATTTCCACAATTTAAAATCCCGAAAGGCTATTGAAAGACTAGGTGCAAAACAAGATGGCATTTTAAGAAATCATAAAATTGATGCTACAGGCTGCATTAGAGATACTGTTGTTTTTTCAATATTAAATTCCGAATGGGAAACAGTAAAAAAATCCCTTGAATATAAAATGGACGAGCAATACTAGTAACAAACAAGTATTTAAAATTAATAGCTGTTTTATAAAGTTTCATTTCAGGATAATTCATTTTAACCTAAATTAGCGTACTTTTTATAAGTCTTTTTATGCTATTTTTTTAATAAAATTCGTTTTTCAATAATACACTACTAATTCATGGCTAAAACCAAAACTACTTTTTATTGTCAAAGTTGTGGAGCACAATATGTTAAATGGCAAGGGCAATGTAATAGCTGTAAATCATGGAATAGTATTGCCGAAGAAATTATTGAAAAACAAGAAAAAGTAGCTTGGAAAGAAGAAACAGTTAATACCAAAAAAAGAGTTTCAAAACCATTAAAAGTTTCTGAAATTGACACTACCGCTGATATACGTTTTAATACAGGTGATGGTGAATTCAACAGAGTTTTAGGTGGAGGACTTGTTCCTGGCTCATTAACATTATTAGGAGGGGAACCTGGTATTGGAAAAAGTACTTTATTACTACAAATAGCTTTAAAACTCCCCTTTAAAACATTATATGTGTCTGGCGAAGAAAGCCAGAAACAAATTAAAATGCGTGCCGAACGCATGCAATCGGAAACAGACAATTGTTTTATCCTTACCGAAACTAAAACACAACACATTTTTAAACAAATTGCCAAAACCCAACCCGATGTTTTAGTAATTGACTCTATTCAAACACTACATACCGACTATATAGAAAGTAGTCCAGGTAGTATTTCTCAAATTCGAGAATGCACAAGTGAGCTAATTAAATTTGCTAAAGAAACTAATACTCCAGTATTATTAATTGGACACATTACTAAGGATGGCACCATCGCCGGACCAAAAATATTGGAACATATGGTGGACACGGTGCTACAATTTGAAGGAGATCGCAATTTTGTGTATCGAATTCTTAGAGCGCATAAAAATCGTTTTGGCTCTACGGCCGAATTGGGAATTTACGAAATGCAATCCGCAGGTTTACGAGAAGTAACCAACCCAAGCGAACTACTACTTTCTAAAAAAGAAGAAGCTTTAAGCGGAACAGCCATAGCCTCCACTATTGAAGGCATGCGACCATTAATGATCGAAATTCAAGCTTTAGTAAGCACAGCCGTATATGGCACACCTCAACGAAGTACCACGGGTTTCCCTGCTAAACGTTTAAACATGTTATTGGCTGTCTTAGAAAAAAGAGCTGGTTTTAGATTAGGTGCTAAAGATGTATTTTTAAATATTACAGGAGGTATTAATGTTGATGATCCAGCCATTGATTTAGCTGTAGTAGCGGCAATTTTATCATCAAACGAAGATATTCCACTTGATAAAGGCATATGTTTTGCCGCAGAAGTTGGCTTAGCCGGCGAAATTAGACCCGTAAGCAGAATTGACCAACGCATTCAAGAGGCTGAAAAACTTGGTTTTACTCAAATATTGATATCTAAATACTCCAAAACAAGTATACAAAGCAAAGGAATTCAGCAAATAAAAGTAGCCCGCATTGAAGATGTGGTCAGTTATTTGTTTGGATAGTAAACTACCCCAGAACAAATACAACAGTGATATTAACGAAAAAATTTTCGCATATATCTCCTTTCTTTTTTACAATGCATTAAAAAATAAGTCAACAAATTCATACGAAATAATTATCCGCAAATCGTATCAATCAATTATAAAGAAAATTCTCGTTTTAAAAATATATAGCAAATCTCGATGCTGTATTAGCTATTTTTTGACAAAAATTTCTTAAAAAACACAGTCACAACAACTACACTAGCATTTCTTGTAAGCAAAAAGCTACACATTACACTGATTTGCAACAATCTACCACACATATTTTTTTCACATTCCACTAAATACGTATTTGTTTTATAAGAATTTTAAAATTTTAAGCATTCTACTGCATTAAATTTTGTGATAGTCAAAAAAATTTAGCAATACCTAAGTAAATATCTTCTTTTTTTAATTTTAACATTACTTTTAATAAGTATTACTACTTAAGTATTCTTAGCTAAGAAAGAAACTAACTCAATCCAACAATCAAATGAATTAAATCATTATGAGAAACAAAACCATAAAGACTACGCTAATAGTATTATGCTTACTATTTGCCCATTTTGGGTACTCACAAATAGCAAAAATTAATAAAAGAGCAGATATTAAATTGTTTAGAGAAATCCCTAACCTTAACCCAGTAACAAAAATTCTGCAAGATAGTATTACTAAAAAAGAGAAAAAATTTAAACCCTCAATACAAGTAGGTTCTATAGTACACATGTATGCCTCATACCAACAAAAAGGTTTTGGTCCTGGTGAAGGTACTATGGCTATTCGAGAAAATGGAGATATTGCCGACGCGTGGAGCAAAGATTTTAACCTCTATAGAGCACGTGTTTTAGTTGGGGGTAAATTATCTAAAAATGGATCTTTCTTTTTAGAAACAGATCTTCCATCAATTGTTGGAAGAGGTAGTGATCCTGATAATCCCAATTCAAAAAATGTAAAAGTAGCTCCCATTATTTTAGATGCGCAATACGAACATACTTTTGGAAATCATATGGTAATCGCCGGATTACAATTGGTATCACATAACCGTAATGGTTTACAAGGAGCTGCTGGGCTAATGGCCAATGATTTTACCTTTTTTCAATACCCATATAATCTATTTGAAAACAGCCCGTTACAAGGTAATTTTGGACGTGATCTTGGGGTAAATACACGCGGTTTCTTTTTAGATGACAAGTTAGAATATCGCTTTGGTATTTTTACAGGTCGAAACACAGGGGCGTTTGTTAATGATGACCCTGCCCTACGCTATGTGGGTCGTGTTGCTTACAACTTTTTTGATGCCGAAAAAGACTATTACTATGCTGGTACAAAATTAGGTTCTGGTAAAACACTAGCCTTAGCAGGTGGTTTTGACTTACAGGGTACCTACAGAAACTTTGGTGTCGATCTATTTTTAGATATGCCCGCAGGAGCTGCCGGTTCAATAACCGCTAATGCCGCATTTTCTGCTATAACTGGTGGTACAGATACCGATGGGACTTCTTTCGCTACCTTAATACCTAAAAGTACTACACAATTTTTAGAACTAGGTTACTATTTTAATAAAACAAAATTACAGCCATGGATACGTTTTGAAAGAAACGATGTTGACGCCGATGGCTTAGTACAAACAGGAGGTGTCCCAGTGAATACTTTCAATAATTTAAATACCGCTACTGTATTTGGAGGTGGACTCAATTATTGGTTTGCTGGATACAACACCAATTTAAGATTATCATATACTACTTGGACACAAGAAAATTCATTAGGTGAAAGCCAAACACAAGGTCAGATTTGGCTACAAACCCAATTCTTTATTTTTTAAGAAAAAAACAACATGATTAAATCAATACTTTTTCCTGTATTTCTAGGTTTGCTTCATTGTTTTGAAGCCGATCATGTACTTGCAGTAGCCTCGGTTTCAAATGCTGATTCAAAATTGAAATTACATTTTTTAAAAGGAGTTACATGGGGTATTGGACATTCAATTCCTATTATTTTAATAGGTTGCACATTTGTCCTTTTTGAAATATTCTTACTCAAAAAACTTCCTTTTAGCTTAGAGGCTATTGTTGGAATAGTATTGATTGCTGCAGGGGTATATAAACTTGCCACCTATTCAAAAACAGATAAAATAACCGATAACCATTTCAAAGCCATGCTTTTAATTGGCTTACTACACGGGTTAGCAGGATCTGCAGGTGTAATTCTTGCTCATTCAAGTACAGAAGTTTCTATAACAAAACAACTTCTTTATTTTTTAGAATTTTCAATAGGCTCCATAATTGGCATGGGCATTATCGGACTTTTCATTGGAAAAGTAGAAGGCTGGTTTAAATACATCAAAAAAATCCAATGGCTGTTGCCAATAATTACTATTGGTTATGGAATATTTATGATTTACAAATTCACTTAATAATTTATTAAAACTAAAAAACCTTACAATGAAATCAACTAAAAATATAAATAGAGCATTAGGTTTACTAGTACTAGTAAGCACATTACTCTTACAATCATGCGGAAAAAAAGCAAAAACTAAGGAAGAACCTGCTGCCGAAACTCCGGTTGTAAAAGAAGCACCTATAAAAATAGGAGTACTACATTCTTTAAGTGGAACTATGGCCATATCTGAAGTTTCTTTGAAAGATGTGGTAGAAATGGCTGTAGAAGAAATTAATGCCAAAGGTGGTGTATTAGGTAAAACATTAAAAACAGAGGTAGTAGACCCGGCTTCGGACTGGGATTTATTTGCCGAAAAATCAAAAGAATTACTTGTAGAAAAAAAAGTATCTGCTGTATTTGGATGTTGGACCTCCGTATCTCGTAAATCTGTATTGCCTGTATTTGAAGAAAATAATGGCTTGTTATTTTACCCTGTACAATACGAAGGGGAAGAGTGCTCTAAAAATGTAATTTATACAGGCGCTACTCCAAACCAACAGTTGATTCCGGCAGCAGAATACATGATGAGCGAAGAAGGTGGCTCTTATAAAAAGTTTTATTTACTGGGTACAGACTATGTTTTCCCAAGAACAGCAAACAAAATATTAAAAGCATTTTTATTGGCTAAAGGTGTACCCGAAAAAAATATCATTGAAGAGTATACGCCTTTCCACCACCAAGATTACCAAACTATAGTATCTAAAATTAAAAAATTCTCAGCAGGTGGTAAAGCATGTGTATTAAGTACTATTAACGGAGATTCTAATGTGCCCTTTTATAAAGAATTTGCCAATCAAGGTTTAACAGCTGCCACTTGCCCTATAATGGCATTTTCTGTTGCCGAAGATGAATTAAGAGCTATGGATACTGAGTTTTTAGCAGGACATTTAGCTGCGTGGAATTATTACCAATCTGCCGCATCTCCTGAAAATGACAAATTTGTAAAAAGCTTTAAAGCCTTTTGTGCTAAAAATAATTTACCTGGCGGAAACGCACGTGTAACTGATGATCCTATTTGCTGGGCATATACTGGCGTGTATTTATGGAAAAAAGCAGTAGAAAAAGCGGGTTCGGTCGATGTTGACAAAGTACGTCCTGCTTTATACGGTTTAAGTTTTAACTCTCCTGGAGGGCTCGTTAAAATGGACCCTAAAAATCATCACTTAGCTAAACCTGTTAAAATTGGTGAAATAAAAATTGATGGACAGTTTGACGTAATTTGGGAAACCGATGGATTAGTAGATCCAGAGCCTTGGTCAAAATACACTTCGCCTAATAAAAGTTGCGATCATGTAAACCACGGTGGGACATATACCAAATAAATGAGATTTCATTTAAACGCATAGTTAATTTTCCTTGAATAGCTTATCTGGAAACTAGTTTTTAAACTTTTTCTAGATAAGCTTTCATATAAACAAACCTTTCATCAAATTATGACAAAAAAAAGAATAGCTAAAATTATTGGACTCTTCCTAACACTATTCATTTCTTTCATGTCATTTGCTCAACCAAATGATGATGTATACTTACTTATGTCTTCTGATAAAGAAGCTAAATCAAAAGCCTTATCGCGACTATTAACCTCTAAACAAGTGGTTACTTTTCCTGTCTTAAATGCCATCAATGGAAAAAAACTTTTTACTTATAAAGATACCCTCGTTACTATTGGAGAAAAAAACAATACCGAAGAAAAAGTTACTTATCAAGTTATTCAGCTTTATCCCGAAATAAAAACACTCACTGATGCTAATAGCAAAGTTTTAACATTAGCCTTGACCGATTTAAAAGCAATTAAATTTTCGCGAAAAGAACGCCTTAGCATTACCCCTTTATTACCCTATATTAATTTAACTTCAATTGATAAAGATGTAAGGAAATTAGCTTACACACAGTTTCAAAACAAATCTCAATTTAGTGATCTTGCCATTTTAAAAAAAGCTGCTGCCAAAGAAACAAATACTGAATTGATCCGCTTTGCTAATGAAACTATGTTAGCTATTCAGTTGAAAAATTCAAAAAATTCAGATTCACAATTAAAACACATAACGGCCCTTGAAAAAAATAAAGGAGACAATACCGCTTTTATACTAAATACGTTTTTAGAAAACAATAAGTACCTGGAAGACAAAGTACAAACAAAAATTAAGCAATCAGTTACTAATTTAAACAGCAGAGCTACTCGAATTGATTGGATTCAAAACTTATTCAGTGGTTTAAGTTTAGGAAGCATACTTATTCTTATTTCATTAGGTTTAGCAATTATATATGGACTAGCTGGTGTAATTAACATGGCACATGGCGAATTTATGATGATTGGTGCCTATACCACATTTTGTGTACAAGAGGTATTTAAAATGTTAGCGGGCGGATCGCTTAATGATGCTTTCTTTTGGGTTTCTATACCTATAGCATTTCTGGTTTCGGGTATATTTGGATTAGTTATCGAACGCTTAATTATTCGAAAACTATATGGTAGCCCCCTCCAAAGCCTACTAGCCACATGGGGAGTCAGTTTAGTTTTTATTCAATTAGCACGTAGCATTTTTGGTGATTTAACTTCTGTAAAAGCTCCGTCGTTATTATCTGGCGGGTGGCATGTTGCTCCTCAGCTAGTATTACCCTATAATAGAATTTTTATCATTGTAATTACTATTGTAATGATTGTAGTAACATTTTTATTCTTATATAAATCAAGATATGGCCTACGTATACGATCTGTAACCCAAAATAGAAACATGAGTGCTTGCTTAGGGATATCCACACAAAAAATTGATGTCATGACTTTTTTTATAGGATCTGGAATTGCCGGAATCGCAGGTTGCTGTATGACTTTGATAGGTAATGTGGTTCCCGATATGGGGCAAACTTATATTGTAGATTCCTTTTTAGTAGTAGTTACTGGAGGTGTTGGAAACCTAATTGGAACCATCATTGCAGGACTCGGAATTGGTCAATTTACCAAAATGTTAGAACCTGTTTTTCATGCCGTTTATGGCAAAGTAATCATTTTAGGTATCATCATTTTCTTTTTACAATTTAAGCCTAAAGGACTTTTTCCTCCCAAAGGCAGAATATCAGACGACTAACTATGAAATCAATTTTAAAAAACAGATCCTACGACTATATTATTTTCCTGGCATTATTTTTAGTATTACTTCCCATAGGTAACCTACTGGGTATAATATCTGTTAACACCATTTCATTATGGGGGCGTTACTTTTGTTTTGCTATTGCTGCCATTGGATTGGATATGTTATGGGGCTATACCGGAATTTTATGCATGTGTCAAGCCCTGTTTTTTTGTATGGGCGGATACGGAATAGCCATGCATATGCTACTTGATGCTTCGGGCGAAGGTACTTATGGCAAAGCCATTCCCGATTTTATGGTATGGAATCAAATTACAGAGCTTCCCTTTTTTTGGGAACCCTTTCATTATTTTCCTTTAGCTATTTTATTTGCTATACTCATACCCGGTTTATTTGCAGGTATTTTTGGCTATTTTATTTTTAAAAGCAGACTAAAAGGGGTCTATTTTGCTATCATTACTCAAGCATTAGCCCTTGCCATGTGGTTGGTTTTTTTAAGAAACGAAACCATGCTAGGAGGCACCAATGGATTGACCGACTTTAAACAACTTGCTGGTTTAGACTTAACAGCAACATCTACAAAACTTATCCTATACCTTGTTTCGTGTATTGTGCTTATAGCTGTATATATAGGTGCTAAAAAACTGGTAAATTCTAAATTCGGAAAAATATTAGTGGCCATTAGAGATAGTGAATCTCGAATTAGATACACCTCTTATGAAATTAAAAATTATCAATTAAGCATTTTTGTAATTGCAGCTGTTATTGCCGCTATTGGCGGAATGTTATATGTACCCCAAACAGGAATTATTACACCAGGCCGAATGGATGTAAAAGCATCTATTGAAATGATTATTTGGGTAGCTTTAGGCGGAAGAGGCAAATTAAAGGGAGCTATTTTAGGAACTCTTTTAGTCAATTTCTTGTACAGCATTTTTACCTCGGTACTCCCTGGCTCTTGGCTATATGTAATAGGCATTTTATTTATAGTTACCGTATTGTACCTGGATCAAGGAGTTATTGGTTTACCTCAACAAATTAAAAAGTATTTTTCTAAACAAAAATCAGCAAAAGTATGAGACCTGTAAGAGAATTGATATTAAAAGCTCAAAATCTAAAAGTAGCTTTTGGTGGTGTACAAGCCTTAGATTTAGACTTATTTAAATTGGAAGAAAACGAACTTAGAGTAATCATTGGACCCAATGGCGCTGGCAAATCCACATTTATGGATCTAATTTGTGGTAAAACGAAAGCTGATTCGGGAAAAGTATTGTTTAAAAACCAAGAAATTTTAGGAAAAAAAGAAGTAGAAATTGCACAAATGGGTATTGGCCGAAAATTTCAAAAACCCTCAGTGTTTTCAGGTTTATCAGTTTACGACAATTTACTCTTAGCCTATCAAATGCCCAAAGATGTATGGAGTTCTATTCGGTTTAAAATAAACTCTGCAGTTGTTGATCGTATTCATGCAATAGCTAAAAAAGTGGGTTTAGAAAATTTTTTAGAAGTAGAAGCTGGTGGACTTTCACATGGACAAAAACAATGGTTAGAAATTGGCATTGTAGTTATTCAAAACCCAAAATTAATGCTAATTGACGAGCCTGCCGCCGGAATGTCCGATACAGAAACTGCTAAAACTGGCGATTTAATTTTGAGTTTAACCGAAGAGCATTCTGTAATTGTTATTGAACATGATATGAATTTTGTAGAACAAATTGCTATAGAAAAAGTGAGTGTACTGGTGCGTGGAAAGCTCCTTACCGAAGGCCCATTTAAGGACATTAGAGCAGACGAAAGAGTAATTAATAGTTATTTAGGCAAAGCCGTTTAAAAAAGAAGCAAATGGTATTAGAAACAAAAAATATTACTGCCGCTTACGGAGAAAGCCAAATACTTTGGGGGGTAGATATAAAAGTACAACCAGCAACAATTACTACGGTAATGGGGCGTAACGGTGTGGGCAAAACTAGCTTGTTAAAAACCCTGATTGGTTTATTAAAAAACCCTAAAGGGAATATTATTTATGAAGGGCAAGATATTTCGAAACTACCTCCGCATAAACGCGCTAAATTAGGTATAGGGTACGTACCCCAAGGACGAGAGATTATTCCAAAACTAACGGTTTACGAAAATTTAAAACTAGGCTTAGAAAGCACCAAAGAAACAAGTATCCCCGAAGATGAAATCTATGAACTTTTTCCTATTCTAAAAGATTTCAGAAAACGTTTAGGAGGAAATTTAAGTGGCGGACAGCAACAACAATTAGCTATTGCTCGCGCCATAACCGGACGACCAAAACTATTGTTACTAGACGAACCTACCGAGGGTATTCAACCTTCAATAAGTCAAGAAATCGCACGTATTTTATTACGATTAAAAGAAGAAAAAAATATAGCAACCTTACTTGTAGAACAAAAAATAGATTTTGCTAAAAGCATTACGGATTACTACTATTTTATGAATAGAGGAAAAGTAGTTGCAGAATCAAAAGCTTCGGAAATAAGTATTGAAGAAATTAATTCATATAACTCTATATAAACATTTAAATGAGACTTACACCTAGAGATATTGAAAAACTAATGCTACATCAAGCGGGTTTTGTGGCTCAAAAACGCTATGCAAGGGGACTTAAATTAAATTACCCCGAAACAATTGCACTAATCAGCACTCAAATCCTGGAACTTATTCGAGAAGGCTACGAAGTAGCTGAACTAATGAATATTGGCAAACAAATCATTGGTTTAGATGATGTGTTACAAGGCGTTGAAGAAATGATTCATGAAATACAAATTGAAGGCACCTTTCCCGATGGTACCAAATTAGTTACCGTGCACCACCCCATATGCCAAAAAAACATCAAAAATGGATTAGCCCTTTACGGCTCTGGTTTAACAAAAAGCAATAAAAAAATTACCGTTGATACTATTTCTAATACACATCCTGGCAGCTATGAAGTTTTAGATGAGTACATTGAACTTAATAAAGGTAGAAAAACAATACAAATAAGCGTTATAAATAAAGGAGACCGACCCATCCAAGTTGGTTCGCATTACCCTTTTGCCGAAACCAATCAAGCACTCATTTTTGACAGAGCGATAACCTTAAAATATCGTTTAAACATTCCGGCAGGTACCGCAGTTAGATTTGAACCTGGCGAGGAGAAAGAAATTGAACTTGTCGAAATGGCTGGAGAATTAAAAATCTATGGAGGAAATAACTTTATAAATGGAGCTATTGAAAACAGAGAAAAAGAAATCATCAACAACATGAATCAACAGCTAAAAAAACCATAATTCTATGAGCAAAAAAATACACCGTGAAGCTTATGCTGATATGTATGGAATCACAACTGGCGATATACTAACTTTAGGCGATACCCAGCTCAAAATAAGTATAGAAAAGGATTTTACCGTTTATGGTGAAGAATGCAAATTTGGAGGTGGTAAAGTCTTAAGAGATGGTATGGGTCAAGCTACTGGTATTAATCAAGAAGATGCCCTTGATCTTATTTTTACTAATGCCATTATTATTGACTATACAGGCATTTACAAAGCAGATATTGGTATTAAAAATGGACGCATCCATGCTATTGGTAAAGGAGGAAATCCACATATCATGCCTGGAGTGCATCCAAATATGATCGTTGGTGCCACCACAGAGGTTATTGCTGCCGAGGGAAGTATTGTTACCGCTGCTGGGATTGATAATCACATACACTACATTTGCCCGCAGCAAATGGACGAAGCCATTGCTTCTGGAATTACCACCTTTGTTGGTGGAGGTACGGGACCAACAACAGGTACCAATGCCACAACATGCACCCCTGGAGCTTTTCATATTGAAATGATGCTAAAAGCAACCGATCATTATCCAATGAATTTTGGGTTTTTAGGCAAAGGAAACTCATCTCATCCAAAAGCTTTGGAACAACAAATCGAAGCAGGAGCTTTAGGCTTAAAATTACACGAAGATTGGGGCTCTACTCCCGCTGCAATTGACACCTGTTTGAGCGTGGCCGACAAACACGATGTTCAGGTTTGCATACATACCGATACTTTAAACGAAAGTGGTTTTGTTGAAGTAACCAAAGATGCTTTAAAAGGACGTACGATACACACTTACCATACTGAAGGAGCCGGAGGTGGTCATGCTCCCGATATTATAACATTATGTGGTGAATCCAACGTATTGCCTTCTTCAACAAATCCAACTCGGCCATATACACACAATACCATCGATGAACATTTAGACATGCTAATGGTATGTCATCATTTAGATAAAAATATACCCGAAGATGTTGCTTTTGCAGAAAGTAGAATTCGTGGAGAAACTATTGCTGCCGAAGATATTTTACATGATATGGGAGCACTTTCCATGATTGCATCTGACTCACAAGCTATGGGGCGAGTGGGCGAGGTAATTTGTAGAACTTGGCAAACTGCCCATAAAATGAAAATACAACGAGGCCCTTTACCTGAAGATGAAGGTACTAAAAGTGATAATTTTAGAGTAAAAAGATACATTTCAAAATACACCATAAACTCTGCTCTAGCACATGGATTTGCGCATGAGATAGGTTCTGTTGAAATTGGAAAATTAGCCGATTTGGTCCTTTGGAAACCTAAATTTTTTGGCGTTAAACCCGAATTAATTATTAAAGGTGGCGTAATTGTACAAGCCCAAATGGGAGATCCTAATGCCTCCATCCCTACACCTCAACCTTATTTTTCCAGACCTATGTTTGGTGCCTTAGGAAAAGCCGTTGGAGGCACTTCAAAAATATTTGTTTCAAAAGCTTCTTTAAAAAATGTTGCTAGTTATGGTTTAAGTAAAGAAGCTATTGCCGTTAAAAATTGCAGAAACATTAGTAAAAAAAACATGCATTTTAACGACGAATTGCCAAATATCAAAGTAGATCCCGAACGCTATAAAGTTACTGTCGATGATGTTCACCTTACCTGTGAGCCTGTTAAAAAAGTGCCTTTAGCACAGCTATATCATTTATTTTAATGAAAAATTTAATCCAATTATTTCAGTTAGTTGACTCCTCGTTACCTGTTGGTGGTTTTGTGTTTTCAATGGGTATGGAA
Source organism: uncultured Aquimarina sp. (assembly GCA_947498765.1). Taxonomy (GTDB): domain Bacteria; phylum Bacteroidota; class Bacteroidia; order Flavobacteriales; family Flavobacteriaceae; genus Aquimarina. Next base: position 35,472 of record CANMLG010000030.1, read on the forward strand.
TCCGCCATTAAAAGTAAATTACTTCAAAATGAAAGTGACTTAAAACGCTATTTAATAGCCTATGCTGATCAGCTCATTTCATTCGAATTTCCATACGTTGAAGCTGGACACACCTTGGTGAATGATCCCAATAAATGGGACGCATTAACATTAGCTTACAAAGCCATGCTTATGAATCCTAATCTTGAAAATAGTGCCCTTGTATTAGGTAAAAATTGGACACGCTTATTGTTTTCATTATATAAAACTGAAGCTGTTAATACCCTAAAAAATCAACTTGAAGTCAAAAAAACTCCATTGTATTTTCCTATAATTTTTGGAATGTTTATGGCTACATTAAACATAAACAAACAAGAAGCGCGCTCAATGATCTTATATGCAGCTTTAAGGGATCAAGTTACTGCATTGACACGCTTAGGTATTGTTGGCCCCATGGGAGGTCAAAATCTATTGACTTTTGTATTAGAAAAGTCTGAAAAAAAGAACCTACACTATAAGAGTATTCCTTATCAGAAAGCAACAAAATCAGCTTACATGATGGAAATTGCGCAATTAAATCACTATAAAATTTATTCTAAACTATTTCAAAATTAAAAAAATAAAAAATGAAATTTAAATTTCCCCATTTACTGCAACACAAAATGGATATGGATCATCCTGGTGTATTTTCACATCGCGAATTTATAAGCGAAGATCGAGATTTTAGTAAACGCCCTTTTACCGTTGGTATTGGTGGACCTGTTGGTACGGGTAAAACTGCTTTAATACGTCAATTATGTGTTGCCTTACGCGAAAAGCATTCCATTGCTGTAGTAACCAATGATATTTTTACTAAAGAAGATGCTGAATTTTTAACTAGAAATAAAGCCTTGGCTCCCGAACGTATTGTAGGTGTTGAAACAGGTGGGTGCCCTCACTCTGCTATTAGAGAAGATGTTTCTTCAAATATGCATGCCTTAGAGGAGTTATATGCTAAATTTCCAGATATCGAACTCTTGATAGTTGAAAGTGGTGGAGATAATTTAGCTGCACATTTTAGTAGAGAACTAGCCGATTATACCATTTATGTTATTGATGTATCTGGTGGCGATAAAATCCCTAGAAAGGGAGGCCCCGGAATTACCCAATCAGACCTATTAGTGATCAATAAAATTGACTTAGCAGAAATTGTGGGTGCCGATTTAAATGTTATGGATAGGGATGCTAAAAAAATGAGAGGAAATGGTCCTTTTGTTTTTGCTAAAGTAAAAGAAGATTATGGCCTTGAAACTATTATTGATCATATTTTTCATGCCAAAGCACATGCTTTAAGCGAACCTCATAAACACTAAGCTATTTTTTTTATAATAAAAGCATGTTTATACATAGTATTCAATAAACATGCTTTTATTGTATCAATATTTTCTATCTAAATGATCGTAATTTAATAATTCACTTTCTGCTAAAATTTTTGAAAGTGCAACAACCACTTTTTTTAATGAGGTAATTTTTTTAGCGCTATACCTTCCCACTAGTGCCTTATCATTAGTCCTAGTTATATTTAATGCTAAATCTGTAAATTCATCTTTATTTTCTTCTTGAAATTTAAACAATGAATTTTCTATAATTTTCACTTTTTTAGCATTTAAATCTCCTATTAAAAAAAGATTTAAAAAAGAGGCATGATCACCAAACATACCCGGGGCATGCACATCCATATCTTCGGGTGTAATTTTAAAATTATCCCATAAAACTGGTTTTTTTTCAACTTCAATTTTTGTTGACGTTTCGTAAGATTTAAAAGCAAATGATTCGCCATTGGCTGTTCTCCCTGCAGAAAACCAATCTATAAAAAGCAGCACACTCCCTTTAGATAAATTAATGGTATTTTTTTGACTAAAATTACCTCCATTGTGCATTACTAAAGGATCGTTAAAAAAAACATGAAATGCGTTTACTTCCATATTCATAGTTAACTCTTGCCTGCAAGGAATTCCGTTACTTTCATAAACTCGTGTATTTGCCTGTGAACTTATAATTGATGTGGTATTGGCTTTGCAAAGTACTTCCAGCTCAACAACATCACCTTCAACAAAACCACCACCATAGCTAGTAAGCATGCATACTGCCGTATTTTTTTGAGCCTTAGGGTTTACAATTTTTAAGGGCTTTTTACTTAACTGTTCTGTCAGAATAGTTTTGTTACCATGTAAATCAAAGGTAATTTTGGAAGTGTTTTTTTGAATATTTAGAATCATAAAATTAATAATGAATTTACAACATTTTGTTTCACAATTAAAAGCTAGAATTCATAAAAAAACCGTTTAAAAATTAATTTTTAAACGGTTTTTTTATCATTAATTAAATAATTCTTAAACTACCTTAGAACAAGTCTCTGGGTATCCACCTTTCAAGCTACAATAACTAAAAACTACTTTTAAACTGTTCTAAAAAGCGTATATCATTTTCGTAAAACATTCTTATATCACCAATTTGATGTAATAACATGGCTATACGTTCAACCCCCATTCCAAAGGCAAAACCAGAATATTCCTTAGGGTCAATATTACAATTAGTAAGCACATTAGGGTCCACCATTCCGCATCCACCAATTTCTAACCAACCAGTTCCTTTAGTAATTTTATAATCCGTTTCGGTTTTAAGTCCCCAGTAAATATCAATTTCGGCACTAGGTTCTGTAAAAGGAAAATAAGAAGGACGCAAACGTATTTTACTTTTTCCAAACATCTCTTTAGTAAAATGAAGTAAGGTTTGCTTCATATCGGCAAACGATACATCTTTATCAATATATAAACCTTCTACTTGGTGAAAAATACAATGTGATCTAGCTGAAATATCTTCGTTTCTAAAAACCCTACCAGGCGATATCGTTCGAATAGGCGGCTTATTATTTTCCATATACCTCACTTGTACCGATGACGTATGTGTACGTAACAATACATCGGGATTTGTTTGTACAAAAAAAGTATCTTGCATATCCCGAGCTGGGTGATATTCTGGCAAATTTAATGCTGTAAAATTATGCCAATCATCTTCAATTTCTGGTCCTTCACTTACATTAAAACCAATTCGCGAAAATACTTCGACGATTTGATTTTTAACTAATGAAATCGGATGACGAGACCCCAATGCAATTGGAGCAGCAGGACGTGTTAAATCACCCCATTCGTTTTGTGGAGCTTGCTCATTTTCAAGAACTCCTTTTAATTCAGCCACTTTAGCTTCAGCCGTATTTTTCCAAGCATTTATAGTTTGACCAAATTCCTTCTTTAGTTCATTTGGAACCGTTTTAAATTTGGCAAAATAATCTTTTAAAAGTCCTTTACTTCCCAATACTTTAATACGAAACTGCTCAACTTCATCAAGTGTTTTAGCTTGAAAATCCTCAGCTTCGGCAATGTATTTCTTTATCTCGTCTATCATTATTGATGTTCACTTTAAGCGGTGCAAATTTAGAAAAATAATAGCTAACTATGAGTAGTTGTACGATGAATCCTTATTTTTTATTGCTCCCGCTTTACTGTTTTTAAATAGCCTAGCCTTTTTAAGGCTCAGCGCTTAGCTTGGCACTAAATTATTACTAAAAATGAGGTGCAACTCTTTATTTCTTCATAAATTTGTATTTTAAATAAACCAAGTCTAATGATAGCACAAAATATATTTTTAGGATTCATAGGAGCACCACAAATTATTCTTATTGTAGTGGTAATTTTATTACTTTTCGGTGGTCGAAAAATTCCTGAGTTAATGAGAGGACTTGGAAGTGGTATTAAAGAATTTAAAGATGCCTCTAAGGAAGACGAGGATGACAAGGATAAAAGTCCCAAATTAGATTAATTCTCATAAAAAACACATTGCGTATTTACATTACTCTTTTTTAATACTATTGTATTAAAACCACTTTAATGAATGCATCTGCTATTTTTTCAATAAAAACACCTGCACAATTTAAAAATCTGTGTATTGAGGTTTTTAAATATCAGTATGAAAACAATCTAGTATATCAACAATTTTGCAATCTACTAGGTGTTTCAAAAAAATCAGTCAGAGAACTATCTCAAATACCCTATTTACCCATTGAATTTTTTAAAAAACAAAAAATAGTTACGGGTAATACAGCAACTGAAATAGTCTTTTCGAGCAGTGGCACCACTGGCCAACAAGTGAGCCAACATTACGTTTCGGATCTAAAAGTTTACAAAGAAAGTTATTTAAAAGGTTTTCATTTTTTTTACGACAATATTCAAGAATATTGTGTCCTTGCACTTTTACCCTCATATTTGGAAAGAAAAGGCTCATCATTAGTCTATATGGTTAATGATTTAATTAAAAAAAGCAAGCACCCAAAAAGTAACTTTTATTTACATGATACTGATTCATTAGTAGCTACGCTAAAAGAATTAGAAAGCAAAAAACAAAAAACACTTTTAATCGGAGTTTCATTTGCTTTAATCGATTTATCTGAACAGTATTCACTTCACCTAAAACATACCACTGTACTAGAAACTGGAGGCATGAAAGGGCGAAGAAAAGAAATGATTAGAGAAGAATTACACCAACAATTACAAAAAGGCTTAGGTGTTAATAAAATCCATAGTGAGTATGGAATGACCGAATTATTATCTCAAGCTTATTCTACTGGCAATGGATTATTTAAATGTCCACCATGGATGCAAATTTCTACTCGAAATACCGAAAACCCACTACAACCCATAGCTTTTGGAAAAACTGGAGGTATTAATATTATTGATTTAGCTAATTTAAATTCATGTAGTTTTATTGCCACTCAAGATTTAGGAAAAGTATACAAAAATCAAAGCTTTGAAATCTTAGGCCGATTTGATCATAGTGATATTAGAGGCTGTAACCTTATGATTTTTTAACTTATTTTTAACCCATTTTATTTGCATTTTATTTGTAAGAAAATAATAAGTCAATCGACGTATTAAATAAAGGTGAATAATGAAATCAATACTTACAGTTATTATAACTTGTTTGTGTATGGTGATAAACGCACAAACAAAATTTTTAACAAAAAAAGGCTTTGTTGCTGAAGGCTATGACGTTACAGAATATTTTAATGGTAATGCTACAGAAGGAAATAAAATGTACAGCACAACTTATGAAGGTGCTAAATTTGCTTTTAAAACCGAAGAAAACAAGAAAAAATTTGAAGCTGACCCCATAAAATACCTTCCACAATATGGTGGTTATTGCGCCTATGCATTGGGCTACAAGGACGACCTAGTTGACATTGATGCTAAAACATTTGAAATACGCGACGGCAAATTATATCTGTTTTATAATTCATGGGGCATAAACACCTTAAAAAAATGGTTAAAAGAAAATCCTAATGAATTAAAAAGTAAAGCTGATATTAATTGGGATAAAATAAGTTGTGAAAAAACAAAAAATTAACATTTTTTTTACTAAATTAGTAATACGACATTAGATAATTTATAAAAATCTTTTTTGCTCTAAAAAAATTCCCATTTGGTGTACACCAAATGGGAATTTTTACAATAAAATATTAAGCTTAAGCAAGTATTAACACTACTTACTTGAAACACAAAATAAAATAGTTCTTTTTACCTCGTTGTAATAATACGAATTGATTGTTAATTAAATCTTTTTCACCTAATTCATAACTATCAGTAACTTTTTCTCTATTAACAGAAATTGAATTTTCTTTTAAAGCCCGCCTTGCCTCACCGTTTGATTTTAAAAAACCTGTTTTTTCAGACAATGCAGCTATAATTCCTAAACTTGATAATTCTGAAATTGCCATTTTATACTGCGGAACACCATCAAAAACATCTAAAAATGTAGTTTCGTCTAATTTTTTTAAATCATCTGCCGTAGATTTTCCAAATAAAATACTTGATGCTGCAATAGCATTATCTAAATCTTCTTTATTATGTACTAACAAAGTAATTTCTTCCGCTAATCTTTTTTGAAGAATTCTCATATGTGGTGCCTCTCTGTGCTCTTCTATAAGACTTTCTATTACATCTTGCTCTAAAAATGTAAATATCTTAATATATTTTTCTGCATCTTCATCACTACTATTTAACCAATATTGATAAAATTTATATGGAGAAGTTCTATTTTTATCCAACCACACGTTTCCTCCTTCAGACTTTCCAAATTTTGAACCATCAGATTTTGTTATCAAAGGACAAGTAATCGCATAGCCTTTTCCATTACCTATACGTCTAATAAGCTCTGTTCCTGTTGTAATGTTTCCCCATTGATCACTACCTCCCATTTGGATAGAGCAATTATTGTTTTGGTACAACTGCAAAAAATCATACCCCTGAACTAATTGATAAGTAAACTCTGTAAAAGACATTCCATCAGCAGTTTCACCATTCAATCTATTTTTTACTGAATCTTTTGCCATCATATAGTTTACCGTAATATGCTTGCCAACATCTCTGATAAACTCTAAAAAAGAAAAGTTCTTCATCCAATCATAGTTATTTACTAATTCGGCTGCATTGGCTGCATCAGATTCAAAATCTAAAAATTGAGCCAGTTGCCTTTTTATAGCCTCCTGATTATGGTGTAATGTTGCCTCATCCAACAAATTTCGTTCTGCCGATTTTCCCGATGGATCTCCAATCATACCTGTAGCACCACCAACCAAAGCAACTGGCTTATGCCCACATCGCTGATAGTGACTTAATAACATAATAGGTACTAAATTTCCAATATGTAACGAATCCGCAGTAGGATCAAAACCAACATAAGCAGCACGCATTGCTTCCTGTAAGTGTTCCTCAGTGCCCGGCATGGCATCATGTAACATTCCTCTCCAAGTAATCTCTTTAATAAAATTTTTAGGCATCATTTATTTTTTTCAGAACCATCGCAAAGATAAAAAATGCAAGTAAAACAACACCTAAATTTGAAGGTATTAGAAATAACAACTTCATTATATATTTCCTACTTTTACATAGTAGTTATACAGCAATAATCAAAGCATGATATTAGTAACGGGAGGCACAGGATTAGTAGGTATTTATTTACTTATGGAATTATCCAAAAACAGCAAACTTCCCATTAGAGCTATTTACCGAAGTTTACCAAAAAAAGCCTTTGCCGAACAGGTTTTTAAAACATGTAATACCAATACCGATTTTCCCAACCACTGGAAACGCATTGAATGGATTAAAGCTGATATTACCGAAATCCCTTCGCTAGAAAAAGCTTTTATAGGAATAACACAAGTATATCATTGTGCTGGGTTTATTTCTTGGAATGCTACCGATTTTGAAAAATTAAAAAAAATAAATATTGAAGGAACCGCTAACATGGTTAATCTTTCATTGACTCAAAAAGTTGAAAAATTTTGCCATGTAAGCAGCATTTCCACTTTAAACCTAACTCCTGGAGAAATTATTTTTACCGAAGCTTCCCAATGGAACCCAGAGGCAGAAAATTCGGTATATGCCATAAGTAAATTTGGCGCCGAAATGGAAGTGCAACGTGGTATCCAAGAAGGTTTATCGGCAGTAATAGTCAATCCAGGCGTTATTATTGGACCCGGATTTTACAGCTCGGGCAGCGGAGAATTATTTAAAAAAGTAGCCAAAGGAATTCCTTTTTATACCACTGGCAAAACTGGATATGTAGGCGTATGGGACACTGTACGAATAATGCATCATTTAATGAAGGCTAATAAATTTGATGACCGCTTTATTATTGTTTCCGAAAATCTTTCAAACGCTTATGTACTAAAAACCATTGCTAGATTAATTAATGTAAAACCACCCAAAAAAAATATTTCTAAAAAATGGGTGTTTATGTATGCCTTTATACAACATTTTTTTAGTAAGATTTTTAACACTACTCCTAGTATACCAATTGAACTAGTAAATAGTTTGTATTCGGAATCAATTTATGATAACAAAAAAATTACCAATAGCTTAACTATTACCTTTGAAAAAATGAATAGCGTTTTTGAAAAAACTGCCTTTATTTTTTTAAAAAAGTAAACTACCTCGGAGGAGTATTATACCTGTTGGCGGTGCCAATAAAAAAATTATTTATTGCTAAAAGCCTACAACTTCATTATACAAACAAGTTAAATTAAACCCTTTTCTTACTTAACCCAGCTTTATTGAATAACTTTGATAAAGGTTTACACCTAAAAGCTAATCATTCTAAAAAAGAATACCATTGAATCAAACTACTGCTTTTACTGTTTATGATGCCGCAGCTGGATCAGGCAAAACCTATACTATAGTAAAAAATTATTTATTAAAAATCCTTTCAAGCGCTAACAAAAATAGGTACAAACAAATTTTAGCGGTTACTTTTACCAATAAAGCTGTTTCAGAAATGAAAGAGCGTATTTTAGATAGCCTTAATGGTTTTTCAAAAAATGATGTCACCAAAAAACACCTAAGTATGTTTACTGAAATAGCTAAGGAATTAGCTATTTCGGAAGATACACTCCAATTAAGATCTAAAAAAACATTGCATTTCCTTTTGCATAACTATACCTCATTTAGTGTGCAAACTATTGACAAGTTTACACAATCAATTATAAGAACCTTTTCTTATGATTTAGGGCTTGCCACTAATTTTGAAATAGAACTTGATCAAAAAAAATTACTTGAAATTGCAGTTGACAACCTTATAAACAAAGTGGGAGTAGACAAGCAAATAACAAAAATTATTATTGATTTTACAAAAACAAAAATCAATGATGATGCTACATGGAATATCAAACAAAGTTTATTGGAAATAGCTAATGTTATTTTTAACGAAAATGACATTGAACATATTAAAAAACTTAGTACACATAGCTTTGAAGACTTTGAACAATTTGAAAAAGATCTAAAAAAAAGAATTCAATCTAATAAAAAAACAACCATATCAAAATCAACTGAATTACTATCCATTTTTAAAAAAAATAACGTGACTTCTGATTTTATCCGCGGCTATCTTCCTAAACATTTTAACAATCTAATCCAAAAAGGTACTGAAGATTTTAAAGCCAAATGGAAACAGGATATTGAAAACACACCTCTTTACACAAAAAGCAAAAATGAATTTACAAAACAGACTATTGATAATTTACGCCCCGAAATTGTAACTATATTTAATGAAACTAAAAATTGTGTGCTTCAAAATCAATTTCTGGAACGTATTTTAAAAAATAGCACACAAATGTCCCTGCTAAAAAGTTTGAATGATGAATTAGATAAGCTTAAAAAAGAAAAACAACTTCTATTAATCTCCGATTTTAATAAGCTCATTTTTGAAACCATAAAAGATCAACCAACTCCTTTTATTTATGAACGCTTAGGGGAACGTTACAAAGATTTTTTTATTGATGAATTTCAGGATACTTCCATAATGCAATGGCAAAACTTACTGCCTTTATGTGATAACGCTGTATCATCCATAAATGAACAAACAAACGAAACTGGCACAGTTACTATTGTTGGCGATGCTAAACAAGCAATTTACCGTTGGAGAGGTGGTAAAGCTGAACAATTCATGCTTTTAAGTAATGGCACCAGCCCTTTTTCTAACCCAGAAAAAGAAACCATTTTATTAGATACTAATTACAGAAGTTATTCCAATATAATTGATTTTAATAATAGTTTTTTTACATTTTTGGCAAACTTTTTTTCATTTGATGATTATAAAACACTCTTTTTAAAAGGAAACAACCAAAAAACAAATTCACAAAAAGGAGGCTTTGTGCAATTTGATTTTATTAATGCTCAAAATACAGAAGAAAAAAATGAACTATACCCTCAAAAAGTTCTTGAAAACATTCAGCACATTATAAGCCAAGGTTATTTATACAAAGACATCTGTATTTTAGTGAGAAAAAATAAAGAAGGCGTACTTATAGCAGCACACTTAAATCAACACAACATTCCAATAATTTCTCAAGAAGTTCTTTTAATAAAAAATGCCAATGAAATAACACTTCTTATAAACTTTGCTTCATATAGCCTTTCGCAAACTGATAAAAAGAAAAAACTTGAATTTCTAAAAGCGCTGGGTAACCAACTTCAAATTGAAAACCTAAATCTTTTTTTACAAACCTACATACCTCTTGAATCCTCTCAAATTTCTAAAAAATTAGCCCAAAACGACATCCAACTCAATTTTGATTGTTTTAAGCATCAATCTTTATATGAAGCTTTTGAAATGCTCATCATTTCATTTAAATTAAATAAACAACCAAATTCAAATATTCAGTTTTTTATGGATTTTGTTTTCGAATATGTCCAAAAACAAAATACTGGTATAAATGAATTCCTAGCCCATTGGGAATTAAAAAAAGATAACTTAAGCATAATAATTCCTCAAGGAAAAAATGCCATACAAATCATGAGCATTCACAAATCCAAAGGCTTAGAATTCCCTGTAGTCATATATCCATATGCTGATACCGAAGTTTATAAACCACAACCAAAACACGTATGGTCTTCCATTGAAGAATTTACACCTATTTTTAAGGACGCTTATGTAAATTATAATGAAAAAGTTTTTTCACAATATAGTTCAAAAACCCTTTCACAGGTAACGAACATAAAGCAACTTCAAGAACTTGACAACTTCAATATTCTTTATGTAGCATTAACTCGTGCCAAAGAACATTTATACATTATAAGTAACATTCCTAGCAATGGTAAAATTCCCGAAAATAGTTTTCAATATTTTTTCAAAAATTACTTATCAAATACTGAAAAATTCAAAAAAACAGAAAACTCGTATCAAATGGGAATCCCAACAAAAGCACCTCAATCAAATAAGATTACAAATAACACTTCTGCTTTAAATTCTTTTATATGCACACCAAAAAAGAAACAACAAGTACTTCCTGTTTTGAAAATTTCTACTTTAACAAACGACCAACAAGAATCTTTGAAAATAGGAATATTTACTCATGAATTAATGGCTAAAATTTATGACCGAAATGATTTAGATAAAGTAATTTCATTAGTTAAACATAAAGAAAATATCCACGAGGACGAGTACATAATTTTAAAAAATAATCTAACCTCTATTTTAACACATCCATTATTAAAAGACATTTTTAATAAAAAAAATCAAATTTTTAATGAACGTGATTTTATATTAAACAATGAAATATTAAGACCAGATCGCATTGAAATTATAGACAATACTACAGTTGTAATTATAGACTATAAAACTGGGAAAGAACACAAAGAACATGAGCTCCAGATCAATCAATATGCCTCTATTTTTAAAGGACTGGGTTTCAAAAACATAAAAAAAATGTTAATATATATTGGAAAAACAGTTAAAATCAACAAAATATAATAATCAAACCTATTTCTTTAACACTAGTATTTACAGGCTTTTAAGCATTTTTTGTTAAACAATCCTTATAAATTCTGAACAAAGTGTTTTGTTAGTTAAATTTAACCTATTACATTTGTTAGTAATAACACTTAAATTAATCATACATATTAATATGAAACATCTTAGTAAAATAATTGCTGTTGCCCTGGTAGGGTTACTATTTGGTACAGCTAATGCACAAGACGCAAATCATCCATGGGCAATTTCAGTTGGAATAAATGCAGTGGATTTTTTCTCTGAAGCCGAATTGAATGCTTTAGACCCTGATGACTTTAATATTCTTCCTGCAATTTCAAAACTTACAGTAGGCAGACATATTAAAGGTGGTTTTTATGGTAGTCTTTCTGGGTCTTTAAATAAAATTGACATCATCGGCTTATCTGCTGAACAAGGAGGTCATATTAATGTTGATGACTTAGCTTACTTTTCTGTTGATGGAGCTTTAAATTATAGTTTTAGAAATTTAATAAAAAAAGACGGTACTGGATGGTTTGACCCAAGTTTATCATTAGGAGCTGGATATTTCTGGTTAGAAGATGAAGGACAATTCTCTGTTAACCCTGGTGCTGGAATTGACTTTTGGTTAACTGACAACTTTGCTATTTCTTTAAGTACTATGTACAAAGGAGTTATTAGCGAATATGATGAGCCAAGTGAAAGCGTTACTATTGGTAATGATACTTTTCAAACATCTCACATGCAACACACTGCCGGTGTAAAATTTGCATTTGGTGGAGTTGATACTGATGGTGATGGTGTTTATGATAGTAAAGATGAATGTCCTGAAGTTGCTGGTTTAAAACAATTCAACGGATGTCCTGATACTGATCTTGATGGTATTAAAGATGCTGATGATGCTTGTCCTGATGTTTTTGGTCCTGCTGAATTAAACGGATGTCCTGATTCAGATCAAGATGGTATCGCTGATAAAGATGATGCTTGTCCTGATGTAAAAGGTACTGCTGCTATGAAAGGTTGTCCTGATACTGATGGTGATACTGTTCCTGATAATTTAGACAAATGTCCAAATGAAGGAGGTCCAGTTTCTAACAACGGTTGTCCTTACCTTGATAAAGATAACGATGGTGTATTAGACAAAGACGACAAATGTCCTGAAGTACCTGGTGTAGAAGCTAATAACGGTTGCCCTGAAGTAAAAGTGGTTACTGCTGAAGTTCAAAAAACATTAAATGAGTACGCTAAGACTATCTTATTTGACACAGGTAAATCTTCAATTAAAACTCAATCTGAAGCTGTTCTTGGAGATATCATCAATATCTTAAAAGAATACCCAGATGCTAAGTTTACAGTTGAAGGACATACTGATAGTGTTGGTAGTGCAAGTTCAAACCAAAGATTATCTGAATCTAGAGCTGCTTCTGTAAAAGCATTCTTAATTGGTAGAGGTATTTCTCAATCTAGATTGAGCTCAGTTGGTTATGGTGAAGCTAAACCAATATCTTCAAATGCTACTAAAGCAGGAAGAAAATTAAACAGACGTGTTGAAATTAACTTAATCAAATAAGTATAATTTTAAGACACAATCTATAAAATTCAAAAAACGCTTTCCCTTTACAGGAAAGCGTTTTTTTATACCCTTAATTTGTTATTACAAAAAAAATAAAGTATTAACACAACAAATATTTCATTTTTCCTTAAAAAACATTTTAAATATTCAATAAAATTCTTTTTAGTAAAATTTATGTAATACTTTTGCAAACTGTTAATTGTTAATTAAAACAAACAAAAATGAAAGTAGCTGTAGTAGGTGCTACCGGAATGGTAGGTACTGTAATGTTAAAAGTATTGGAAGAAAGAAATTTCCCTGTAACAGAGTTAATCCCTGTTGCTTCAAAAAAATCTGAGGGAAAAAAGCTTTCATTCAAAGGTAAGGAATATGCCTGTGTTGTACTTGAAACTGCAGTTAAAATGAAACCAGATGTAGCTTTATTTTCTGCAGGTGGTGACACATCAATTGAATGGGCTCCTAAATTTGCTGAAGTCGGAACAACAGTTGTTGATAACTCTTCTGCTTGGCGTATGGATCCTACTAAAAAATTAGTAGTTCCTGAAATTAATGGAAACGTACTTACTAAAGAGGATAAAATTATTGCCAATCCAAATTGCTCAACTATTCAATTAGTAATGGCTTTGGCTCCGCTACATGATAAATACAAAATGAAACGCTTAATTGTTTCTACATATCAATCCGTTTCTGGTACTGGTGTTAAAGCAGTTCAGCAACTTGAGAACGAGACCAAAGGAATTGAAGGTGAAATGGCATATTTATATCCTATAAACAGAAATGCAATTCCTCACTGTGATGTTTTTCAAGAAAATGGATACACCAAAGAAGAAATGAAACTTGTGAAAGAGCCTAAAAAAATACTAGGTGACGATTCGTTTAACGTGACTGCAACAGCAGTTCGTATCCCAACCGCTGGTGGACACTCTGAATCTGTTAATGTTGAATTTGAAAATGATTTTGACATTACAGAAGTTAGAAAACTTTTATCGGAAATGCCTGGCGTAGTAGTACAAGATAATTTAGACACAAACACCTACCCTATGCCTGCATATGCACATGAAAAGGATGAAGTATTTGTTGGTCGTATCCGAAGAGATGAATCACAACCAAACACACTTAACATGTGGATTGTTGCCGATAATTTACGCAAAGGAGCTGCGACAAATACCGTTCAAATTGCTGAGTATTTAGTTTCTAATAAAATTTTAGAAGCTTAAAAAGCTTTTTTCTTAATATTCACAAAAAAAAAGACTGCATAATGGCAGTCTTTTTTTTTGTTTTAAGTATCAAATTATTTCAATTCAATAGGATAAATATTCTTATCATAAGTTTTTCCATCACTTGACACAAAGGACACGTTTAATAAGTAAAAATTGCCTTTTGCTAACTCCGATGATGGCTTTAAATCTTTTAACGAAAGTGTTCCGGATACTTTTCCGCCAACTGTATTTAATGGAGCTTCTACAACAGCTGTAACATTTTTTACAAATTTCCAATCGGCTGTAAACTCTCGGAACCAAAATTTGATTCCTCCATGATCGCCTTTAATTACTTTTCTCCTTGAACCAGCATGATAATCTATTTCAATTTTCAAAGGCTTATTTTTCAAAACACTTTTATAAGCGTCTTCATTGTCATAAATAATATGCGGTTCAATGTATGGAACTACTTCTAATTTGAATCTATTTGTTACCGTTTTGTTTTCTTCTGCAGTAGCGGTTATTCTAACTTCACCTTCTTTTAAAGCTGTTAAAACCCCATTTTCAATCCTTACAACTGAAGCATCACTACTAGTCCAATTTATTTTTTTATTATCCGAATATTTAGGGATAATTGTTGTTTCCAAAGTAAATGTTTCTCCAGCTACAAGCATCTCCGGCACAGTATTAAATTTAATAGCTTCAATAGCTACCGGATAAAACTTAACTGTTTTTAATGTAGCATTTGCAGTAATGTTGTTGGCACTACTTGTTGCCGTAATAGTCACTTTTTTACCCGCCTTATGCGCTGTTACTACCCCATCCGAATCCACACTTGCCACTGCTGGGTCACTTGAAGACCATATCACTTTTGGGTTCTCATTTTTTGCTGCAGTACTTACCCCTAATTGAATACTAGTATTTATACGAATTTTCTCTTTAGCAGGATTCACTTTTATTATACTTGGATCAATAAGATCTGTATTGTATAATTGATTTACTTCTTTATTTTTAAACTCAACACTTTCTCCATTTCTCCATGTTACTTTAATACTTTTAATAACTGTTTCCTTACCTAACCCAAAATGCACTGTATTTAATAAACTTTGAGAAAACACTTCTCCTACAGAACCTACTCTTTTTTTATAAGTTTTATTAGATGCAGTTTTAACCTCCACCACTGCCGCCATAGCATCTATGTTCGATTTTAGAGAATAGTTTACACGTACATTAACAAAATTGTTATTTGTTCCGGTTTCATTTTCATACAAATACCACATACCCTCATCATCACTTCCATTAAGTAAATCAACATCACCATCTAAATCAAAATCGAATGCTTGTCCCATATCACCATGTCCTTCATCATTTATATCATTAGCCTTATGGTTAGTTGACAACACAAATTCATTTTTCCCATTATTTAAAAGCAAGTAATCCGATGGTCTAAACTTTAAATCACCCCAACGATACACAAATAAATCTTGGAATCCATCATTATTAAAATCGCTTGTGGTTACTCCCTGATGATTACCTCCCTTTTGAATATTCCAATCTGTAGCCACGTTTTTAAAACTCCCATTATCATTTAACAATAAAAGGTCGTCTACATTTCTATTTTGAAGCTCGAAATTAGGCGATACACTTGAAAGCCCCTCTAAACTAAATCCAAAATTCCAAAAAATGTAATCATTCCTAACCAAAGCCATTTTCCATTGGTTTCCATTAGTATTTCCTATATAAATACCATTAGCACTCATATCATTAGGAAAGCCTTGTGCCGCTGATTTTTCTATTTTAAATTTAGACTTATCTTTCACAATATGTTTTTCTTTATTTTCCCCTAAGTAAACAGGATAGGGATTGTTAAATTTTCTTCGTGACAAACGAAGATCACTAAACATAATATCATTTTCAGCAATAAAATCAACTTCAGTCACCCCCTTTACACCCTTCAACTTAATATCCATTTTATTTTTTTGAGGATCAAAATCCAGCGAAGGTTTCTTACCTACACCAAAAACTAAACCTCTAGTCAAATACAAATCAAAGTCACCATCATTGTCAATATCAATATCAGTGGCACCAGTTATATTTTTAGTGTTAGCAATATTTTTATCTAATTGAGATGTGATATCCGTAAAACTAAAATCACCATTACCTTGCCATATTGATAATCCTATATATGAAGCATACAAAACCACATCATCTATCAAATCACCATTTAAATCTGTAACCAATACCCGTTCGGCATTAAAATTTTCTATACCAGCCACTCTAACATCTTCAAAAGTTCCGTTACCTAGATTACGATAAAAAAGATGCTGTGGCAATTCGTCTTTTTTAATACTACGAGCATTAATCAAAATTAAATCTAAATCACCATCATTATCCATATCACTCCATCGAATAGCTCTTCCTCTGGCTCCTTTTGTTACCTCCAGATCTTTGGTAGCTAATATAAGTGTTCCATTATCGTTTCGATAAAATGTAGGCAAAGACGGAGATGTTCCATTCCCTCCTCCTTGAGATAATAAAATATCTAAATCACCATCATTATCAAAATCTGCGGCACTAGATCCATGCAAATCATGACGATACCATTTTGATAATTTTTTTTCATCCTTAGTAACCGTTCCATCACCATTATTCCAATACAATTTATTCGTTTCTTCGTTATGGTTATTTACAATAAAATCATAATATCCATCATTATTAATATCTGCAATGGTAGGGCCTCCATATTTTATTGAGTTTACTCTATCTAAACCTGCTTTTTCAGAAATATCTGCAAAACTGGGTAAATTTATATTATGAATGGGGTTAATTTCCAATGATTCCAAAACGACACTGCCTCCAGTAACACTTAATACAAGCTCTTTTTTGCCAAAACTAGCAAATGATATCACCATTTTAAATTGATGTTTTCCCTTACTAGGAATATCTAGATGATCAATTAAAACTTGATCTGGACTTGTTAATGTTAAATTAGCATAAGTTGCCTCAGTGGCTACTTTAATAGTAATTGATGAAGTTAATTGATCGGACACCTTATAAGCAAAGCTTAAAGGTTTTCCTGTTTGAATTTGTTTTTCAATAATTTTTAATTGAGAAAAAGCAATGTGTGTTACACACAAGGCTAAAAAGAAAAATACTGTCTTAATTTTTTTCATAATTTTTGCGGCTAATATGACCTAAATAATGTATTATCCAAGAAATGTAAATACTATTGTAAAACTATAGAAACGATACTACTTTAGCTGAAACAATTGGCTATAAAAATATACTATATGATGATTCCACCCCTTTACCGAACTTAAATACAATTACAAACTAAAAAAACTGCCTTATAAAGACAGTTTTTTATTTCTAATTAAAAATAAGTATTGTATTAATATCCAAAATCTTGTTTAATTCTTTCGGCTTTTTCAAGCATAATATCCTTTGTTAAAAAGGAAATTTCTTCTAGCAAGAATCCATTTTGATAGGTTCTCATTGCTTTTTTAGGCTCACCTATATTTTCATAAGCCGTTCCTAAATAATAGTTCCCAAGCATATGTGCTGGATATACTTTTCTTGCTAGGTTTCCTAATTTTTCCAATTCATCCCAATCCTCTTTTTTTTCTAAAGCTGTTGAAATTGCAATAAAATCATTTACTCTAATGCGCTTTTCAACACCTAACAAAGATTTTATAATGTCATATTTTTCAATCAAATAATCATATGGAGAAGTCTCTAAATTAACAATCTTTTCTTTGTATTCCTTTTTACTTATTGGCCTATATATTGAAAAAATATCCTCCAATGCTCTTGGTATACCTAATGCCACTAACGAATAATGCGAAGCATCTTCAAAATCATCAAATCGGTAACGAACATTTTCATTTTCAATTTGTGACAATTGATCATTTACCAAAATAATATCCTCTCTTAATCCTTTAACATCATTTGAACCTGTTGCTAAATAATACCAAGTTTTCTCCTCGGTAGCAGTTAATATATCTACAGCACGATCAGCCATTGTTGGTGCATATTCTGGACTTAAATTAATATACGCTTGGAACGGAGACTTTTCTGTTCGCATGAAATAATTAATGAAATTACCTGTATAATCGTGTCCAACAATGATTTTAAACTTTGCCAATCGATAATTATCTTCTAAATAGGGAAGCAATTCTTTGGAAACAAAGTCATAAAACTTTTTTCCTTCATACTCAGGTAAATAGGTGTTTGAATCATATCCACAATCCTCTTTACGGGTTTGCAATTGCTTTATTCCAACTACAATTGCCTCTGGCATATCCTCCCAGTAGGAAAAATATTTTACATTTCCCACAATGGGATCAAACAAATAATCACCATCTAATGTTAATATCAATAGATATTCTTTATTTGGATCTTTTTTATAACTTTTTGGCAAACGTACTTTAACTTCTCTCGAAGTATCTAAATGTATTGACTTGATATTTTTTGTTACTGTTTGTGCATAGACAGTACTAGCAATAACAAAAAAAGCAAATGTTGTTAAAATTGATTTCATAGTATAAATGGGCCTTAAAAAACGATGAGACAAGGTATGAAATTATTTCTTTTTTGAAAATATAGGCAACAAAATGAATGACAATCCACCAATTATAATATTCATTAAAGTTTGTGAACCCCAAATTATCCAGCCATAAGCTTCGCCAACTGTTTTTTCGACACCAAAAAGCAACAATGCTAAACCTACAAAAAGCGGATATGCTCCAAAGCCTCCATTAGAAGTCATCATAGCTAAAGAACCCGCTACAAAAACCATCAAAACAGCAGAAATGGATAAATCATAAATTTCTGGCATACTAAACTTGACTACATAAAGCATAAGTACATATGCTATCCATATGAAAACTGTATGCGCAATAAAACTACTCTTATTTTTCATTTTAAACACGCTTAGCATGCCCTCATAAATACCAAGTACAAATTGCCTTAGTTTTTCAACAAAAGGGATGTTTAATTTTTTTATAATTAAAAACCCTACTCCCATTATAATAATACCTACAAACAAAGTATATACTATTTTTAATGGCTTAATTTGTTGCTCTAAAAAATACGTACTTAAAACTTGAGAGTTAAAAACAAATGCCAAAAGTACAATTAACAGCAACATGACTAGATCAATAACACGTTCTGTAATAATTGTTCCCAAGCTTTTTTGGAAAGGAATAGCTTCATAATTGCTTAAAGTTGCTGCTCTAAAAAATTCTCCAGAGCGCGGGACTCCTAAATTTGACAAATAACCAACCATAACAGCCATAAAACTAGTACCAAATCTACTAGAATATCCTAGTGGAGTCACCAAATAACGCCATCGATAGGCTCTTGAAATATGAGAAAGCAAACCAATAACTAAAGACAAACTTATCCAAAATGGATCCGCATTGGCAATAAGTTCCCATAAATTTTTTAATTCTTCTGGAGTTGCTGAACTTAAAGAATACCAAACTAAAATAGCACCAATACCCAAAGGGATTATAATTTTAAGTGCTTTGGTCATTTTCTTTTTCAATAGTGAAAGGAAACTTATTTTAGAAGGTTATTCTCTTCATTTGGAAACACTAGTGCTGGCGAAAAGTTTTTTGCCTCTTCCATTTCCATCATGGCATAGGTAATTAATATTAACACATCACCTTTAGCTACTTTTCGGGCGGCAGCTCCATTTAGTGTAATTTCACCACTATTTCGAGGCCCAGGAATAGCGTAAGTTTCCAAGCGCTCTCCATTATTATTATTAACAATTTGAACCTTTTCTCCATTAATTATATTAGCGGCGTCCATTAAATCTTCATCAATAGTAATACTACCAATATAGTTTAGCTCGGCTCCGGTAACTTTAACACGGTGGATTTTAGATTTTACTACGTGTACTAACATGGTGCAAAATTAATTAATTTAAAGCAATATTATCTATTAAACGAACTTCATTAGCAAAAACAGCAATAAAGGCTCTGTAAGTTTCATTTGCATCAATACAATCAGTTGTTTTCAAATTTTTAGTATTCGCAATTTCAAAATATTCTAATTCAAACAACTTATGATCTTCAAAGACTTGCTTTACAAATTCATTTAATTCAACTACACTTTTTGTGCCAAATTCATTTTTAACCCGTGAAAGGGTTTCAAATACAATTTTAGCCTCGCTTCGCTGTAGTTTTGTCAGTCGTTCATTTCTTGAACTATACGCTAAACCATCTTTTTCTCTAAAAATTTTACAGCCAATAATTTCAATAGCAAAATTTTCAATCTCAACTAACTTTTTTATAATCTGTAATTGCTGGAAATCTTTTTCTCCAAAATAAGCACGATTTGGTGTAACTGCTTCAAATAAAAATTTTAATACTGTTCCTACACCATTAAAATGACCTGGTCTAAATTTTCCTTCCATTTCATTTTCCAAACCATTAAAATCATAATCTATTGATTTAGGGGTGCCGTTGTACAAATTTTTAGCCGATGGAGCAAAAACAACAATATTTTTTGAAGTTTTTTCAAGTAATTCAATATCACGCTCTAATGTCCTTGGATAATTATCCAAATCATCAGAATTATTGAACTGAGTAGGGTTAACAAAAATACTAACAATTGTTAAATTGTTTTCATTTAAACATTTGCTAACCAGAGATATATGACCTGAATGCAATGCTCCCATTGTAGGAACAAAACCAATTTTAGAAAAAAATTCCGGTTTATTTTGGACGTAGTTTTTTAGGTCTTTAACAGTAGTAAAAACACGCATATTTAAAATATTAAGTGGCCGCAAAATTAGTGTATAAATGGCATTCTGCCTAAATTTTCGTAATTTTGCAAAACTTTACTCCCAAGTAAGTTAAAAGTAAGATTTATGAAAGACAAGAGGATACTATACGTAGCATCAGAATTAATGCCTTATTTACCTGAAACAGAAGTTTCATCTATGGCATTTGAATCGCCAAAAATGGTAAATGGAAAAGGAGGACAAACACGTATTTTCATGCCCCGTTTTGGGAATATAAACGAAAGAAGACATCAATTACATGAAGTAATTCGCTTATCTGGGATGAATCTTGTTGTAAATGACTTTGATATGCCTTTAATTATTAAAGTTGCTTCCATACCAAAAGAGCGTATGCAAGTATATTTTATTGACAATGAAGAGTATTTTAAACGCAAAGCCACAGTAACCGATAAAGACGGAAAACTTTTTAAAGACAATGATGAGCGTGCTATATTTTTTGCGAAAGGAGTTATTGAAACTGTAAAAAAATTGAATTGGTCTCCAGATATTATACATGTACATGGATGGATGGCATCATTACTACCTTTATATCTAAAAAACTATTATAGCAACGAACCTTTATTTAAAGAAACTAAAATCATTACTTCTGTATATGGAAATGGTTTTGAAGGTGCACTAAATAACGATATTAAGAAAAAAGTTCTTTTTGATGAAATAGCTGAAGAAAAACTGAGTCTCTTAGATGAAGCAAATTTTGATAATTTGATAAAACTATCTGTCGAAAACTCTGATGCAGTTATTATGGGAACACCTAATGTTTCTTCTGAAATTGAAAAATTCATTGATGCCAAAAAGGTACCTACATTGGAATACAAGTACCCAGAAGAATTTTCATCTGCCTAT
The DNA here is from genome assembly GCA_947498765.1 of uncultured Aquimarina sp. Classification (GTDB taxonomy): domain Bacteria; phylum Bacteroidota; class Bacteroidia; order Flavobacteriales; family Flavobacteriaceae; genus Aquimarina. The sequence goes on from CANMLG010000030.1 coordinate 57,217, forward strand.
GAAGATTTTTATTTGAATGAAGTTTTATCTTAAGTACAACACTCTAAACGTATTTATGAATACACCCTTTCTTACACGCCTATTAATTGGATTTTCATTAAGTCTATTTTTAGCATCATGTGATGATGATATTAGCGATGTTGGCTCTGCTATTTTAACAGGAACAAATATTGATGTTCAAACTGAAGAACTAACACCGTCACTTAGTGTTGTTTCACTTAAAAAAGTGCAAACAAACAATTTACCCACTCAGTTTTTAGGCACAAATGTAGACTCTATTCTTAATAACAAATCTACTTATGGTATTTTAGCTAGAGTTAATGGGGCTAATCCTGCTCTAGCAGCCAAAGACACCCTTAAAACTATTATCAAAATAGAAATAACAAACAAAAAACTATTTTTACCCTTTCCATACATCGCTGGCGCTGTTGATAATCAGAACATGCGCACCTATACACTTGATCCTATTTTTAGCAACTCAGAAAATTTAAAATTAGAAGTTTTTAATCCTAATTTTACTTTAAGAGACCAAAGCTTAGTTTCAAATGAACCTCAAGCCTATTATGCTGATGCTTCCGATGGACCAAATAATTTTTTAGACGCTATTCAAAATGAAAGCAAAAAAATTGTTAATGCTGCAATTGACATTGCAACACCACCCACTCAAGTTATTATTGATAATGGAAAAAATGAAAACCCAAATACCATTGAAATCAATCTAAACAAACTTGATTTAACTACACTTACCGACAAAAATGATTTAAGTGTATTTCAAGGTGATGATTCTGAATTTATAAATAGCATAAAAAGCATCTACATAAAACCCACAAATGACAACAAAGGTTTATTTAGGATCCCAAGCAGTGAAATTGATTCCATAAGACCCAAAATTCAACTTGACTTTAAAATTACTTTAAAAGAAAATACCGAACAAACCAAGGACACATTAATAACTGCAGACTACAACTTAAGCAGTCAATTTTTCAATATTATCAACACAGAAGAACCAACAACAACACCAACAACTTCAACTTTACTTAAAGCTGGAGCAGGTTCAATTGCTGAAATATCTATATTTGACAGAAACAAACTAGAAGAATTAATTGAGAAAAAAATTATTGTTAATAATGCAGAACTTATTTTTACTGTAAATAAAACTATTTCTGGTAATACCTTTTTATTAGATCAATTACCTGCATTAGAACTTTTCAATACCCAAACAGCTATTTCAATTGACGGTCGACAAACCAATCAACTTGGAATTACTAATGCTATAGAAAATGATAACAAAGAATTTACATATAATTTTAACATAACTAGCACGATTAGAGCTATTTTACAATCTCCTAATTTATCTGACGCCGAAGACTTAAATATCACACTAGGACTTGGTATTATTGATAACTTTAGCTCTAATCGTTCCTCATTGATATTTAACAATGAAACAAGAAAATTTGCTAATAATGGAACAATCCTAAGTCTAAAAGGAGTCCCCCTGTTTAATAAAAATACTACTGTAGACAACAGTAACCAACCAAAACTAATATTAAAATACACAGCTACTGAGTAGCGTAAAAAACTAAATCTATATGTGTGGAATTGTAGGATATATTGGTAACAGAGAAGCTTATCCAATTGTTTTAAAAGGATTACAACGATTGGAATACAGAGGCTACGACTCTGCAGGTATTGCCCTGTATGATGGCAACAACCTTAACATAACTAAAACAAAAGGTAAAGTTGCTGATCTTGAAAATGAATTTTCAAAAACAAACAACACAAAAGGCTCAATCGGTATTGGACATACACGCTGGGCTACTCATGGAGAACCTAATGATGTAAATTCACATCCTCATTACTCAAATTCAGAAAACCTTGCAATTATTCATAATGGAATTATTGAAAACTATGAGCCTTTAAAAAAAGAACTTATAAAAAGAGGATATACTTTCCATTCTGATACTGATACCGAAGTATTAGTAAATCTTATTGAAGATGTTCAAATTAACGAAAAAGTAGACCTAGCCAAAGCCACGCAAATAGCACTAAATCAAGCTATTGGAGCTTACGCCATTGCTGTTTTCGATAAACGAAAATCAGACGAAGTTGTTGTTGCTCGTTTAGGAAGCCCTCTAGCTATTGGTGTTGGAGAAGATGATTTCTTTATTGCTTCTGACGCCTCTCCTTTTATTGAATACACAAATAATGCTATTTATTTAGAAGACGGAGAAATGGCATTAATCAATCTAAATGAAGGTGTACAAATATCTAAAATAAACGATGGTGAAATAGTAGATCCTTATGTACATGAATTAAAAATCAACCTTGAACAAATTGAAAAAGGGGGGTTTGATCATTTTATGATCAAAGAAATATACGAACAACCACACGCCATTACCGATACATATCGAGGGAGATTACTTGCCACTGAAGGCATTATAAAAATGGCAGGAGTCGACGATAATATCGATAAATTTTTAAATGCTAAAAGAATTATTATTGTCGCCTGTGGAACATCGTGGCATGCAGGCCTTGTTGCCGAATATATTTTTGAAGAATTAGCACGTATTTCGGTAGAAGTAGAATACGCCTCTGAATTTAGATATAGAAATCCAATTATAAATAAAGATGATGTTGTAATTGCAATTTCTCAAAGTGGTGAAACAGCCGATACTATGGCAGCTATTAAATTAGCTAAAGAAAAAGGCGCTTTTGTCTTTGGAGTTTGTAATGTTGTTGGCTCATCCATTTCGCGTGAAACACATGCAGGAGCTTATACTCATGCTGGACCAGAAATTGGCGTAGCTTCAACTAAAGCCTTTACAACTCAAATTACTGTACTTTCATTAATTGCTTTACGCCTTGCTAAACAAAAAGGATCTTTAAATAATAAAGATTTCCATTACCTGCTACATGAAATGGAACAAATTCCAAATAAAGTAGCAAAAGCACTTGAAGAAAACGAACACATTAAAAATGTTGCCGAAATATATAAGGATGCAAAAAATTTCCTTTATTTAGGACGCGGTTTTAATTTCCCAGTTGCCTTAGAAGGTGCTTTAAAGCTAAAAGAAATTTCATATATACATGCAGAAGGTTATCCTGCTGCCGAAATGAAACATGGACCAATTGCGCTTATTGACGAACAAATGCCAGTAGTTGTTATTGCGACTCGTAAAGGTCATTACGAAAAAGTAGTAAGTAATGTACAGGAAATTAAATCGAGAAAAGGAAAAATTATCGGAATTGTAACCGAAGGAGACGTTACCGTAAGAGAACTTGCCGATCATGTTATTGAAATTCCAGAAACCTTAGAACCTTTTACTCCTCTTTTAACTACAATATCACTACAGCTGTTATCCTATCATATAGCAGTAATGCTTGATAAAAACGTAGATCAACCCCGTAATCTAGCAAAATCAGTTACTGTTGAATAATCAATCAAAAGCCCTTTTTTAAAGGGCTTTTTTAATATAATGCACTCAAACAAGTTTTAAGCAATAAATTCAAAAATAAAGATTGTTTTTTTTGAATTTAATAAACTATCTTTGCGGCTTGAAAAACGCTGTTAATTTGTAGTTAAATACAACAAACAGCACAATGTTTACAAATATTAAACAATAAATACTTTTATAATGGCTCAAGTTTCGGGTAAAGTATCACAAATTGTAGGACCAGTTATTGATGTTGAATTTGCAGCAGGTTCAGAACTTCCAAAAATTTATGATTCGTTAGAAATTCAAAAAAATGACGGAAGTAAATTAATTCTTGAAGTACAATCTCATACAGGTGAAAATACTGTACGTACTATTGCTATGGATTCTTCTGATGGTTTACAAAGAGGAGCAGAAGCAATTGCTTCTGGCAATCCAATTCAAATGCCTATTGGCGAAGATGTTTACGGACGTTTATTCAATGTAATTGGAGATGCAATTGATGGTTTAGGAGATTTGCCAAAAACAGGTGATTCTGGTATGTCAATACACAGAAATGCTCCAAAATTTGAAGATTTATCTGTTTCTACAGAAGTACTTTTCACCGGTATTAAAGTAATCGACCTTATTGAACCTTATGCAAAAGGAGGAAAAATTGGATTATTTGGTGGTGCAGGAGTAGGAAAAACAGTTTTGATCCAAGAATTAATTAACAATATAGCAAAAGGTCACGGAGGACTTTCTGTATTTGCAGGAGTTGGTGAAAGAACACGTGAAGGAAATGACCTTTTAAGAGAGATGTTAGAGTCTGGTATTATTAAATACGGAGATGACTTTATGCACTCTATGGAAGAAGGCGGATGGGATTTATCTAAAGTAGATAAAGAAGTCATGAAAGATTCTAAAGCAACTTTCGTTTTTGGACAAATGAACGAACCACCTGGAGCACGTGCTCGTGTAGCGCTTTCAGGATTAACCATAGCAGAATATTTCCGTGACGGAGCTGGAGATGGACAAGGTAAAGATGTACTTTTCTTTGTAGATAATATTTTCCGATTTACTCAAGCCGGTTCAGAAGTATCGGCTCTTTTAGGTCGTATGCCATCGGCCGTAGGATACCAACCAACTTTAGCTACAGAAATGGGAGCTATGCAGGAGCGTATTACCTCGACTAAAAAAGGATCCATTACATCAGTACAAGCAGTATATGTACCTGCAGATGACCTTACTGATCCAGCACCAGCAACAACATTTGCTCACTTAGATGCAACCACTGTATTATCTCGTAAAATTGCTGAGCTTGGTATATACCCTGCAGTAGATCCTTTGGATTCTACTTCACGTATTTTAACAGCTGATATTTTAGGTGACGCTCACTATAATTGTGCTCAAAGAGTAAAAGAGTTATTGCAACGTTATAAAGAACTTCAAGATATTATTGCCATTCTTGGTATGGAAGAGCTATCTGAAGAAGATAAATTAGCTGTATCTCGTGCACGTCGTGTACAACGTTTCTTGTCGCAACCTTTCCATGTTGCAGAACAATTTACAGGTATCCCAGGTGTACTAGTAGATATTAAAGAAACTATAAAAGGATTCAATATGATTATGGACGGAGAGCTAGATCACCTTCCAGAAGCGGCATTTAATCTTAAAGGATCAATTGAAGAAGCTATTGAAGCAGGAGAAAAAATGTTAACTGAAGCTTAAATAGCTAAAGTTTACATTTCCGTGAAGGCGGAAATCTCAACAAAAGAGATTTTGTAATTAAAGTTTTCCACCTTCGTGGAAATTAAAAAAAATAATTATGTTTTTAGAAATTGTAACTCCAGAGCGAATTGTTTTTAGTGCCGAAGTAAAATCGGTTGCTGTACCTGGTATAAATGGCGAATTTCAAATGCTAAACAGTCACGCGCCAGTAATATCATTACTTACAAAAGGTAAGGTTAAAATTGACGCCAATTTGGATCAAGAAACCAGCAGTACACTTTCAAAAAACACAGAAGATAACCGCTGGGTATTTAATATAAAAGGTGGAGTTATTGAAGTAAATAATAATAAAGTTATCGTTTTAGCGGACTAACTCTACAATTAAATAGTTAAAAAAAAGAGGTTATTTTTAAGGATAACCTCTTTTTTTATGTCATTTTTTCAACAAAAAACTAAAAAATATTACCTCAACTTAAATTTTAACATTTTTTATTTACTTTATTTTTAGCGTAAGACATCTAATAACACATTCAAAAAGCACAAGAATTAATAGATTGACTATCATAAGCATAACTCATAAAAGTTTCACAAAAAATAGTAATACTATTCTTTCTTTATTAAAAAAAAGGCATTACTATTAAGTATTACAACAGTCCAAACCCCCTACTTTAACGTTTTAGTTAAATGTTTTTTATATTTTAGCGCCTTTATAAACAACAAGACAACTCAACATATTTATGAAAAAGATTTACGTAATTGCCTTGCTCATGCTAGCTCAATCGTTTTATGCACAAAGAAATGATAGAGGCTTAAATTTTAACAATCGAGCATTACCAACAAACCTACAAGGCATTGCTTCGTGGGAATTAATTCCAAATTTATCTGACGATTTTAATTATTCCAACAAACAAAATGCAAAATTTAGAAATACCTGGGAAGAAAAATACAATCCTGATCCAGGATTTACTGGTCCCGGTCAAACACGTTGGAACGTTGTAGGCTCTAATACTTTTAGTAATGACTACGTTAAACTAAACAATGGCAAACTCGAAATACGATCACTGCCAGGCGCTGCTAATCCAGGTGGAAGAAGAAATTTTACTGATCGCTTTGTGAATTGTGGTATAATCACATCCAAAAGAACAATCACTTACCCAGTATACATGGAAGCACGTATACAAATTTCAAATCTTGAAAATTCTTCAAATTTTTGGATGCTAAATGCATGCGATAATGAAGAAATTGATGTTTTAGAATGCTACGGTGGTGCAAAACTTAGAGATAACAATGGAAATGTAACAGGTGGTGACAATACTTTTTACACTACACAGATGTCTACAAACCAACATATTTGGCACAGACAAGGTGTTCAAGATCATGGTGGAGAAACTGATAACTGTGGAGGACGTGATTTAACTGACTTTACCTATCAAGTTTTTTTCACCACTGACCCTACAGGCAATGGTACTGCTAGAAACTGGAGAGATGATTTCCACACCTTTGGTGTATACTGGGGTAGTCCAACCCAAATAACTTACTATATTGATGGAGTACCAAGATTTAATGGTAGCCACTATGTTACCAATAGAATAGCTAACGGGCTAACAGGTAGTTTAGCTGACGCTAACTTGCAATGCCCTAATTCTGATATTTTACGTTGCGAAACAGATGCTTTATTGAGAGATGTTCAAGGAAGAAGCTCTGGCGGATCTCAATATCCAAATAGAGAATTTAATGATCCTACATTTATTGTTTTAGATACAGAATCACACTCTGGCAGAGCACTTGAAAGCATTGATAATTTAAGAAATAATAATTTAAACGTTATGAAAGTGGATTGGGTACGTGTATACAGACCTACTTTTAATGGCAGTACTCCTGCACCAACACCTCCGGTAGTAGTAACACCCCCACCAGCACCGCAACCAACTCCGACTCCTGCACCAAATAATGGCAATGCTACTAATCTAGCTTTAAACAAAGCAGCAACGCAATCAAGTACTTTAAGATCAATTAGTGCTAATTTTGCTAACGATGGAAACAGAACTAACTTTTCACATACACAAAATAATGGTGCAGCATGGTGGGAAGTTGACTTAGGTAGCGTTAACAACATCAGTCATATTAACGTATGGAACAGAGAAAATTGTTGCCAAAATAGATTACAAGCTTATCAAATATTTGTATCTGATGTTCCATTTGTATCTAAAGATATCGTAGAAACTGCTAACCAAAGCGGTAATGGAGTTTATTTTCAACAAGGAATAGCTCAAAGGCCGACAAGACAAAATATTGGTAGAACTGGTCGCTATGTACGCATACAATTATCTGGATCAAACTTTTTAAATATTGCTGAAGTTGAAGTTTTTGGCACAGCTTTAAACGCTACACCTGCTCCAGCAACAAATCCCACTAACAACAATCAAATAATAGCTAATGGTTTGTATCAAATTTCGAATCCATTTACTAATCAAAGTTTATTGGCTAGAGCACTTGAAAACCATGAAGCCAGAATGGTAAATACGGGTAATTTTGCTGACCAAAGATGGAACATTCAACACTTAGGAAACAACATATATACCGTAAGGAATCAAGGAACTGGTAGGTATTTAGAAGTATCATCTGCAAGGTGCGCCAATGGTGCCTTAGTACAAACTTGGACTAATTCAAGTGGCGACCATAAAAAATGGAGAATAGAGCAAAATGGAAGTAACTATACGTTAAAGCCTGCTCATTGCTTATCTAGAGCTTTAGATGTTGCTGCAGGCGCACGTGATGCTAAAGTACATATATGGGCTGCAAACAGAAATAACAACAATCAGAAATGGGATATTGAAAGAATCTTAAATGCTCGTTCAAGCGGTGCTAAAATTATTTCTGACGATGTTATTCCAACTGATAAATTAATAGCCTATCCTAATCCAACAATTTTAGGAAATGATTTTACTTTAGAAGGTCTAACTGCAGGAAATCAAATAAATATTTTAGACAGTACTGGTAAATTAGTAAAGCAATTATATACTAATGGTACTACCAAAACAATAAGCACATCTAACCTAAATGCTGGCTTATATTTTATAAGTGTTGATTATGGAAATGATGTTATAAAATTAATAGTACGCTAATCAAAACAAAGTACGCCCAACATAAGGCTGACCTTTAACTAATAAAAAACCCAATGAAGCTAGCTTCATTGGGTTTTTTATTATGTCTTTTTTTTTCTTTAACATTCAAAATAACCCGAACTAGCTTTTTAACTCTATAGTTTAGCCAAAATAGTAAGTTCTAGTAGCTGTCAAAAATGTATCTTTGTAAGCTAGACAATCCTGAACTTTTTTTTTAGGATTTTTTCGGGCAGGGATAGCAGTGGAAATCCCACAGCCTGAGTGAACGAAGAGCGAGGAATTGGAACGGATAGCCCGGTTTAGCCCGCCAAAAAGTGAAGACAAAGAATTTATGAAGCATATTCGAAATTTTTGCATTATTGCACATATTGATCATGGAAAAAGTACGCTAGCCGATCGTTTATTAGACGAAACTGCTACAGTAACCAAACGTGAGGCACAGGCTCAGTTATTGGATAGTATGGACTTGGAACGCGAACGCGGAATTACTATTAAAAGTCATGCCATTCAAATGGAGTATACTCATGAAGGACAAGAATATATTTTAAACCTTATTGATACGCCTGGTCACGTTGATTTTTCTTATGAAGTTTCTAGATCAATTGCCGCTTGTGAAGGTGCATTATTAATTGTAGATGCCGCACAAAGTATACAGGCACAAACTATTTCGAACTTGTATTTAGCATTAGAGAATGATTTAGAAATTATTCCTGTACTTAATAAAATTGATTTACCAAGTGCTAATCCAGAAGAAGTAACTGATGATATTGTTGATTTACTAGGCTGTGATCCTAGCGAGGTAATTCCGGCTAGTGCAAAAACGGGTATTGGTATTATCGAAATTTTAACAGCTATTATTGAACGTGTTCCTGCTCCTAAAGGAAACCCTGATGCTCCACTTAGAGCCCTAATTTTTGACTCGGTATACAATCCTTTTAGAGGGGTTGAAACTTATTTTAGAGTTATGGACGGCGTTATTAAAAAAGGACAACACATTAAATTTGTTGCTACAGAAGGTTTACACCACGCTGATGAAATTGGTACCTTAAAACTACAACAAGTAGTTAAAAAAGAAATAAAAACTGGCGATGTTGGTTACTTAATTACGGGTATTAAAGATGCGCGTGAGGTTAAAGTTGGTGACACCATTACTGATGCCAAAGAACCTACTCAAGAAATTATTGGTGGTTTTGAAGATGTAAAACCTATGGTATTTGCAGGTATTTATCCTGTAGACACAGAGGACTATGAAGATTTACGTTCTTCAATGGAAAAACTACAATTAAATGATGCCTCATTAGTATTTACACCCGAAAGCTCGGCGGCACTAGGATTTGGTTTTCGTTGTGGATTTTTAGGTATGCTACACCTTGAAATTATTCAGGAACGTTTGGAGCGTGAATTTGATATGACCGTTATTACAACTGTACCTAACGTGTCTTACCATGCCTTTACCAACAAAGAGCCTGATACTTTAATTTTGGTGAACAATCCTTCGGATTTACCCGATCCTTCGACAATGAACCGTGTGGAGGAACCTTTTATAAAAGCTACCATTATTACTAAATCTGATTTTGTAGGTAATGTCATGTCATTGTGTATTGAAAAACGTGGCGAAATTACCAATCAAACCTATTTAACCACCGAGCGTGTCGAACTTACTTTTGACATGCCTTTGGCAGAAATTGTTTTTGATTTTTACGATCGTTTAAAAACAGTATCTAAAGGTTATGCCTCTTTTGACTACTCTCCTATTGGCATGCGCGAATCAAAACTAGTTAAGGTTGATGTCCTTTTAAATGGAAATACAGTGGATGCACTTTCGGCACTTTTACACAAGGATAATGCTTATGATATTGGTAAAAAAATGTGCGAAAAGTTAAAAGAATTAATTCCGCGTCAACAATTTGATATTCCAATCCAAGCGGCTATTGGTGCAAAAATTATTTCGAGAGAAACCGTTAAGGCCTTACGTAAAGATGTTACTGCAAAATGTTATGGAGGAGATATTTCGCGTAAACGTAAATTACTTGAAAAGCAGAAAAAAGGTAAAAAACGTATGCGTCAAGTAGGCAATGTTGAAATCCCTCAAGAAGCATTTATGGCGGTATTGAAGTTGAATGATTAAGTTTACTACAATAAAATAACAAACAAAAAGCGCACTGATAAGGTGCGTTTTTTGTTTGTTATTAAAACCTTATTAGTACTACTTTTTAATAAAAGGAATAGTCTTTTGTTTAGCACCTCTTTTTAGCTGTAAAAAATAAACTCCAGAGCTTTGTATTGAATTTAAGTTCATCGTTATTGTATTATTTGCACTGGTAACTGATTTTTGAAGTAACTCCACACCTAATGCATTATATATTTTTAATGAAACCTCTTCTGAATTACCTATAAGATCAACATGTAGTAAATCATCCACGGGGTTTGGATATACCGAAATTGATTGTTGTTCAAAAAACTCATTTCTACTTATTGAAAGCGTACTATCTGTCACACTTACTGCAATTCGTTTTGAGACTGCACCATCAGTTGAAGTCACTACTATAAAAGTACTCCCCTCAGATTTTGCTTCTAAGTCTCCCGTTTGTTCTACTTCTACAATTTCAGGATTTTCAGAATACCACGATAACCCAGAAACACTTGCATTTGATGGACTGATACTTACTGATAACTTATAATCTTCATCAACTTGCAAATTAATACTTTCGGGTCCGTTTAATGTTACAGGAGCTACAAAATCACCGCAAGTTATTCCAATAGCAAGTAATTGCTCTCTTACTCTTTTGTTTTGATTTTTAATATAGGTTTTAATTCCTGGAAAAGAACTAAAACGCAATTCAATAGGCTCACTAATATTCTTTTTGAAATCATCATAACCATAAGTTCCATATGGATCATTAATTACAAAAGGTTCTAATAAATTGACTAATTCATCAATTCGTTTGTTTACGCGCTCCTCATTAAACAAAGCAAGCACCTCGCACGCATTTTCAATAAACAATAGTTTAATAGCAGGGTTACCCAATAAATGTTCTTGAAAAACTGCTGGGGCAGGCTTGGTTGTGGTTTCTGTTATAACTAATTCATTAGCAAATATATCGTAAGCTAAACGTTCATTTTTAGAGGCTCTTATTGGGTATTCAAAAGATTGGTTGTAGTCCCATGGAATCCATTCTATTTTATTGGTATTTGGATTATTATACATAAAAAAGTTTCCAAAAGTAGCAAAGTAAGCGTCGCTGGTTTGTGAAATACGATTAAATGCCAAAATTTTCAAGGCTCTGTCAATATCAAAAATAGCCTCTAGATCCGATTTGAAGCTAGCTGTTTGAGCATTGGCTGAAAATACCTTTTCGAAATCGTATAAATCATTCCAGTCATTTTCTTTTTCGTTTGTTTTCTTTTCCCATGCAACATTTTTTTCAAATGGTGTATCATTGGGGTATTCATAAAAATCTGGAGAAGTATCAGGAAAAGGTCTGCGTACTCCTGTTGTATCTCTATCAATTTTAAATGCAGCTCCATGACCCGCTTTATACAGATTCCCTTTTTTGGTGCCATGGTTATTTTCTAAATAAGTTTTGTCAATTTGCTCCACTATATTAAATGTACCACGATAATCACCGTTTACCCATAATTCTGTGAATGAAACGCGAACGCTATTTAACCCCAAATCTCTTAAAAAATCATAGGCTAACTTTTCGCGTAGGCGAGAAGGATCTGTAAGATAACTGTGTAAATTAAATTTTTTAATACCATCGTATTTCTTTTTACGTACAAATTCATTAAAGTCAATTTTTAAAGGACCCTTATTATTTGATCTTTCATGTAAAGATACATCGCCTTTGTAGCGCACCCCAATCGAATCAATTTTATTACCATCAATAATAATATTTGCCTGAGCATATACTTTATCTTTAATCTTAAAACCTTTCTGGATATTTTCGTTTAAGGTATCTCGCCAAGCGGAATAAGGGAATTCAATTTCAATTTTATGCACATAAGAATCATCGTAAATTTGACGCCCTGGTTGCGCCCATAAATTTGCTGTTACCCAAAAATTTAGCCCCACAAGCACATACAATGCTTGCTTAATTATTTTTTTAATCATGATTAAGTATTGGTGTTTATATCAAAAACCCGAGCCCATTATTATATATGCGCTATCGAATTAAATTATTATTAATTGAATGTTTTTTTGGAAAAAATATAGTTGGAAAAATTACAATTTTTCAAATATCAAAACGTTAACATTTCCGTTTTGACCCACTCCTTCCAAGCTTATCTTATTCGGAGAGATGTCACTTTTTACCCTGTACCCCAGTTCTCCACCAAGATTAATAAGTGTAATAAATTTTTCCAATTCATTAAAATTAGTGTCAATATCAATTACCAATCTTAAATCATTATTTTCAATATCCTTTGAAAAAGTAAAAGTTCCTTCAGAAGCCAATGAAGGGATTTGATTTTGTTGATCTTCGGGTTCAAAAACACCTAAATCCAGTACATTATTGTTTTGATTGGTTCCAAAAAATTCAAATTTCGTATTTTCAAAATCAGTAATTTGTGTTTCACCAGTAGTTAATGAAGTAATTTTCCAAGCTTCATCTTGTTCCTTATCTAACAATATATCTTTTAAATCCTGCAACTGTGCAATCTGTAAAAATTCAGTTTCTACAGGTGGCTCCACTATATTAGGTTCCTTTTCAAAAACTATCTTTAGCTTTTCGCCCGTAGTAGCTGTACCTACTAAAGTTACTTTGGCACTAGTTATGTCTTTTAAAATATTATACCCAATATTTTCAATGGGAGAATTAAAAGGGTCAAATCGCTCTTGCCCACTACTAGTTGTAATAGCTAAGGGAAATATTAAATCATTATTATTAGGATTTTTAAATATACTAATTGGTCCGCTACCACTAGAAAATCGATCTCCTGGTTCAAAAAACCCAATTATAATTTCTGAAACCAATCCCTCTGGTGTTGACGAAACTGGTACCGTAATTTCAAAAACAAATTTTGTTTCTGAAAAATTAGCCGTAAAATCATTTTCTCCCGAGGTGGCCGTAACTATCTTCCATGGATTTTCTAAAGAATTATCGCCAAGTATATCCTCTAATGCCGTTTGTTGATCAATCTGTAAAAATTCAATCTTAGTAGTAGTTTCCTCTCTTGTAATCCCCACAATACCCTCTTCTTGTTTTTCACACGAAACAAAAAACAAAAAACAAAGGAAACATTTTAACAAAAAGTAATGCCATTTCATAGTCAACATTTTAATAACTCATACTAGTAACAGGACAACATCAATTTACCCTACCCTAAACACTTATTTTTTTTAAAGTAACAATTATTATGGAGTAAAATAAATCACAACCTATTATTCCATTTTTTATAATTTTGTATTCACCTGTACTCCAGCATAAAACAATATAAAATTACATTTTTTTATTATTCAGGGTAGGGTTTATTACATTTAAACGGTTATAGTACTAAATATTATTATCCCATTATTAAAACAACATATGGATAAGCTTCAATCAGTATGTAGCGAAAAAAATTACGAAATACTATATGACAAATATAGTAACTCATTATATAGCTTTATGTACTTCCGTTGCGGAAATGCCGACCAAGCTGCTGATTTGGTACAAGAGGCTTACATAAAATTATGGAATAACTGTGCAAAAGTAGTTTTTGAAAAAGCAAAATCCTATTTATATACCGTAGCGGGAAATCGATTTTTAAATGAAATAGCGCATGAAAAAGTAAAACTTTCGTATCAAGCTGTCGAATATCATACAGATAGAAACTATGAAAATCCCGAATATGTACTGGAAGAAAAGGAATACATGAACACTCTTGAAAGCGCTATTGCCAACCTAACAACAGCACAACGCGAAGTGTTTTTACTCAATAGAATTGAAGGTAAAAAATATAAAGAAATTGCCGAAATGTTAGATGTTTCGGTAAAAGCGGTTGAAAAACGTATGCATTTAGCCCTTGTAAAATTAAGAAAAACATTAGGCGATAAAATTTAGTTTACCATACCATTTTATGCCATTAAAAAATATAAACATGAAAGAATTTAACGATGATACTTTTTTAGCTCGATGGTTAGCTGATGAATTAACCGATCAGGAGTTAATCACTTTTAAGGCCTCAAAAGAATATGCTAAGTATGAAAAAATTGCTGAAAAAAGTAAGCAATTCCAAATTCCTACTTTTAATAAAGAAGCCATTAAAGCAAATATACAAACTACTATTCAAAAAAAACCTAGCAGAATAATTCCGTTATTTACCCGTTGGGCTGCTGCAGCTGCAGTTATACTTATAGCTGTATTAGCTGGCACTTTTTATTGGATAAACTCACCTACTGTTTTTACATCAAAAACTGGAGAGCAATTAGTATTTGAATTACCCGACGGCTCATCGGTTAAATTAAATGGAGCGGCAACAGTTAGTTTTTCTAAAAATGACTGGAAAAAGAACAAAAGAAATTTAAGCCTTACTGGAGAAGCTTATTTTAAAGTGAATAAAGGATCTAAATTTAGTGTTCAAACCAAGCAAGGTACAGTAAGTGTTTTAGGAACTCAATTTAATGTACATACTTTAAAAAATTATTTTGCTGTAGAATGTTATGAAGGAAAAGTAAGTGTGGTAAATAAAACCTTAACCACTTTTCTTACTCCTGGTAAAGGAATTCGTTTTAAAGATAAAGATGTCGAAAA
Organism: uncultured Aquimarina sp.; assembly: GCA_947498765.1. Lineage (GTDB taxonomy): Bacteria > Bacteroidota > Bacteroidia > Flavobacteriales > Flavobacteriaceae > Aquimarina. The sequence continues at coordinate 72,220 of CANMLG010000030.1, forward strand.
CTATACAACCAATAACACATCACCTAATTGGGTAAACAACAACTATTCGTACAATAGTATTCCATTACAAGTTGTTTTAAATGACTTAAAAAATGTATATAATGTTACTATTGATTTGCAAAAAATAGATGTTAATCAAGAATTTTCAGGTAAATTAATAACAAATGATATAAATAAAGCAATAAAAGTTATATGTACAGCTATGCAATTAAATTATTCTATAAATAACACTAATATTGTTATAAATAGTAATTAGTATATGCCTAAGTGGATTATTTTATTCTGGATTTGTTGTCAGTCTGTTTTGGCTCAAAACACAACTAACCTTACACAAATCATAGAAAACTTATCAAGTACTCATAATATTGTATTTTCTTATAAATCAGAAGATATAAAGCCATATTCAAGTATTCAATTACCAAGTCAAACCAATGATCTAAATAGTATTTTATTTGCCATACAAAAACAAACCAGACTAAACTTTGAAAAAATTGATGCAAGCAACTATGTAATAACTAAAAACAATGAAAATTACACCTTAGTTGCCTGTGGTATTGTAAAAGATGCTTGGGGTAATATATTACCCAACACCTCCATTACATACAAAAATAAAGTTGCTATTACCGATACTAAAGGCAGCTTTCACTTAAGCATTAATGACACTTTAGCTACACAAATAAATTTTAATTTAATTGGTTTCGAAAAGCTTAGTCTACCCTCCAGTTATTTTAAAAAAAATTGCCAAACTGTTATTTTAAATCAAAAAATCAATGCTTTAAAAGAAGTGGTTATTTCCAACTATATTACCAAAGGAATTACAAAAAAAGAAAATGGTAGTATTCAAATAAACTTAACAAAAACAGGAATACTCCCTGGCGTTATTGAACCCGATGTATTACAATCTTTACAATTAGTGCCTGGGGTACAAAGTCCCGACGAAACAGTTTCGGGATTACATATTCGCGGGAGTACCCCCGATCAAAACTTAGTACTTTTTGACGGCGTAAAAGTTTATCAAGATGCCCATTTTTTTGGGTTAATTTCTTCTTTTAACCCATACATCATTAATAATGTGCAACTATTTAGATCGGCAACCAAAGCCAAATATGGTGGCCATGCAGGTGGTGTACTTTCTTTAGGTGTGGACACAAAAATACCTAAAAAAGGAATTGCCGGAATTGGATCAACATTTACCCATACGGATGCCTTTGTTAAAGTACCATTACTTAAAAATAAATTAGCCCTATTTGCGTCGGCGCGCAGAAGTATTACTGATATTTCTAACAATATTACCTTTAAAAGATTTTCCGACGTAGCTTTTCAAAATACAGATATTTTAAATGGCTTAAACAATACTTCCAACAGAATTTCTGAAGCAAAAAACACTTTTTTATACCAAGATTATTTTAGTAAACTTATTTTTAAAGCCTCAGATAAACTTAAATTTAATTTTAGCTTTATTACCAATAAAAACGAACTCTTTTTTAGAGGTATTGATAATTTTATCAATACCGATTTTGAAGATAATATTACCGTAAAAAGCCATACAATTAATCAAAGTATTCAATTTAATGATTCTATATTTGGAAAACACAGTTTACAATTAAGCAGCACTTCGTACGATAAAAAATATGACGGATTAAACCAATTTGATCCCGAAAGTCAATCCCCCACATTATTAGAAATTACTTTTGATAAAGAAAATTTTGTTGAAGAAACTTCCATCAATTACATTGGTAGCAAGCAACTTTTTAAAAACGGTACTTTCGAATTTGGTTTTCAACGAAGCAGATCCAAAATTGGTTATGTTGTTGAAAACTTTGGTCTTGATCAAACTACCTTTAAAGAATCTTTAATTGGAACCGAAACCTCGCAATCATTTTTTGGCGATTTTGAATTAAAAACAAAAAAAATTAAAGCAAATATTGGTGTACGCAGACAATTTTTTAATAGGCTGAATACCTCTTTTTGGGAACCTCGAGCATTTATAAATTATAAAATATTTGATAAATTTTGGTTAAAGGCTAGCTTTGAACAAAAGCACCAATCTATTAGTCAAGTAACCGATATTAGAAATGATGGGCTAGACAATTTATTTGATAAATTATGGGTAGTTTCTACCCCTACCGATGTCCCTATCCTTGCAAATACCCAAGCTACTGTTGGCATTGATTTTCAAAAAAAGGGCTGGACAATAGATATTGAGGCTTATCAAAAAGAGTTGGATGGTATTGGTATTTTATTAACTAATGATATTGCTAACCCTCGAAATGTAACAGGTAACAATACCGTAAAGGGAATAGATATATTACTAAAAAAACAATGGAAACATTACCAAACTTGGGTTAGTTATTCTTTTTCTGAAAGTGAATTTCAATTCGAATCTATAAACAATAACACGCCTTTTGATGGCTCCTTTGATACGCCTCACAATTTAGTCTGGACCCATAGTGCTAATTATAAAAATTTTGAACTATCCTTAGGCTATCGATTCCATTCGGGAATTCCATTTACCAATAAAAGCCTGGACACCAATTCGGCACAAACTAATTTTATTACTTTTGAAGAGTTTAACGGAGAGCGATTACCAAATTACCAACGTATAGATTTATCGGGTAGCTATAGTTTTCATTTAGATAGGTCAAAAAAAATTAGAGCAAAACTAGGTTTTACATTACAAAATTTAGCTAATACCCGTAGTTTATTATCACGCGATTTTAAGGCTATTGAAACCGATAATCCAGAAAGTTCAAGTTCTACCAATTCCAGACGCGTTTTATTGCAACAAGCAGATCGGGTATCCTTAGGCTTTACCCCTAATTTTGTTTTTAGACTTAGTATTTAAAAAAGCAACATCACTAACCGAATTTAAACTTCAATTGCTGTTACTTTTTAGCCCGAGAAAAAGATGCTAATTCGAGTGAAATTCCGTAAGAATTTAGTATCGAGAATCATCTTTTTCATATCATTTTTTATCAAAAATTATTCGAATTGACATTGGTAACATCGAGGTAAAATTATATCAAACACAGCATTACATAATGCATGAATACGGGATCTATAGTGACCACATTTTTTTATTAAAAAAAGCATGCCTATACCTCAACATTGACGTTTCTGATCAAAATTAAGGGTACTTACCAAAAGGTTAGTTATAAGAAAAGGCCTGTTAAATAATTTGCAATTAACTTATTTTAAGCATTATAATTTAGTTTACTTTTTTCTTGTTTGTGAGAATACTTAAGTATAGTTTTAAGATAAAGATTTATTAACCAACTTAAAATTGACTATCCAAAAACCAATCAGCACCTTACTTTTGAGTATTTCATTAGGAGTGGTAATAGTGCACAGCTATGCCCAAACCGAAATTACTAACGACTGCTTTTTACAGGTAAATCAAGCTAAAGAATTACTAATAGGTTCCGATACCCTTGGTAAAGATGAAGCTGCCGCGATTATTTTACTACAACAATTTGCAGCCCAAAATGATGCCCAAGCGCAGTAAATTTTGGGATTATTACATAAGTTAAATTTTATTAAAATTAGGAATAGTTTAATAGTAAATATATCAGAATAATAATTTAAAATGTATATCCGCTTAGTGTCCATTTACTGTAATACTAGCTATTACTAGCCTGTCAAAGAGTTTCTCTCCAAAATACCTTCTATTGAGTTTGTATACGAATTCGTTAAGGTAGAGTTGAAGATATTTGGCTTTAATTTTATGATAAGTCCCTACAAAGTTCCTCTTTGCATTACTGATAGCTATATGCACCCACTTCAAAGTTTCTTTGGTAGTCTGTTCATTCGACTTTTCACTCATATGTACTTCTACATAATCAGCGATATTTACATATGAAGTACTTTGATCCGTGAAGACAATAGTTTGGTCATTATCTATTGCTGATTGTAAAGTATCATCCGTTTGATCTGCTTTATGGCTTGTCAATACTTTAGCTTTAAAATACCTACACTGCCTTTCTTGCTTTCCTGTATCAATATCTTCCAGAACTGTACTTTCAGCCATTATCATAACATTAGACTTTGTCTTACTACCACGGCCTGCCTTCTGAGTTTTATGAGCTTGCTCTGATGCTTCTATAGTAAAATAACCTTCATCCATTTCTATCATCCCTTCCAAGGTATATCTATCATCTCGTTGTCCCATTGCTTTACGTAACTTGTGAACCATAGCCCATACAGGCTCATAGCGCTTTAATCCTAACTGGCGCTGTATTTCTTTTGAAGAAAACCCTTTTTTGGTGGCACTCAAAAGGAAGATCGTTTTATACCATATCATAAAAGACAACTTTGAACTTTCCATGATAGTACCACTACGTAATGAAGTTCTAGAATTGCACGATTTACATTGGTAACTCCACTTATTGATTAACCAATAATGATCTGTACTTTGGCAACGCTTGCAAATAACACCTTGTTTATCTCGTTGTTCCTTAAAATGAAGACGACAACTTTTTTCATCTGTGAATTCTGCCCCAAAAGAAAATATATCCATGATTTAAACATCTTTAATTCAATACAATATGCGAAAATTACTTCAATATAGGAGCCTTTACGGATATACATTTAATTTAATATAAAAATTCAATTTAATGAACCACAAAATTCAATTTAAAAAGTTATGTTTTATAATTTTTTCATTCATTTTATTTTCTTGTGAAAATGATAATATTTCAAATCAAAATATTGAAAAACAAGAAACAGAACAAAATAATTTAATCTATTTTAAAGGGCTACCAGTAAATCATCGTTTTTCAACGCCTATATCTGAATTAGAAACAGAACATAATGAACAAGTATTGATCAATTATTATAATGAAGAAAGATCAATAATGAAAAAAAATCTGGTTTAGCTGCAAAATCTTTAGCACTTGAAATGCCAGATAACAACAATTTCATTAATGGAGTTATAGATATACAAGATCAATTTCCTTATGATTTTGAAATTTCTAATACTAGACAAAAAGAAATAGATGATTTAATATTAGAATTATCCTATCAAAATTCTTTACCTGAAGAAATAAAAGAGATTTTTTTAAAAAGAGGCATAATACAAGAAGTGGATGAAATTTTAATGAAAATTGAACTATTAGAAGAAGCAGAACTAGAAAGAAAAGAGAAAAAAAAATGGGAAATAATAAAAAAAGATTTTCCAACATTAAATGAAAGTCAAATAGAAGAAAATAAAGATTTAATAGATCTGTATTATAGTCAAAATTTTGATTTTGAAGTAATGAAGAAAATTGCAGATAATGATTCTGATGAGATAAAGTATGAATCAAAGAAAATTGTCAAAGCTCAAAAAGCTATAGATAGTAAAGCATATATAGACGATGTTTTTCAACCTGCATGTGCCTTAGCTAAATCAGTAGGAAATGGGTTTTCATATACCTTATCATTAGCTTCTTTGATATTAGCGAGTGATAGATCAAAAACATCCTCTAGAAACTTTTTTGGCAGTAAATATGGTTCTGGTGATTCAAGAGAAGATGCTTATAGACACGCTTTATGGAATGCACTATTAGCTCAACATTACGTTTCTTTAAGTTCAATAAAGAGAAGATTAAGATTTGCAAAAACAATTGCGGATGCCCGAGAAACTTGTGCAAGTAATAATCCAATAGATAGCGAGGCAATGGATTATCATAATAATCAAGTTGGAAGAGATGTTTGGGGTAGTATGACCGGGCATAGAAAATTTCTTGGAGCAACGATTGGATTAAAATTACCTTCGATATCGTCTTTAAAAAGGGTCATAGCAGACAAAGTAAACAATGCTTGTTATGTAGTAAAAAATAAAATGGATAGATTCCCCGAAAACAAACTAGTTAGAAATAGAGAAAGAGGAGAAGTTAGGGCGTTAATAAATAATGTGGATAAGTATACTGCAGTAGACACTATCCCTTAAAATGTGTAAGTTTAAAATATAGAGGGTTTGACTTTTTTAAAGTTGAACCCTTTGTTCAAATA